>DAHXMM010000021.1:0-124355 GCA_027371715.1 Elusimicrobiota bacterium | reverse complement strand
ACAAAAGCCCACGGCAAGAGATGGGCGGCGGTCGTTTCCAAAACATTGGAATAAGGGTCTTTTAAGGATACATCGACGAGTAAGACCGGGCACCCCTGGGAGGCGAATTCCATGATCACCTGCCGGCAGGCCCCGCAGGGTTTGGGTGATTTGGTTGCGACGCAAATGGCGGTGATTTTCTTGTCTCCACAGGCGACGGCGTTAAAAATCGCGTTTCTCTCCGCGCAGATGCTGAGCCCATAAGAAGAATTCTCGACGTTGCATCCGGAATAAATTTTGCCGGAAGAGGTTAAAACCGCCGCCCCGACGGCGTAGCGGGAATAGGGGCAATAGGCATTTTTACGGACATTAAGAGCCTCCTTTATCAGCTTATTTTTTTGGAATCGGTTGAGCGCCTTTTTATGATTCAGGGGATTCAAGTATATTTCCCAATAATAAGAGCTAATTTCTTCTTCACTGCCGGTTTAATCGCTTTTGGAGAAGTGACAATCGCGTGTTTCATAGCTTCAGGGCAAGAGCAATGAGCTTCTCTTTTTGCAATTTCAGAGATCGCGGAAACTAAAAGTTTTTGCGCGTTTTTGGAATTGTCGTGCATAACGGAAGTTACGATATCAGCGGAGACTTCTTCTCCGTCTTTCCAACAGTCGTAATCGGTGACTAAGCTGATTAAAGAATAACAAAGCTCCGCTTCCCGTGCGAGTTTGGCCTCGGTGGAGGCGGTCATTCCGATCACGGAAAATCCGAGACTCTTATAGAATCGAGATTCGGCCTTGGTTGAAAAAAGCGGGCCTTGCATGCAGACGTAGGTTCCGCCTTGATGGGAGTTGATTCCCAGAGAGACGGATTTTTCGAAAATAATTTTTGACTGTTCAAGGCAAAATGGGGTGTGAAAGGCCGTATGGGCGACGATGCCGTTTCCAAAAAAAGTCGCAGCCCGTCCGTGGGTCAAATCAAAAATTTGATTGGGGAAAACAAAATGACGCGGGGGAAGCTCTTCTTTGAGAGAACCGACCGCGGTGACTCCGATTAAGCGTTCCACGCCAACGGATTTAAGGGCCCAAATATTGGCCCGCACGTTGATTTCTTGCGGCAAAATCGTATGACCATTTCCGTGCCGCGCTAGAAAAGCGCAGGGAATTCCGGAAATTTCTCCTAAAATCAGCGGCGCTGAGGGATCTCCAAACGGAGTTTTGACTTTAACGAGGCGTTTGTTGGAAAAGCCGTCCATGTCATAAAGACCGCTTCCCCCGATGATTCCTATTTTCGCTTTTTTACTAGAAGATGATTTCATGGGGCTCCCTTGGTCTGTGATGTATTGACGACGATTCTATTTTATCAAATGGCGGCAACTTTAAGGTCTTGGTTTGTCGGAACCGGGAAACGATCGCAGAGTTTTTTAACCTCGCCCCTGATGGCTTTAAGCCCGGCCTCATCCCCAGCTTTCATGAGAGCCTCGTCGATGAGGCTTGCGATATGGAGCATTTCGTTTTCCTTCATGCCGCGGGTCGTGATGGCCGGGGTCCCGATGCGGATACCGGAAGCGATAAAAGGTTTTTGCGGATCGTAGGGAATGGAGTTTTTATTGACCGTAATTCCGGCTTTATCCAAAGCCTCCTCGGCTTCTTTTCCGGTGATGTTTTTGGCCCTCAAATCAACGGAGAATAAATGGCAGTCCGTTCCTCCGGCGACAATGCGGAACCCCTTGGATTTTAATTCGCTAGAGAGTTTGCGGGCGTTGGCGAGAATTTGGGCCTGGTAGCTCTTAAATTCGGGCTTCAAGGCTTCGCCGAAACAGACGGCCTTGGCCGCGATGATGTGCATCAACGGTCCGCCCTGGATTCCCGGAAACATGATTTTGTCGAGATTAGCTTGATGCGCGGCCTTGGAAAGAATAAGGCCTCCTCGCGGGCCGCGAAGAGTTTTATGGGTGGTGGAAGTTACGAAATCAGCTAGGGAAACAGGGGAGGGATAAATATCCGCCGCAATCAGCCCCGCGTAATGGGCGACATCGGCCGCGAAAAAGGCGCCGACGGAATCCGCGATTTTTTTAAGACGCTCCCAATCGAATTGGCGGGAGTAATTCGAGGCTCCCGCAAAAATCAGTTGAGGCTTGTGTTGAAGAGCTAATTTTTCCGCTTCATCGTAATCAATAAGTTCGGTTTCCTTGGACACGTTGATGGGGATGATGTTGAAATACTTTCCCGAAAAATTGAGCGGGTGGCCGTGAGAGAGGTGTCCTCCGTGCGCAAGATTAAGACCCATGACCGTATCCCCCGGTTTTAATACTGAGAGATACACCGCCATGTTTGCCTGGGTTCCGGAATGAGGTTGAACATTGGCGTGTTCGGCGCGAAATAAACTTTGCGCTCTTTCAATGGCTAACTTTTCGGCGATATCCACGAATTCGCATCCTCCGTAATAGCGTTTACCGGGATACCCCTCGGCGTATTTATTGGTGAGAATGGAGCCTTGGGCTTCCAGGACCGCCGGCGAGACGTAGTTCTCAGAAGCGATAAGTTCGAGATTATCTTTTTGTCTTTCGGTTTCAAGAGAGATTGCGCGGTAAACTTCCGGGTCTTGGCGTTCGAGAATAGAATTCATTTTTGGGCCCCCATGGTGGATGCGTTTTCCGGCGGACAAACTTCAAAAGCTTGAGGAGAAGAGATTTTTCCTTCTCTTAAGATGCGGATGGTTTTCCCGGTTGCGTCAATGATGCTTGCTTCTCCGCCTGGTGTGTTTCCGGCAGAGACGATATAATCAACCGTTCCCCGAAAATTAGAAATCACGTCCTCAGCCTTGGAGATGGCTGAGGAACCGGAAATGTTGGCGCTTGTGAAGACCCAAGGAACTCCGGCGGCTTTGATGACTTCATTGAGAAGCGGATGATTGAGGATGCTGATAGCGATGGTTTGATATTCCGGGAAGGTTAAAATTTTTCCTTGTTGTGTGGGTTTTAAGACCAAGGTCAAGGGTCCCGGCCAAAATTTTTGCGCTAGTTTTTCGGCTTGCTCGGTCCAGTGCACCCATTTTTTTGCTTCCTCCACCGACCAAACTAAGACGGGAAGGGGTCTAATGCTGGAGCGGGCCTTGATTTGATAAATGCGCCTGGAAGCGGCTTTGATGAGACCCGTGGAACCCAGAACGTAAACGGTGTCGGTGGGGAAAATGATTGTGCGGCAGGCCTTGGCCGCTTCCGCCAAGGTTTCAAGTGCTTTTTCCGGCAATTTCCCGGCCTCACCCACATGAAAAATTTTCGTATCAACTTTGAGGTTCATTGGATAAGTCTCCTTTAGGATGAATCATGACGACGAATTCGCCGAGAAGGGGTTCCTTTACGTCAATCTTGTCTTTGACTTCCTCCAAGGTTCCGTAAAACCACTCTTCGTGTATTTTAGAAATTTCTCGCACAACCGCGCACTGGGCTTTAGAAGAAAAGACCTCGAAAAGCTCCTGCATTAAGTTTTTGACGCGAAAAGGGGATTCGTAGAGGGCGATTGTTCTTTGAAGGGAGGAGAAAGTTTCTAAAATTCTTTTTCTTTTTCCTGGGGCTCTCGGCAGAAACCCCAGGAAAATAAAAGAATCGGCCGGAAGCCCCGAAGCCGCCAAGGCGGTAACGACCGCGCTGGGGCCGGGAATGGCCAAAACCTCAATTTTTTCTTTTCGCGCCCAAGCGACGATTTTGTGTCCAGGATCGGAAATGGCCGGAAGCCCACCATCGGAAACTAAGGCGATATTTTTTCCGCTCTTAAGCTCTTCCAAAATTTGTCTTAAAACTTTTGGATTATGTTCGTCATAACGTTTGAGAGGGGCTGAGATTCCGAAATAAGAAGTGAGAATTCTGGTTCTCCGGGTGTCTTCGCAATAAATGATGGAGGCTTTTTTAAGGGCTTCAAGGGCGCGGGGACCCATATCACCTAAATTTCCGATAGGGGTCGGCGTGATGGTCAACACTACTCGCTCCGGGATAAAGTTGCGTTTTCCTCGGCTTCTATCTTAAGAAAAGCTTCTACCACCACGGGATCAAATTGAGTTCCTGCTCCTTTTTGAAGCTCCGAAACAGCTTTTTCTCGGCCCAGGGCTTTTCGGTAAGGACGATCGGAGGTCATGGCATCCCAAGCGTCAATGACGGCGACAATGCGGGAACCTAAAGGTATTTTTTCGCCCTTAAGTCCGTTGGGGTATCCGCGGCCATCGTACCACTCCTGATGGTGGAGAACCATTTGCGCGACCGGGCCGAGGAATTTAACGGGAGAGAGTATCTGATGTCCGATGAGAGGATGTTTTTTCATTTCCTCGTATTCTTCCGCCGTCAACTTACCGGGTTTATTGAGAATAGATTCGTCAATGCCGATTTTTCCGATATCGTGAAGAAGAGCGGCGTATTCAACGTAGCGGGTATAGGTAGGGTCAAGATCAAGAACCTTAGCGAGCCTTTTAGCTCGCGCCTTGGCGCGGTCTGAGTGCTCATGGGTGTAGTGATCTTTTGAGTCTACCGCTCGGGCCAGAGTCTTAACCATTTCAAGATAAAAAGTTTCTAAGCGTTCGAATAATTCCAAATTATGAAAAGTGACGGCGGCCTCGGAGGCAAGAATTTTAAGAAATTTTGCGTTATGGTCTTTAAAAGGAGCGGCGTTTCCGGTTGCGTGAAGATTTAAGACCCCGATGGGCTTTGATTGAATCAAAAGCGGCATGGATAAAAATGGATGGGTGTGATTTTGGGCGGAAAGATATCGCGGATCAACGGTGGGATCTTCGATAAACATTGTTTGAGCCTTAGAAAAGGCTTCTCCCGCGATTCCTTCCCCGGGTTTTAAAAAAAGAGTTTGGGGTTTTCCCGTTTCTGGAATCGCAGCGACAATCTTAAGGTGCCCGCCATTTTCGTCCCAAAGCATGATGGAGCCCCGCTCGCAGTTCATTAAGCGGCAAGCGGCATTAAGGACAGCCTTACCGAATTCTTCCTTTGAGACTAGTCCCGCATAGGAAACGCCTTGCTCTTGAAGCGTTGAGAGAATATCCAGTAGTTCATCTAATTTCTCCCAACCCACTTCACCCGAATTTTTGTTTTTAGAAGAATTTTCCGGCGAAGCTCGCGAGAAAAAGCGCATAAGAGTAAAAAAAGACAAAAGAAAAGCCAAAGCAAGAGCTACGGATTCCAATATCATCACTGAAACGATGTTAGCAAAAAGAAGGTCCTCTTTTTTGTAAATTCTTCGTATGCCTAATTCAACCAGCCGCATCGCGGTGTATCCAGGAAGTTTTGATCCCCCAACCTTGGGGCATTTGGACATCGTTTTTCGCGCCGCTAAAATATTTGAGCGGGTGATCGTCGCGGTTGCGGACAATCCGGCTAAGAAGCATACGTTTTTAGCCGAGGAGCGACTAGGCATGGTTCGCCAGGCGATTCAAAAAATTCCCAATGTTCAGGCGGAACTTTTTTCCGGGCTTCTGGTGGATTATTTGCGCGAGAACAAAATTAGGGTATTGATTCGGGGTCTTCGGGTGGTCAGCGATATGGACTATGAATTTCAATTGGCGTCTTTTAACAGGACTCTTTATCCGGATGTCGAGACCGTTTTCTTGATGCCGGATGAACGCTATACGTATTTTGCTTCTTCAATGGTCAAAGAGGTAGCTCGGCTGGGGGCTTCGGTTGAGCCTTTTGTTTTACCGGATATCTCGAAAAAGTTGAAGGAAAAATTCGAGCTTCCCGGAAAATAAAAAGCCGTTTTCCATCGCCTTTTGCGTTTACTTGGTTTTTATTTTTTTAGAGAAGGGTTCAAAATTTACGATTAGGGCTATATGCTTTAAGAATTCTTAGCGACAAAAAATAACGATTTTCTTCGTTGTAACTATCGGAATTCGTGCTATAATAAAACTAGGCCTTAATTCAAGGCCTGCCGCGCCGTTTTGCGGCCATTATCAGTAAAGAAAGAGGATAGTAATAGGAATGCCTACAGGAAAAGTGAAGTGGTTCAATGATCAGAAGGGCTTCGGGTTCATCACCCCGGACGACGGTTCGAAGGACTTGTTTGTCCATCACAGCGCCATTACGGGCGATGGATTTAAGACCTTGGCCGAGAATCAATCGGTTGAGTTCGAAATCCAGCAATCGGACAAAGGTCCCAGAGCGACCAACGTTAAAAAGCTCTAAGCGCCTTCAGTAGGCGTTCTTAAACAAAACCCGCTGAAATTTTTCGGCGGGTTTTGTATTTTCAGTCGAAAAAAAGTAAGATAAAACCATGAATTCCTCGATTATCTACGGTTCCCGTATTTCTTCTTTTTCCGAGAATATTTCTCCAAAGACCATGAGCGTTTCCTCGGCTCTTTGGGTCTTAGGGGCGGCGTTTCTAATGGCCCTTTGCGCGCAGATTACGATTCCCCTTCCGTTTACTCCCGTTCCCTTGACGGGCTCAACCTTTGGAGTTCTTTTTTCCGCGGCTTTGTTGGGGCCTAGACGAGGGCTCCTCAGCGTCGGAATCTATTTGGCGATGGGCGCCGTCGGATTTCCCTTTTTCGCAGGAGCGTCTTCCGGTTGGCATGTTTTTTTAGGCGCGACGGGAGGATATTTGATGGGGTTTTTGCCGGCCGCTTATTTGACTGGGATTCTTTCTGAGAGAGGGTGGGATCGCGATCCCTTAACGGCTTTCCTTCAAATGATGCTGGGGAGTTTCGTTATTTTGGCTTTAGGTTTAGTTGTTCTCGCCTTTTATGTTCCTAAGAGTCATTTGCTCGCGGAAGGTCTTTATCCTTTTTTAGTCGGGGATATCCTTAAGTCTTGCCTGGCTGCCGGGCTTCTTCCCTTGGGTTGGCGTCTAGTCCGAAAAAAGTAAATTAAGATTTGAGTTGGGATCGTCTGCGTCCCAGACAATCGTTGGAGATCACCAAAAGCCCGGCTTTTTTTGCCAAAGCTTCTCCCTCGGGGTGAGAAATGCCGTCTTGAAGCCACAGAGCTTTAGCCTTGATCGCGATCGCCTCTTGGATGATGGGCAAAACTTCTTCTGATTTTCTAAATACATCGACGATGTCCACGTTTCCTGGGATATCTAAAAGTGAGGAGTAGCACTTTTCACCTAGGATTTCCTTGTGCCCGGGATTAACAGGGATGATTTTATAGCCTTCTTCTTTGAGATAAGCGGCGACCGAATGGCTGGGGCGTTCTGGTTTAGGCGAGCAACCAACGACTGCGATGGTTTTGTAAGTTAAAATTTTTTTAATCGTCTCCAAATCATCTGATCTTCCCGAGAGTCGACAGGCTTCTCCTGATTTCAAATCCATATATTTCCCCTCCGGGTCCATTCTACAAAATGTTAGGATTTCTTAAATGAATGTAAGTCCTCTCATCATTGGAATTGAAGGCAAAAAAGTCAGCCGGGCCTTAGTCGCCCATTTAAAAAAAATTAACCCGGCGGGTATTTTACTTCTGGCCCGAAATATTTATTCGCCTCACCAAGTTTCTTCCTTGATTCGAGATGCGAATGAGGCCATGGGGCGTTCTCTTCTTTGGACGATTGATCATGAAGGGGGAAATGTCGTTCGCTTTTCCAAGGGGGTTACTCTTTTCCCCAGCGCGCAGGCGATTGGAAAGGCCGAAAATAAAGATTTGGCTTACGCGGTGGGGCGTCAAATGGCGCTGGAACTTTCCGCTTTGGGAATCGCGCTTAATTTCGCTCCGGTTTTGGATTTAAGCGGAGAGTCTTATAATCCAGGCATCGGAATTCGCTCCTTTGGGGAAAGCCCCCGAGAAGTGGCCATGATCGGAAAAAATTTTATTCGTGGGCTTCAAGACCATCATGTTTGGGCTTGCGCCAAGCATTTTCCTGGAATGGGGGATGCGACCCTGGATCCTCACCTTTTAATTCCTAAAATTCATGCTTCCCGTTCCCAAATTTTTAATCGCCACTTGATTCCCTTCGCGGCGGCGCTGAAGGCGAAAGTCAAATGCGTAATGACTTCTCATATTCATTATCCCGCGCTTGATGTGGAACTAGCGACTTTCTCAAAAAAAATTGTCACTGAACTTTTGAGAAAAAAAATGGGATTTCGGGGTCTTGCGCTTTCAGATGATTTGTCGATGGGCGCGGTCATCAAAAGCGGTTTAAGCCCTGCGCAGGCGGCGGTGAAAGCTCTTCAAGCGGGACATGATTTATTGATTTTTTCCGATGCCAATTTGTCTCTTCAAAATCAGGTCAAGGAAGCCGTGGCGGGCTTTGTGGATGAAAAAAGAATTTCTTCCATTTTAAATCAAAGGAAAATTCGCCATTTCCAAGGTTCGGAGTCCCTGCATTCAGGCAATCTCGTTGCCTTGATCGCGGATAAAGCCCTTCGCGTGCTCAGACCAGGGAGCTGGGAGTTTCCCTTAGACCCTAGGAAAAATTCAATTCTGGTCTTATTTCCTAACTTTTCAGAAGTTAAGTCTTCCTTCGTCTTTGAAGGCGGCCCTCGCGGCCCCATTCGTTGGTTAAAAGGATATTTTAAAAAAAAGGGCGCATTCCAACTGTTGGAAACGCCCGTCAAGGGGAAAGAAGTAGGTTTTTTGCGTCCGATGGTTAAGAAGGCCGATCAAATTATATTTTTCTGTTTCGAGGCGCGCCGCTTTCCTGGACAGAAGAAAGTCTTAGAACTTCTCAGTCAAAGAGCGGCGGATAAAACCACGGTTCTTTTGATGAGAGGCAACTCCGATTTGTCATTAATTAATAAAGGCCTCGCGGTCATTGATATGGCCGGAGACCGAAAATCTCAAATAGAAGCTGTTCTCAAGGTGATTCTAAAATGAAAATAATTATTTTCTTAATTAGCTCGAACTTATGGGCTCAGACTTTTTCGCCCTCTCATCCGCCGGTTGTGTCTCTCTGTCGTTCCTATTACCAGGCCATTGATAAGGGAGAAAAAGAGAAAATCCTTAGAGAAGTCGCGCGCACTGCCCCTGTAACCCCCATTGACGTTCAATACGATTTTGATCTCTACATGCGCTATCCTCAGCCGATGGCGCGATCCGCTGTGATGAGTTCTTTGTCCTTGCTTAAGGGCCCTAATCATGAACTCGCCTCCGTTTTTCTCGGGTATTTGTCGCACAAAGATCCTCAAATCCTCTTATTCGCCATTCAAGGGGCTTTCCAATTGCGTTCTCAGCGGGCTTTGCCCTTAATCGAAAAAATCGCCAAATCTAAATTTAAATTTTCAAGTCTTGAACAGGCGACGCTTCTTAAAGACAGGCAGATGTGGACCGCTCAGTATGAAGCGTTAGACGCCTTGGCTTTGTGGCAGGGAGAGAAAGTCTTTAAGCTCATTGTTTCCCAGGCCGAAAAAGCGCCTTCGGTGGCGAGAATACTCGCGGTGCGCTTTTGGGATAAGACGCTCCCTTTGATGGCGGAGTGGTCTAAAAGTAGCAGCGCCTCTAAACGCGCGATGGCTGATGAGGCCGCTGCGACCGATATTTCCATTTCCGTGCTCGAAAACTCTTATGACGAAATACTCTCTATTGTCGAAAATAATAAACTCCCCAATGGACTTCGGCATCAATTGGCGATCAAAATTGGGATTTGCGCAAATGAAAATCAAATCAAGAGTCTAATTCAAAAATATCAGGCTACAACCGATGAAAATGAGCGCGTCATGCTTGAGACCGCGCTTTTTGCCTCCCGAAGCCATCAAGTGATTCCCATCTTGGTTCACTATGCCAAGACTAATCCCGATCCGGTGCGGCGCATGAACGCCCGCTTTGAACTTAAGGAATTAATGGATCCGGCTCAATACCGGGATTTTTTAAAGTGGGTGGCCAAAAATGATCCCGATTCAGAGAATCGAAAAGAAGCGTCTCGGGAATTGGCTTCGCTTGGCGGAGATTAAATCTTTGCTTTTCTGAGTCTTAGAGAATTGAGAACGACGGAGACAGAGCTAAAACTCATAAGGACTCCGGCCATCACAGGGTTTAAGAGACTGATAGATCCCAATAAGGGGTAAAGAGCGCCTGCCGCTATGGGAATGGCCAAGGCGTTATAGCCAAAAGCCCAGAAAAGATTTTGTCGAATATTGCGTAGGGTCAGTTTCGATAATCTCCGGGCTCGCGCCGCGTCTCTTAAATCTCCATGAAGCAAAATGATGGGAGCGCTCTGAAGGGCGACGCCCGATCCGCTTCCCATGGCCATGCCCGCATCCGCTTGCGCCAAAGCCGGCGCGTCGTTAATCCCGTCTCCCGCCATCAAGACCTTGCGTCCGCTTTTTTGAAATTTCTTGACGATCTCTTGTTTCTGATGGGGTAAAATTCCGGCTTTGATATTTTTAATTCCCAGCCTTTGGGCGACGCGCTTGGCGGTTTCGGAATCGTCTCCGGTGAGCATCACGATTTCAAGTCCCTCTTGCGCCAAAATTTTGAGGGCTTCGGGAGTTGAGGGTTTTATAGGATCAGAGACGCCGATGATTCCAATGGCGCGGCTTTCTTCAGCGACAAAAACCGCGCCCCGCGCGTCTTCGCGAATTTCCCGTGCCGCGTCTCTTAAGGGAGAGACATCAATATAATGTTTCTCCATAAAAGATTCACTTCCAACGAAGACTGTTTGTTTTAACGCTTGGCCTTTTACGCCTTCTCCGGGGAAAGATTCAAAATGTTCGACCTCCTGAAGAGAAACGCCGCGGTCTTGAGCGCTCTGGACGATAGCGGAAGCGAGCGGATGTTCGCTGAGCTTCTCAAGGCTCGCGGCCAGACTTAGTATCCGCGATTCATCATAACCCGGCGCGGTGAGGATGGTCGTGACGCGCGGTCTTCCCTCGGTCAAGGTCCCGGTTTTGTCGACGCAGAGAATGTCCGCTTTTTCCAGAATTTCGAGGGCTTCCGCGCTTTTAATCAATATGCCCATTTCGGCGGCCCGCCCTGTTCCCACCATGATGGCCATGGGAGTGGCAAGCCCCAAGGCGCAGGGGCAGGCCACGATGAGAACCGAGATCGCGCTCAGTAAGGCATGGCTTAAAGACGGTTGTGGCCCGAAAAAAAACCAAATAAATCCGGATGCGATCGCAATCCCAACGACGGCGGGAGCGAAATAAGCGGCCGCCGCATCCGCCGCCCTTTGAATTTGAGCGCGGCTTTTTTGGGCTTGAAGGACGAGATGAATCATTTGAGAAAGAAAGGTCTCGGAGCCGACTTTTTCCGCTTTCATCGTAAAGCTTCCGGAACCGTTAAGAGTTCCGCCGATCACTGACGCGCCTGCGTTTTTCTCAACCGGAAAAGCCTCTCCGGTCAACAAAGATTCATCGACCGAACTGCGTCCGGAAAGAACGGTTCCATCGGTGGGAACCCGCTCGCCGGGCTTAACCCTTAAAATATCTCCGCGCCTGATTTGATCGATGGAGATTTCTTCTTCTTGGTCCGAGGAAATGATTCGATGCGCTTTCGGAGGAGATAAAGCGAGAAGAGATTCAATCGCCCCCGTCGCTTTTCTTCGGGCTTTCATCTCAATCATCTGACCCAAAAGGACCAGAAGCGTAATCATGGCCGCCGATTCAAAATAGACGGGTATTTGACCATTGGACATTTTAAACCCTTGGGGAAACCATCGCGGAAAAATCAAGGAAACCGCGCTGGTCAGATAGGCGGCGCCGGTTCCCATCGCGATCAAGGTAAACATATTTGGGCTTTTATTCTTGAGAGATTCCCAGGCGCGGATAAAAAAAGGCTTTCCGCTCCATAAGACAATGGGCGTCGCGAGAAAAAATTCAAACCAGGCGTCTTTTCTTGGGAGGTTCCCCATTTTAGACATGGAGAGAATGAAAAGCGGCGCGCCCAAAATAAGACCGGTCCAAAAACGGCGGCTCATATCCTGAAATTCTGGATCGGGTCCGGTTTGAAGGTTGGGGATTTCAGGGTCAAGCGCCATTCCGCAAAAGGGACAAGAACCGGGGCCCGCGTTTTTGACCTCTGGATGCATGGGACATGAGTAATCTGTTCCAGAAGGGAGGGCTTCTTGATCCAGCGAATCCGGGGAGAGAAATTTTTCCGGGTTTGAAATAAACCTATTCCTGCATTTGGGATTACAGAAAAAATAAGTTTGGCCGCGATAGGAAAAAGAACCGCCCTTGGGGTCAGGTGGGCGAACCGCCATTTTGCAGACCGGATCAAGAGCGGTTTCCGTAGAGTTGTCCATGGCCTTTATAATACCAGTTTCATTGAACTGAAGGCAAAATTTTGGAAAAAGTCTCGGCTTTATGCCACAATAAAAGCGTCGCATTTAAAAATCAGTCAAGGAGAGTTTTATGGGTAAAGGAATTGTCGTAGGAGCTTTAGGCGTTATTGTGGGCGGCATGGTTGTCGCCCTGCTTGTGATTACCATGGGTTACGCTCCGGCCAACGCCGATGCCAAGCCCTCTTGGCTTGAAAAAGTGATAGCCAAGACCGCCCTCCACGCGGTGATTAACCGGCAAGCGCCAAAAAATCCTAATCCCGAGACTCTCAACGATCAGAATTTAATTGAGGGAATTGAGATCTACTCCCAAAACTGCGCCGTTTGCCACGGTTCATCCGATGGACAACCTTCCAACATCGCGCTGGGGCTTTATCAAAGGCCGCCGCAACTGGCGCTTGACGGCGTTGAAGATGATCCCGCGGGCCATACTTTTTGGAAAGTTTTCCACGGAATCCGGATGACGGGAATGCCGTCTTTCGCCCATACTTTGACTTCGGAACAAATTTGGAAAGTGGCTTTGTTTCTCCAGAACATGAAGTCTTTGACGCCCGCGGCGAGAGCGGTTTGGCAACACGTTCCCAGTCAAGCGGTCAAAAAAGCGAGTTAAACTCCAATTCAAAAAGACGCTGGCCACGGGGGATTTCTCACGTAGGCAGGTCGTCTTAAAACGGTTAAAAGCTTCTTAGGGTCGTTTGGATGCTCGGTTTTCGGCGCAGAGTCTTTCAATTGCATCAATCTCTTTGGGGACGTGAGTCAGGTTTATCGGCGCGCCATGAGAGTTGATCATGATGTCGTCTTCGATGCGGATGCCGCCGAACTCAAGGAAATGTCGTAGCATTTTAAAATTGATTTGATCTTTCATTTTTTCCCGAATTTTAGGACTTTCTAAAAGAAAGCGGATAAAATAGATACCCGGCTCCATGGTGATGACAAAACCCGCTTCCAATTTAGCCGAAAACCGCACCGGGATTTTAGTGGGGTTGGGAACGCATCTTTTTTTTCCGCCGGTTGAATCGTGGACGTCCAAGCCCAGCATATGGGTTAGCCCATGAGGGTAGAAAATGCGAACGGCGCCATTTTCTACCAATCCGTCGGTGTCTCCTTTGAGTATCCCCAGAGATTTAAGCCCCTCGGCGATGATGCGCATGGAAAAAACATGAAGTTCCGCCGAGAGAGCTCCCGGACGCGATTTTTCGATGGATTTTTTTTGTGTCTCTAAGACGATGGAATAAATATCTTTTTGTTTTTGAGTAAAGCGTCCGTTGGCTGGGAATGTGCGGGTGATGTCGGCGGAATAACCTCGAAATTCCGCTCCCGCGTCAATGAGAACGAGTTCGCCGTCTTTGATCTTTTCTGAGTTCTTGTTGTAATGCAAAACGGCGGCATTTTTTCCGGTGGCGACGATAGTCGGATATCCTAAAGAACGCAGGCCTGATTTGAGACATTCTGATTCAAAAATGGCCTGGACCTGGTATTCATACTGGCCGGGCCGCGCGTGACGCATCACCTCGATATGGGCGTTTCCAGAAATGTGGTTTGCGACTTTCAATAATTCAATTTCGCCGGGGGTTTTTACGGCCCTCAGTTCGTCTAAGGCTTCGCGAAGATTTTCGGAAAGGACCGCGCTTTTTCTGAAAGTCTTTAAATGAGGGAGAACTTCTTTTTCGGCGTAAATTTTTCGGTAACCGGAAAGGGCTTTCTTAACCTCCATCTCAAAATCAGATTGATAACAAACCTTTGAAAATCCATAACGCTTTCGAGATTCCTCGAGAGTGGGCAAGGTTCCAATCCAGACCAAATGATGGTCATCCGCCTTGGGAATGAAGAGAATCTCTTTTTTGCGCTTAGGATCGATGAGAATCCAGGCTCCCGGCTCTTCGAACCCGCTGAGGTAAAGAAAGTCGGATTTTTGACGGAATAGATACTCGACGTCCCCGTTGCGAACGAGGGGGTCTCCGCCTTTGAGAAGGATGAGTCCGTCAGTCAATCTTTGGGCTAAAGATTTTCTAATTTGCGAGTAATGTTTAAAAGAGGGAAAATCCATGATTTTTATTCCTTGATTACGGTTTTTCCGATGGCGCCGGCGATGCGGGCGATATCCTTGGCCCAATCAGGAATAAAACTTCGCGAATCCTGAGGGTTATCCCGGTATCTTTCCAGTTGCTCCGAAATTTGGAAAGCGAGTTTTAGGGCTTCAATTCCTCGCTCCGCCGAAGGCCAGGGCTTGAGATTGTTGCGAATGCAGTCAATCCAATGAAGATGTTCGCTTTTAAGAGGCTCGACCGAAGAGAGTTTGGGTCTTAATATCTCGATGTCCTTAAGATTTTTGATGGTTGCCGATTTTTTCTTATAGATTTTCAAATCGGAATTACCATAATCAAGAGAAATATAGCCGTCTTTTTGAAAAAGGCGAAGCTTGCGGCTTTTGGCGAGCGAAATGCGGCTGGCCGTCAAATTAGCGACGCAACCGGTCTTAAAGCGTACGCGAACGTTGGCAATATCCTCGTAATCGGACAAAATATGGGCGCCCAAAGCTTCAATGGATTCGACTTCGGACCCAACCAGAGTCAGCAAAATATCCAAATCGTGAATCATCAGATCCAAAACGACTCCGATGTGAGACATGCGGGGGTCATAGGGACCCAGGCGTTCGACCGTAATAAAACGCGGTTGATCAATATGCTTAACGGCTTCCAGGACGGCGGGGTTAAAGCGTTCGATATGTCCGACTTGGAGAACAAGATTTTTTTCTTGAGATAAGGCCAAAAGCTTTCGCGCTTCATCTAAAGATGAGGCGAGAGGCTTTTCGATGAGACAATGAAGCCCGCGTTCAAGGGCTTCTTTTCCCACTTGATAATGGAGCGGGGTGGGAACGGAGATGACGACCGCTTCGGCGCGGGAGAAAACGTCGTGGTAATCTCGAACCGGAGTCGTGTTGGCTTTCCAGGCGGCCAACTGCGCGCGCCAGAGGTTTAAGTCCGAAATGGCCACGAGATCCACTTCCGGGATTTTACTGAGGACCCGGGCGTGATGACTACCCATGGATCCCGCGCCGATCACGGCGACTTTAAGTTTGTTTGAGTTCATAGAGTTTTTTCCGAGGGTCCCTCGGGAGAGAAAGAAATCAGGGCCAGTTTTTGTTGATTCGCTTCTTTAATAAATTGGTCCTTATCAAAAATCATAGCGGATTTCGCTTCCAAGGCCAAGGCCGAGACGGAAGCTTGAGAAAAAACTTTGAGCGTTTCAAGACCGATAATCGGAATATCAAAACGCAGGTCTTGTTTGGGTTTTGCGACCTTGACGACCACCAGAGAAGGTTTTTCCCCGCGCGCCTGAACAATTTCTTTGGCCCTGAGAATGCAGGCGTCAGTCCCTTCCATGGCTTCAACCGCGACAATCGCTTTTTCCTTGGCGACGACGGTTTGGCCGATGTCGAAGGCGGCGACGGCCTTGGCCGCCTTCCAACCAATGAGAATATCCTCCCATTCTTCCCGTGTCGGCTTTCGCTGACTGAGGAGTCCTTCCGGAACAAGAAGGTGAGATAGAAAAGTAGTCGAGGGCAAAAGTTCGATGCCTTCGCTTTTGAGTTCGGAAGCGATTTCGCCAAGGAGGGTATCGGTTCTTCGGTCCTTGGCTCTCCATAATATTTTGGCCGCGCGCAGATCAGGGGAAATGCCGCCAAAAAGAGAAGCGTGTTGAACCTTTCCCGCCATCACGGCTTGGCTAATGCCTTCTTTCTTAAAGGTTTCAATCGGCTTTGAGATTTGACCGAGCTTGAAATAATAAAGGCGCGAGACCAGGGGTTCAAGTTTAGGATCGGTAATTCCGGGCATGGCAATGGCGATAACTGAAACGCCCAGACGTTTGGCTTCCTCGGCAAAGAGAATAGGGAATCTCCCCGAGCCGGCGATAAGCCCAATTTTTTTATATTCGCTCATGGGATGTCGAGATATTATAGAAAATGGGCGCCGGTCCGTATTTCATGAAATTTGAATTATGATAGATATTCTTCTTCTTTTAACTTTTTGTGCTATACTAATGCTATCATCGTATTATTGGTTAAAGCGGTTCAAAATAAGTAAACGGAGAGATAAATGAAACGGAAATTAGACTTAAGACGCAAAAGCCAATCCGGCTTTACCTTGATCGAACTCTTGGTCGTTGTTCTGATTATCGGAATCTTGGCCGCCATCGCGATTCCACAATACTTTGCGGTCATTGAAAAAGGCCGCTTGGCCGAGGCGATGCAATGCTTGGATATTTTACGTGGGGCGGAATCTCGCTATTATTTGGGTCAAACCCAGTACGCCAATGCCACTATCTCAAACGCCCCCTTGACTTATAATAGCGCTTATCCCATGGACGCGACCTGTACTCAGATGAAATATTTTTCCGGAACGGCGACCGCTTCAGGTGGGACCCAATATGTCATCAGTTTGACGCGGAGCGCGGCTGGGAACTCTCCTTGTCCGTCCAATAGCACCTACGGCTGCTATACGCTTACTTATACCCATATTCAAGGATCGGCCGATGCGTCTCCTTCCGTGACTTGCACCTCGGCCGGAAGTCAACAATGTCAACCCATCGTTCCTGCGGGTAGTTGACAAGGTTTTGAGTATTTCTGTTTGAGGACCGCCCAAACGGCGGTCCTCGTTTTTTTAGGAGTGAGCGTGGAGGTAAACTCAAGATTTGATTTAGCGCGAAAGACGGCTAGGTTTGGAACCCGGGTTTTCGTTTTTTTTGCCGTCCTCTTATATTTTTTCGCGGCTTATCACCACTCCTTAGGGGGCTTTAGCGATGAGCCGCTCTTTATTCTTCTGTCCAAATCTCTCTGGCGGGGAGCATTTCGCTTACCCTTAATGGGAATACCTATGACGGATCCCCTTCCTGGGTATCCTCTCCTCTTGGCTTTGCCGGTTCATTTCCTGGGCTCGCGCTGGAGTTATTATTTTCTCATAGGGTTTTTTCAGACAGCCGTTGCGCTTTATTTTTCCTGGCGCTTGGCGCTTGACCTTTTAACTCCCGCGGCGTCTTTTGGGGCGTTTGTTTTAACTTGTCTAAGTCCGGTTCTTCTCTTTTATTCTGGAGTCGTTTTTTTAGACACAGCTTATTTAGCTGTCTCATTGATTCTTTTTCACGCTCTCTTTCACGCGACGGGAAAGTCGGTTTTTTATTGGGTTCCATTGGCCGCGCTTTCTCCATTAATTAAGCCCCATGGAGTCATTTTGATTTTCTGTCTCGCAGCCTTAATTTCTTTACGGTTCAACTGGAGAAAAGCTCTTGTTTTTAGTTCTTTGTCCTTGATTCCCGTGGGCGTATGGCTCTTGAGAAATCATTTACTTGCGGGCTCTTCCACGGGTTATGTAAGTAATTGGCTTTCGGAAGCTTCCCTTCCGCAAAATAAGGGAAATCCTTTTAAGCATATAACGGAGGTGGCGTCCGCTTTGTGGGGAGCGGGGCCTCTCGGCGCTCTCAATCGGTCTTGGGCCTCGTTTCCACTTTGGATGAGTTGTTCGTTAGGACTTATTCTCATATTTCTCTTTTCTACGGGTATCGTTCAACTGATGAGAAAGTCAAGACTCCAACCGCTTGTGTTTTCCATCGCCCTTTACGCGATTTTATTGACCTTACTTCATTCTTTATGGCCTTCGGTTTCTGCTCGCTATTCGATTCCCTTAATCCCTTTAATCTGGATATTTGTCGTGGCGAGTTTTTTAGGAGAGGCTAAAGGTCCTATTCGGAATCTGGCTTTTGTCTTGGGCGGCCTTGTCGTTTTTCGTTTGGTTGCCTTAGACCGATTTTTAGTTGAATCTTTTCCCAAAAAAACTCCTCTTGTTTTTGCCGACATCCTTGATTGGACGCGGCGCAATACCCCGCCGTCCGCTCGGATTGATACCTACGACGGGAGCTTGTTTTTACTGGGGGCCCGACGTTATGCCATAAGCGCGGTGGCGAATAATCGCGATAATTGGATTCGCCTGCTAATAGCCCAGCATTTTGATTACGTAGAAAATGCGCCTTTTACTCCGGATGGTTTCTATTCTAAATACGATAGGCTTACGTATGCGAAAGAGAAACAGTGGGCCAAGAGCAGCCCTTATTTCAAAAGAGTCTATTCCAATCTTCGGGAAGGCTCATCTATTTATTATTTCTCTCATCCGCATCCGGATAGATTCTTAAGAGCTTATCATGATTTTGAGGAGGCCAAAATCGCGATGTTTTTAGGGTATTCTCAGCGGAAAAATTTTGTCAGAAAGGAACTTTTGGAAGCCGTGAGACTTGAGCCGACCTTGGCCTATGCTTGGGCGGCTTTGGGAAACATTGAAAATTCGCCTCAAAAGCGGCTTTATGATTTTGAGCGCGCGGCGAAAGCCGATCCGACTTCAATGGAGATTGCGGCGGACTTAGCCCAAATAAAGGCGGAAGCGCTTAAACGTCAGCAAAAGCCTCAAAACCGCTCTTAATTTATTTAGGGCGTTGAAAACAGCTTCGGCATCTGGCCTCGTATTTGTCGAGAGCGCCGACCTCAATAAGCTTTTTAGAAATGCTGGTTCTTTGAGTCCGATTGGCGAAGTTGCCGCAGACGGAACAAATGGCGAGATTTTTAGTCACAAATTCAGACAGGCTCATCAGGCGAGCCGTCACCATGAAAGGTTCGCCTCTAAAATCCTGATCGAGCCCGGCGACGATGACGCGAAGGCCTTTATCGGCTAAGCTTTCACAGGCTTCAACTATTTTATCGTCAAAAAACTGAACTTCATCAATCCCCACGACTTGGGTCTCGGGTTTTACGCTTTTTAGAACCTCAGAAGCTTTTTTAAGCGCGAGACACGGAATTTTGTGTTTATCGTGGCTGACGATATGATCCTTGGCATAGCGATCGTCTAAAACCGAACTAAAGACTTGCACCTTTTGCTTGGCGATATCGGCTAAACGCAGGCGGCGAATCAGTTCCTGGGTCTTTCCGGAAAACATGCTTCCAACGATAATTTCAATCCATCCGCTTGTCCGTCCAAGAGTTCCGGTCATGACGGCCGGCGCGCTTTGAGGCTGAATCATGAGGCTTTGGAAAAAGAGGCGTTCCCTTTCTCATACTGCTTTTGGTAATAAGCCGCGTATCCGCCCGCTTGCTTAAGCGGTTGCCACCAGTCCTTGTGGGTTTTATACCATTCGATAGTTTGAGCGAGGGCTTCTTCAAAAGGATATTTAAATTTAAAGCCTAGCTTTCTTAATTTGGAATCGTTAAGCGCGTATCTTCGGTCATGTCCCGGGCGATCGGGAACCGGGACGACCAGAGAAGAAGAAATATTCATGATCTTGCGGACTCGGGCGACCATTTCTTTATTTTTTAGAGAGGTTTCGCCTCCGATATTGTAAATTTCGCCGGGGGCCCCTTTTTGAAGAAGAAAGGCAATGGCTTCCGCATGATCTTTCACATAAAGCCAGTCACGAACGTTCAGCCCGTCTCCATATAGTGGATAGGGCTTTCCTTCTAAGAAATTAGTGATCATTAAGGGGAGGGCCTTTTCTGGATACTGATAGGGCCCGAAATTGTTCGAGGCGCGAGTGATGATGACGGGAAACTGATGAGTCACAAAAGCGGCGCGAGCCAGGCAATCAGAGGCGGCTTTCGAGGCGGCATAAGGGCTGTTGGGAAAAAGCCCGTCTTTTTCGGTTGAGCGGCGTTTTCCGGGAATAGAGCCGTAGACTTCATCGGTTGAGACATGGATGAATCTCTTGACCTTTTCGCCCCGGGCCGCATCCAAGAGAACCTGGGTCCCAATGACATTGGTTTTTAGAAAAGGGCCAGGGTCTAAAATTGAGCGGTCCACATGGCTTTCAGCGGCGAAATGAACGACCACGTCGCAACCCGCCATGGCCTGGGCCGTGATGACCGGGTCGCTGATATCTCCGCGAACCCAAAAATAACGCTTGTCTCCCGCCATATCCTTTAAATTTTCCGGGTTTCCCGCATAGGTTTTTAGATCGAGATTGACGATGTGGACACCAGTCTGGGACGCGAGAATATGCCGGATGAAATTAGACCCGATAAAGCCGAGACCTCCCGTGACGAGAATTTTCATTGTTTGGCGAAATAATTTTGGACGAAATAATTCCAGGTATCTTTAAGGCCTTCTTCAAAATTCATTTTAGGCTTGTATCCTAAGATGCGCTTGATTTTGGAGATATCGGCCTGGGTCTTGCGGACATCCCCCTGCCTTTTGGGAAGGTGTTGGATAGAGAGCTTTCGCCCGACGATTTTTTCGATGACATGAATCAAATCGAGGAGAGAATAGCTGTTTCCATTGGCGACATTAAAAACTTCTCCCGCTCCCTTTTTGGAAAAAGCCGCGAGCAAATTGGCTTGAACGACGTTTTCGATATGGGTGAAATCCCGGCTTTGCTTTCCGTCCCAATGCACTTCCAGGGGTTTTTTCATCCAGGCTAGTTCCATGAATTTGGGAACTACGACCGAATACTGGGATTCCGGGTCTTGACGGGGACCAAAGACATTGAAATAACGGAGGCTGACCGTTTCAAGGCCGTAGGTTTTGGAAAAAAGAACGCAGTAGTGCTCTCCCGTGAGTTTCGAGGCTGCATAAGGGCTGACGGGCTCGGGTTTATAGTCTTCTTTTTGCGGAAATTTCTTGCAGTCTCCATAGGCGGAAGAGGTGGAGGCGTAAACCAAACGCTTAACCTTGGCGTCTCTGGCGGAGACAAGCAAATTGAGCGTTCCTGTTGCGTTGTTTTCATGGGCGTCAAACGGGCGATCGACTGATTTGGGAACCGAACGCATGGCCGCTTGATGAAAAATAAAATTCACATTTTTAACCGCGCGGCGGCAATCAGGGAGAGAACGGATGTCTCCTTTAAAAAACTCAACTGAGCTTTTAAACCCCGCGATATGGGAAAGTTTTCCGGCCGAGAGATTGTCGATGATGCGAACTTTTTTTCCTTTTTTAAGCAGGGCTTCGCAAAGGTGAGAGCCAATAAACCCGGCGCCGCCAGTGACTAAACAAAGTTCTTTAGGCATAAAATTCGTTTCGAGCTATTTTGCGGTCGCGGAAGCCGGGGTTTTTGTTTCTTTCTTTTTTGGCATGAAATAGCTGTCAATTCCGGCGACGATGTAGCGGGTCATCATATCCCAAATGACTCCTTGGGCTTGCTGTTCGGTCATTCCGCCCGGCATATTGAAAGCCGCGTAAGGCTCGATTCCCGATAAATTGTTGTTTGACCAGAGAACCTTCCCCGTCTTGGAGTCTTTGAGAACCGCATGAGCGGTAATAGTCAGCTGATAGGCGGTAGGGACTAAGTTGGCGCCGGTCTGAGTAGGAATTAAAAGATAAGTCTCAAGCGTGATCGTTAAAATTCCCTGCGATTTTGCGTGAGTGCCGATGGTGTAGCCCTCATCGAGCAATTGATTTTGCATGGCGGTTTGAAGAGCGTCTTCAAGGCCGAACTGCTGGGTTTTGTTGTGAACCGTGTCTATAAAAATGGAATGTCCATTGGGCGGTTTGGGCTTATGGAACAAACACAAGCAACCGGAAAAAGCGAGAGCGGAGACTAGGGCGAAACTAACGGCGAGAATTTTTTTCATAACGGCTTATTATACAACAAACATGATAAACTGAAATTGTGAAGGTCCAACCAATAAAAACTATTTTTGTCTTTTTGGTTTCTGTTTCTCTTCTTTTCCTCTATCAACGTCAAACCGGCATTTTTTTGACTCCCGGGCAATTTTTTCGCTCGTTTTCCTGGTCTCCAGTGAGCGGGCCTTTTTCTTTTCCCTCGTTTATGGGAGTTTTGATGACGAGCCTTTTGTCGGTGTTGGTATTTTTATCTTGGATGTTTGTTGCGGGTTTGCTTGGATTTTCCTTTCTCAAACGCATGAAAATGGACCGGTTTTCCAGCGTTCAAAGATTATTGATGAGTCTGGGTTTGGGGCTGGGGGCTTTGTCTTTCTCTGTTTTTGCCCTAGGCGTTTTCCATCTTCTCTACCCGGTTTGTGTTCTTGGACTTGGCTTGGGAGCGTTGATGTGGAGCTTTCTTGAATTGGATGGCGTGGGTTTGAACTTAAGTCTTGAGAATTTACCCAGAATTTCCTGGATTACTCAAGAGCCCGCGATTTTTTTTCTTTTGGCCTTGAGCGCGCTGGTTTTGATGTTTCATTTTTTTGGGGCGCTTTTGCCCCCGACTTCTTTTGATGAGATGGATTATCAACTCGCCCTCCCAAAGCTTTATGTGATCAATCATGCCTTAGTCAACACCCCGTTTAATCATTTATCCTATCTTCCTAAAAATATGTCTCTTCTTTTCACTCTGGGGCTTTTGTCCGGGGGCCCGATTGTGTCTAAACTCTTTTCTTTCGCATTCGGGGTTCTGGGCGTTCTGACCCTCTATTTCTTCGGTCGGGATAAACTCGGTTCGCGCGCGGCTTTTTGGGGAGCTTCTTTCTTTTTTCTGATTCCCGTATTCGGCAATCAGATGCGAAATGCCGTCGCCGACTTGGGAACCGGTTTTTACGAGCTTTTGGGAATATTTTTACTTCTTGAATGGGCGGATTCCAAAGACCGGCCTTCTCTTTTCTTAAGCGCTATTTTCTGGGGGCTGGCCTTGGGGTCCAAATATACGGCCTTACCGGGTTTTGGGGTTGCTTGCTCATTTGTCGTGTTTTACTCTTTAAAAGAGAAGTCTCACAAGTTTGCGGAGGCGTTTGTCTTTATTGGAATTGTTTTATCTCTTTTTTTGCCGAACATGGTTTGGAATTTTTGGTGGACCGGAAACCCTTTAACGCCGCTCTTAAGTCGTTTTATCCGAAGCCGGAATTTTTTTTTCCTAGGGCATTATAAACCGCTGGTTGATTATTCGGTGGGGCGGGGAATCGTGGATTATTTTCCTTTGAAGAGTTTGAGCGATGTCCTAAAACTCCCGTGGCGTCTATGCGTAAGATACAACGATTATAATCATGATTTGGGCGCGGCTTTTCTTGTCGCTTTTCCGCTATCCTTTTTAAGTCTTAATAAAAAAATTTCTTCCGGGCTTGTGCGGGTTTTTTTCTTTTGCGGCGCTTATTGGCTTTTGTGGATGATAATTCCCATTCATATGACCCGCTATTTTGTCGCGGGGCTCGCTTTAACGAGTCTTTTATTCGGATGGATTGTGTCCGAGGCGCTTGAGGGGAGAAAATGGGGCTATCTTCTACTGATTCCCGTGGTATTCGCTTTTCTGGAACAAGGCGCGCGAATGATTTATATTCAAAACATCCATAAACTTCCCTGGGGATATTTGAGCGGGCGAACTTCTCAAGATGATTATGTTGACGCGATTTTGCACGATTCTCCCTATGATGCGGAGATATACGCCAACGGGCATATTCCCAAAAATTCAAAAATTCTAGTTTTCGATGAATTTCGGACTTTCTATCTCAATCGGAAATTTATCGCTTCCACTCCTTGGGACCATGAATTATGGCACGAATTGGTCGCTCAAAGCCGGGATGGTCAAGACTTGGCCCGGAGGCTTCACGCTTTGGGAATTACGTATTTTATGGCCAATGACACCTATTTGAGAGGAACTTCCGGATTTTCTTGGGCGGACCCCTGGAGCCCTCAAGAACGCCGTCTTTCTGCGCGGTTTTTCGCGCACCGGATGAAGCGCATTTATACCGACGGAAACGAAGTTTGGATTGCCCAAATTAAGTAAACTAATCTTGAAGAACATTTTAGAACCCATGGCTAAGATACTGATTGTGGATGATGATTTTGAAATTATCAACGTTGTCAAAGATATCTTGATTAACGATGGGCATGTTGTAGAGGCCGCCTCCGACGCCGCCCAGGGGATGAAAAAAGCGCGAGAAATGGCTCCCGAACTCATCATTCTTGATTTCCATATGCCGGGAGCCAATGGAGCGCATCTTTTTGAGAACTTGAGGAGAAATCTCTCAAGTTCCAAGACTCCCGTCATCTTCATGAGCGGCGAGGCTTCTCAGGCCGATATTTTTTCCGAGACCTGCGAATCAGGTGATTGCTGTTTTTTGCCGAAGCCCGTTGACATTAAGGAGCTTAGGCGAGTCATTAATAAGATGCTAAGAGAAAAAAGTGTCTAGGCTTCTTTTCTCAATGATCTGATTATGAGTCAAGGGGCTAAATTAGTCTTGGTCCGGCATGGAGAATCCTTGTGGAACCTGGAAAATCGATTTACCGGTTGGGTGGATATCGAACTCAGCGAAAAAGGACGGCAGGAAGCCCATTTTGCCGGTCGGCAACTTAAGAGCCTTCATTTCGAAGAGGCTTTTACTTCGGCTCTTAAACGCGCTCAAGAGACCCTGAAAATTATCTTAGAAGAAATCAAATTAACGGATATTCCTACATTTAAAGACCAAGCCCTCAATGAGAGGCATTACGGCGACTTGCAGGGTCTCAATAAGGCGGAAACCGCGAAAAAATACGGAGATGCTCAGGTGCATCTTTGGCGGCGGTCTTATGACGTTCAACCTCCCAATGGGGAAAGCCTCAAAGATACGGCGGCAAGGGTACTCCCTTATTTCCAGTCTAAGGTGATGCCGGAAGTCCAAAAGGGAAAGAATATCTTAGTTGTCGCCCATGGAAACAGTTTGCGCGCGGCGATTATGTTCTTGGAGAATCTATCACCTGAAAAAATCATTTCCATTGAGATTGCGACCGGGCAACCTTGGATTTACGAAATCAACTCTGCCGGGCAAATTGTGTCCAAGGAAATCAGTCCTAAGAACGATCCGGATTGATTTCCACTGGCGCATCTTCCCAAACCGCGTTTTTAAATCGCCGGTGAACCCAAAGCCATTGGGCTGGGTTTTTTCGAATCCAGCCTTCTACCTTGAGAGATAGAGATTGGGTAAATTCCTTGGGGTCTTCCGGGATATCTTCGGGGTGAATCGCGGGCTCAAAAACGACATGGATGATCCCTTTTTCATCGCGAGTTTGAAAAACCGGCACAATGGGGGCTTTGGCCCGTTTGGAAAAAAGCCCAAAAACCCCGAAGGTGTGAACCTGGGCCGTAAAAAATTTAACGGCAATTCCGGCTGGCGGAGCGATATATTGATCTAAGACAAAGCCGATGGATTTTTGATTATGGAGTCCTTTTAAGACGGCGGTGAGGCGTTGGTCTTTATACGCCGAACCGCATCCAGCCGAAGATCGTAAAGAGGTAATTTTTTTATCCAGCCACTCGGGTTTAAGTTGCCGAGTAATGATAGTGACCGGCACGCCTTTAAGAGCCGCGATAACAGCCATAATTTCCCAGTTGGCCAGATGAGCGGAAATAAAGAGAACTCCGTGCCCTTGTTCATGAGCTTTTTGCCAATTTTCAAGACCTTCAACGGCCGCAATCTTTCGAACATACTTTAAATAGTGATTGGGGAACGGAGAAAACATGTGTAAAAGTTCTAAGGCTAGAATTCCGTAATGCTCAAAATTCTTTCTAAGGAGTTCCGCTTGCATGGGGGGAGACAATTCCGGAAGACACCGCTTGATGTTTTCAACGGCGATGCGTTTGCGGGCGCCGCCGATTATGAGCAGAAAATGCCCCAGAGCTTTTCCAAGTTTTATTTCCAGCGTTCGCGGTAAAAATGAGACGACGAAGCCCGCGCCGGTCAAAATAATCCAAAGAAGTAAGGAAAGAATTGGATTCATGAAGATTATAAATTCTATAAAATAAGGCTATGGACTTTTCCCGTTCGTCTTCCTTCCAGTCAAGGCGCGGGCATCAGAGGTTTCCTTGTCATATCGAGGCTTTGGTTTATAAATCCATGTTGCGGCCGCGCCTGGGAGAAGCGACGATTCTTGACTTGGGTATGGGCGGAGCTCGTATTTCATCGTCGGTGAGCCTTCAGGTTCGAGAAAATTATCAAATTAAATTTTCCCACCAGGATCGAAAATTCAGTTTTGACGTTCGGGTCGCCTGGAAAAAGGATGGGAATTCAAGCTCGAAGGTTAATTCCTACGGACTGATTTTCATTCTAGGGCACCGAAAAGAAGAGGCGCTTAAGACTCTCATTGACTCCTTGAGGGTCGAAGAAAAAGCGCCGAAATCAGGCCTTGATTTAAAGAATTACTGGAACTCTTGAATGTCCTAGGCTTTGGGTGCTTCCGAAAGAGCAGGCTTTTCTTCCGGTTTCTTATCCACGGCGTTGAGCGGTTCCATTCCTTCCCGGAGTCCTTGTTTAAAAGCCCCCATGGACTTTCCGAGAGCTTTAGCCGCCTCGGTAATGCGGCCCGGGCCGAACAGAATAAGACCGACCACTAAAACGACAAGAATCTCTCCAAAACTAAGATCAGGCATATTATTTCCCTCCGATGGGTTGGAGAGAACCGTTTGAAACCAAGTGCTGATAGTCCTTGGGGTAGAGCTTTTTGAAATTATTCAAAAGCTTCGTGCGATTGGAGATCCAAGACTTAAGGTTCTTTCCCATTTTGCGTTGTTTGGAATCGAAAACCAAAAACTCCCAAATTTTCTTTCCATCTTGTTTGACGGGGCAACCGGGCTTGGCCATCATCCGATGAACATAGCGACTCCAAATTTTGGGTTCTGCTTTAATAATATTGGGTCCCACTTTAAAAATTCCTGGTTGGGTTTTTTTCGCCGCCGCTATTTCGGCGTCGGTTAATTCCAGAAATTGAGAATTGATGGGGCGAGCAATCGTGTGGCAGGCCTGGCATTTTTGAGAGAAAACTTTGTAGTAAAGCTTCATCTTGGGCGGATAATGGGACACGTCAATGGTGGTCGGCCCAAAGTCGTTGGGGTAAATGCCGACATCGGCTTTGACCGTCGGCTTATATTTTGCCGAGGCGGCCGCGGCAACGGCGAGAACGGCGATTAAAGACATGGCGAATATTTTTAAGCGATTCATGTATCCTCCTGTGTATTTCCTCTCTATTTTACATTTTTTGAAGAAGATGGTAAAGTTAGGAATTTCAAAACATCCTTGGGCTTCCATTGGTTCTCATAAAATTCCTTCAAATTCTTCATGGCGGGGCTCAACAGAACGCTTTCGATGTTGTGATTGACCATCCCGCCTTCGGGAATGGCGATCACGTCAAAATAGGATTCGAAGTCGGCCAAGGTTTGCGGTTTTCCGGTCGCAAAGGTGATGAGGTTGAGGTCCGCCCCATATTGATGAGCGTAGCTTTTGAGGGCGGAGGGGGTATCAAATTTTGGATCAAGAGTGACGATTAATAGGTGTAAGGGCGGTTTGTGTTTAAATTTCTTCCATTCTTGGGCAAGTTCGATCGTGAGTCGCGTGGTCATGGGGCACATACTCTTCATGGGACAACGAGTATAAATGAAGGAAACAAAAACAAATTGACCTTTAAAATCATGGAGGTGAAAAGTTTTTCCATCTTGATTGACCAGTTTGAAGTTGGGAATTGTCTTGAGAGTAGTCGCGAGAATTTGCGGTGCGTTAGTGAGGAGAGCGAAAAATAATATTAGGATGAAGCTCTTGCGAACCTTCACTAAGAAATTTTACTTAATTTTCGGAACTTTGAGTTTGTGTTTTCTCGCGGTTTTTTGCGCTTGTTGATAGCCTGCGTCTAAGTGACGGACAACACCGAGGGCCGGATCATTGGTTAAGACGCGCTCAATTCTTGCGTCCATGTCCTTACTCCCATCGGCGACGGTGACTTGCCCGGCGTGAAGAGCATATCCCATCCCGACTCCGCCGCCGTGGTGAAAGCTGACCCAGGAGGCTCCGGAAGCGGTGTTTAAAAGAGCGTTAAGAATCGGCCAATCGGCGACGGCATCGGAACCGTCTTTCATCGCTTCTGTTTCTCGATAGGGGCTTGCGACAGAACCCGTATCGAGATGATCGCGTCCCATGACGATGGGGGCTTTAACTTTTCCTTTTCGGACCAGAGCGTTAATTCGTAGCCCCATTTCCGCTCTTTCTCCAAGTCCCAGCCAGCAAATGCGCGCCGGAAGACCTTGGAAGGCGATTTTTTTGGAAGCGAGATCCATCCAGCGCATGAGAGATTGATTACGCGGAAAAAGGCGCCGCACTTCCGCGTCGGTTGCGGCGATATCTTGCGGATCCCCTGAGAGAGCGGCCCATCTAAAGGGGCCTTTCCCCTCGCAAAAAAGCGGGCGGATAAATTCCGGGACAAACCCTGGAATATCGTAGGCATTTTGAACGCCGCCTTGAGTCGCTAATGTACGGATATTGTTTCCGTAATCAAAAGTGACGGCTCCCTGGCGCTTAATTTCTAACATCCCGCGAACATGCTCGGCAACCGATTCTCGCACGCGTTTGCGATAATCTTCCGGGTTTGATTTCCTTAAGGAGCTCGCTTCATCAAGATTTAAATTTTTGGGGATGTATCCAAACATCGGATCGTGGGCCGAGGTTTGATCCGTGAGGATGTCGATGGGAACTTTGCGCCGGGCCAGTTCCGGAATAATTTCAGCGGCGTTTCCTAAGAGCCCGACGCTTAAGGCTTCTCCTGCTTCTTTGGCTTTGAGAATTCGCGATAAAGCGCGATCTAAATTGGTTTCCGCAACATCTAAATACTGAGTCTTCAGCCTCATTTCAATTCTTCTTGGGTCCACTTCAACCGCGAGAATGGCGCCTCCGTTCATGGTCGCGGCCAAGGGCTGGGCTCCTCCCATCCCGCCAAGCCCGGCAGTGACAACAAGACGATTCTTGAGGCTTCCGTTAAAATGTTTTTGCGCGGCGGCGGCAAAAGTCTCGTAAGTTCCCTGAATAATTCCTTGGCTTCCTATATAAATCCAGGAACCAGCGGTCATTTGCCCAAACATCATCAGGCCTTTTTTTTCAAGAGCGTCAAAAGTTTCCCAATTGGCCCAATGTCCGACTAGATTTGAGTTGGCGATGAGGACCCGCGGGGAATAGGGATGGGTCCGAAAAACCCCTACCGGTTTGCCGGATTGAATAAGAAGGGTTTCATCATTTTCGAGGGTTTTGAGCGAGCGGACAATGGCGTGAAAAGCCGGCCAATTTCTCGCCGCTTTTCCCCGCCCCCCATAAACAATTAATTCTTCCGGCCGTTCAGCGACCTCGGGATCAAGATTGTTGTGAAGCATGCGGAGAGCCGCTTCTTGTTGCCAGCCCTTGCAGGAAATTTTAGATCCATGCGGGGCGCGCAAAGGCTTCAAAGGCGGAAGGCTTTGATTCACTGTCTGTTATCTTTAGAAAGAGAGTTCAAGGTTTTCTTGGTCGTTTGATTCATGCGTTGAACTCCGTTTGGAAGCGTGGTAAAAGTTCCATTTCCTCCGCGGATCATGGGCGGATTTTTTAAGACGGCATGGAAAGCGGTTTTGGGAGTTTGAATAGAAGAAATTTTTCCCTTGGTTAAGGAAGTCAAGGCCGGGGTGAGGGCCTGGGCGAGTGTTGAGGGATCATTTTGATTAATGAGGGCTGTGCCGCTGGAGCCTTGGGAAAAAGATTCAAGAGGAGTGAGAGATTTATCTTGAGTCTTGAATTGAGCGCAACTCGCTTCTCCGGGGACGGAACAAGGCTGAGTTTTTTGAACCACATCCCCCCACGCCTCATCATTAGGGATTAAAACAAGAGTTTTCCCCACGGCGGAATTTTGAGCTTCGGCGGAAGCAACAAACGCAAGTAAAGGCAACATCGCGGCGCTAAAGAAAGAGAAAGCTTTGCTCACTTTCTTAGGGTATCCTTTGGCAAACTTAGCCGCAAGGGCCAAAAGGCCTAGATGTCATCTAGGCCCTAGATCCCGCTTGGCCCTAAAACTTATTTTATATACTAAGAGTATGTCCCTATTTAAACGAATACAAAATATTTTCTCCAGCAAGGAAAATGTCTCTTCCGCGACTTCCACGGAGGTTAAACAAGCGGAAGAAACCAAGGGTTCTTCCGCTCAGGACGAGGCTCCGGATATTCTTTCCGGGAAGGGAATTCCCGCCTTTTTTTACCGCAAATGGAAAGACCCCGCTTTCATCAAACAGATGCGGGCCTTAGCGACCCAGATGCAAAAAGAAGGGGTTGATCTTAAAAGTATGTCCGCGGTCAAGGCGTGGATTGAGAAAAACAAGGAAGCCATTGAATCGGGAAAAATCGGCGTTCAGCCCGACGCTTCCGCCAAAGCCGCTCCTTATATTAAGAGTTCTCCGGATGTTTCCAGAAATGATCCTTGTCCTTGCGGGTCCGGTAAAAAATACAAAAAGTGTTGCGCCCTTAAAGCGGCGAAGGCATGAATTTGGAGCCGCTGAAAGTCGGCCAATTTCGACTATTTCCCCTCAAGGACGGCTCTTTTCGCTTGGATGGGGGCGCGATGTTTGGAGTGATTCCGAAAACTCTCTGGAACCGGGAAATCCCTGCCGATGAACTCAATAGAATTTCCTTGGCCTTGGGAGTTTTGCTGATTCAAACTCCTCGTGGACGATGGATTCTGGTAGACACAGGACTGTCTTCTAAGTATGAGAATAATCCGAAGTTTAAAAAGCTTTACGCGGTCAATCGTTCAAGGACGTTAAGAGATGAATTTAATTCCCTGGGAATATCCCCCAAGGATATTTCCCTGGTCGTTAATACGCATCTTCATTTTGATCATGCCGGAGGAAATACCGAATTTTCAGAAGGCGGTATTCCTGTCCCGGCTTTTTCCAACGCGCGGTATTTAATCCAAAAGGAAGAATGGGAGGATGCGTCGCATCCCCATGAGAGAAATCAAGCCAGCTATTTTAAGGAAAACTTCGAGCCCTTGGATTTGGCGCGGTTGGTTGATTTAGTTGAGGGAGAATACGAAATCGAGCCGGGGCTCAAGGTTCTTCGTTCTGGAGGACATACCCGTGGCCATCAATGCGTTCGAATCGAGTCGGAGGGAGAAATTGCCGTGTTCCTCGGGGATTTGATTCCGACCTCCGCTCATCTTCCGCTTCCATGGGTTATGGGTTATGACTTGTACCCCATCGATACCTTGGAGATTAAACGGGAGATGCTTAAAAAAGCGGTGAACGAGAATTGGACATTGATTTTTCAACATGATCTTCGTTTGCGAAACGCGAAATTAGATTTTCAAAATGGACGCTATGCGGCAAAAATTTCTAATTAGAACTGGGTGGTTTATCCTTGTAACGGAATTCGTTTGCTTATTTTCAGCTTGCGGAATTACACATTTTAAATCCCCTCCTTCCCAGAGCGCATTTTCCCCATTGCTGCCCGTGGCCTCATCCCCAACGATTCCACCCAACGCCGACATCCTCATTCAATCCCAAGAACAGATTTCCTTTTTTGAGGTGGACGGGGCTTCTTATCTTAAAATTTATGTCGATCACCATTATGCAGGGCGCACCAATATCGCTCCTAAAAGCGCTCTTAAAGAATGGGGAGAGGTCTTGAATCCGGGGCGGCACCTTTTTCGTTTTGAGAAGTGGGATTTAAAACCCTCCGGCAACTGGCGGACCTTAGCGCCTAAGTATCAGCCTCGCTCCCGCTGGATATCCATTGATTTGAGTTCTCAAACGATTATCTCCGTTAATTTTTCTAATCATGAGTTGAGACATTCCGTTTCCATCCAAATCCATCCCCTTCCAAAGACGAAATAACGGTTAGAACTGGAAGATCATTTGGGAACCCAGTTGAAAGGAGATATAGTTGTTGATCGCTAAGACGGGGTTTTGAAGCATGGAAAATGATCCGTTTAAGGTCAACCGCAAGTTTTTAGCGAGAGTATAATCCGCGACTGTCGTAACCGAGGTCGTGCGCGTGTCATTGGCTTGGATAACTGGAGATTGACTGTAAGCATAAGAAAGAGTATTGGTCCAGATCAGGCGGTTAACGAAATAAAGGACCTTGTGAAGAAAAGGAAGTTTTAGCCCTCCCGGCATTTCTAGGTCGCCCCGGATAAGGATGCTGGGGGTGATGACGGTGGTGTTATTGGTTTGGATACCCGTTCCCATGGTCGTGACGTCATGGGTGTAGGTTGTTTGGGGAGTCCAGGTGAAACTTCCCCACCGGAAGCTGGTTTCAAGGGTTGCGTCTTGGTGGGCGGTTTTTTGGGTGTTGGCGTTGACCAAAAGATTATCCGAGGCCGAATTATTGTCGTCTATCGTCAAGGTCGTGTCGAAATAGTTGCGGATCAGGGTGCGGATATTGGTTTGAAACTCGGAATCGGTATTGATGGTTTGCCCCACGTTATTAGTTCTATGCGCTTGATAGCGAATATCTAATTGGGTATTACTCATCCAGCTTTCGGTATAAAGAAGTTTTTCCAATTGTCCGATGGAGAGAACGATGTCCGGGAGCGTCGTTTCTACGGTTTCGGATTGGGTTCCAGTGATGTCATTTTTCTGACGGCTCAAAACCCAGTTATTGGTAAAAGAGAAAGTTCTTAATGCCGACAAGCGTCCTTGAAGATTATAAGCCGACATCGGTTCCCAGCGTTGAGTGGAATTATAAGTGTCTCTTTCGGTTAAACTGGTCAGAGTTGCCCCGACATTTCCCGGATTAATCTCACTACGAATCCATAAAGCCCCAAGATCGTTAAAATTAGAGGCGACGTTATTCCAGACGTCTCCATCTTGCAGTTGATATCCGTTGATGATGGATAAAGTTCTTAAGAGCCTGTTTTTTGGAAATATCTGCCCGAAATTAATAGGGAGAGAAATTGAGCCATTGGACATACGGCTAATTGATTTCGTTTGGCCTGGCTGATAAACGACGGTGGATAAAACGACAGGCGTTCCACCCGCAGTCGGCGTGCTGGTGACGACAAAAGTAGAAATTGTCATATCCGCGTTTTCAATAGTGTTAATCGAGTAGTTGACGGAAGGCGTCAGCCAGGACAATAAACGCCAGCTGGAGGCGAATCCAGCCGTTTGGTTGCGGCTCAACATATAATTTCCGTTGTTGACATTGTTTCCTCCCACGCCTTGGCTTTGTTGGTTGACGGTAGTCAGTTGATAATTGGGAGTAAACGAAGCGCCCTTCCAGGGGGTCATTGTGAGATTGAGCGCGCCGCCTTCGGTCGTGTCCACGGTGTTGGCGGCGTTTAAGCTCGCGTCTTCAGCGAGATTGGTCCCTTGCCCGTAGTTAATTTTATAGACCGAGTAAGTTCCGTTGGCGTTGATGTTTCTAGGCAAAAAGTCGCTTTGGCTGGGAACGGTGTACTGGAGCGTTCCCAGATAGGTATTGGTGTTGTCCGTTCTGTCCAAAGAGGCGTACTGAATATTATTTTGCGTATAGTTAATCCCAAGATGCGGGATATTGGGCAAATTAAGGTTAGCCTGGAAACTGCCGTTGGTGGTCGTGACCTTGCCCGTTTGAAGGATATTGATTAAGTTGGAAAGGTTTCCGGTCAGGGTTTCGTTGGGCGTGTCGGTGATTTGTTGAGAAACGTTAAATGTCATTGGGAGATAAGAAAGTCTTGTGATATTGAGAAACGCGCTATTTTGTTCGTTGGATTGGTTTGAAACTACCGTGACCGGCGTTTGGAAATTCTGACTGACCGATCGAGTTTGAAGACCAAAGCTGGCCCAACCGGGAATAAGAAAATTAGCTTTGATGTCATCGGCATTTCCAATTCTTGAAATAGGATCGGCGAGATAAATTTCATCCAAGTAGACGATTCCACTGGTCGGAATATTATCCGGCAAAGGGTTGGGGCCGAAATTAGTACGCCGAATGCCCGTGACGATCTCACCCACCTGTTGGAGGCTCGGAATTCCAGAACTGACTAAAACCGGCTGGTTGACCAAACCAGGCGGACCTGTGATGGAAACAGATTGCCAGTTGTAAGCAATTTGTTGGGAATTAGTCGCTTGGGTGACCGTGATTTCCGCCCAACCGACGAAATTAATATTGACGTCTACTTCAAAGAAATTGGTGTTGTTCCCTACGCGCAAAAAGAAGGTGTTGTCGTTGCAGTCGGCGGCGGCGTCATTACAATTTCCATTTGCATTTTGATCTTGCGCGTTTCCGTAGAGAAGAAAATTAAAGGTGCGGTGCTGGCTGATGTCGATTCCATTGGCGAAAATTTCCTCGGTTGTGACCACCGCGCTGGAATAAGGAACGACAAAATTGTTGATGGTCATGCTCGAAAAATCGAGTTCCAGGGATTGTTCTTGAACGTTTTGAGTGTTTGATTGTTGCTGGAGATTTGAGACGCTTCCGTAAAGCTCATCAAAGACTTGTCCGGCAATTCCAGGTTCGTTATAAATGGGAACGTACTTGGGATCTTGAACATTGTTGATAGGGGCGACAAAAAGGCTTTCGTTGGCGACCGGGGGCGAATTGATCGCGGGATCGGTCGCTTGTCCGGGAAGCCAGGTATTTCCCACGACCGCGATAGAGGCAAATTCAAGGACCCCTGAGGTTGCACAGGTGACTCCGTTGGCGGTGCTGCAGTTCGGGTTTTTTCTGACGGAAATACGGAGTTGCCGAATGGCGGTCCATAAACTTGTGGTGGCGCTTGAGATGTGAATGGGAATCTGGAAAGTTTGCCAACAGAGATTGCTGTTGTTGATGCATTCTTTTGAACCGGTTCCAAAGTTAATTCCCGTGTTGACCATGTCATGGTTGAGTCCATCGGTGATGCTGGGGAAAATGTTGTTAGTGGGATTGTTGGGATCGGGAATGTAGCCAAAATCTCCTCCGGTGAAATCTTGGGAATAAATGAGCATCTGATCCTCGTTAAAATCTTCGCTGTCTAAAATTCCGTTGTTGGCGCCGTATCGGGTGGAAGGAAGTCCGGGCGGAGAATAAGACCAGCCGATGTCTTCTCCCGGGGCTAGGACTCCGGTGCAGTCTAAGTCCTCGGTTTTCGCGGCGTGGTAAATAATGCGTCCATCGGGACAGGTGATAGTCATTCCCCCGGTATTATCCATATCATCGCTGATGCGTCCTAAGTGAAAATCGATTTGATTTCCGGAATTGTCTCCCAGAACAGTCACCTCAATCATGATATCGTGCGAGAAATCGTTGCCACCCAAGGAAAATGCGTAAGCGAGAGATTCTTCAGTTGAGGCAGGATTTGAAAAATTATAATTCATATATAAAACTGGCTGAGTGTCTTGAGGGTTTGAGGGTGCGCTGGGATTAATTTGGAGAGTGCCTACATTTTCAGTAATCCAGCTAAATTGCGTGGGGTCGGTGGGTTGTCCGCCGGGGTTGGAAGCGATAAACCAGTCAAGGTTCAGTGTGTTGAGGGCCGTTTGTTGGGCGATTCCTTCCATGTTATCGACAATCGCGTAGGGATTTAAATTCATGTCTTGTTTGCTTTGAGCGACCTCCGCCGATAGGGAAGTGATCTCGAAGTGTTTGCCGAGGTTGATATCGTGAAGATCCGCGTTGGCGTCATAAACAAGAAGACTTTGGCTCAGATCGGTGACGTTAGGGGTAATGGGAGATTTGGTTCCCGTTTGATAGAGAACCGTGGATCCAATTTTAAAATGCGGGTCAAAGTGATAAGAGGCCCGCGCTCCTAGTAGGGCCACGTCTCCGGCGGTGCTGCCGCCCGGGGCCTCGACGTCGTAGGTGATGTCGATTTGGGAGTTTTGTCCGATGCGGCCCGGGTTGAAAAAGGTCACAAACCCCGCTTGATAGTCGATAAAGTAATCAACGTTCCTGGTATATTGGACATTATCGACGAGAATAATTTCGCTCATCGGGGTGATATTGGGTTCAAGCTCAAAGGTCGCGAGGTGATAGCTGTATTCAATGTGAAAGGAGCGCTCTGAAATAGGGTTGGGCGCACAGATTTGGGGGTCCGGGGTCGCCGAATCAGTGACTAAAGCGAAAGGTTCAAGAAGTTGGAAGTATCCAAGTTGAAATTGAACTTGAATAGTTTGCGGATAGACTTGGGGAGGGTTGAGCGATGCTCCAACAGGCTGTTGCTGCTGATTAACGACTTGAAGAACAAAGTTTCCCTGTCCGTTATCGGGAACAATTTGGGTTTGTCCAATATTGTAAAAAGTGAGAAGTTCGCGGTTATATCCTACTTCGGTGGTGCTCGAGACAATCGGGATGTTCGATTGGGTCTTGATGATTTTTGGGGCATTGAAACAGCCGGCTCCGTTATTGGAGGGCGGCGGTGCGTCCGTGCAGGCAATCATGCTGGAACTGGAGGATTCGACGCTGACATTGTTTCCGCTGGCGTCGATGACGCTGACGGCGATGACGTCTTGAAGGGCAGCGGGGGTTCTTAAAGTCAAAATTCCATGAATATAGTCAATGGTGTAATCTTGACCTGAGTTGAGTTGAATGAATTCTGCGGTGACCGAAGAAGTCGTTTGAGCCGCGATATCGTTGACCGTCATCTGGGCGCTGTTGACGTTGACTTGAGATTGGTTGAGGTTTGCGAGATAAACTTGTTCGCTTCCGGCTTTAAGCGGCAGTCTCGCGGGATTTCCAAAAGTGAGATCATAATAGGTGTTTTGGACATAGGCGGTGTCCAAGATGCTGGTTGTGACAAACTGCGTATTTCCTACAAATTGTTTTGTGTGAGTGACGCCTTGGGTGCGGCTTCCGATAACGGTGGCCCTAAAGCCTTTGTGTTGAACGTCGGCCCTAATTCCAAAAACCTGTTTGTCATAGGAGACAAATTCCGTCGAGGGTAAATTGAGGTTGATATCGCCGAAGGCCACGTTTCGAACCGTTGATTTTTTGTCGCCGGTATAAGTGACGTAAATGTCTTGGTGTTGATTGGGACGCGTATCATCATAGTTGACGTTGACCGCGATATGAGGGCCGACTTTTCCCTGCATACGAAGTTGCATCTGTTGAGTGATGTTAAAGGCCGTGGTCGTTTGAGGGCGGCCCGTCAGGGTTTGATTTTGAAGATAACGCTGTTCGTTGAAATTAAACCCGATGACTTTTCTTCCCGAGACAGACAAGCTTGTCCCGTAGTTGGGAAGAGTGAATTCCGGTTGTGGAGGCTTGGGCGGGCCCTTGACGACGATTTCTTCCGGATTAAACTGAGGCTCGGGAGGGAGGATGGGTGGAGGAATTTCGACATTGTTTCTAGCCTTGATAAATTTTTCCTTGGTGTAGACGAAAGGTTTTAAATTTTCCTCGAAATGAAAGAAATCCGAGGTTCCGGTGGAAGCGGCGACGGCCGGCGCTTCCAAAAGATGATCGGGATCGGGACGGTCCAGGAGGAGAAAATGGTGGGACTTGATGAGGAGAAGAAGAGATTGGGGGGGATTGTTCTCTCTTTGAGAGTGTCTTAAAATGCGATGACGAGCTTTTGCCTGCGCGGCAAAATCAGGATCGTAGGGCATGGAAAATTGGGCATGGAGAAAAGAAGGGAGGAGAACTAGAAGCTCAACCAAGAAGCAAAATAGAAATTTTCGCGCTTTCAAGAGACCTTGACCCGCCTTAAGAAATTGTAAGGGAAATATGTTACAAAGGGATGTTTAAACTGAGTCGAGATTTGTGAAATTTTCCAGAGGAGATTTAAGGCAAAAAAAGAGCCGTCCCCCTGTTGGGGGCGGCATAGCCGATCCCGCTTGGGACGAGCCCAAGTTTTTTGCGTGTTCATGTCGTTCGGTAGCCTGACCATCCTTTCGGACTCAAGGCTTTGCGCCCCCGTCTTTGGACGGGTTTGCCTTTATCGCCTGCCTCGATTAATCTCCCCACTCAAAGGACGCCTTTCGGCCATCCCCGGCAACAGGCAGGATTGCCAATTAGAAGTGTAACAGAAACCTTAAGAGTGTCAAGGGTTAAGTTTGTGAATTCTTAATTTAAATTAAATTTAAATAAATATTGTCTTTTAAAGTTATTTAAACGAGAAAAACGGGGTGAATTGATAGAATAGAGGCTTGTGAACGCGATTTCGGTCAATTCTCTCCAAAAAGAATATCAAGTCTTCAATCGAAAACCAGGTTTGTGGGGATCCCTTGGCTCTGTATTTTGGCGAGAGTGGAATAAGGTCAAGGCTGTGGATTCGATTTCTTTTCAAATTGGAGAAGGGGAATTGGTGGGGTTTTTGGGCGCTAATGGAGCGGGAAAGACTACGACTTTAAAAATTCTCTCAGGTTTATTGACTCCCACTTCTGGGCAAGTCGAGGTTCTTGGGTTTAAGCCCTGGCGCCGCGAGAGAGAGTTTCAAAAGCGGATTTCTCTGGTCATGGGACAAAGAACTCAACTCTGGTGGGAAATTCCGGCCCAGGAAACCTTTCGCTTAAATCAAGCCGTTTATGGATTATCGGATAAGCAGTATCAAGAAAGCCTAGGTGAACTCGTTGAGATGCTTGAATTGAAGGATTATCTCGCGGTTCCGGTTAAAAAGCTTTCTTTGGGACAGCGGATGAGAGCGGAACTGGCGGCGGCGCTTCTTCATCGTCCGAAAATTCTTTTGCTCGATGAGCCGACTTTAGGTCTTGATGTCGTCATGCAAAAGAAAGTTCGTGAATTTATTCTCGAATACAATAAAAAATGGAGAGCCTCAATTCTTTTGACCAGCCACAATATGGATGATTTGACGGCCTTATGCCCCCGCGTTTTGATTTTAGAAAAAGGGAAATTAATTTATGATGGAAATCTTGAAAGTTTGATCCGGCGGTATGCTGAAAATAAGATTATAAAAATCGTTTTTGAGGGGGATGTTTCTGCGTCTAAAATTGCCGCTTTGGGCGGAACTTTCGATTCCCAAAAGACCACTATGTTGGTTTCGGTCCCGCGCGCGGATGTGTCAAAGAAGGCGGCATTTCTTTTGTCTTCGTTTCCAGTTGCCGACCTGACAATAGAAGAACCATCGGTTGATGAGATCGTGCGTAAGATTTTTTCAAAAACATGAAGAAATATTGGCGCGCCTATCTGATCTCTCTTCAAGAAACTCTTCAGCGGCGTTCGTCTCTGGTGATGGACCGTCTCGGTGGAATTGCGGTGATGCTGAGCCTTTATTATTTCTGGAAAACTCTTTTATTGGGAAGAACGTCGTTTTTGGGATACTCTTATTCTCAAATGTTGACTTACGTTTTGGGAATGAATATTTTAAGATCCTTTGCCTTGACCGGGCGCGGGTGGGAACTCGTCGGAGAAATCTCTTCTGGAAAGATTTCATCTTATCTTGTTCGTCCCCTCAGTTATCATGGGTACGCCTTGGCCCTGGATTTATCCCAAAAAACCGTTCATCTTTTTGCCGCCTTTTTTGAAATTGGCGCGCTTCTTATTTTTTTCCACCCGCCTTTTTATTGGCCTAAGTCGATTTTGAGTCTCTTTTTGTTTGCGGGAGCCCTTTTGACGGCCTCTCTTCTTTTCTTTTTTCTTGAATTTATAGTCAGTTCCCTGGCATTTTGGACTTCGGAGTCGGGCGGCCCACTTTTTTTCTTTGAGCTTTTTATTCAATTCGCGGCCGGAGCCTTTTTCCCATTAGACGTTTTGCCGCGTTTCCTTCAGAAAGTCTTATCTTTAAGCCCGTTTCCATATCTCGTTTTTTTGCCGATCAACATCTATCTCGGACGAGTAGGGGAAGGGAGGGCTTTTCAAGATTTATTGATTAGTTTTGTTTGGACCGCAGTCTTTGGGGCGACGTCTGTTTATGTCTGGCGAAAAGGGCTTTTAAGTTACTCGGCGGAAGGCGGATGAAAAAATATCTGTTGGTTTGGTGGAAAATGTCGTCCATGAGCCTAATGGCGCAGGTGTCCCATCCTCTGGGCTCAATCGGTTTTCTTTTGGGAAAAATTGTGCGGGTTGTTTTTTTCTTCGCTTTCATCATTGCGATATTTCGCCACGTTAAGAGTCTAGCCGGATATTCTCTTGAAGAAACGGCCCTGTTCTTTTTGACTTTCAATATCGTCGATATATCGGCCCAAATCCTTTTTCGCGGAATTTATAACGCAAGAAGGGCCGTCACCGAGGGGGATTTTGATTTTTACCTCATTCAACCCTGTTCCGCCCTTTTTAGACTTTCATTAACCACTTTTGATTTTTTGGATGCGCTGACCCTGTTGCCAGTTTTATGGATGACTCTGGATATTCTTGACCGTCTTTCTGTTTCCCTTTTTTCTCTTCGCGCTTTTCTCTATCTTTTATTGACGTTAAACGCCGTGGCGATTGCCTCCTCATTTCATATTTTCGTCGCGGGGTTGGCCGTCCGGACCCAGGAGCTTGAAAACACGATTTGGATTTACCGGGACATTATGTTCATGGGAAGGTTCCCAAGTGAGGTTTATGGGCCGATGTTTCAACTCTTTTTAACTTTTGTTATTCCTATTGCCGTCATGACGACTTTTCCCGTCCGGGCTTTTTTGGGGCTCTTGTCTTGGAAATGGATGGGCTACTCGTTTTCCCTCTCAACTATTCTCATGGGAGCGAGTTTTTGGTTTTGGAAGAGCTCAGTAAGGCAATATACCTCATCGTCGAGTTAATTTATCTGATATCATCTAAAAAGCGTTCATCTATGGCATTAAAAAATCAGGCGGTTTAAAAAGCTGTGAACGCTTTTGTTTCCGGTTTGTTGTTAAGTTTCTCTTGGATAACAGGGCCGCTTTGGGCTCAAAGTATTCCGTCGGTCTCAACCGTGACGGTTCCCTATTCCAAATTAGACCTTCCCAGCCCGGTTGATTCCAGTCTTGTTCGTTCGACCGCTCCAGCGCTGCCCGGTCTAGCGGGATTTAAACCCGCTACGGCTTCAAGCGCGCCCGTAGTTTCTGTCTCAAGCGCGAGCGTCTCATCTTCCACGGCCGAGTCCTCTTCCGATGATGAGGATTCTGATTTACCTCCTCCCGAACCCTGGGTCATTGGAGAGATCGATATTTCTGGAAATAAAAACGTGCGAAAAAGCGTGATCTTGGATGAGGTCAAAGCTCGAAAAGGCGGTCTCTATGAGAGTTCGGACTTAAGTCAGGACATCCAGAGCCTTCTGGATTTGGGAGATTTTGAAAGAATCGGAGCCGATATCACTGCGCTTAAAAAGCCGGTTCCGGCGCGCTATAAAGACGTTTCGGGGTCTCCCAATGAGGTCAAATTAACCTTTCTGATAACGGAGCGTCCGGTCATCAATACCATCGTCTTTAAAGGCGCTCACGCGATTTCCGCGGTCGTGCTGTCGGAAAAGGTCGCTTTGAAACACGGCGATCCGCTTGACCTGGTCAAACTGGACAAAGGCAAGGCTAAAATCCTCAAGCTCTACCAAAAAAAAGGCTATCTGGACGCCCAGGTTTCGGATACGGTTCAAACCGACACGGCGACGCTTAAAACCTATATCGTGTTCCATGTTTCGGAAGGCGAAAAATCTAAAATTTTCTGGGTTTCCTTGAAGGGCGTTCATGCGTTTAAGAAAAGTAAAATCAGGGGTTTGATGACCAACAAGCGGGGAAAACCGTTTTCAAGCAAGGCTTTGCCCCAGGATATCGAGAAAGTTAAGGCCTATTACGAAATTCACGGTTACAGCGATATCAAGATCAGCACCCCGGTTGTGTGGCATAGTTTGGATCGCCTGAGAATTTATATTGATTTCAAAATCAAGGAAGGACCTCTTTATCGATACGGAGGAACTACTTTTTCAGGGAATTTGGTTTTTACCTCAACGGATTTGTTTAAAGTGGTGGAATATAAACAGGGGCAGGTTTTTAATGAAGAAAAGTTTATTGATACTATTCGGGCGATTCAGCAAAAATACGCCAATAAGGGATATTTAAAAGCGCGCGTTTTCCCCATAAAAACCTATAATAGTGAGACGAAGGAAATGGACGTTCATTTCAGCATTTTTGAGGGAAATGTCATCTATGTTGAACGAGTGCGAGTCGAAGGAAATAAAACGACCAAGACCTATGCGCTTAGACGCGAGATTATCACTAACCCAGGAGATCCCTTTTCCGCCAAAAAGGTTAAGCGCAGCCGCGAAATGCTGATGAATTTAGGGTTTCTTGATAGCGTGAACGTGGATATTCAAAGCCCGGACGACCCAAATGAGGTGGATTTGACCTATGACGTGGTCGAAGGCAAACCGGGAATGATGACGGCGGGAGGAGCTTATTCTTCCATCATGGGATTGTTCGGGACGCTTTCCTTGACAAATATGAACTTTTTAGGCCGCGCCCAACAGCTTTCAGCGAACTGGTCTTTTGGACAAAGAATTTTGATGTATTCCGTCAACTGGAGTACTCCCTTTGTCGGTAATAGCCCCACGAGCTTAGGCATAAGCCTCTTTGACTCAATGCAGATTAGCCCCTTCGGGGGTTCTCTTTATGCCTATACTCTTTACTCCAAGGGCGCGACGGTGACCGTAGGCCCGCGTTTTGAAGACGACCAATATATTCTAAACTTCTCCTACACTCTTTCCCAAATGCAGATTGCCGGAGTTCAAACCGGTTTTAATAATTTACTGACTCAAGGAACCAGCATTTATTCTTATGGGACGGTCAGCTTTTCCCGGGATACCCGGGATAACATTTGGGATCCCCATAGCGGAAGCCAAAACATGATTTCCTTGGAACTGGCCGGAGGCCCTTTCATGGGACAGGTTAATTTCTTTCAGCCAACCTTGAAAGACGCGATTTATTATCAGATGTTTTCCATAGACGATTATCCCTTTGTTTTGGGAGCCTTGAACCGGGCGTCCATTATCACGCCTTTTGGGAGCACGACCGTTGTCCCGGTCTTTAACCGGTTTTTCTTGGGGGGCGAAAACGATTTGCGCGGATATGAGCCCACGGGAGAAGTTGGGGACCCGAACGGAGGCACCGTTTTTGACGTTTCAACCTTAAGCGTTAGTTTCCCAGTCGTTAAATCCCATCAGCGAAGCATCGCCGATTTTGAAACTTTTTTTGACGCCGGTTCCGCTTGGGCGGGGGCTCGGCAAATGAATGTGGAGATTGGAACAGGCCCCACCGCGATCAAAACCGACGCGGGCGTCGGAATTCGCTTCGTGACTCCGGCTTTCCCTATCCGGCTTGACTGGGGGTATGGTTTCGAACATGCCCCCGCACAAGCGAAATCGGTCGTGACTTTTGGAATGGGACAGGCCTTCTAAATGATATTCCCTCTAGCGTTTTTGTTTCTTACGCCCCGGCTTCATGCCGCCATTGAATTGTCTTTGGAGTCCAATCGTGTCGAGCGCGGCAATATCGGATATGTGGACATGGAAAAGCTATTTGAAAAATTTCCGGAAACGATTACTGCTAAGAAAAAATTTAAAAAGGACCTTCAAAAAGCCGAGGACAAGATTAATCTTGAAAAAATTGGCATTCTTCATCTAAGACAAGACCTTTCGGATTTGAGAATGGAGCGGAAATACGAGCTTGAGAATAAGTCTAAGCCTGCGGCCGTAAGCGTTTCTGTTTCATCCGCGTCCTCGCATCTTACACCCGCAATTTCATCTTCTCCTGTTGCGGCGGCTCCAGTCGCTTCCGCTGTTATTTCCACAAAGGCGACAAGCTCATCTCCCGCTTCGGTTGCGGCAAGCTCAAACACCAACGTCGCAAATCCCCTGGATAAAAACTTAATTTCAGCGTTGCCGGGTTTTGGGCCGACTTCCATGAGCTCGGGGACTTCTTCCGCCTATGCCGTTTCCGCTGGAAGTTCCGCGGTCAAAACTCCTGGCGCCGTTTCGGTATCATCGGCGGTTGTTTCTCATGCGCCGCCCGCTATTGCTTCTTCCACCGCCAAGGTTTTGGTCTCTTCCGCTCCGGTTAAAGTTCCCGCAACCTCGCCCTCAAACCCGGCTTTCTCGATAGCCTCCAGCCACCAAGAACCTGTCTCCCCTTCCAAGATGACATTGCCTCAACTCAATGATAAAATTAATAAGGAAAAACAGGAAATTACGCGAGATCAAACGGCTTTGAAGCAGGACGAGTCTTCCATAGAAAAAAACCTGCTCAATTTGGAAAATCGGGAAACCCAGGGACTTTTGGGAAAAATTTATAAAGTAATCAGGGAGGTGGCAACTGAATCGGGGGTTAGCGTCGTCGTTGATAAAAGCCAAATTCTTTATGGACACAACGCGGTTGATTTAACGGATAAGGTTTTGAAAAGACTGAAGGTGTTAAAAGCGTCAGGAGGTTTTCAATGAGCACAAATTCTCTTTATTTAGGAAAAAAAACCTCGGAAATCGCTCTTCTGGTCGAAGGGCGCTTGGAGGGGGACGGAAACTTGATGATTGCGGGACTTGATTCCCTTGAAGGCGCGGGACCTTTGGATATTTCTTTTTTGGGAAACCCCAAATACGCTAAAGTCGCTAAAGATTCTCGCGCGGGATGCCTAATTTTATCGCGCGGTTCCGAGAAGGAATTATATTCCGCTCCTTGTCGGATTTATGTCGAAGACCCGCAATACGCTTTTTCTCAATTATTGACTGAGATTGAAGCGCAGTTTCCAAAGCCTCCGGCCCTGGTGGACGAACGGGCTATCATCCACTATGAAGCGCGTTTAGGACCCGAGGTCTCGGTGTCTCCCTTTGTCGTCATTGAACGCAAAGCGGTGATTGGAGAATATTCAATCATTGGGCCGCATTGCTTTATCGGTGCGGGCGCTCGAATCGGGAAAAATTGCCGCATCTATCCCAATGTGACGATTCGCGAAAACTGCGTGGTTGGGGATCGCGCTATTATCCATTCCGGAACGGTGATTGGATCCGACGGATTTGGTTTTTCAACGGATAAGAAAACAGGGAAGCACCGAAAGATTCCGCAATTGGGGAATGTCGTCATTGGCGATGATGTTGAAATCGGCTCCAATGTTTCCGTTGACCGGGCGACGCTTGGGTCTACGATGATTGGAGACGGAACTAAAATCGATAATTTGGTCCAAATCGCCCATAATGTTCAGATCGGAAAAGGATGCTTAATCGCGGCTCAGGCGGCGATTGCCGGAACCGGGAAATTGGGAGATTTCGTGGTTCTAGCGGGGCAGGTCGGCGTTAATGGGCATATTTATGTTGAAAGTGGAACGATAGTTTTGGGTCAAAGCGGCGTCATAAATGATGTCGAAAAAAAAGATATTCTTTTCGGATCTCCGGCCCGGCCTAGAAAAGAAGCGATGAAGCTTCAGGCTTTGTATGGGCGGCTTCCCGAACTTTTTGACGCGGTTAAGAAACTAGAACGCCGCTTTTCTTTTTCATCAACGGACGCCCAAGGCGGCGGCCCTTTGTCTCATAGCGGAGGCAGTCATGGAAACAATGCAGGCGACGATTAAAAAAGAAATCAGCCTTGAAGGCATCGGCCTTCATACCGGACATCCGTCAAAGCTCACTTTTCGCCCTTCCCCGGCCAACACCGGGATTCGGTTTTTTAGGGTGGATTTGCCCGGCCATCCCATGGTTCCGGCTAGGACGGATTTTGTCGTGACCACCGTGCGCGGAACCAATTTAGGATTGGGGGACGCCAAAATTCACACCGTCGAACACGTTTTATCGGCTTGCACGGGAGTTGGGATTGATAATATAGATGTCTTGGTTTCCGCGCCCGAGCCCCCAATCATGGACGGGTCGGCTCTGCCTTTTGTCAAAGCGATTTTAACGGCCGGAATTGAGCGCTACCCTGATTCGCCCAAACGTTGGCTTCATTTGCCGGGGGAAGTTCATTATCAAGATGGGAAGGCAAAATATCGGGCTTTCCCTGCTGATAATTTTGAGATTAAGGCGACCTTGATTCACGAGCATCCCCTGATGCCGGAGATGAGCTTGACCTTGACCATGGACCGCGAAACCTATCTTAGGGAAATCGCCCCCGCTCGTACTTTCTGTTTTGAACATGAAGTTGAGTTTTTAAAATCCCAAGGCTTAGCCCAGGGGGGATCTTTAGATAATGCAATTGTGATTGGAAAAGATCGCTATCACACAAATGAGGGGGGGCTTCGCTTCCCGGATGAGTTCGTTCGTCACAAAATGCTAGACTTAATAGGGGATTTAACCCTTATTGGCCGTCCGCTTTTTAAGATGCGGGTTGAGGCCGAATGCTTGGGGCATGCCCACAACGTCCACTTTGCAAAACTCTTGCGAGACGCGGCGGCCAAGATGAGAGGCAAAAAATCCCTGGAGGCGCGGTAATGGAAAATACAGTTTCTATCCAGACCCCGGTTCGGGTCGTGGATATTAAAGGAATCAGAAAGGCGATTCCTCATCGCTATCCTTTTCTCTTGGTGGATAAAGTCGAGATTCTCGAAGAGGATAAACGCGCGGTCGGAACCAAGATGGTGACGATTAATGAACCATTCTTTCAAGGGCATTTCCCTGAGCACCCAATTATGCCTGGGGTTTTGATCATGGAAGCCCTGGCCCAAGCCGCTTGCGTCATGCTTTTGTCCAAGGGCGGTTATGAAAACAAGATCGCTTATTTTATGGGCATTGAAGAGGCGAAATTTAGAAACCCGGTTTTCCCGGGAAGCGAGCTTAAGCTTCATGTCGAGGTTTTAAGACTCGGCCGGGCCGGGAAATTTAAAGGCGAGGCTAAAATCGGAGATAAAATCGCCGCCGAAGGCGTCATGACTTTTGCCGTCGTCGATAAAGAGGTTGCTTAAATGCCCATTCATTCAACCGCCATTATAGATCCTAACGCGAAAATAGATTCCAGCGTTGAAATCGGCCCTTATGCCGTGATTGGCCCGCACACCACCATTGGGGCGGATTGCGTGATTGGGGCTCACTCTGTGATAGAAAGAACTCAGATGGGGAAAAATAACCGTATTTTCCCTGGGGCCTATGTCGGTGGGGCGCCGCAGGACCTTAAATTTTCCGGAGAGGAGACTCTCCTCATCATGGGAGATTCTAATACGGTTAGGGAATGCGTGACCTTAAACCGCGGAACTCATGCGACCGGAAAAACCGTGATTGGGTCCAATTGCCTTTTTATGGCCTATTCCCATGTGGCGCACGATTGCATGATTGGAAATCATGTGATTTTCGCGAACTCGGTCGCGATGGCGGGACACATTGAGGTGGGAGATTTTACCGTCGTCGGCGGACTCGCGGCCGCGCATCAACACACCAGAATCGGTCGCTTGTGCATGATCGGGGGGGGCGCCATGATTCCGAAAGACGTTCCTCCTTTTTGCATGGTTCAGGGCGACCGCGCGACGCTTAAAGGCCTTAATCTTTTGGGGCTTCGCCGCGCGGGGGTTTCTCCGGCGTCGGTTAAACTCATCAAAGAGGCCTATCGCGTTCTTTTTATGACGGGTTTGCCTTTGGAAGAAGCCTTGTCCTGTGCTGAGTCCATCCGCTGCGCTGAAGTTCGCGAAATGATTTCTTTCATTCGTTCTTCCAAACGGGGAGTAATTCGTCCGGCTCCTAAAGGCGTTCAGCAGGAAGAGGAAGTTGCCGCGTAATTTTTTTCTTAGCCCGAATCTTCGTAGACAAGTTTGTATCCACGGGCATTTCTATCAGCCTCCCAGGGAAAACCCCTGGACCGGCCTCATCGAACGCCAGGAATCTGCCGGCGATTTCCATGATTGGAATGAGAGAATCGCGGCGGAATGTTATGCGCCTAACACGGAAGCGCGGATCATGGGTTCTGATGGAAAGGTAATCAAGCGGGTCAATAATTATTTTTGGATCAGCTTTAATTTCGGCCCCACCTTGATGATGTGGCTGGAAAAATCAAACCCCAAGGCGTATGAAAAAATTATCGCGGCAGACCGAGAGAGTTCTCTTCGGCTTGAAGGACACGGAAACGCCATTGCGCAGGCCTTTGTTCACTTGATTTTGCCTTTGGCCGACCCGCGGGATCAAAAAACAGTCATCCATTGGGGAATTGTTGATTTTAAGCGGCGTTTTAATCGTATGCCGGAGGCTTTATGGCTTCCGGAAACCGCTTGCGATGATCAAACTCTCAAACTCTTGATTGATTTTGGGATGAAATATGCCATTTTGGCTCCCAGCCAAGCCGAGCGTGTGCGGAAAATAAGGCCTTTATCTCCCTGGAAAGATGTTTCCGATGCTTCCATTGATCCGAAACAACCCTACCGCTGGTTTGAGCCTTCAAGAGAAAGGAAGCGTTTTATTGATCTCATTTTTTACGACGGGCCTATTTCCGCGGCCGTTTCCTTTGAAAAATTGATGTCCGATGCCAAGGTCTGCGCGGACCGAATCGTTGGGGCTTTTGGCGATTTTAAAAAAGATGGTCTTGTCTCTATCGCGACTGATGGAGAACTCTACGGCCATCATCATAAATTTGCAGAAATGGGCCTTGCGTATTTGGTAGATCAAGAACTTCCTCGTCGAAAAATCGAAGTGGTGAACTACGGTTATTTCTTATCGCGGCATCAGCCGGAATGGGAAGTTGAAATTAAGGCTGGCCCCCAAGGGCTGGGAACCTCTTGGAGCTGTTCTCATGGCGTCGGAAGATGGTTTCTCGATTGCGGGTGCGGCTCGGAGGGAAAAAGCCAGAAATGGCGAACTCCTTTAAGGCAAGCCCTTAACGTTTTGAAATCACGGCTGGACGGCTTAAGCGAAAGAGCGGGAGATAAATTATTTAAGAATGTTTGGGCGGCGCGGGATGATTACGGAGAAGTCGTCAGTCGCGGCGTCGTTGATTTGCCGCCTGCCTTTATCGAACGACATTTATTGAAGAATTCGCCGTCTGATGTCAAGAAAGCCAGGCAACTCATGGAAATGCAGAAATTCGCCCTGTATATGTTTACCAGTTGCGGATGGTTTTTTTCCGACATCGCGGGGATCGAGGCGACGCAAAACCTTAAATACGCTCGTCGAGCCATAGAACTCGCCCAGGAAATTTCAAATGAGGATTTTGACCCTGAATTTCTGGAAATTCTTTCTCAAGCGCCTGGAAACGATTTGAAGTTTCCAGATGGTAAAGCCGTTTATCAGAACTTAGTCCGAAAATCGATTTAACCGCCCGGAACCATGGATTGAGGCATGCATTGTCCGCCTTGCCCCGGGGCGGGGACGTAACCCTGCGGGCAATTGGTTTGAGGATATCCGCATCCGGCGGATTGGCCTCCGCCGGAACTGGCTCCCATGACTCCGCCGCCCATTCCACCGCTCCCGCAACCAAAAACTCCGGCTAGGACCGTTCCCAATACTAGAGTCACCGCCGCATAAAAAATTCGTTTGGTCATAAGAACCTCCGGTCAATAGTGTAAGTCCACGGATGTCCTTTGTCAAGGACAAGGGCTTTTTTTTACCGAATTTTTACTTTCTTAAGCAGAGATAGGGACAGATAGAATGAATGAGCCGACAACCTCGCAAAGTTATTAGAATACGCGGGTTATTCCCTGAAAGGGAACCTATCCGCAAATAACAAGGAGGCGTCGGCTCATGAAAGATTGTAACACAATAGTAGGAATGGACGTGCATAAGGAAACGATTGTCGCGGCGGTGTTAAGGCGGGGGTCGGAAAAGCCGGGAGAAATAGCGCGGATGGAAAACCGCCCCGAGTCCGTGAGGAAATTGGTTCGGCGTTTGTCCGGGGGAGTATTTGTCTATGAGGCAGGTCCCTGTGGGTATGACGTTTACCGGCAAATAAGCGGGATGAAGCGCGAATGCGTGGTGATCGCTCCCTCATTAATTCCGAAGCGTCCCGGGGATCGAGTGAAGACTGACCGTCGAGATGCGGAGAATTTGGCGCGGTTGTACCGGGCCGGAGAGTTGACGGAGGTTCGGGTTCCTGATGAAGAGGAGGAAGCGGCGCGGGATCTCATTCGAGCGAGGGAAGACGTCATGGAAGACCGGTTGAGGGTTCGCAATAGGATATTGAAATTTCTGCTTCGGCAAGGGAGGATTTATGAAGGGCGAACATCGTGGCGCGGGGAACATCTTGCGTGGCTGAGGAGTCTGCGTTTCGAAAGGCCGCATCTTCAGCAAACCTTCGAGGCGAATTTTCGAGCCTGCGAGGAAACGCAAGCGCGTCTGGAGTGTTTGGATCGGCAAGTGGCGGATATGGCGCAAGAGAAAGAGCATGCGGATGTGGTGAAGTATTTGAGATGTTTGAAGGGAATTGATACGCTGAGCGCGGTTACGCTGGCGGTTGAGGCTCAAGATTTCCGGCGGTTTAATAAGGCGCGGGAATTCATGAGCTACAGCGGCTTGGTTTGTTCGGAATTCAGTAGCGGATCGGTGGTCAAGCGCGGCAGCATTACCAAGACGGGGAACGCGCATATCCGCCGTATTTTAGGGGAAGCGGCATGGAGTTATCGACACGGCGGAACGGTGAGTCGCGAGTTGGCGGAACGGCGGAAGGGGTGTCCGGAAAGGGTCGTGGCGATAGCGCGAGCGGCGCAAGATAGGTTGTGCCGGAAATTCGCGCGGCTGACTCATAAAGGCAAATTAGTTCAGAAGGCTGTGATCGCGGTTGCGCGGGAGTTGGGAGGCTTTGTCTGGGCCATTGGCCAAGAAGCCGCCAAAACATCGGTTTAAAAAAACGACGATCTTTGGAGAGTTATAGACTTGGAAGCAAGGCAACGGAACGGGGAACCCTCGAGGGGACTATGTGTAGTGGGCGAAAATCCATGATGCACGACGACAGATCGAGGAAGCCTCTGACGAATCACAATCATGCGAGGCTCGCCTTATGGCGAGTGATCCGCGAATATCAGTTTGATTCACCGTCGATAACCGCTTTGCTTCCAGGTTTAGAACTCTCCAGGGATGGACCAAAAAGTCGCGCGGGGTTGACAGGCTCATTCATATCAGTCCCCATCTTTCAGAACTTGCGCGAGGAGGGATTTTCGCTCCCCCGATTTCCGCTGTGCTTAAATCTCCGCCGCGACCGGCCGCATCAGCAAGCCAAATCATTGGCTTGCGTCTGTCGGCTTCAAATCCTTTCCTGAAACTTGCGCGAGGAGGGATTTGAACCCTCAAGGCCTTGCGGCCACACGGTCCTGAGCCGTGCGCGTCTGCCAGTTCCGCCACCCGCGCGCGACTCTATTCTACAAAAAAGGGGACAGTCCCCTTTTTTGACTCTTAATTTTCAAGCCGGAAGATGATTTGTTGAGCGATTTTAACGGGCACAGGGCCTTGGGCGTTGCGGGCGGGAGAAAACTTCATGAGCGAGGCGACTTTTTGGGCCGCTTTGTTAAAATCTGCGGCAGCGGGGGTGAGGATGTCTACGCCCGTGACGCTTCCGTCAATTCCAATATGAATGGCGACCATCACGATCGCTTCTTTCCCCGCGCGTCTTTCAGCCTCGGGATAATACTTGCGGAGATTTTTGAACACCTCATTGAGATTGAGAAGTTTTGGGGGAATGATTCCAGCCGGGGAACCTCCGTTTCCTGTTCCATGAGGAGATCCGTAATTCGCGCCTTTTCCGGAACCGCCGGTCAAGGGCGAAGTTCCGGTTCCTGTTTTGGTCCCTCCAGTGGTGGGCTCTTTTTTAGGCGGCAGGGGAACGGTCTTTTGGGTTTGTTTATTTGGAAGAGTCCAGGTCTTCGGGGTTTGAGGAGGAACGGGCGGGGGTGGAGCTTTAGGCGCGGGTTTAGGGACAACAGGTGGAGCGTTTGAAGTCTTGCGCTTAGGCGCTCCGAGCTTTTTAGGACCGGTCCCAATCAAGGGACTGGTCAAATCCACTTCAACAGGGGAGTTGGTTGGATGGATTCGGTTGAGGTGAAGACCCCAGGCCAATAAAAGTCCGTGAAGGGCGGCGGAAATGAGAAGACATTGCCGCCAGGAAAGAATCGGTTTTTTAGAAATTTTTTTTTCTTGAACGAGGCTCACAAACTTTTGACTTCAAGCCCTATTTTGTGGATTCCCGAACCGCGAACTAAATCTAAAAGCGCGACGACGGGCCCATAAGGCACGCTTTTGTCGGCAGCCAAAGTCACCCGCGTCTCCGGGTCGGCGGTCACGGTCTGGGCCAAGAGCGCGGAAAGTTCGTTTTGAGAGACGAGTTTCCCGGAAAAGTAAATTTGCTCTTTTGAGTTCAGGGCGATTTCAAGGGCCTTGGTGGAGGTGTGAGAGTGATGGGCGGCTTTGGGAAGGTCTACCTTGATGGTTCTGTGCGCGATCATGGGAGCGGTGACCATAAAGATAATGAGAAGCACCAAGACTACGTCCACCAGCGGCGTGATGTTAATGGCCGTCATGGGCCCCGAGGCTTTTCCGGGAGATTGCATGGCTATTGGGAACGAGCTCTCAAAACGACGATGAGAGATTCCGTTCCGGAGAGAATCTTTTGAACCTTGTCTTGGAAATAGTTATAAGCGATGACGCAGGGAATAGCGACAAAAAGCCCAATGGCGGTTGTGACTAGAGCCGCGGAGAGGCCCTTCATGACGACTTCGGGGCCGGCCCCGCTTTGAGATAAATCATGAAAGGCTTTGATGACTCCCAGGACCGTTCCCAAGAGCCCGATAAAAGGAGCGTTGGATCCCAAGGTTCCTAAAATGAGAAGTCTTTGTTCAAGAAGATTTTTCTCCGTCCAGCTTTTTGCCGCGAAAATCTCGTTGTTAAATGGTTTTTTTCTTGCGTGATCGGTCATCTCTTCCGCCAAAAGGCGGCTTGCGGCCCCGCCAAAGTCTGAGAGATTTACTTTTTCTGCCGCGTCAATAAGGAGCGCTTTGCGTAAGCCCAGAAATACGGCTTCTTCTTTTTTAAGAAATAATCCGCGCTCAATGATCACGGCAACTGCGATAATGGAGCAGAGAATGAGAATTCCGATGACCCAGTCGCCGCCGCTCAATGCCAGGGCCTTAAGAATTATAAGCATGGGCGTAACGGCTTAGGGTTTACTGTATTTTTCCATCTTCAAGAGAGCCCCGCACAATTCCGCTTGAACGGAGGGATTGGTTTCGGAGTAAAGCTGTGTTTGAAGAAGTGAAAAAACATCATTTTTACCCATTTCGCCTAAATAATGGGTGGCAAAAGCGCGGGTAAACCAGTCCGTATCTTGATAGTGGTGAAGAAGCGTTTCGCGTCCGAATTCATTCCCTAATTCCCAGGCCAGATGAGAAGCGTAGAGCTTGACGGCCAGCGAGGAATCCATCTCCGCGGCGGTATAAATGATGGAGCTGATATTGGAGTTGGGCTTTCCGTCAGCCATGATATAAAGAGCTTCCATCGCCGTAAAGCGAATCGTTACATCGGTATTTTGAAGGGCGGATTGGAAAAGCGGGATAAATTGGGGATCGTGAGTGTAGGCCAAGGCGTCCAAAGCCAAGGCTTGGATTTGGACGTTAGTTCCTGTTTGAACAATGGTTTGAAGAGAATTTTGCAGCGTGAGATTCTTGGTTCCCGCGAGTCCTTCGGTTAAGAGAAAGCCCAACTGGGTGTAGCGGGTTTGGAGATTGTATCCGTCCAAGGTCGTTAAATTCGCCAAATTGGTCAAAGAGGGGTCTAGCTGTTCTTGCGAGTTGGGCCTCATATTGGGAAGCTGAAGAAGGCGCAAAAGGTTGGCGTCAATCTGAGGGTCTAAAACGGCGTTGGGGGGGAGCTTCAGCCGGGGGGCTGTGATGATGAGGGGCTCAAGTTCAAGAATGGGAGCCGAGGAGGCCGCGGCCGTTGGCGAAGCGGGCGGAGGAGTTTGAGCGCGCAAATTTCCCGCTAAGAACAAAAAATAGACGAAAATGATTTTTCTCATTGCCCTGCCGCCTGTTTTTTAGGAAAAAGTTTGATGGCCGCGATACAGTCTTCCGCTACGACGAAATTGTATTGTTGTTCCTGATTAATTCGGTTGACCAAACGGTCGTAGTCGCTGGCGTCTCCATAATCTCCCAAATATTGCGCGGCCATGGCGCGAACGACCCAACTCGGATTCGACACAAAGGAACGAAGCATCGGAACTCCCGAAGGATCTCCCAGTCTTGCCAAAAGCCCCGCCGCGTAAACATTCAAAATCGGAATTCCTTCGGTGTTGGGGTCGGTCTCATTCTTTATTAGAGGAATAGCGTGATGGGGATGTCCCCAAACCGCCAGCGCTTCGAGAGCTCCAAAGCGCACTCCGGAATGAAAATAGAGAAGAGCTTCCTTAAAAACCGGTTCATCGGCGAGATTATGGCGGTTGGCTAAAATGATTAGAGCTTCGGAACGCACTTCGTAATTAGTGCTCCAGCGGGCCATGGTCTTGAGCTCTTTTCTAATTCGGGAATTTTTGGTGTTAAGCGAGAGCGCTTCGGTGATGGGAATTCCGATATGCGTATAGTGATTTCTGAGTCTAAAACCCGTTGGCGTTCCGATGCTGATGATGTCTCCTAGGGGGGTTCCGCTGGTATTATTGAGAGTAACGGTTTCTTGGTTGAGATTGTCGAAGAGATTAATCAGCGTGCTGGTAATAAGAGGATCGGTTTTTGCCGTTTGGCTGGAACTGAGAACCGAAGCCGTTGGAGAAGAATTTGAGGAATTGGCTTGGGCGCCCGGAGCCCCGGGCGCGCCTGGCTGGGGAACGCAGGAAGAAAGAGTCAAAATCGCTAGAGACAAAATGGCGAGGGACAGGATCGAACTGTCGACACCTGGTTTTTCAGACCAGTGCTCTACCACTGAGCTACCTCGCCTTGAAATTTTCATTTTGAGTTCTCATCCATTATAACAATAAAACAAATCAAGAAAACAAAATCAGGTTCCTTTCCTCGATAGCCATAGGGTTGGGGCAATGCCCGCGGTAAGAGAAATCATCAGTGAATCTAACCTTTCCGCAGGCACTCGGCGCATTATATTGCGCCGGGTGCCGCCCGTATGATTATTGGGAAGAGGCATAGGTCTTTTGCCGAAAAGGGCCTAGGACTTTAGACCCATGCGCGTCAGCTTTAAGATGGGCATAATAAGAACATGAAAAATCAAAAAATATTTTTGCGCTCTTCGTTGTCTTTGTCTTTAATTCTTTCTTCTCTAAGCCCCGCTTTCGCCGGTTTTGGCGCTCGAAGTGAAATCTCTAATACTCCTGAAAATATTTCGCCTGCCTTGGTTTCGCCGCTTGATTTTTCAGCTCAAAATTCCATCAATCTTTTAAGTCCAGGAGAAGAGTTGCCGGCCAATTTGACTTCCGCATCCGTGCTTGAATCATTGTCGGTTTCCCAAGAGAAAACCGCGGAGGTTTTGAAAGCAATTTCCAAAAACTCAATGGAGAAAAATATTGCGAAGCCTTCCGCTTTAAAGGAAGAAAAAAATAACCTGCCTCATCTGAGGCCGCTTTCAAAAGTTTTTAAGCGTCTAAAAAAATTCTTGGGGCGCGGAATTTCTACGCCTTCGCGCGCAAAAATTAATTTTGACGGTCAGAATTTTGCAGGCAAATTTTCTCTAGGCGTTCGCCGTAAGCCCTGGCAGAACGAAGCCCCTACTTCTTTTACCGAACGCCGGTTTTTGCTTGAACCCTCGAAAAAGGGCCTCGTCGCGCTCAAACAGTTTCATCTTTCGGTTAATTCGGTCACCCCGGAAGGAGAAAAACCGGTTGTTCTCAATGCCGATCCAACGGATATGGCCTCTATCGAACAAGCCTTGCGCCAGGAAGTGGATTCAAACCCCGCGAAATACGGACTATCTTCTCAGTATGGAAAGCCGAGCGATCAGATGTCCACGGTTCATGTGGTCAAATTGTCAGGGCAAGCCGATCAAGCCGACAGCATTATCGCGGTTTTCAGACAATGGCAAAAAGGGACCGATTTGGACGGCTCTCCTTATTATTTACTGGTGGATGAGGCCAATTTACGCTTCCATATTAAGGTCTTGAACGGAAAGCCGGTGATGATGGGCGTTGAAGGCGGCTTTGCTCCTGAAATTGATCCGGCGATTATGAAGCCGGGTTATAGCGATTCCCAGCTGGAAGAAATCGCTCGCAAACAACTGTCTTCCGAAAAACCAAACGGGGGAAATTCAACAGATAACGTCATTCGTCCTAAAACTCCGGGACATTTGAGTTTGTTGAGCGGGGCTCCTCAGGTGGCGCTGATGGCTCGCGAAATTGTCTATTTCTCGAATTCCTGGCGTGCGGTCAATATCTATCAAGGAACTTCTTTGACCGGGGGACAAGAGATGATCTTGGTTGATGTTAAGACCGGGGAAGCGTTTCCTTTGGGCTCAGACGGAGTTCTCGACCATCGCGTTGCCTCTTCCGGCGGCTCCATTTCCGGAACGGCGGTCGGGCGGGGGACGACGTTGACGGAAGACGGGGAAGACCATGGGCCTATCGGCGATATGGCTTTGCCCAATGCCAAGGTTTTCGATTCCCAAGGCCGTGTCATTACGGTGACCGATGAGAATGGAAATTTCACCATTCCCGCTTCCGTCAATGCGGGGAAGCCGTTGGCGATTACCGTGCGCTTGGATGGAATTTATGGGCCGGTCATTGATGATGATTCTTCGGATTCTCCGATTGTCGCGAATTTGACCGTTAAACCTGGAGAAACCGTTCGCGTCACTTTAAATCCGACGGGGGATGATGAACAGCAAGCCGCCAGCGTCAACGCCTATGTTTATTCTTATCGGCTTTTTAATTGGTTCAAGTCCTATCTGGGTTTGTCCGATCCCAGATTCTATACGCCTTTGGCCGGTTCCATCCACACCAATGGGACCAGTCTTCCAGGAAACGCCGACTATGATCCGATGACCGACGGGTTCTATTTAATGAAAAAAGCTACGCTTCCTGAAAAAATTCGCGGGAAAGACGGGAAAATCAAGACGATTCTTCTGACTTTTGAAAACACCTCCCAACCCTCCATTTCTCTCCATGAATTGGGGCATCGTTTTGTTCAAAGGGCTTCCCAGCTCAATTTGACTTCCGAGGAAGTCAACGCTCCGGCCTATCGCTTTGTCAAGCATCCGATTGACCCTGTGATGGGCTCCGGCTCCAATGAAGCGACGGCAGACACGATTTCCATGTTCATGAGAAATAGCCCCGTGATCGGAAATGGCTTTATTCTCAATCCTCTCCCTGGAATGCCGACCATTATCCGGACCGGCGAAAATAAAACCGTCTATGATCCCAAAAATTCCGATCCCCATAATCAGGGGGAGACCCAAATGGGAACGGCGTGGATGAGCCGAAAGGACATCATGGCCGCGATGGGAGAAGCTGAAGGCGCTTTTCGCTCCGCTCTTATTTTCGTTCTAACTTCTCTCTATGCTCAACCCGCCGATCCGGTCAGCGCCTTGACCCACGCAATGCTTGCCGATATGGCCAAGGACGGAACTATTCCGCACGAGTCCATCATCCGTTCCCACGCTAAAAACGACCACGGTCTTGATCTTCCGGCCTCGCCTTCGTTTCCAGAGGGTGGCAATGTCCTCGTGGCGGGCGGAAATTCTCCCTCCGGTCGCGCCGCGCGATGAGGTTTGTGGAGTTTGAGACCTGGGTCTTTTGCCGGAAACTCTCTAGGCCTTTAGACCCATACGGATTGATGAATCAATGGATAAAATAAAGAAGGCAGGTGAGGATCGTAAAATGAATGAGGAGTTTATGAATAAAAAAATAATCAGCGGTTTGCTTTCGCTCAGCGTTCTGGTTTCTTCCGGTTTTGGGCCCGTTTGGGCTGGAGGCATGATTGAGACGGGAAATTCCGGGAGAGAGGTCCTTCCCATTCACTTGTCGAATCTTCCTTTAGGGATGGATGCTCAAGAAAACGCTTTTTCCTTGCCGGCCGAGGGCATGGAAGAATCTCTGCAATTTGAAGATTCTCTTGGCGCGATTCAGTTGGGGACTGTCCCTAAATTCCGGGATACGGAGGCGTCTCAAGGCGTTTCTGGTTCTAATGCCAAACCAGTAGGACAAAATTTATCGCCCGCCAATGCCTCCGTTATCGCGCGCCCTGAACAGGTTGCGAAGGCGAAATCCTTAAGCCATCTCGCCGCCTTCATTGGCTCTCATCTGAAAAAAATCGGCGCGCGGTTTTTTGACGGGTCTAAGCGCCAATCGCGCTTGTCCGCTCTCGGGCTCTCCGCTTTCGCCCCGTCCATTCGCCCGCTTCCAAAACTTAAACTCCCCAAAGGGGTTAAAACCGATGCCGGCCCCATTATCCCGGATTTTCGAGAACAACCGGAATTTCATCAGTCTTTAAACGTCGTTTCCACGACCGAAGAGCCCGCCGCCGAAGTTGCCGCTCCGGGGGTTCAAGTTTTCGATCGCTTGGTGGACGTTCCGCTTGCGGCTAATCCGCAAAGCGCCGGTGGTATCGAGCGCGCGTTGCGCGAGGCGATTGATTCCAATCCACAATATAAGGTCAGAAGCTCGGACTTAGGAACTTCCCAGCTTCATTTGACGGAAGTTCCCGGGCAACTTCCGACCTGGTACGCCTCTTTCCATCAACAATATACGGATGGAAAATCAAACCCGCTTCCGGTTTACGGCGCTTCTCTTAATTTTACGATCCACGTCAAAAACGGGAAGCCGGTCATTGTCGGCGTCCATGGGCGGCTTTTTCCCAAACTCAAAGTGGATGTTTCTTCCAAGTTCAACGACGCGGTTTTGGAAAGTAAAATCAAAAATCGGCTCAAACTTCAAAATGATGAATCGGCCAAAATTTCATTCCGCGATCGGCAAATTTTCTATGTTCCGTCTTCTTCCGGAAAAGGCGGGGCTTGGCATGCGATTAGCCTCTACAAAGTAGAAGGCATTGATGCGTTGGTTGCGGCCGATATTTCAACAGGACAGACCTTCTTGTGGGATATGCGCTTAGGCGCGGCGTCTCCTACGACCGGGCCTCCGGCTGGCGTTTCGTCTTCGGCGCAGTTTGAAGCCCGCGTTCCGACTTCCGATAACGATATGGGAACTCCTCCCACTCTTCATCAGTTGCCTTTGCCGGGAGTGACGGTCACTCTTCCGGACGGCCGTGAAGTTAATGCTGATGATCAGGGGCGGGTCAATGTTGATCTGGCCAACGGCCAACCGATGGACGTAACCGCGAAACTTGAAAGCGATCATGTCGTAATTAATAATGAAGCGGGCGAGGCTTTGGTGGTCAAGGCAAGCCTCGTTCAAGGGAAAGACGGCGTCGTGGTTGTTTTTAATCCGCCGACCAGTGTGACCGGTCCTACCACGCCCGCCCCAAAACCAACTCTGTGGGGAAAAATTGTCCGAACTTTTAAACATTTTTTCTCTCCTTCTTATCGCGCCCAAGAAGACGCCGAGAGTCAAGCTCGGGCCGAGTCGGAGAAAGAATTGGCGCAGGTGACCGCTTATTATAGCCACTATACTTTTATCAATTGGGCCATGGCCCACGGCGTTGGCGAAAAAGACGGCTTACTCAAACAGAAATTGACTATCAACGTGAATATCGCGGATGAATGCAACGCCTATTATGATCCGTCTTCAAATACGCTCAATTTCTTTTTGTCCAGCGCGCAGTGCATCAATACCGGGACCCTTCCTGGAGTCGGTTTTCATGAAAGCGGTCATTGGACCCATGCTTTGGTGGCCAGCTATGCCCACTTGGGTCTTAACGCCATGGCTTCGGTGGATCCGGGTTTAGGGGAAGGCATCGGCGATATGTTTGCCACCCACATCCTGTCGACTCCTTTAATTGGAGAACATTTCTTTAATGATCCATCTCAATCTCCTCTTCCCAACGTTCCTGGCGGCGCTTTACGCGAGACGACGAATAATTATCAGTTCAACCCTGGAGACGAGGTTCATCGGCAGGGGCTGGCTTTTATGGGAACTGTTGGATATGGCGGGGCTTGGCATTCTCTTCTGGGAGACGCTTTAGGCAAAGATAAGGCGTTGTCTTTAATCCAGGGTCTTATCTTTCCGCATATCTATGGCTACGCGAACTCCGCCGATGTTCCGGCGGCCTTAAGCGTCATTTACCTGGCCGCCAAATCGTTGACCGATGCCGCGGTTCAATCGACGGCGATGAAAACTTTGCAACAGGCCGCCGCCAAACACGGGATGACGATTCCGGAATCGCAATCGCAAGGTCAAGCTCCTTCGGCTTAATCGAATATAAGATAATAAGGAAATAAAGACGGTGGATAGGAAAGCGCAAGGGAAAACCCTTGCGCTTTCTTTTTTTCTTTTACTGAGTTTTCCCCCCTCTCATGCGGCGGAGGTTTTTAAAGACTTTGCCTCTCCCCCTCAAGTCGTGCCTCCAGATACTATTTCTAGTCCCTCTTTATTAGAGCCGGAGGTCAATTTACCGAATTTAGACGAAATTAAAGCTCTTTCGTCTCAAAATCTTGTTCCTCGTCTTTTGTCAAAAGAAGAAAAAACTGAGTTGCCTCGTTTTTTCCAGAAGCCTATTAAAAAAATTAAACCATGGGCGCTTAAAATTAAAAAATTTTTCTCACGGAATAAGAAAGGGAAGAATTCCTTCTTAAACAAAGGGACAGTCCCTTTTTCTGGTTTGTTCGATGGGCAAAGTTTTTCTGGAAACCTGTTGCCTCAAAATTTCCCTAAAACTCTCGATGTGCCTTCGGATTCTTCAGAAGAAGGCTCTCCGGAGATTGTATTTGCCCCAGGGGCGGCTCCACGCCGGAATTTACTGGAAGAAGAGGGGGATAAAGATGGGTTTCTTTCCCGCTCTCTTGAACTTCATGTCAACCCAAGTGATGAATTTTCTATTGAAAAAATTTTGCGCGCGAAAATAGATCTTCACAAGGGGGACTTTGGGCTTTCAAGCTCGGATTTGGCTACGGTCTATGTGACGGCGGTTTCCGGAGGCCCCCATCGGACTGATACTATTTACGCCTATTTTCGCCAAAAGAAAGACGTTCTTAGCCATATTGGAAACGCGATGTCCTTGCCTGTTTGGGGAGCTTATGCGGCGGCTACGATCAAGGTTGTTAAGGGAAGAGCATTTCTTGTTTCTCTTCGCTCGAACCTCTACGATGAAGTCTCTCTTCCAAAAAAGCCGGTTTTAAGCGATACGGACTTAAATGAGGCGGTCCGGGCGCGATACGCGGATTCTTCCGAAACCTTGATTCGTTTTTTAGGGAGAGCCGTTATCGAATACCGAGGTCATTGGCGCGCCGTCAATCTTTACCGTAAGAAAGGTCTTCCCGTCGCCCTCGCGGCTGATCTATTCAATGGAGAGGTGTTTATTTGGAACAATCAAGGAGCTAGTTCCTTGGGTTTGCCGTCGGGTTTAATAGAAAGCGCTCATAAAATTTCCGCTACTGTAAGCCGGAATCCTTTAGCTTTAAATTTGCGAGGAGAAACGTCCAAGGTCGAGGGTCAGGCGCTGGCGCGCGCGGAATCGACGGACCATCGTCCCAATGGGGAAATTCTCTTGTCGCCCCAACCCCTTCCGTTTCTTCATCTGACGATTGATGGCCGCAATTATACCACCGATGAGAATGGGCGTTTTTCCGCCGATCTTAAACTTCCGCAGGGAACCGTCAAGGCGAAATTATCAGGTCTTTTTACCGAGGTGATTGATGAAAGTGGAAATCCGGTCGAAATTAATGGAACGCTTCGCCCGGGAGCAGGAAATGCAGTAGTTTTTAATCCCGAGGGAGCAGACCCATTCATCGTCAACCAGGTCAACGCTTATGTAGCCGATTCGCGTCATCGGGCTTGGTTGCGAAAGCTCTTAAACTTTGATCATCGCCTGGATTATCGGACTACGATTCGGGTGAATTCCTCCGAGTTTGGAAACGCTTGGTACAGCCCTGAGAGCGGCGACATTCATTCCGATCGCGAAAACGAAGAATATTCCGATACGGGGCGAATCGGAGTTTTTTTCCACGAAATGACGCATAAGGCGGACGATATGATCCATAATCCGCCGACTGGTTTTTTCATGAACCTTTTTAAGCGCGCGCGGGCTTATTTCTCGTATTCTTATAAACTTCCCGTTTTAGACCATCCTGTGGGAATGCGTTCGGACGAAGGCTTAAACGAGGGCTGGGGAGATATTGTGTCGATGTTTATGTTGGACACCCCTTTGATCGGAGAAGGATTCTATAAAAAGCAAAATCCCAGCTGGATTCGAAGCGGAGAAAATAATTATCGATTGAATCCTCAAGATGAGGTCCATGAACAAGGCCTGGCCTGGAGTGGATTTGCCTGGAATTTAAGAAAAGCCTTAAGCGAGCGTTTGGGCGAAAAAGAGGGCACGGCCTTGGCGGAAGAACTTGTGATTCCAGTTCTTTTTGGATATATGCCCGATATCCCTTCGGCCATGGCCCATGTGCTTTTGAACGCCATGGATCAAGACGGGCGCATTCTCCATGAGGAAGTGATTCGCGCATCCGCCAAGGCGCACGGCGTCGAGCTTCCTCCCACTCCTCGTTTGCCTTAAGAAATTAAGATGAGCGTCAGTTCGTTTTTTTTACTTCTTCTGACCAATATTCTGGGAGGGGCTTCCTTTGTCGCTACATCCTACGCTTTAAAAAATCTTTCACCTTTTGCGGTGGTGTTTTGGAGGGTTGTGCTGGCGGGGCCTTTTTTTCTTCCTTTTTGTATTCGGTTTTTCAAAAAGAATAATTTGGGCTTTGGCGAGGGGGTCCGGATTTCTCTAATCGCCGTCATTGGTTACGACATGCCCTTGTGGGCGGGAGCGTGGGGACAAAAACTTTCCAGCGCGACTCATGCCGCTCTACTCATGGCTTTAGAACCGATGGCCATTATTTTCTTATCGGCTATATTCCTAGATGAAAAGTTATCGGTTTTAAAAATTTTCGCCCTAGTGTTGAGTTTAACGGGATCTTTTTTAATTGTCGCTCAAGGACATTCCCTCGCTTTTCTGTTTCAGTCTCCCCATGGTTCCTACTTAGGAGACGGTTTCTTGTGCGTTCAAGGCATTTTGTTCGCATTGTATACTATTCTCGGCAAACCCCTTCTTAAAAAGATGGATGCCTTGAGCTTAACCGCTCTAACCTCTATGGTCGCCGTTTTTCCGCTTCTTTTTTGCGCAGGGATATTTCATCTGCCGGTTGTTAAATTTAATTTTCTCAAGACGGGCCTTGTGCCCCTCCTTTATTTATCGTTGGGAGTTTCTTTCTTGGGAGTTCTCACCTGGAATCTCGCGATGGAACGGGTTTCGGCTTCCATCCTGGCTAATTTTATTTTTGTTCAACCCCTCTTAGGGGCTCTTTTAGGGGTTTTTCTTTTGGGAGAAGGCCTCAACTGGGGGAGTTCCTTGGGCGGCGCCTTTATTTTAGCCGGAGTCTATTTCGCGGCTTTGGAAAAATCGCCGATTAAAAACTTGTAGAATTAAAATATGGATTTTAATTTAACCCCCCGCCATCTGGGGCTTCAAGAGCGGATGCGAGATTTTTGCGATCAAAAGCTCGCCCCTAAAGCCAAAGAACGAGACCAAAAAGAAGAATTTTCCTGGGAAGCAGTTCCTTTCCTTAAGGAAATGGGTCTTTTGGGGATTCCGTTCTCTAAGAAGTATGGCGGGCTTGGAGAAGATGAATTAGGTCTTTGCGTGATTTTAGAGGAATTGGGCCGGGTGGACGCTTCGATTGCTTTGACGATTGAGTCTCACAATGGACTTTGTTCGAGCCAAATTTACCTTCACGGAAGCGAAGAACAGCGTCAGCGTTATATTCCACGCTTGGCCTCGGGGCAAGACCTAGGGGCCTGGGCGTTGACTGAGCCGGGCGCGGGCTCGGACGCCGCCTCCATTCAAACCCGGGCTGAATTTGACGGAACCCATTGGATTCTCAACGGTTCTAAAACCTTTACCACTCAAGGTTCGGTGGCCGGAATTTATGTCATTTTTGCCAAGACCTCCGCTGAATTTACCGAAAATGGGCGGGAAGGTTTAAGCGCTTTTGTCGTGGAGAAAGGAACGCCCGGGCTTAATATCGGAAAAATTGAGAAAAAAATGGGGTTGAGGTCTTCTGACACGGCGCAACTACATCTTCACAATTTGAAACTCCCCAAGGATGCGCTCATCGGTAAAGCGGGCCGCGCTTTCCGGGACGCGATGGTTGTCTTGGACGGCGGTCGCGTCGCCATTTCGGCAATTTCGGTCGGTATTGCCCGCGCGGCTTTGGAAGAGGGAATTCGCTGGGTTAGGGAACGGCAAGCGGATTACGGGATTTTGCCTGAAAACCCAGGGTTGACCTACGCCCAGAGAGTTCTCGCTCAAATCGCTTCTGAGGTGGATGCCGCCCGGCTTTTAACCTATAGGGCCGCGTTTTTGATGGATCAAAAACGCCCTTACTCTCAAGAAGCTTCGATGGCAAAGCTCATTAGCGGAGATTTGGCGGTTCGGGCGACCAGCGAAATTTTAGATCTCATTGGTCCCGAGGCGTCTTCCCTTGAATGTCCTGTCCAGCGATTTTTTAGAGACTCCAAGCTCTATCAAATTGGGGAAGGTTCTTCTCAAATTCAACAGTTAGTCATTTCTCGCCATTTGTTGAAGAATTTCCCAGGCCCTTCTTCGGTGAAAGCCTAGGATTTCTCTTCCTCATGAAAGAAGCGGAGCTTATCGAGAAAAGTAAAGCTGGGGACGTGGAGGCTTTTTCCCAACTCATTCGTAATTACGAAAATAAAATTTTTAGTCTGGCCCATCATGTTTGTGTCGGCATGCCTTCGGATGCGGAAGACGTCTATCAGGAAACTTTTCTCTCGGCGTTCAAAAATATTAAAGGATTTAAGAACCGCTCGAATTTAGGGACCTGGCTTTACCGCATCGCGGCAAATCTCTGCTGGGTTCGCTTCCGTAAGAAAAAACGAGAACCCGTGGTTTCTTTTTTGGAACGCAGGCGTCCGGATGAAGAAGGCGGGTCCTGGGAGTTTAAAGACTGGTTTCCAAACCCCGAGGAAATTTCGCGAAAGAAAGAATTGCAACAGGCGGTGGCCAAGGCCTTGTCGGATCTTCCGGCGGACTATCGTCTTGTTCTGACTCTGCGGGATATCGAAGGCCTCTCAGCCGAAGAAACCGCAAAAATTTTAAAGCTGAGCGTCCCTGCGGTTAAATCCCGTCTTCATCGTGGACGAATGTTTCTGCGGGAGCGTTTTGAGATTGAGTTTAAAGAGAAAGTCAGATGAAAGACCCCCACTGTAAGAATCTTTCCCGGAAGATGTCTGATTATATTGATGGAAGCTTGGATTTTAAGACTCTCTCTAAAATTACATCTCACCTGAAAGAATGTAAACCTTGCGTCGCTCTTTTTAAGACCATCAGAAAAACCGTGGGAATTTTAGGTTCTCTTAAGGTGAATGTCTCGACTCCGCCTAGAGCTAAAAACCATTTGAGAGAAAAACTAAAATCTGTTTCCCGCTGAAATTGATTTAGAAAGTCTGAATGTTGGTCCTGATCTTTTGAGCGGATTGGTAAAGCTTAATATAGATCTTGGCGGATTTTTCCCACGAGAAGTCTCCCTGCATTCCACAGCGAACGATTTCTTTCCAGGAAGGCGTGGTATAAGCCTTGAGCGCGCGGCTGAGCGCCCGTTTTAAATCTTCGACGTTTCCAGGTTCGCAAAGAAAACCGTTTTGTCGGTCTTTGGGATTTTCAAACACCGTGTCGGCTAAACCTCCGGTTCGGCTGGCGATGGGTATTGAGCCGTAGCGCATGGCGATCATTTGGCCTAACCCGCAAGGCTCAAAGCGAGAAGGCATCAGAAATAGATCGGAGCCGGCATAGACCTGATGGGCGAAGGCTTCGTCAAATTGAGGGTGAAAATAAACGCGTTCGGGAAATTCTTTGGCGAAATCCGAAAAAGCTTTTTCGAGTGAGGGGTCTCCGGTCCCAATGACAGCGAGAGAGATGCTTCCAATAGAGGTTTTGATGGCTTCCAGGGCGAGATCAAGCCCTTTCTGGCGGTCTAGCCGCGAGACAATTCCGATGAGCGGAGTTTGAATTGGAATGTTGAGCTTCCCTTTGAGGAAAATGTCTTGTTTGGCTGAATTTTTTCCTTCAAGGTGATTTCCTGCGGAATAATTTTTCTTAAGAAGCAAATCTTTGCCGGGATCCCAGATTTCCGTGTCCAAGCCGTTAAGAATCCCGTGGAGATCGGAACTCCGATGTTTTAGGAGGCCTTCAAACCCAAATCCTCTTTCAGAAGAAGCCTGGATTTCCCGCGCATAGCTGGGGCTGACGGTGTTGAGAAGGTCGGAAAAGATGAGTCCTGATTTTATGAAACTCATTTGGCGGTAGAATTCGAGTCCCTCGGAATTAAAAAGGAGGGGATCGATTCCACATTTTTGAACGCTTTCCGGCGGAAAATTTCCTTGATAGGCGAGATTGTGAATGGTAAAAATAGTTTTCGAGTCGGTAAAAAAATCATCCGAGCGAGGGCTTTTGAGAAAAGCGGCGATAAGACCGGTTTGCCAGTCATGGGCGTGAATAATATCAGGTTTAAAATTGATCGCTTTGGCCGTTTCTAAAACGGCCTTGGCAAAAAAAGCGAAACGAATATCGTTGTCGGGATAGTCTCGGCCGGCTTCTCCGTAAAGGCCCGGGCGATCGTAAAACTCGGGATAATCAATGAGGACTACTTTGACCTTCTGGCGCTGAAAAATCCATGCTTGGCTATTGAATACCGACATCCCCAGAGAAACGGAAAGAGAAACTTTTTGCGCATTTTTCGTCCATTGTGGAGAAACCACGCGATATTTGGGGGAAATGAGAATGACTTCATTTCCAAGATTAGAGATAGCTTGGCTCAAGGCCCCAGCGACATCGGCCAGGCCGCCGGTTTTGGAAAAAGGGACCGCTTCCGAAGCCGCGATTAAGACCTTCATGATTATTCTGCCGTGGTGGGTGGTTCCGGGAAAGTTTCTTCAACTTGCGGAGTTTCTTCCGCGATGAGGGGAGGCTGCGGCGGCAAGGGTTCTTCTCGGAGAGGCGGTTGAGCGGCTTGAGTTCCAGAAGCTTCAAACTGTTCAATGGGAGGAAGTTCTTCCAAACTCTTGAGGCCGAAATGTTTTAAAAATTCCGCGGTTGTCTCATACATTAAGGGCCGTCCGATAGTTTCTTTCCGGCCCGCGACGCGGATAAGTTTTTTTTCAAGAAGGGTTTCTAGTGCCGCGATTACGTCCACTCCGCGAATGGTTTCGATTTCGGCTCGGGTGAGAGGTTGACGATAGGCGATGATGGAAAGAGTTTCATGCGCCGCCTTGGAAAGTTTGAGAGTCATCTTGTCGGCGAATAATTTGCGGATAATGGCGGCATACTCTGTTCTTGTCGCCATTTGAAAACCGCCCGCAATTTCAAATATCCGGAGGGCGGAATTTCTACTTTGAAGGTTTTCTTCCAAATCTTTAATCGCGGATTCGAGCTTGGAGATATTTTTTTCCTTGGTAATTTCTCCAATGCGTTTAAGCGGGAGAGGGCGATCGGTGATAAAAAGAAGGGTTTCAATCATTCCCATTAAAGGGAGAGAAATTTTAGCCGAGGAAGTTTTTTCCTCTTCAGATTGCGGAATTGAACCCGTTTCCATTGACTGGGACGGGAGATTCGCTTCCAATGTTTCTGTTTGAGTCTGAAGGGAGGGGTGAGATGTTTCCATTTCCATTTTGAACCTCTTTTTTGAAGATCAGGATCTTGCCAAAATTTGAATCTTGCCGAATAAAAACCTTTTGAAGGCGAACGAGCTCAAGGAGGGCTAAAAAGCAACTGAGAATTCCTCGGCGTTTTTTCTCGTCATTAAAAATATCTTCCCAGGCCAAGGCGGGGCGGCTTTCGAGCATTCTGGAAATTTTTTCAATTTTTTCTTCAATCGGGAATTCTTCTCCGATAAGTTCGCGGGAATCTTTTTCTCCTCTCTCGTAAATTTCCTTAAGCGCCGAGAGAAGGTCAAAAACGCCCACGGAAAGGGTTTTTTCGGAATCCTCGAAATGAGGCGTCCCCCGGTAGAAAACATTTTTAAAATCTTCTCCTCGGAGTTCCAAATATTCGGAAGCGGCCTTGAACTTTTGATATTCGAGAAGTTTTTCCGTCAAATCGGATTGGAGGTTTAACTCTTCTTCCGTTGTGGCGGGGGTTTTGGGGAGAAGGGATTTCGCTTTAAGAAGCATTAAGGTTGAAGCCATCACCAAAAATTCGCCGGCGAGATCGAGGTTGAGATCTTTCATGAGTTGCAAATATTCGAGATATTCGCGCGTGATATGGGCTAGGGGAATATTATGAATGTCGAGATCGTCTTTCTTGATGAGAAAGAGAAGAAGGTCCAGCGGACCCTCAAAAACCTCGAGGTGAATGTCGAGCGTTGGAATAGGCATTGGCCTATTATACGAGATTCATCGCCCGGCGAACACGGTCCATGGCTAAAGACGCCGCAGTTTTGGCTTTTTTCTTTCCAGATTCCAGAATTTCGGAAACGGTTTTTGGGTTTGAGCACAGTTGATTGCGTCTTTCCCTGAACTCGGCAAAGGGCCGCGTCATTTCCACCAAGAGATCTTTTTTGCAGGCGACGCAGCCGACTTTTCCGGCTATACAATCCTTTTTGCGTTGCTCGATGAAATCTTTGGGCGCGTAAATTTTGTGGAGTGAAAATGCGGCGCAACCCGGAGGGTTTTCCGTGCAGGGCTCGGGATGACCGGGGTCGGTTGCCTTGATTCTAGTTGGGTCGGTGTAGAGGGATTGTATTTTTGTCTTAAGGGCATCCTCGGTTTCCAATAGCTGAATTGTGTTGTCGTAGGATTTAGACATTTTTCGCCCATCGGTTCCTGGTATCTTGGGCGATTGAGTGGTCAGCGCTTTCGGTTCAACGAAGGTTCCTGGAAAAAAGCCGTTGAATCTTCGGACGATTTCTCGGGCCAGTTCGATGTGCGGCAGTTGGTCTTGACCCACTGGGACCACGCTTGCGTTATAAAGAAGAATGTCGGCGGCCTGGAGAACGGGATAGCCGAGAAAACCAAAGGTGCGAAGATGTTCGTTGGGACTTTGTTCAATCTTTTCGCCGCGCGAAAGCCAGGAAACTACAGGACCACCAGATGGTGGAAGAGGGTTTCTTTCATAATGGCCTTGAAAAGCACGCTCTTGAACTTCTTTTAATTTTTCTTTCAATGTGGTTTCTTTTGTTTTAGCCAATTCCTGTAACTGCTCTTTCCAAGTGGGATTATTTTCCAGCCAGGATAAGGGGGTCGTCATTCCCAAGAGAAGAGCCAGTTCCGCATGTTCGGAAACATCCGATTGCTTAAATATGACGCATTTTGAGGGGTCGAGCCCCGCCGCGAGCCAATCGAGAACCATCTCGCGGATGTTTTCCTGAAGTTTGGAGGTGTCGGCGTATCCGGTCGTAAGCCCATGCCAATCAACCACGCAAAAATAGCAGGAATACTTGTTTTGAAGGTCCACCCAGTTTTTGAGTGCGCCAAAATAATTGCCGAGATGAAGCCGGCCAGTCGGGCGCATTCCGGAAAAAACGACGGTCTTTGAGTCGTCCTCACTTGACGCGGAGTTGATTAACTTGGTATCATTCATTGTCGGACTATTTTAAATATTAGCAGTTTTCCTTGAGGGAATATAAACAAGTTTACTAAAAACAGCGTGCAGGTTCGGATTAATAACCGCATTTCGGCCAGAGAAGTTCGGGTGATTGATTCCGATGGGACTCAGGTGGGCGTTCGTCCGTTGCCGGAAGCCTTGGCGATGGCTCGGCAAAGAGGGTTGGATTTAATTGAAATCGCGCCCACGGCCAACCCGCCGGTCTGTAAGATACTAGATTTTTCAAAGTATAAATACGAGCAGGAAAAGAAGGAAAGAGAAGCCCGCAAGAACCAAAAAGCGGGAATGCTCAAGGAAGTGCGTTTTAAACCCCATATTGGGGTTCATGATTTAGAAGTTAAGATTAAGCAGATCGGGGAATTTTTGGCCGCCCGCGACAAAGTGAGGGTGATGGTGGTTTTTCGCGGACGAGAAATGCAGCATAAGGATTTGGGAATGAAGTTGTTGGACGATATTCGGGTCAGGCTGGAGCCGACGAGTTCCATTGAACAGGCTCCCCAAAACGACCGAAATCGTCTTTTCATGACGCTCATCCCGAAACATTAGTCCCTTTCCTTAATGATCTTAAGGTTGGGACAATGCCGACCTCAAGATTATGAGGAAAGGCAGTAGTCCCTTTTAGGAGAATATCATGCCCAAGATAAAGTCGCACAGCGGAGCGAAAAAGCGGTTTTTAAAAACAGGAAAAGGCCTTTGGCGCCACAAACGCGCGGGCAAGCGCCATCTTCTAGCCCCGATGTCTTCCGGTCGGAGCCGTTTTTTGAGCGGAAAAAACACGCTCAATAACGTGGACGGAAAAACTATTTCGCAATATCTGCCGTATCGGTGAGGAGTTATGAGAATTAAATCCGGCGTTACGACTCGAAGACACAAGAGAAAATATTTTAAGCTCGCCAAGGGCTTTTATTCGGATAAGAGCCGCAAATGGCGCATGGTTAAACAGCAGGTGGAAAAGTCCTTGACCGCCTCTTATTCCGGTCGAAAGGACCGGAAAGGAGATTTCCGCTCTCTTTGGACGCAACGCATCAACGCCGCTTGCCGCGAGCAGGGAACGACTTATTCTCGCTTTATCGCGGGACTCAAGAAAGCCGGAATCGCGCTTAACCGCAAGATGCTTTCCGAAATTGCGGTGACCGACGCCGGTTCTTTCAAGCATCTGGTCAGCCTCGCGGGAGCGTCTGGAAACTCTCAATCTTCGGCAAAAGCGGCCGCCTAAGACGACTTTCGCCGAGTCGAGGGGCAAAATAAGAGATGAATTCCTCGGATTGGGAAAGAGCTCTTGAAAAAATTGCCCGTGCGGTAGCCTCCGAAAACTTTGACGCCGCTCTAACCGCGGAGGATTTAGAGAACCTTCGTATTCATTTTCTTGGGCGCAAGTCGCCTTTAAACGAGCTTCTAAAGTCCATTAAGGATCTTTCCCTTGAAGATCGGAAACTCTTGGCTCCGAAGGCGCAACAAATTAAATCCCAGTTGGAAGAGAAAATTGAAGCCCGCGCCTTAAAAATTAAGAAATTGAGTTTTGAAGCGGAGCTAAAAACTCAAGGCCTGGATTTAAGCCTCCCGCCTCTTTTCCCTTTAAGGGGTCGTTTGCATCCGCTGACAAAAATGCAAGACCAGATGGCTCATATTTTAGGGTTGATGGGGTTTTCCTGGGCCGAAGGCCCGCTCATTGAGGATGACGAACATAATTTTACGGCTCTCAATATTCCCGAACATCACTCGGCTCGCGATATGCAAGACACTTTTTATGTCGAAGGGAGCAAGGTCTTGAGAACGCATACCTCTCCTGTTCAGATTCGCGCGATGAGAAAACAAAAACCGCCTTTGCGAATCATTTGTCCGGGACGAGTGTTCAGGCATGAGGCCGTGGACGCCACTCATTCCGCCGTATTTCATCAGGTGGAAGGGTTGTATGTGGATCAAAACGTGACCTTTGCCGACCTGAAGGGCGTTTTGGAAGAATTTCTCAAAGCTCTTTTTGGCCCCCGGATCAAGGTTCGCTTTCGCCCGTCTTATTTTCCGTTCACCGAGCCTTCGGCGGAAGTGGATTTATCATGTTTGTTTTGTTCGGGGACAGGGACGGGAGAAAATGGGCGCCCGTGCGTCATTTGTAAGAAAACAGGTTTTATCGAAATTCTGGGGGCCGGTATGGTTCACCCAAACGTTTTTAAAGCCGTGGGCTATGATCCTGAAATTTGGTCGGGATTTGCGTTCGGGATTGGAATTGAAAGGGTTGCGATGCTTAAATGGCGGATTCAAGATATTCGCAATTTCTATGCGAACGACGTTCGGTTCCTTTCCCAGTTTGAAGATGAGGAGTTGTCTCTTTTCGCTTAAATGAAAATATCTCTTTCCTGGCTTAAAGAACATTTGGAATTTAATTTTTCCGCGGAGGAATTGGCGGGGAAATTGGCGGCCTTAGGTTTTGAGGTGGAATCTATTGAAAAGAAAGGGCCTCAGTTTAAAGGGGTCGTTTCCGCCCAGATACTCCAAATTGAGAAACACCCAAACGCGGATCGCCTCAGCGTTTGCCAGGTGACCGATGGAAGCGATAATTTTACGATTGTCTGCGGAGCTAAAAATATCGCGGTCGGCCAAAAAGTGCCTTTAGCCAAAATTGGGGCCGATCTTCCAGGGGGAATGAAAATTTCAAAGTCCAAAATACGCGGGGTTGAGTCCTCGGGCATGATCTGTTCCGGAAAAGAACTGGGGTTAGGGGCTGAAAATGGCGGAATTTTGGTCTTGGATCAGGAATTATCCCTGGGGAGAGATATGGCCATGGCCTTGGGGGAAAGAACCGAGGTTCTGGATGTGGCAGTCACGCCCAATCGCCCGGATTGTCTATCCCATTTAGGGCTGGCCCGGGAGCTTTCTTCTTCGCTCAATCTTACGCTTAAAGATTTTAAGATTCCGGCCTTAAACGTTTCGGATTTGGTTCCGTTTAAAATTGTGGTTGAATCCGTGAAAGATTGTCCGGTCTATGTGGGGCGGGTTTTTGAAAATCTGATTGTGGGTCCGAGTCCTTCTTGGTTAGTGGATCGCTTAGGCTCTGTTGGAATTAAATCCATTAATAGTATCGTGGACGTCACTAATTATATCCTCATGGATTTGGGGCAACCCTTGCACGTTTTTGACGCGGATGTTTTAGAGGGAAAAGAGATTTTTGTTCGCCGGGCGCGCGCGGGAGAATCCTTGACGGCCTTAGACGATAAAAAATACGATCTGAACTCTGAGTTTTTGGTTATCGCCGATCAAAAATCTCCGCAGGCGATCGCGGGAGTGATGGGGGGGCTTTCCTCGGCCGTTTTGTCAAAGACTAAACGCGTATTTTTAGAAAGCGCTTCTTTCAACGCGGCCTTGATTCGACGGGCGGCTCAGGGCCTGAGACTTAAGTCTGAGTCTTCTTATCGGTTTGAACGTGGGACCGATCCCAAGCTTCCGGAAATCGCCTCTCTTAAAGCGGCTGAATTAATTTTGTCTCTGGCGGGTTCGGCGGCCAGGGTTTCCACCCCCGTCGTTCAAAAAGACGCTCAAGAAAATTCCGCGATTGTCGTTTCTTCCGCGCGAATCAACCAAATGCTGGGCTCTGATTTTAAGACTGGGGAAATTAAAAATGTTTTTTCAGGCCTTGTTCGTTTTGGGGGAAGTTTGAAAATGGAAGGGGATTCTTTTTTCATGACTCCGCCCTCCTATCGCCTGGACCTCAAAGATCGGGCGGATTTAGCGGAAGAGGTTGCCCGGGTTTTGGGTTATGACCAAATTCCCGTCCATCGCCCTCAGGTTCTTGCCGCCGCCGCCCGTAAGACTCCTCTTTCCGCGCTGGTTGGCTTTTTGGCGCGACGTCTTAAAGACGCGGGCTTTTTCGAAGCTTATAACTACGATTTAATTTCGCTTGCGGATTTTGAACTTTCAGGAGCCGAGATAAAAAAAGGCGTGCGTCTGGATAATCCCCTTTCGGAAGATATGACGATTTTGCGCCCCACGCTTTTAACCGGGCTTTTGCGTAACGCTCAGTATAATTTTAATCATGGCAATTTTTCGTTTCGTTTATTTGAGAATGGAACCGGTTTTTACGACGGAAAAGAGAATGTTCTTCTTTCAGGCGTGGCCGTGGGCCGGTTTCCGGAGGTTTATTGGAAAGAAGGGCGCGTGATTGAAAATGATTTTTACGCGGTTTCGGGCGTCTTGAAAGATTCTTTATCGGCCTTTCAACTTGAGAGTTCTCCCTTTAATTTAGGCTTGCCTTATAACCAAAAATTATTTCATCCAAGAAAATCAATTGAGTTTAAATGGCAGGGGCAGGTCATCGGCGTTTTGGGCGCCCTTCATCCCGAGGCGGCGGCGCGCCGGGACATTCCTTCGAGTGCGAAAGACGAAGTTTTTATTTTTGAGTTGAATCTTTCTGGGCTAGAAAAAATAAACCCGGCGCCGGTTTTTTCAAAGCCTCTGAGCGAATTTCCATTCTCCTGGAGGGATATTTCCGTTCTCGTTCCGGAAGATATTCCCTATGCCGAAATCGCGCGGGCGCTTTGCGCGTTCAAGCTCGACGAACTCAAAAAGACGGAGTTAGTTGATTTGTTTGTTGGAGACAAAATCCAGAAAGGCTTTAAAAGCTTGACTTTGCGGCTCACCTTCGGGCGCGATGACCGAACGATGACGGACCAAGAAGTGGAGGCTTTCGTGACAAAGATTTTGGAGAGTTTGAAAAAAATCGGAGCCGTCCTCAGATCTTAGAGGAAAAGAGTGCTAATCCCCGATAAAATCAAAAGATTAGAAGATTTGGTTTTGGAGGCAAGTCATGCTCTTAAGAAATTGCGGGGGGGCAACGCCAAATTGCTTAAGACCAATAAAAATTTGATGGATGAAAATGAGCGCCTTAAGACTCAAATTCAACATTTATCCCACTATCCGGTTCGGCAAAGGCGTCTGCGGGAACGGCTGGAAAAAATAATTCATAAATTGGACAAAATAAGCGGGGCCGCGAAATGAACGAAAAAATCGACATTGAAATTTTCCGCCGTAAATTGACGGTGGGAATCGAGGGTTTGACTCCGATTGAGATCAATGCTTTAGCCCGAACGGTTGAAGCGAGGATGGAACAAATTTTTAAAGAAAATCCGCTAATTGCCGACAGTTCTAAAATCGCGATCTTGGCGGCCTTGTCTTTTGCGATGGAAAACTTTAAAAAAGAAGAAGCCGTCAGCGCGGAAGCGAGAGCGCTTGAAAACAAGGTTGACCACATGCACCTGTCTCTTCAAGGAGCTTTGGCCCTAGGCGATGAAGACTGAGTCTTTATTCGGTTCCTTTGATTTCGCCGTTGATTCTCCCTTGTCCTGGCGTTTGGCTCCCAAGACCCTTAAAGATTTTTTTGGTCAAAGTCATCTTTTGGCCCCCGGAAAAATTCTTTCCCAGATTATCGCCGGTAAAAATTTCTCTTCCTCCATATTTTTTGGCCCTCCGGGGTGCGGCAAAACGGCCTTAGCCCGTTTAATCGCCCGCGAATTGGATATGGAGGCCACGTTTTTAAACGCGGTCGCGTCCGGAGTTTCTGAATTAAAAAAAGCTTTGGACCTGGCCCGAGAACGGCGGCTTTTCCAAAACAAACGTTCTCTTTTGATCATTGATGAGATTCACCATTTTAACCGAACCCAGCAGGACGTTCTTTTGCCCGCGACCGAAAAAGGGGAGGTCGTCTTAATCGGGCTGACGACCGAAAACCCCTCTTTTTATGTCAACGCCGCGCTTTTGTCTCGTCTGGCCACTTTTGAATTTAAGCCGTTGACGGAACAGGATTTAAAAAAAATCCTCAATGCGGCCTTGGAAAATGAGGAAGTTAAAAAAATGAAGGTCAGAATGGATGGGGACGCTCAAAACCATCTTATTGTCGATTCCTCGGGAGATGCCCGAAAATTAATCAACGCTTTTGAGCGGGCGGTTTTGTCCGCTGAGATTAATCCTACTGGAGAACGCCGGATTGACCTAAATGGTCTTGAGTCGAGCCTTCAAAAACGCGTTTTGCGCTACGACAAAAAATCAGACGATCACTACGATCACATTTCCGCTTTTATTAAATCTCTCCGCGGTTCGGACCCTGATGCGGCCCTTTATTGGATGGCAAAAATGCTTAAAGCCGGCGAAGACCCGCGTTTTATCGCTCGTCGTCTTTTGATTTGCGCCTCTGAAGACGTCGGAAACGCGGATTTCCGCGCGCTTTTAATTTGCAATGCCGCCTTTGAGGCGGTTGAGAAAGTGGGAATGCCGGAGGCCCGGATTATTCTCGCTCAAGCCTGCGTCTATGTCGCCTGCGCCCCCAAATCAAACGCTTCTTATTTGGCGATAGACGCCGCGATGGAGGAAGTGGAAAAGGGGCCCGCGCGCGAGGTTCCTCATTTTCTCCGAGATTCAAATTTAGATTCCAAAAGCCGAGGACACGGAGCGGGTTATCAGTATCCGCACGATTTTCCCGGGCATTACGTCTTTCAGGAATATCTGCCGAGTCCTGTTCGGTTTTATCATCCGACCGAAGAAGGAGACGAAAAACGCTTGTCCGCGCGACTTAAGGAATTGAGAAAAAAGACGAATCGGTAAGGGCGAGTCTCCGATTTTGACACCCGGCCCTGAAATTTGAGTCAATAGGTCCATGATGTCCGTCGGTCAATCATGGAAAGGTCGTGGCGTTTTTGTTTTTTTTCTTTTTCCGCTAGTTTTATTATTCGCGTCTTCTCCTTTAAGAGCGCAGGTGAAGGTGTTGGCGACGGCGGTTCCAAGCGGCACGGTGCCAGATGAGATATCGTATCAAGGTCGGCTGATGCAAAACGGCTATCCGGTGACGGGGACCGAGATTCTGACCTTTTATCTCTACGACGCTCCGACAGGCGGGAACGTTTTGTGGCAGAGCGGTCCCGTTCAGGTTCAGGTGAGTCAAGGCGTGTTTGGGACTTCTCTTAATATTTCAACCTCGGCCTTGGCGGGGCCGGCTCAAAAATATATCGAGACCGATATCGAGACGACGCCGCTTCTGCCCCGGCAGGCCTTACTCTCAGTGCCCTACGCCTTGATGGCGCGAAACATCGAGGGGAATCTGACGATCTCAACCGTCTCGGTAACGGGAACCTTGACCTCGACGGGAACGATTGCGGTGTCAACCTTGACGGCGGCCTCGGGATTCTCCGGGATTAACGTGACGACGAGCGTGTTCGTTTTGTCTGGAAGCTTGGGCATCGGGACTGCGAGTCCGGCGCAGAGCTTGGATATCGTGGGGACCGGAGGCGGGACGGCGGGAATTCATTTAAGCAGCGCGGTTCCGGGCAATACGAACATGACGCTGTATAACAACTCGGGGAGCCTGTATTGGAACGGAGGGCCGCTAGCCCTGGGGTCGAGCGTGAGCGGAACGACAGGGCAGATTCCTGAATTTACGAGCCCGACCTCGTTGGGCAATTCCATCATGAACGCGACAGCTTCGAGCGTTACGGTCGAGGGGGCGTTGACGAGTTCAAGCGCGACGGTGACGGGGTTTGTGTCAGCGGAGTCCTCGGTCACGGCAGGAACAGGGTTTTACGGATCGGGGGTGGGGTTGACCAATGTCCCAGGCTCAAGTTTGACGGGGAACATCAGCGCGAGTTCGGCGGCGATTGCGAATTCCGTCACCGCGTCCGTAGTGGGGGTATCCAGCGTTCCCGCCGCGGGAAATCTTTTCGCGGTGGGAGCTTCGACTTTTGTCGTCAACCAGAACGGCAATGTTGGCATCGGGACTGCGAGTCCGACAAACCCGCTCAGCGTATCCGGAAATGCCAATGTCACGGGAACGCTGACGGCGGGGGCCTTTTCCGGCGTGGGCGCGGTGCCCTCGGGCGCCGTTATGTTTTTTAATTTATCCTCCTGTCCTTCCGGCTGGACCGCGCTTGCCGCAGCCCAGGGGCGATACCTTGTCGGCCTTCCTTCCGGAGGCGCTTTGGCCGGAACCGACGGCACGGCGCTTTCCAATCTTGAGGATCGTCCCGCGGGACATATTACGGATACCGTTAATGATCCGGGGCATAGCCACTCCATCAACGATCCCGGTCATTCTCATTCAATTAATGATCCGGGCCATTCCCATGTAATTTATGGGGATACTCAATATGGTGGAGGTGGCGGACGAACGGGAGAAGGTATACCTACAGCAGTTGGAAATTGCCAATCCGGAAATTGTATTTATGTCAGTGGATCGGCGCAGACTTCAACAACCGGCATCACGATTAATTCCGCGACAACCGGCATCTCGATTAATTCCGCCAAGACCGGCATCTCGGTCACCAACAACAGCAGTTCCGTCGTCGGAACGCCCGCGCCTTACCTTCAGCTTCTCGTCTGCCAGAAAAATTAAGGAAAGGAAGACTGTCTTTTTTCTAGCGATTCAAGCCCGGAACTTTCCTTTAAAGCTCTTTTCGGCTTCGCGTGTGAGCGCTTTTTTGTGGAGTTCTTCCCGGCGGTCGGGGCCTTTTTTTCCGCGCGCGATTCCCAGACTCACCTTGGCCCAGCCGCGCTTGAAATAAATCTCAAGCGGCACCAGGGTCATTCCCTTAGCGTCAATCTGGGTTAATATTTTTCGTATTTCTGCTTTATGCAAAAGAAGTTTCCGCGACCTTCGCGGATCGGTGGGGGCGTTGGAGTCAAAACTATAATGGGGGATATGGAGATTAAAAAGATAAAGCTCACCGTCATTCGATTGCCCGAAACAACCGTCCAAGGAAATGCGTCCCGATCTCAAAGATTTGACTTCGCCTCCGTTGAGAAGAAGCCCCGCCTCGAAGGTGTCGAAAATCTCATAGAGCATCCGCGCCTTTCGGTTCAGGGCGACGCTGATTTTGCTTTTGTCCGCTTCGGTTTTTTTCTCAGCCACATAGGTATTCTGACAAATTCGGGCGTTGTCGCGGAATTGACCGGCCTTGAATTTGTTTAAATTAAAGCATGTGCCGTTTCCTCGCTCAAATTTCGACTCAGCCGGAAAGGGCCGATGAATTCATCGTTCATTCGGAATTCTCCCTTCTCAAACAAAGCGGACTCAAGGCCGACCGGCTGCAAAAAGACGGCTGGGGAATCGGCTATTTCAACGGCTCGCGTCCCGTGGTTATCAAAAGTCCGCGCCCGGCTTATGAGGAGCCCGCGGCCGTTGCCGCGGCATCAGAGCGTGCGGTTTCCAAAGTGACCATTGGGCATATCCGAGCCGCGTCCAACCCCAGGAAAATTCCCGAAAAGCTCCTCTTAAGCGCGGAAAATACGCAGCCCTTCGAGAACGGGGAATGGATATTCGCGCACAACGGAACCGTTGAAATTCCCGATGAAGTCGCTTCGCGGTTGGGGCCGCTCAAAAAGCGCGTCAAGTCCCTTAATGACAGCGAGGTTTATTTCTGGCAATTTTTCAAATTCCTCTCCAAAACCGGAAATCCCGCCGCCGCCTTTGAGCTTTGCGTCGAGGAACTGTGGGACCTTTGGAAAGATTGCGCGCATCGATATCCCGAGAAAAGCGCGCCTTACACCAGCCTCAACGCCGTGGCCGCCAGGGAAAACGCGCTTTACGCTTTTTGTCACTCGGTGTTTGTCCCAACGCCCAATGAGGCTCTTTCCAATTCCCGCCAGCCTTGGTACACCCTCAATTTCTCGCGCCGCGGAAATGCGCTTATCATCGCGAGCGAGGGACTCGATCGCGGCCGCTGGGATTTGTGCGCGGACCCTGAAATCATCTCGGCGAGTATCTCGGAGGGCCGGCTTGATTTCTCAAGAAAAAATTATTCCTTTCAGAATGGAAGAATCATTGGGGATAGATAGAATGATTAGGCGGCATTTTGAGAATGATTGACCGACTAGCGGCAACTAATCCAGAATATCTCATTCGGATGACGGAGGAAATTTAAAAATGCAGCAGACACGCCGGACATTGTCTCTTCAAGAACTCCGTTCCCTCATCCACCGCGATGAGGTCGATACCGTGCTCGCGGTTTTTCCGGATATGCTGGGGCGCTGGATGGGAAAGCGCGTGACCGGGCGCTTCTTTCTTGACTCCGTGGCGGGGCATGGCGCGCATGCCTGCGCGTATCTTTTGACCGTTGACATGGAAATGGAGCCCGTTCAGGGCTATGAACTCACGAGCTGGGAGAAGGGTTACGGCGATTTTAAGATGCTCCCTGATCTCTCGACCTTGCGGCTCTTGCCGTGGGAGCCGAAGACCGCCTTGGTCATTTGCGATCTCGAGCTCGAGGACGGAGGTCCCGTCGAGGCGTCTCCCAGGCAAATTTTGAAGCGCCAGATTGCGCGCGCCGAGAAAATGGGGTATTCTTTCCAGACGGCCTCCGAGCTTGAGTTCTATATTTTCAAGGATTCCTTCGATGGGGCGCGGCGGAAAAATTACCACCAGCTCGAACCCATTGGCTCCTACATCGAGGACTATCACATTCTCCAGGGCGCCAAGGAAGAGTTTCTCGTCCGCGAGATTCGCAATCAGATGGAGGCGGCCGGCGTTCCCGTCGAGTGCTCGAAGGGCGAGTGGGGCTTCGGCCAGCAGGAAATCAATTTGCGCTATGCTCATCCCCTCGAAATGGCCGATCGGCACACGATCTATAAACATGGCGCGAAAGAAATCGCGATCCAAAAAGAAGCGTCTGTCACCTACATGGCCAAACCCGATTCTAAATCCGCGGGATCCAGCTTCCATTTGCATTCAAGCTTGTGGGACGCTAAAGTTAAAAAAAACATGTTCTGGGACGCGCGCGCGGCGGCTCCCACCCGGCTTTTCGAGCAGGCCTTGGCGGGACAGATGGCTTTGGCGCGCGACTTCTCGATTTTTTTCGCTCCGACGATCAATTCCTACAAACGCTATCAGGCGACGACATTCGCCCCGACGAAAATCGCGTGGGCGAGAGACAACCGGACCTGCGGCTTTCGCGTCGTGGGAGAAAAATCCAGCCTCCGGATCGAGAACCGGATTCCGGGCGCCGATGCCAACCCCTACTTGGCTTTCGCCGCGGCTATCGCCTCCGCCCTTTACGGTATGGAAAAGAAATTAAAGCTGGCGCCGGAATTTCACGGCGACGCTTATCACGCCTCGGATCTCCCGGAGGTTCCCAAGTCTCTTGCCGCGGCGGCGGACTGCTGGGAGCGCTCTGCGGCCGCGCTCGCGGCTTTCGGCGCGGACGTCCATCGCCATTACCTGCACGCGGCGCGGATGGAACAGAAAAGCTTCGACGGAGCGGTCACCTGCTGGGAATTGTCGCGCTATTTTGAAAGGATATAGGAGAGTTTATGGAACGAAAGGGAAGACTAGAGGCAAAGACGTGCTTGATTACGGGAGCGGGTTCGGGAATGGGACGGACGGCCGCGGAATTATTCGCCGCGGAAGGCGCGCGCGTTGTTCTCGCCGATGTCCGCGTCTCGGAGGCGGAAACAGTCGCGCAGGGGATACTCAAGCGCGGAGGGAAAGCCATCGCCGTCAAGGCTGACGTCTCGAAAGAGGGGGACGCTCAAGGCATGGTCGCTTCCGCGGTCAAGGCCTTCGGCGGGCTTCATGTTCTCTATAACAACGCGGGGATTTTCCCGGAGAAGGATCATTCCGTCATTGACACCGATTCCGACATCTGGGACTTGGTTTATCAAATCAATTTGAAGGGGGTGTATCTCGGCTGCAAATACGGGATTCCCGAGATCGTGAAAGCCGGCGGCGGCTCCGTCATCAACATCGCCTCTTTTGTCGCCTTGGTCGGCTGCAGCGTCCCGCAAGACGCCTACACCTCATCCAAGGGCGGGGTCATCGCGCTGACAAAATCCTTGGCGGTGCAGTTCGGTCCCAAGAAAGTCCGCTCCAATGCCATCTGTCCGGGTCCGATCGAGACGCCGCTTCTCATGGACTGGCTGTTCAAGGAACCGGCGGAAAAAGCCAAGCGCTTGAACCGCATTCCCATGGGACGATTCGGCAAGCCCGAGGACATCGCTTTCTTGGCCCTCTATCTCGCATCCGATGAGTCGAGCTGGACCAACGGCGCGTCTCTTGTCGTTGATGGCGGCATCACGTCGAATTATTTTTAGGGAGATTCCATGAGCCAACTTTCCACGAGCGTTTCAGCCAAGTTCCCGGTTTTTAATCCCGCGACCGGCGAGATATTGTCCGAGGTCGCGGACTGCGGCGCGCCCGAGGTGGACCGGGCAGTCCAGTCGGCGCAAAAAGCGTTTGAGATTTGGTCGCGCCTTTTGCCCAAGGAACGCGCGCGCAAACTCTTTGATTTCGCCAATTTGGTCCGAAAAAACCGCGAGCATTTGGCCGCGATGGAAACCTCGAACGCGGGGAAACCGCTGCGGGATTCCTTGGATGAGGCCGATGCCGCGGCCGATACAATCGAGTATTACGCGGGGGCGGTCCAGAAACATTTCGGCGAGACGATTCCCGTCTCCGATCGCGGGATTGATTTCACCGTTTATGAGCCGGTCGGAATTTGCGGCCTGATTGTTCCCTGGAATTATCCGATGATGATTGCCGCATGGAAATTCGCTCCGGCCTTGGCCGCGGGAAACGCCGCGATACTTAAGCCTTCGCCTTACACGCCGCTGACGGCTTTAAGGCTCGCGGAATTGGCGGTGGAAGCCGCAATTCCAAAGGGAACCTTGGACGTGCTCACTGATTCCCAAAATGCCGCCGGACGCGCGATAGTCGAACACCCGCGCATTCCCAACATCTCGTTTACCGGATCGACTAAGACCGGAAGCTCCATCATGGCCATGGCGGCGCCCTTGGTCAAGCGCGTGTCCTTGGAGCTGGGCGGGAAATCGCCGAACATCATCTTTGACGACGCGGAGCTCGATCTCTGCGTCGAGCGTTCGGCCGCGGCCGTTTTCTCGAACGCCGGACAAGACTGTTGCGCGCGATCGAGAGCCTTCGTTCAAAAGGGGATTTATGACCGCTATCTTAAAGCCTTGGTCCGCGTCGCCGAAAAAATGCGCGTCGGCGATCCCTTGGATCCCAAAACCGAGATCGGCCCCTTGATCTCCGAGGCTCAGCGGCGAAAGGTCGCGGATTACGTCGCTTCCGGCATCGAGGAGGGAGCCGAGCTTTTATGCGGCGGGAAAGCGCCGGAGGATTCATCCCTTAAGAAGGGCTTTTATTTCCGGCCGACGGTTGTTTCCCGCGCCAAGCCCGGAATGCGGATGGTGCGAGAAGAGATTTTTGGTCCGGTCTTGTCGGTGATTCCCTTTGAGGACGAGGAAGAAGCCGTGCGCTTGGCCAATGATTCGGACTACGGGTTGTCGGCCTCGATCTGGACGCGCGACATCGGCAGAGCTCTGCGCGTGTCGCGGGCGGTCAAGAGCGGGGTCGTCTCCGTCAACAGTTCCCACAGCGTCCATTTAGAAGCGCCGTTCGGGGGATTTAAGAAATCCGGCCTCGGGCGGGACCTCGGCATGAGGGCCTTGGAGAAATACGCCGAGATTAAGAACATCTTTATTTCCGATCGTTGACCGGAATTCTCATTGAGCCCGCGCAAAAAATGTTAAAATCCCCCTATGGCTAATATCATGGTCGTAGAAGATGAGAAAGACGTCGTCACCTTGCTCAAATTTCTCCTTGAAAAAGACGGGCACAAGGTGACGGAAGCCTATAACGGGCTTGAAGCTTTGGGTAAGATGGGGGTTGACCTCAACAAGAAAACAGAAGCTCTTCAATTTATTCCCGATTTGATTTTGCTGGACGTTATGATGCCGGTGATGGACGGTTATTCCGTTTGCACAAAACTCCAGGAAATGGAGTCAACCCGCTCAATTCCCGTGATTGTTTTGACGGCCAAGGGCGAAATGCGGGAGCTTTTCGACCGGGCCAACGTCGCCGCGTATGTCAACAAACCTTTTGATATTCAAAAACTCAGGCAAGTCATCGCGCAGATTCTGGAGCGTAAAAAATGAGCGAAAAAAAACCGCGGGTTTTGATTGTAGATGATGAACCGGAAATCGTGACGCTTCTTAAGGCGTTTCTGGAAAAATCAGGCTTTGAGGTCTCAGACGCCGCGAATGGCCAGCTGGCCTTGAAATATTTCGGCATTGAGCCTGCGGACTTAAACGTCGTTTTGCCGGACATCGTGATTTTAGACATCATGATGCCGGTGATGGACGGATACGCCTTGAACGCCAAACTCCAGGCCGATCCGAGAACGGCCAAGATTCCGATCGTCATTTTGACGGCCAAGGGCCAAAAAATGCGCGAGCTTTTTGAAATGGCGCCCAATGTCGCGGCCTATGTTCAAAAGCCTTTTAACCCGAAGGTCTTAAAAGATTTAATTGTCAACCTTTTAACTGGAAAAAAATAGAATGACTCATCCAGTGGAAGCTAAGGGGGCTGTTCCTCTTTCCGGGGGCTTGGAGGAAATTCGAGCTCAGAAAATCGCCAAGGTTCTGGACTTGCGTTCGCGCGGTATCGAGCCCTATCCGGACCAGTCTCAAAAAACGCATTCTTGCCTTGAGGCTTTTAACCTGGCTCAAAATCTTTCCGTCGGCGAACATGGTTCGGAAACAGTCGCCGCGGCTGGACGGGTGGTGAGCCTTAGGGATATGGGGAAAAGTCTTTTCGCCCATCTTGAAGACTTAAGCGGGAAAATTCAGGTTTATTTTAAGAAAGACGCGATGAAGGAACAGGAATTTGAGCTCATTAAAAGAGACGTCCATGCCGGGGATTTTATTTCTGTCTCCGGGGCTATGTTTAAAACTAAGACGGGCGAACCGACGATTGCGGCTAGCCACGCTGTTTTACTGGCCAAAGCCCTTCGCCCCTTGCCGGAAAAATGGCACGGACTTAAGGATGTCGAGCTCAGATATCGCCAGCGTCATTTGGATTTGATTTCTTCCGAGGAAACCCGCCGCGTTTTCGTTTTGAGGAGCCGCATTATTTCCACGATTAGAAAGACATTGGATTCCCTTGGTTTTATCGAGGTTGAAACCCCGGTTCTTTTGTCTGAGGCGGGCGGGGCCTCGGCCAAACCCTTTGAGACCCATCACAACGCCCTTGAATCCGACATGGTCCTGCGCATCGCGACCGAACTTTATTTAAAACGCCTGATCATCGGCGGTTTTGACAAAGTGTACGAAATCGGCCGGGTTTTTAGAAATGAGGGAATCGACACCCGGCATAACCCCGAGTTTACGATGATCGAGGCCTACGAAGCTTATTCGGATTACCAAGGCATGGCCGCTCTTTTCGAGCGCTTGGTTGAGGCTTGCGCCGAGGCGACGGGCATTCATGAGGTTGAATTCAACGGCAAAAAGATTTCGCTTAAACCCCCTTTCGCGAGGGTTTATCTGCCGGAGGCTTGGGAGAAATTCTGCGGCGAAAAAATCGAGAAGGTGTTGGACGGCAAGCGCTTTAATTCCGCGGCCCTTTTGGATTTGGCCCATCGCCTTCGCGTTCCCGCTGGAGACGGAGTTTCCAGCGCCAAGATTTTCGACCGCATCATGGATTTGCATATCCTCAATCATTTCGAGGGGCTGACTTTCGTCTTCGATTATCCGACGGCGGTAACCCCCTTGGCCAAACTGAAAGCTGGAACTGAGTCCTTGGTGCAGCGCTTTGAATGTTTTGCCGCCGGTCAGGAAATTTCAAACGCCTATAGCGAGTTGAACGATCCTCTCGATCAAGTCGAGCGCCTCAAAGAACAGGCGCGTCAGAAGAAAGACGAGGGAAACGACGAGGCGGATATTTTGGACGCCGAATTTGTCGAGGCCATGGAGGCCGGAATGCCGCCGACCGGCGGAATCGGGATTGGAATTGACCGCTTGGTCATGCTCTTTACCGGTCAAAGCTCCATTCGAGACGTCATTTTCTTTCCCACCCTTAAACCGAGCGTCGATCCCGACGGGGGCCAGTGACTCGAATTCTTCCGTTTGAGCTTTTTGTGGCCTTGCGGTATCTCAAAGCTAAACGCAAAGGCCTTTTTGCCGGAGCGACGGCCTTGATTGGAATCTTGGGCGTTTGCGTGGGCGTCGCGGCCTTGATTACGACCTTATCCGTCATGAACGGCTTTCAAACCGACATCGAGAAAAAAATTATCGGCGCCCAGGCGCACATGACCGTCTACGGCTTGGGACAATCGGCGGATATCGAAGGATTTAAGAAAATAGTTCTTTCCAACCCGAATGTCCAAGCGACGGCGCCCTTTGTGATTGGGCAAGCTATTTTGACCTACGATCACAATACCTCGGGGATTATTTTAAAAGGTCTCGAACCCTCTAGCGAGTTTAAGGTCAACAATTTAGGCAAAAAATTGCGCGAGGGATCCTGGAAAGACTTGGACAAAAACGGGAAAATTCCTGGAATTGTTTTGGGAGAAGAATTGGCTCGAAACGTCGGTGCATGGGTGGGAGATGAAGTGGTTCTTGTTTCTCCGAAAGAAATGGCGACCGCCATCGGGCTAGTCCCCAAGATGCAAAAATTCAAAGTCTTGGGTCTTTTGCACACCGGCTATTATGAATACGATTCGATGACGGCCTACACCAATATTCCTGCCGCCGCCGCCTTTTTCGGTCTTAAGACTCAGGCGACGGGCCTTGAGGTTCGGCTCAAAAATATTTCCTTGGTCTCTCAAGTGGCGGATGAGTTGCGGCAAAAGCTTGGTTTTGGCGCGGTGGTTCGCACCTACGCCCAGATGAACCAGACCCTTTTTTCCGCCTTGAAACTCGAGAAATTCGTCATGTTTTTGATCTTGGTTTTAATTATTTTGGTGGCGAGTCTCAATATCGCCTCGACCTTGATTGTCCACAGCGTTGAAAAAACCCGGGATATCGGAATTTTAAAGGCGATGGGCGCGACCCCTAAACAGATTCGTCGAATCTTTTTGGCCGAGGGTCTCATCATCGGCGGCTTCGGTCTTTTGATGGGGCTGTTGCTGGGTTTTACGCTTTGCTACGTCATCGTCCATTATCCGATTGTCCGTCTTCCTTCGGATATTTATTATCTCTCGCGCGTCCCGGTGGATATTCAAACGGCCGACGTGATGGCGGTTTCTGTCGTGGGGCTGCTTCTTGCGGTTTTAGCGACTTTATATCCCGCACGAAAAGCGTCCTTGGTTGAGCCGGTTGAGGCCATTCACTATGGATAATGCCCCGTCTTACGTTTTAGAAGCGCGAAATTTAAGAAAATCCTACGGGAAAGGCGAAAATTCCGTCGTGGCTTTGAAAGACGTCTCTTTTGCCGTGAAACCCGGGGAATTTGTCGCCATTCTAGGTCCCAGCGGATCGGGGAAATCAACCCTTCTCAATATGTTGGGACTGATGGATCAGCCGGACTCGGGAGAAGTCTTCATTGCCGGAAAAAAGACCCTCGCTTTAAAAGAAGAAGCGCGCGCCTTATTGCGAAATGAAAAACTGGGCTTTGTTTTTCAATTCGACGCCCTTCTCTCTGAATTTACGATTCTCGAAAATATTTTGTTTCCCGCCTTGATCTCCACCCGCGCCCAAAAAGCGTCTTATTCCGAGGCAAGAAAGCGAGCCTTGGATTTGTTAGGGCATTTGAGACTCGCTCAAATTGCCGAGCGTTATCCTTCCCAGGTTTCGGGCGGGGAACGCCAACGGGCCGCTCTTTGCCGGGCTTTGATGAACCAGCCGGACATTATTCTTGCTGATGAGCCGACGGGAAACCTCGACAAGGCCAACGGAGAAATGGTATTTAAAGATTTGGAGGCCTTGGCCCGCCAGCGTTTGACTGCGGTGGTTTTAGTGACGCACAATGAAGAAGCCGCGCTCAAGGCGTTCCGGGTTTTTCATATGCAGGACGGGGTTTTTAGCGAAGCCGGTGTTCAATCCTAACAGAGTAGAGGTTGTCAGATGAAAGTATTTATTGACGGCGAGTTTTATGAGAAAGAAGACGCGAAAATTTCCGTGTTCGATCACGGGACTCTTTACGGAGACGGGGTTTTCGAGGGGATTCGCGCCTATAATGGACGGGTTTTTCGCTTAGATGAGCATTTAAAACGCCTTCAGGAATCGGCCAACGCTATCTTTCTTTCCTTGCCGATGCCGCTTAAGAAAATCGAAGAGGCATTGCTTGAGAGTCTTCGCATGAACGGGCTTCGAGATGCTTATATTCGCCTGGTCATCACCCGCGGAATCGGGGATCTCGGGTTGGACATGAGAAAGTGCAAGAAAAACGCGAGCGTCATCATCATCGCCGATAAAATCGAGCTTTATCCGCCGAGTTTTTATGACAAAGGCCTCGAGTTAATTACCTCAAGCATTCGCCAAAGAACGCCGGATCAATTGTCTCCGGCGATTAAGTCTCTCAATTATTTGCCGAACATCATGGCGCGGGCTGAAGCGGTGCGGGCCGGGGCGCAAGAGGCGATTTTGCTTAATCAGCAAGGATACGTTTCCGAATGCACGGGAGACAACATTTTTTATGTTTCAAGCGGACGGCTCTACACTCCGCCGGTTTATGCGGGAATTTTAAACGGAGTCACAAGAAGCGCGGTCATTGAACTGGCTCGTAATTCCTTAAAACTTGAAGTTGAGGAAAAACTTTTCACCGTTCATGAGCTTTACCGGGCCGATGAGGCATTCGTGACCGGAACGGGGGCGGAAGTGGTTGCGGCGGTTAAAATAGACGGCCATTTAATCGGCGGAGGCGTTCCGGGGCCTATCACGAAAAAACTCACCCAGACCTTCCAGGATTACGCGCGATCGAGTGGGACGCCCATTTACGAAGAAGCCAAGGCCCGCTGAAATAATTAATTGGGGACTGTCCCTAATTATCGGCGTTTTGTTGTCTGTTCAGGCCCATGCGGCCGGCCCTTTGGTCGCGTTGACGGGGCATATCCCGCCTCAAGTTGCGGTCTCATCTAAAATCGCGCCGGTTGCCTCGACAGAAACCGTCCATTTAAGTTTGGTTATCGCGGTCGATCAAAATCTGATGAATCAGACCTTGGCTCAGATTTATCAATCAGGAAATCCTCTTCATAGAAATTTCCTGACGCCTTCCCAATTCGCCCAGAAATTTAATTTGGTGTTCAAAAGACAGACTCTAAAATCTTTTGCTCAGTCCTCGGGCCTTTCACTTGACGGTCCGGATGACCCGAATAGTTTAGTCGTCAAGGTCGTGGGTTCGGCTTCACAAGTTCAAAACGCTTTTGGCGTTCATTTGAACTATTACCGCTACCTCAACGGCCAAGTTTTTCGCGCCAATGATTCGGAACCGATGATTCCGGCGTCCTTGTCTCCGCAGCTTTTGGCGGTCTTGGGGCTTTCTAATTTTAGGGGCGCGCATCAGCCGCGTTTGGCGTTTCCGCGCCCTAAAATTTCCGGCGCCGCGTCTCCCAAAAGTTTGACTGGAACCGGGCCCGGCGGAGGGCTCGCCCCGGTCGATATCGAATCGGTTTATTCCTTGAATAATTCTCTCAACGGATCCGGTCAAACCCTGGCCCTTATGGAATTGGACGGCTATATTACCAATGGGAGCGGATACCCGTCGGATGCGGCGCTTTATGAGGGACAGTTTTCGCTTCCGCCAACTCCGATTACTTTCGTTTCGGTGGATGGTCAGCAAAATCTTTGCGGGTCCGGCCAAAATGCGCTTTGCACGAATACGCTTGCTTCCAGCGATAACGGCATGACGGAAGTGGCCTTGGATATGGAATTGATGGTCGCTCTTTCTTCCGGCGCCTCGGATATTTTGGTCTATACCGCGCCTAATAGCGAACAAGGAATTTTTGACGGTTATGCGTTAATGGCTTCCCAGGACCAGGCCAAAAATATCAGCACCTCTTGGGGTCTTGATGAGGAAGATGCCTATTTGAGCAGTAGTTCTTTCATGAATTCCGAAAACATTGTTTTCCAGCAAATGGCAACTCAAGGGCAAACCATTTATTCCGCTGCCGGAGACAACGGGGCTTATGACGCCTCTGCGGACCCTTCTCCGCAGCCATCGTACGCCTGGTCCCTTTTAACCGATGATCCGGCGTCTCAACCTTATGTGACGGGAGTGGGCGGAACCAGTTTGTCGGGAACCTTGGGCGGTTCGATTTCCGAAACGGTTTGGAATAATGGGTGTTCTGTCAACAGCAGTTGCGTTGGAGGCGGTGGAGGAGTCGCCAATTATCCCTCGACCAATTGGCCCTTGCCGAGTTATCAAAATGGGATTTCTGGGGAATATTCCACGACCAACCGCAATGTGCCGGACGTGGCCTTGAACGCCGATCCGAGCAGTTCTCCCTACAGCATTTGTATCGGTGGGACATGCAATAATGGAAACGCGACGTTGATTGGCGGCACTAGTTGCGCCGCGCCGTTGTGGGCGGCCTTGACCGCGCGGATCAATCAACTGCGAACGAGCGAAGGGCTCTCGCCCTTGGGTTTTGCGAGCCCCTCTATTTATACCTTGGCTAGCGGCGTTTCCTATTCCGTCATCTTTAACGATATCACCAGCGGCAATAATGGGTTTTACAATGCTGGAACCGGCTATGACAACGCCTCGGGCTGGGGGTCTTTTAAAGGCAATGCCTTGATCGAGGCCCTGGCTCCTTTGCCCGCTCCGCAAAATGTTTCGCCGATTATGATTGGCGTTTCTTCCATTACCTGGTCCTGGTCTCCGGTCGTCGGCGTTTCTTCTTACAACGTTTATTCCGCGACGGTTTCGCCTAATGAGTTTTTGGCCAATGTGCCCACCTCGGTTTCTTCTTTTACCTTGACCGGGCTTCCACCTAATACGACGGAAGCCTTGACGATTGGTGCCGTCAATGTCTTGGGTAATCAAGGAACGCTTAATTCTCCTTCTTATGCCGTCACTCTGGCTTCTCCCTTGACGCAAAACTCAAATACCCCGGCGGAGACGGTTTTTTATTCCAGCATGAGCGTGTCCTACGCCATTTGCTCCAATTGCGCTGGATATCTTTTGGAAGCCTCGACCGCTTCTGATTTTACCGGGGTCGTTACTTCGAGTTTGACGGAAAACACTTCTCTTTATTCTCTCGTTTTGTCAAATCTTTATCCCGAGACCACTTATTATCTGCGTTTGGGCGCTCTTAACTGGGATTTAAGCCCTGATTATATTTCACTTGCTTCAACTGCGACTTTGTCTATTTCCCAGGCCGCGCAGGTGATTAACTCATCCGGAGGAGTCGTGTCTTTCTTGGGGCAAAAGGGACTTGCGACCATTGATTTTCCTCCGAATACTTTTAATGAAGCGGTTACGGTTGTGGTCACGACCCCGTCTTTGTCGGATTTGTCCTGCCAAATGCCTCCGGGAAAGACGATGACGGATGAAGGGGTTGGGATCACTGTCAATTTAAATCCAGGCGTCGAACCGCCGCCTAATTTCGCGGTTCCCATTTCTATTTCTTACGCTAATGCCGTTTTGCCTCCCGGAGTTCAGACGCAGAATTTTTTCGTTGCGCGCTGTGATTTGAATGTCGGAACCTGGATTCCTTTGATTTCCAATTCTGACACTTCGCAAGAGCTTATCACCGCTTCTACCGATCGTTTCTCCACTTTTGAAATCATGGGGCTTGCTTCTCCGCCCACCTCGACTCAAGGAATTGAAATTTCCAATAACCCTATTCGCCCCGCTCGCGGAATCACCGATACCACTTTCAGCAATCTTCCCGCAAATTCTAGCCTTGAAATTTATACAATCTCAGGTCTTCTCGTTAAGCGCTTGACGGCCGATGCGACTGGCGTAGCTAAATGGGACGCGACTAATTCTTCCGGGCGCATGGTTGGAAGCGGAGTTTATTTTGTTTTCGTGCGCGGCAATGGAACGGAAACGACCTTGAAAGTCGCTGTTCAGAGATAGGACGGAAAGTAACGGAAAGAAATGAGAGAACGGAAAGAAACGGCAAGCAAAGCCGAAAATCTTTCCTTTGTTTCCCGTTCTTTCCGTTACTTTCCCTTCTTTCTTTTCTTTCCGTTCTTTCTTTCCGTTCCTGCCTCTGCCGCGAACTTCTCTTCTGCCGCGAATGGAATCACGACGGCGGATTTTTTAAATCTTGGAGTGGGCGCAAGAGCGATGGGAATGGGCGGGGCTTACACGGCGGTCGCTAACGACGCGACGGCGATGTATTGGAATCCGGCGGCTTTGACTCAAACCCCGAATAATTCCGCGACCGTGATGTACGCCCCGTATTTAGTGAACACTTCTTTTGACTACGGCGCCTATTCCCATAATATGGGCAATAATGGCGCTTTGGGCGTTTCGGCGCAATATTTTTCCGCGGGTTCGATTGCCGAGACGCAAAATTATCAAAATATCGGGAGTTTTAATCCCTATGATCTCGCCCTTTCCGCTGGTTATGCCTATCCCTTGGGAGACAATGCGGGAATATTGTCCGGATATTCACTGGGTCTTTCCGCTTCATTTATCGAGTCTGAAATCGTCAGTCAGGCCAATAGCGAAGCGGTTAATTTGGGACTTTTGTCTCCGCTTTACCTAGATGGAAAATTTCGCTGGGCCTTGACGGCAAACAACTGGGGACCGCCGATGACTTTTGATCAGGTCTCAAGCCCCTTGCCGTTCGCGATGCACGTGGGGTCTTCCTATCAAATTACGCCTCGTTGGCTGGGCGCCTTGGATATCGGCTTTCCCGAGGGAGGAAGTCCTTATTTTAATGTCGGAACGGAATACGATGTTTGGAGGGATTCCCAATGGGATTTTTCCGGGCGCGCGGGATACAGTTCTTATACGCTTAACAGCATCGGCGGGTTTACCGGGTTTTCTTTCGGTTTTGGAGTGGCTCGCCCAGATTTAAGTTTCGACTACGCGCTCATTCCTTATGGAGCCTTGGGTCAGGCCAACCGAATTTCGTTGACCTTTAAGTGGGGAGGAGTTCCTTCGAGCATGTTTTATTCTCCTGAAGGAAATTCTCCGCAGCCTGCTTCCGCCCATAGTTCAGATTCGAACTCCATTAAGCAAAATTCGCGCAGAAGTTCTTCCAATAGCGGGGAAAATAATAATTCCTCCCCCAATGATGATTCCCTCATCATTATTCATTAAAATTCCAAGATTCGAGACGGGAAAAATATTTTTGATTTGATTCCCTCTTTTTAAAAAAACTAAGATAGGTCTATGGCTGGATGGATGACCTTAATCGCGGGAGGCTTGGCGGTTTTCTTTTCAGTTCTCATGCTCTTCCAGAAATCCCTTTATGCGGCGGCGATGTGCCTTTTGTGCGTCATGCTTCAGGTGGCTCTCCTTTTTTCCTTGGCGGGCTCGCCGCTTCTGGGGCTCATGCAAATGGTGATTTACGCCGGAGCGGTCATGGTCTTGGTTGTGGTCGTCATCATGGCGTTTCCAAAACCGACGGGTTCTCTTTGGGGGAGTTTTTTGCTTCCGCGCCCGGTCGCGGCCCTTCTTTTAGCCGGATTTTTGGTGGAACTATTTTTGATTTTTCACGGGGGCGCGGGTTCTCTGTCAACGGCTGCGGTTGTGCCCAATAATTTAGCTGTGGGGTCGGTTTTGTTTGGGGCCTATTCTCCGGCAACGGAGGCGGCGACTCTTTTGATGTTTTTAGCGGGACTTGCCTTGGTGGGGAAAAGGAAAGGCGCATGAACCCTTGGGCGTGGTTAATTTCGGCGGCTCTTTTTGTTTCCGGTCTTTGCGCGGTGATTTTACGCAAACAACTTTTACTCATGCTTTTTGGACTTGAAATTATGATTTCAGCCGCCCTGATTCCCTTGGTCGCCCAGGCTTCAATTTTTCAAGACTCAAATGGGCTGGCTGCGGCTTTAATTATCTTGTGCGTGGCTGCGGCGGAAGCGGTGGTGGGACTTTCCTTGATTTTGCATTTGAGAAAAAATAAAACCCTTCCGGATTCGGACGCCTTGATGGAGTTGAAAGGCTGATATGGGTATTCCTCTTTCGGTCATCTGCCTTTTCGCCGCTCCGGTTTCAGCTCTTCTTTTTGGATATTTCGTCCTCTTAAAAAGGAAGCCGGAATGGATGCATTGGCCGATGATTCTCTCTTGCGCGGTGGTGGGAGTGTCGGCGGCGATTATCGCGGCTCAGGTTTATTCCGGCCATGTTGTAGACGTCTCTCCTTTTAAATGGATGCCGCTGGGGTCTTGGTCTGTTTCCTTTGGAGTTCGCTTGGACGGCTTGTCGGCGATGATGTTGTGTCTGGTTTCCTTAGTTGGGGGGCTTATTCATGTTTACGCCGGTGGATACATGGAACATGATCCCGCTTTTGGACGCTTTTTCCTGGCCTTCCATCTCTTTTATCTTTCGATGATTGGTCTCGTTGTGGCCAACAACTATGTTCAGATGTATCTTTTCTGGGAAATGGTGGGCCTTTCTTCCTATTTATTGATCGGCTTTTGGTATCAAAAGGCTTCGGCCAGACGAGCTTCATTGCAGGCTTTCTTTACCAATCGCGTGGGAGACATCGGCTTTTTCCTGGCGCTTTTAATTTTGATGAATGTTTATCCTGTCGCCCAAACTCGCTTTGCCGCCTTGTTTCCGCTTTTAGGAAAGGGCTCGCCCGCTATTTCCTATGTGGGTTGGTTTCTTTTTCTCGCGGCGATAGCAAAATCAGCTCAGTTTCCGCTTTATTTTTGGCTTCCCGATGCGATGGAAGGCCCTACTCCTGTTTCCGCCTTGATGCACGCGGCGACCATGGTGACGGCAGGAATATTTTTAATGGCGCGTTCGTGGCCGCTGATTTCGCTCGTTCCGCATTTGCCTAATACCATTGCGGCGGTGGGGGCCTTGACCGCGGTTTTCTCGGGCCTTATCGCGGCCACAAGAAAAGACCTGAAACGTATCTTGGCTTATTCGACCGTCAGTCATTTGGGCATTATGGCCTTTGGTCTGGGCTTGGGCGAAGTTTCATCCGCGGTTTTTCATCTTTTCACCCACGGGTTTTTTAAGGCGGCTTTATTTCTTTGCGCCGGAAACATCGCTCATGCCCTTCATAAACCCACCGCGTCGGTTGATGAGACCGGCGGGCTCCTCAAGAAAATTCCGGTCACCGCCGCTTTCTTTATCATAGCGGCTTTTTCTTTGAGCGGGATTTGGCCTTTTGCGGGCTTTTATAGTAAAGACGCAATTCTTGGCGCCGCTTTTGAGCGCGGAGGCTGGGCTTCCGTCGCCGGTTTTGCCATCGCTTTTTTAAGCGCTTTTTATATTTTCCGGATGCTCTTTTTAGCTTTTCTAGGCCCTCGAAAAGAACAAAATCCGCCGGAACACCCGCATGAGGCCGGCCCGATGATGAACGTCCCGCTTTTTTTCATCGTTTTGGGAGCCTTGGGAATCGGCTGGTTTGGAACGCAGTTTTATCATTTAGTCAGTTCCGGATGGCTGGGAACTTCGCCTTTGATTGCGATTCCGGGCTTTGACTGGTCTTCTTTTACCCGATCAACCTCCATGGCCGCTCTTGGAATTTTGGCGGCTTATCTTTGGACCATGCAATGGTCTTCCTTCGATTGGGTGTGGCGCAAAAGTGTTCCTCAGGTTGAAAAAAGTTTTGACGCCGATTTTGGCGTAAAACCTCTGGTTGGGGCTTTAACATTACTTTTTGAGGAAGTGAGCTATTGGTTGGGTATTTTCTGGGATAAAAAGACCTGGGATGGGTGGATTGAAAACACTTCCGCCTGGGCGGAAGACGCGGCTAAAAGCGTTTCTTCCTTGGCTTCCGGACGCCTGAATGACTCTTTGTGGTGGATACTTTTAGGCGGAGGCGTCATGCTTTTGAGGTTGCTGAGATGATTTTAACGCTTTTTTGGGTTTTTCCGATTTTAGGGGCTTTGTTTACTTTGCTTTCTCCCGCTTTTAACGTGCGCGCGCGCTGGATTTCGGTTATCTGCGCGGCAATGGAATTTTATCTTGTTTTACAGGCCGGAACGGGTTTCTGGAGCGGGCATTTGGCTTCTCTTTCAGAGCCGGGGAAATTGCTTACCTACGGAATTAGTTATTCGTTTTCCATGGACGGCTTGTCCTGGGCCTTGTGTCTTCTAAACGCTTTTTTGACCATCATCGCTCTTTTGTCTTCCTGGAAACAAGATTTATCCGCGGGCTTTTGGGCGTCTTTTCTTTTTCTTGAAGGCGCGGTGATGGGAGTTTTTCTCGCGCAAGACCTTTTCTTCTTTTATATCTTCTGGGAAGCGATGCTGATTCCGATGTTTTTTATCATCGGTCTTTGGGGGTCTGAAAACCGAAAGCACGCGGCGATTAAATTTTTCCTATTTACCTTCTTTGGGAGTTTATTTCTTCTTTTGGGAATTCTGGCGTTGGTTGTATTCCATCATCAGACGACCGGCGTTTGGAGCTGGGACATGAATATTTTGAAAGCTCCCAATAGCGGGCTTTACGCGATTCTCGCTTTCGCGGCTTTTGTGATTGGCTTTGGGGTTAAAATTCCCTTGGTGCCCATTCACACCTGGCTTCCAGATGCGCACACGGAAGCCCCGGCGGCGGGCTCCATTATTTTGGCCGGAGTTCTTCTTAAAGTAGGGGTTTACGGGTTTTTGCGCGTGCTTCTTCCCGCCTTTCCTGAATGGGGGATGAAGGCTCTTCCTTGGTTGGGGGGGCTTGCCGCGATCAATGTTATCTACGGCGCGCTATCGGCGATGGCGCAGATGGATTTGAAACGCTTGATTGCGTATTCCTCAATTGCGCATTTGGGCTTTTGTGTTTTGGGAATCGCCTCCCGGACTCAGCAAGGCCTTGCCGGAGGAAGTTTGCAGTTGATTAACCATGGTCTCACGACCGGAGCCTTATTTTTAATGGTTGGGTTCCTTTATGAACGCACTCATAAAAGAGGCCTTTCTGATTTCGGCGATTTGGTGTCCCAGGCTCCAACTTTAACCTTCTTTTTTGGCGTGACTGTTTTTGCTTCCATCGGGCTTCCGGGTTTGAACGGCTTTGTGGGAGAATTTATGTCTTTATCCGGGATGGCGAAGGTCTCCTTGCCGATTGCGGTGGTCGGCGTTTTTGGCGTGACGATCGCGGCCTTTTATCTTTTGCCCGCATTTCAGGCTGTTTTCTTGGGCGAGAGAAAGTCCGCCTCGGTGAGCCCAAAGGTTTTTGATTTAGATTTAAGGGAACAAGCTCTTCTTTGGCTTCTCATCATCCCGATGTTTGTCATCGGTCTTCATCCCGGGCCGCTTCTTAATATCGTCGGTCCCGCTGTGGGGAAGCTTATTCTATGACCGAGCCTAAGCGAGGCCACTCTCTTAAACAGAATTTGGAAACGGCATTTCCTCATTTATATTCGGTCAGAAATGGTTGGTTCAAAAGTTCGCACGGAAGGAAACCATGAACCCAGTTTCCTTATTTTTAAGAATCGTTCCATTGGGGTCGGGGATTTCTTTGTTTGGCGGAGTATTGGGAGTCGCTTGCGTCGGTCTCTTTAAGAAAATCAATGTGGGGCTTGTTCGAGTTCTAGGTTTATTGAGCTTAACTCTTGCGGCCGCATTTGTTTTTCTTCATCCTGTGAATGGAACGATCTCAACTCTTCTTCAAGCCGATCCTCTAACCAAGGCGTGGTGTGGGGTCTTTTACGCAGGGGCGCTTCCTTTTTTTATCGCCGGAACCTGGACGGATGAGGTTTCAGTTCTTTTGCTTTTAGGAAGCCTTTTGGGAATGACGTTTTTGGTTTTTTCGGCGAATCTTTTCATGCTCTTTATTTCGCTTGAGCTTTTGAGTCTTCCTGTTTATCTCTTGGTGGCTTTAAATCCGGCGAAAGGGCAGCCTTCTTGGGAAGCCGCCATTAAATATTTCTTTGCCGGATCGGTCAGCGCCGCTTTTTTTCTCTTAGGACTGGCCTGTCATTATTCGGCGACCGGCGGTTTTGCCTTTGCCGGAAATGGCTCTTTCTTGGATCAAGCGGCGTTTAGCCTTATGGCTATTGCGGCTCTTTTTAAAATTGGCGCGGTTCCCTGGCATTTTTGGCTACCCGATGTTTATGAAGCTTCCGAACCCATGCTCTCCGGATTTTTATCTACTTCGGTTAAGGCCGCCGGAGTTTTTCTCTTGATGCGGCTGGGGCAATATTCCCAGGCGAGTTTTGTTTCTCTTCTTCCGGCTATCGGCGCCTTTACGATGATTTTCGCGGCTTTCGCGGCCTTAAACCAAACCCGGCTTCAACGGCTTTTGGCTTATTCGTCTTTAGGACATGCGGGAGTTTTGGTTTTGGGAGTGGGGGCGTGGCTGTTACTGGGCGCCAACGAGAAAAACGCTCTTCCCATTTTCTTTTATCTTTTCTCCTATGTTCTTATGAGTAACGGCGCTTTCTTCTTTCTGGAGTTGACGGGAGTTTCAGAATGGAAAGATTTAAGGGGTTTAGGAAAAACTCGCCCGGTTTTGGCCTTTTGTTTTGCCACCTTAGCCTTGTCTTTAGCCGGAATTCCTCCGACGGCCGGATTTTTGGCGAAATTTCTCATTTTCTGGCAGGCCTTTAAAGCCGGGCTCTATGTTCCCTTAGTGGTCGCTTCTTTCGCCACCTTGGCGGCTTTGGTTTATTATCTTCGTATTGTCCGGGAAATATATTTAGAAGAAGGGGTTGCGAATTCAAAAATCGCGGTAGGGACTGGCGCCGTTAGTCTGGTCGTTTCTTTAAGCGCCGCGTATTCGGCGGTTGTCGGATTTTTGCCGTGGATTTTAGCGGCGTTTCAGAGGGTTTTGGGATGACCGAGCTTAAGCGAGGCCGCTATCTTAAACGGAATTTGGAAGCGGCATTTCCTTATTTATATTCGGTCAGAAATGGTTGGATCCAAGGTCCGTACGGAAGGAAACCATGATTGCTCTCATTTTAGATGTTTTGGTCGTGGGCGCGATTGCGACCATTATGACTTATGCCGGGCGTCTTTTAGGGCCCGCGCCTAAACACGAGGGAGACGGCAATCTCCCGTATGAAACAGGAATGCCGCCTATTGAGCATGCGGAAGAAAAGATTTCTGTTCTTTATTGGAAGTTTGCGGTTCTCTTTGTCGTCTTTGACGTCGATCTCGCCCTTTTATTTCCATGGGCTCTGAGCCGTTCGCATTTGACCTTGCTGGGCGTTTTTTCGGTGACCTTGTTTGTTTTAATTACCGCCCTCATGGTCGCATATTTTTGGGCGAAGGGGGTGTTAGAATGCCGGTAGATGAAGCTTTAGATGGAGTCGTCACGACTCAACTAGACGCCGCCTTGGGTTGGGCGCGAAAGTATTCGATTTTTCAATACCCTTTTGTCACCGCTTGTTGCGGAATGGAGTTTATGTCAACCGCGGCGTCTCATTATGACTTAGACCGCTTCGGCGCGGCCTTTCCGCGGTTTTCTCCTCGGCAAGCCGATTGTTTGATGGTAGTGGGAACAATTTCTCATAAAATTGCCCCGGTGTTGCGCCGTATTTACGACCAAATGGCCGCCCCTAAATGGGTGGTGGCTTTTGGCGTTTGCACTTGCACTGGTGGTTTTTACAATAATTACTCAACCGTTCAGGGAATTGACACGATTGTGCCGGTTGATGTCTACATTCCCGGGTGTCCGCCGCGTCCTGAAATTGTTTTGGAGGGACTCATGCTTCTTCAAAAGAAAATTGAAAAGCAGGCGGGAGAGACAATTAAATGACCGAGCCTAAGCGGGGAAATGGTTGTCTCAAAGGTTCATACGGAAGGAAACCATGACTGAAATCAAAGAAATTCGGGTTTCGGCTTCTGAGGCCTTTGAGACTCTTAAGAAACTTAAAAACGAAGGCTACAATATGCTCGTTGATTTGACTGCCGTCGACTATTCCGCCTACGGTTCTTCCGGAGACAAAACCGATTCTTGGAAACGGGCGCATCCCCTTCAACAACAAATTATCCCACGTCCCCTGGCTTCGGCCGAGGGAGAAGAATACGGAACTCCGCATCGTCCTGGAACAGATAGCTTAGATGAGCCGCGTCTTAAAGCTCCGGTTCAGGAAAGATTTGAGGTTGTTTACCGCGTGATGAAATTAGACCCCAAAACCGGAGACGATCTGGGGCGAGTTTATGTTCATTGCGGAGTTCCGGAAAACCCTCCAGTGTTGCGTTCGGTCATGAGTTTATGGCCGATTGCGGACTGGTTGGAGAGAGAAGTTTGGGATATGTTTGGAATTTCATTTATTGACCGCCCCGACATCAAACGCCTTCTCATGTACGAAGAGTTTCAAGGGCATCCACTTCGCAAAGATTATCCGATTACCAAGAGGCAGCCTTTGATCGGCCCGTCCTCTGGTGATCGCGAAAATAGTCCGAGCTTTAATATTATTCGGCCCACGGTGAAATATGACTGAGCCTAGAGGAATAGCCGCTCGTTTTCGCCCCGATCCGCGTGCGTGGATAGAGGGCGCGGTCGGGCGTATCGTGGAAAAGACGCATCCTAAGAAAGTGATTCTTTTTGGTTCCCATGCGTATGGAAACCCCGGCCCCGATAGCGACGTGGATTTGTTTGTCGTTCTCGATTCTCCGATGGACAAGACTCAGCGTTACCATCTCGTCAGTAGCGCAATCGGAACTCATGAATGGCCCTTGGATCTTTTGGTTCGGAGTTCCCGTGAGCTTGAGGAAAGACTTAGAATCGGAGATTATTTTTTTAAAGAGGTTCTTGCTCACGGAAAAGTGCTTTATGAGTCATGAGTATGTTCAGGAGTGGATATCCAAGGCTGAAGCTGATCGCCGAGCGGCCAAGCGATCTTTGGAAGAGGCAAAATCCGATCCCGGCCAGATAGATATCGCTTGTTTTCATGCGCAACAATGCGCGGAGAAATATATTAAAGCTGTCCTTGTCATTAAGGGCATCGTGTTTTCAAAAATACATGATCTTTTCGATTTGGCGAAGTCGCTTGGAGATTTAGAGACCCGATTGAATCCTAGAGATATGGATAATCTCAATAAATATTCAGTGGATTTGCGCTATCCTGGGGCTTTTGCCGCTTATTCCGAGGCTGAAGAAGCGGTCAACGCCATGGAGCGCATCGTTTCCGTTTGCAAGCCGTTTTTGGGAGTGGTAAAATGACTGAGCAAAAAAACTTTCTTTTGAATATGGGCCCGCAGCATCCGGCCATGCACGGCGTCGTTCGCCTGGTTTTGGAATTAGACGGCGAAAGGATCGTCCATTCTGACGCCGAAATTGGGTATCTCCACCGAGCTTTTGAGAAACAATCGGAAAATGAGATTTGGAACAATGTCGTGCCTTATACGGATCGTCTTAATTACGTCTCTCCGCTAATTAATAATGTCGGCTACTGCATGGCGGTTGAAAAACTGGCGGGAATCGAAATCCCGGAGCGCGGACAGTACTTGCGAACCATTGCCTCGGAGATTTCCCGTGTCACCGATCATTTGACCTGCGTCGGGGCTTCGGCCATGGAACTCGGGGCTTTCACGGTTTTTCTCTATCTCATCAAGGCGCGGGAATTTTTGTATCAGATGGTGGATCAGTTGACCGGGGCGCGGTTGACCACTTCTTACACCCGGGTTGGCGGGGTTAAAGGCGATTTGCCCAAAAATTTTGCTGAAAATTTCCGCGAAGTCTCTCGAAAAGTGCGGGAAGCGGTGGTTGATTCCGACAAGCTTCTGACCAAGAACCGCATTTTCCGTGATCGCATGGAAAATGTTGGAGTCATTTCCCAAAATGACGCTATCGCTTATGGAATTACGGGGCCCTTCTTGCGCTCAACCGGCGTTCCTTATGACCTTCGGCGCGCGCATCCCTATTTGATTTACGATCGCTTGGATTTTGAAATTCCCGTCGGACGCAATGGCGACAACTACGATCGCTATTTAGTGCGCATGGCTGAAATCGAGCAAAGCTTGCGTTTAATTGAGCAATGTCTGAAACAAATTCCCGAGGGTAAACATTCCTTGGAAGTTTCTGAAATGAAAGATGCTTTCGTTTATCAGGATGCGGGTAAAAGAGGCGATACCGCTCTCTTGAAAAAATACAAGGCCAAGGTGGATGCGACCTTGGAGGGCTACGACCGAAGCGAGGTCGGCGTTGCCCGCGCCGCCAATCATTCCGCGGTCTTGCCGCCGAAGGAAGAGACCTACGGTTCCATTGAAGGACTCATGAATCATTTCGAGCTGGTGATGTGGAATTGGGGAGTTCGGATTCCCGCGGGAGAAACTTATTTCGCGGTCGAGGGCGGAAACGGAGAGCTCGGTTTTCACATCGTAAGCGTCGGAGAAGATCGCCCTTACCGCGTCAGATGCCGCCCACCGTGCTTAAACCCCATGGCGGCGCTTTCTAAAATCATCGATGGAGGATGGGTGGCCGATATTGTTCCGACTTTTGGTTCGGTCAATATGATCGCGGGAGAATTGGACCGGTAAATGGATTTCTCCCGATTCTCTTATCGAGAAAAAGAGGTGCTTGAAAAAGCGACGGATATCCTTGTCAGAGAACTTGCCCCGTCAAGGATTATTCTATTCGGATCGCGGGCCAAGGGAACGGAATTCCCAGGTTCGGATTTTGACTTGGGCGTCGATGCGGCTAGGCCCACCCAGGACATTGAGTGGAAAATTCAAGACGGCATGGACGAGGCGCGGGGTCTTTATAAGGTGGATGTCGTTTATTTAAAAGACGTCGAGGCGGATTTTAGGAATTTGATTCTCCGAACGGGGATGGTCGTCTATGGATCATGAAGAAGTAGAACTGGCGATTAAAAAATTTGAAAACGCTCTTGCGGCGTTAAGAAAAGGAGTTTTAGACGCGAGGACGGAGCTTGAGAAAGACGGCGTCGTTCAAAGATTTGAGTTCACTTTCGAGGCTTTTTGGAAAAGCCTTAAGGTTTATTTCTCGAATAAGGGCGTTTCTTGCCGGTTTCCAAAAGATTGCCTTGAAGAGGCTTTTCGAGTGGGAATTATCAAGGACGAGAGCGTTTTCCTGAGCATGCTTAAAGACCGCAACATCACTTCGCATGTTTACAGCGAGGGGGAGTCGGAAAAGGTTTTTATGAGCATTTCTCAAAAAGATTATGTCGCCGCTTTTGACGGAGCTTTGAAAAAGATGAGGTCATCTCCATGAGTTCTCTGACAGTGCAATCCTTGAATCAAACTTCGCCTTTTTCCCCGGAGGAAGAAAAAATTCTTCAGTCTTGGACAAAGGCCTATCCGCATCCCATTATGGGCCTTTTAGAGGCCATGCGGCAGGTCCAAACCTGGCATTTGTGCGTGCGCCCGGAAGATGAGGCGTATTTAGCTGAAATCTTTGACACAACTCAAAACCATGTCCATCAGGTTGCGACTTTCTTTCCTCTTTTCACCAAGAAACCGACCGGAAGAAAAAGAATCGGGCTTTGCCACGGGCTTTCCTGCGCTATGGCGGGTTCAGATAAAATTGCCGATTTCCTTGAGAAAAAACTAAAGGTTAAGGAATTTGAGACGACTCCGGACGGCGAGTTTTCTTGGGAAGAAATGGAATGTTTGGGCGCTTGCGAACACGCCCCGGCGGTGATCTTTAACGAAGAGCTAAAAGGCAAGGCGACCGAAAATTTAATCAACGAGATTGTGGCATGACCGAGCTTAAGCGAGGAAGTGGTTGGAGCCAGAGTCTGTGCAAAAGGAAACCATGACCGAGACTAAAATTTTAACGAAACATTTTGACGAGCCGAATTTGCATGAGTTGGAAACATATAAAAAATTTGGCGGCTACGAAGGACTTAAAAAAGCTCTTTCACTTAAGCCCGCCGAGGCGACGGCCGAGGTTAAAAAGTCGAATTTGAGAGGGCTTGGCGGCGCGGGTTTTGCCACCGGCATGAAATGGGAGACCGTTCCGCCCAAGGATAAATTGCCGGGGCCTCGATATGTGGTGGCGAATGCGGATGAATCCGAACCGGGCTGTTTTAAAGACCGCGTTTTAATGACTAAATCTCCGCACAGCGTTCTTGAGGGGATTTTAATTGCCGCTTATGCGATTGGCGCCGAAGATGGGTTTATTTTTATCCGAGGTGAATATGCCGTTCAACATCAAATTCTCTCTAAGGCTATCGCCGAAGCGGAACATGCGGGGTTGATCGGAAAAAATATTTTAGGAAGCGGGTTTTCTTGCCGTATTTCGCTCATGCGCGGCGCCGGGGCTTATATTTGCGGCTTGGACACCGCTCTTCTTGAAACGATGGAAGGCAAAAAAGCCTGGCCCCGGCAGCCTCCGCCCTTCCCGACGGTCAAAGGTTTGATGGGTCAGCCGACCGTGGTCAACAATGTCGAGACTTTAGCCATGCTTCCTCATATTCTGAAAGATGGGGGAGAGGCCTTCGCAAAAGTCGGGGTCGCAAAAACGGGTGGAACCGGACTTTTCTCTATTTCGGGAGACGTTGAAAAGCCGGGAGTTTACGAGTTTGCCATGGGAACTCCTTTGCGAAAGATGATTGAAGCCACGGGCGGCGTCAAAGGCGGACGCGCGCTTAAATGCGTAATCCCCGGCGGGACTTCTACTCCTCCCATTGCCGCTTCTGAAATCGATGTCCCGATGGATTTTGAAAGTTTGAGGGGCTTGGGAACTTTTCTGGGAGCAGGCGGAATTGTCGTTTTAGATGAGACCCGGAATATGGTGGAAACGGCGCACAACATCGAACGCTTTTTAGCCCATGAGTCCTGCGGTCAATGCACGCCCTGTCGCGAGGGCTCCGAATGGACGACCCGGATTTTAGAGCGGGTGATGTCCGGCCAAGGAGTGGAGGACGATTTTCCCAATCTTCAGCGCGTGGGCGAGAACATCACCGGAAAAGTCATCTGCGCCTTGGGGGACACTGTCGGGATGGTGGTCCGGGGTTTCATGAAAAAATTTCCGGAAGATTTTAAGCTCTCTCAATCCCGGTGAGAACTCTCTCCGCTCTACTTTTCCCCTTATTTTTACCCGTCGTTTCTTTCTCTCAGACCGGCGCTTCCGTCGTGCCTTGGCCCGTTAAAGGTCTGCCTATTCATGTTGGAAATCTCGCTTATACCCTTCAATTTTACGGAGACAAGCCTGGCTTTCATCACGGCTTGGATATTCTGGAACCGGCGGGAACTCCGGTCTACGCGCCGGTTTCCGGGAAAATCTCGCTGGGATACTATTACCGGATTAAAATTCCCTATACTTTTCAAATTGCGATTGTTCAAAAAAATGGGACGGTCTGGCAATTCCATCATCTCGATCCAAAAACGATTCCTGCTTCTCTATTTGATTTGGCAAAAAAAGGAGGAACTGTTTCCGACGGAGCCCTTCTGGGAAAAATTTATGACGCCTCTCAAATGGGTTACGGGATTTTTCCGCATGTTCACATCAATGTGATAAGTTCAAACGGGCATTACCAAGAGCCGTTAAGATTTTTCCCAAAGTTGTCCGCCGATAAACCTCCGGTCATTCGCGGGCTTTATTTAATTGACTCCAAAAACCGCGTCCTGGCCGACGATAAAAATGAGATTTTTCCGCTTTCTCGAACCAGCAAGGTGTCGGCCCTGATTGTGGACGCTTTTGACGTGATTTCTCCCTCAACAGTTGAGACAACGCCTGCTTCCATTTCGGTTTGGGCTTTCAAAGGCCATGGGGGAAAGAATATTTTATTGGCCAAGAGAAAATTTGACTATTTGCCCGGGAAAAACTTTTTTATGGGCGTTTCTTCCGTTTATCAAATCGCGCCGCTTTCTTTTTCAAACGGAAAAATTTTGGAGAACGAGGTGGATATGGGCCACCCCCGCAGGTTTCTCTTTCGTTTCCCTAAAATAACCAATTTTCCAGTTGGTTCTTCGGGCCTTAAGATCGTCGTCTCGGATTTTGCGGGGAAAGAGACCTCTAAAATTTGGAAATTTCCCGCGTTGGGCCATTCGCATCTTCATTTTCGCCGAATCAAACCCGCGTTGCCGCCAAACCTTTAATTTCCTGAGGGCAAAAGCCAGAAAAAATCCGCCCACTGGGATTCGTCTTTATTGGGGTTGGAAAGGGTTTTGAGAATTTCGCTTTCATTTTGGTCGCCTCCATTAGGGGGATAAGGTAAAATGACCGCGCTGGACTGGCCTTGAAGGCGGGCTTTGACGCTCTCGGGTATTCCGCCCCCGTAAACCATGTGTCCCAATCCCGCGATGACCATGACCGAATTTCCCAAACGCCTCTGCTTGACAACGTTTGAGCCCATCGTTTCATTCCAAACCTGCATGGCCAAAATATAACGCTTGAGTTCCTCGGGAGAGACTTTCCCAAAAGAATTTTTGACCATCGCGTAATAGCGCGGGTTCTTGATTTCTCCGATGGTTCGCGGCAAAAGAGCTCTTTCCGAGGGATTTAAGGCTTTAAGCCCGCCTTTCCAGACTTTATGGACGATAGAGGGCGGCGCGTTAAGGCCGATGAGGCGGATGTGTTCGCGTTTAGCTTCTTTTAAAATTGGGCGATAATCCTCAAAGTAACCCCAATGATGATTCCAAAAATCGGCGAATTGCGAATCGGAAATATTTCCGGAGATATAATCGTCGAGGGTTTTTTGATGGAGTGTGTCGGCCATCTCAAGCCCCAAGACCAGGCGCCGATGGGTTTTCACCATTTCAGAGAGGACGGCGGCTTGAATTTTATGATCGGCGAGATTGTTGTGAAACTCTCCGACATAGACGATGTTGAGGTGGAAAAGCGTGGCCTCAAAGTTTTCCGCTGAAATTAAATTTTTGGTTTTAGCCGAGAAAATAAGGGCTTGGGGCGAAATATTCCATGACACGAGGGCGGGTTTTGGGTTGAACTTAATCTCCGCCATGGCGGCGTTATTTCCCGTTAAGGATTTGAGTCGCTTGAGCGCGCTTTGGGAAAATGAACTCCGCGGGCTAATCAAGGCCAGAAAACAGAGAATGACGACCTTTTTCATTTGCATGGCTCCATTGCGCTATTTTTCATTCCGCACATATATTATTCCATTGTGTTTGTAAAGAGTCATAGGGTCATTGGACCTAGACTGATTAGATTTTTGGACCCATATTTTCTAGGTCCTTTTTCGGAACTCTTCTAGGTCTTTAGACCCATTTCTTTCTCATGAAAGACTTTTACAATAGCGGCATGAACTCTTTAAAAGCGCGTTTCCGTTTCCACTCGATGTTGTCCATCCTCTTGTCTTTTGCCCTCATTTGGGGAAGTCTTTCTCCGCTAGCTTGGGCAGGCGGCGGAGTCGAGGAAAATGCCGGACCCGCCGACATCCACGATTTATCTCCGATGCTTCCCATGGATATTCAATCCTCGGGAATCAATGCCAATTCCATGGAATTAGGGACAGTCCCCAATTCCTCAATAATCTCAAGGTCGGGACAGCGCCGTCCTCAAGGATTATGGAGAAAAGGCACAGTCCCTAATTCCCATTTCGCCGTACTGATCAAAGAAGGCTTTTGGCCGAAAGCGGAGGAAAAACTTAAAGAGTTAGGGACAGTCCCTAATTCTGTCAAACGAGAGCGGACATCGGGAAATTCCAATAAAGAATCCTTTCACGCGTTTAAAAAAGGCTTTCAGAAAATCCAAAAGAAGGCCCAGTCAGCCTTGGGAAGAAAAAGTTTTACCGTTTCAAAGAATTTTCTCGACCGGTTTTTTGGAGAAAAGGACGAGTCTGGAAAACTAGAAGCGGGCGCTGAAGTTAAGGAGTTAGGGACAGTCCCCAATTCCTCAATAATCTCAAGGTCGGGACAGCGCCGTCCTCAAGGATTATGGAGAAAAGGCACAGTCCCCAATTCCGTCAATTCTTTGAGGCCTAGCTCGGAATTGGGGACTGTCCCTAACTCCGTCATCCCTGATCCTTACGGCGGGCCGTCCTATAAGAAGATGACGATTGGCGGTCAGCTTCTTTACGGCCTTAAGTGGGGATTTATCATGCAGGGGATTTCTCAACTCATGGTTTATGCGATAAGCCCGATTTTAAATTCCGCGTGGATGAGACATTTAAAGCTTAATTGGATTTTGGGGCTTACGCCGGAAGCGCTTCAAAAGTCCGGGCGCGCGGAGCTTCTTATTCACGACGGCCCGAATCAGATTATGTCGGCCTTGAGCGCTCACGCGGGCTCTTTTCTTTCCTGGGGATTATTTTCAAAAGCGGCCTTAGAGGAAATTCACTACCGCGGGCTCTGGTTTGGCGGCGTTTTTCTCGCGGCGGCCGCGGCTCGACCGGTATTTAATTTGCTGTCTAAAAAATTAAGTTTATTGCCGGATTTCTTTTCTCCGCTCAAGAATCGTTTGCCCAAAACTCTAAGCTGGCTGGGACAAAAAATAACCTCAAACGCCTTTTTTATCGCGGCGGGAATTTCGGCCGTTGTTTTCGCCAAGGCTCATCTCGCGGCTTGGGGCGTTTATCCTCTTATTCTCGCTCAATTAGGGGCCATGGGAGCGGCTTTGTCTTTCGTGGTTTACCGCTCCCGATCCTTGATCTCCTCGACCGTCGCCCACTACGTTTATAATTTTCTCTGGCTTTTGGGAACTTGGATTGCGTTGTCTCATTTTGCTTCTCCGGCGATTTTTAAGGATTATAGGCTTGCCTTGGCGGTTTCTTCCTTGGGGGTTTTGGGCTTTGCGGCTACGAAAAGCTTATATCAGAAATTTAAAAAGAGTCAATGGAGTTTTCAGAAACTGCGCCAAAGCGTGAAATTTCTCATGCCGGCTCTTTTGATTGCCGTTTCTCTCGGGCTTTCCGGGAGCGGACTTCGCGCCAATATAAACCCTTCTGTGACCTCCGCTGTTCCGTTAGCGGTTCCTTCTGTTGTTGCGCAGGTTCCCGCAATTGAAAAATTTTCCGTTCCCCAAGAGCCTCTCAATTCGCCCGAACTTTCTCCCAAACAAATTATCGAAAAAGTTAAGCCCGCCGTTCTTAAGGTCTATTCAGGAGATGAGCGGGGATTGGGAACAGGGTATATTATTTCACCCTCCGGTATTGCGCTGACCAATGCCCATGTCGCGGGAAACGTTTTGCCCGGAAAGATTTTGAAGATTTTAATTAACGGCATACCCAACGCCGCTCAAGTTTTGGCTATCGACCATCAAAAAGATATCGCGATTTTAAAGCTTCCGAGTTTGCCGGCCGGACAAAATTACCCGTATATTTCGATTGCGAGAACCGCTCCGGTCATGGGAGACAAAGTGATTGCTTTGGGGTATCCTTATGATGTGGGATTGACTGCGAGCCGGGGCATCGTCAGCCGTCTTGGAAACGGTCCGGAATTTCTTTACAATTATATTCAGACCGACGCTGCGATTAATCCAGGAAACTCCGGCGGGCCTCTCTTAAACTCCAAGGGTGAATTAGTCGGCATGGATGTCGCGATTTACACGCCGGCTCAAGAGGGGGGCTCGGTCGGCATCGGTTTTGCGATTGCCGCAAATGAGATTCTCGATGCGATTTCGGAATATCAGACGGCCGGGAATATTGATTATGCCCATTTGGGAATCATCGCCTCTTTAGGCCCGGACCATGGAGTGAAGGTTGACGCGGTGCGCCCCGGTTCTCCCGCGGCCGCTGCCAAATTGCTTCCGGGAGACGTGATTGCGCGAATCGTCCTTATTCCTGTCGGCGGCATGCCGATAGTAATTAACACTCCGAATTTTCCTTCCCTGGAGAAAGCGCTGGTTCATCTCCGGCCTGGAGATGCCGCAACATTGATTGTCCGCCGGGGAAATGCCTTCGTGACGGCGCCTATTATTTTGGGAAAACCCCAAGTTTAAGGCCTCTGCGCCTTATTGACAGTCCTTCCTTGTTCTGTTATAACATAGATGCTTATGTCTTCGCTCAGGCAAAAACTAAGCCGATTTTTTAATCGGCCCGTGACTTTTTTGGCCGTTCCTTCCGGCGGAAACCGCACCTTTCGCTGGCAGTGTACGACGGCCTTTCTTTTGTTTGCCGTCTCTTTGTGGACAGGGTTTTCCTTGTGGGCTTGCTTTATCGTCGGAAGGCACGTGGACTATTGGATCACCAAGGGCGACAACGAGGTTTTGCGCACGAAACTAGCCATTATCTCAAGAGAGATGGATAAATCTGAAGTCGCTTTAAACATGGCCGAGACCACCGACCATGAGATGCGGACTTTACTTAATTTGTCTCCACGCGCCTCTCGCGACGATTATTCCGGAGTGGGAGGGCCTACGGCCGAAGACAGCGCGAGGCTTCGCCAAATCATGCTCGAAGGTCCCGAGGCGATTAACTTACCCGAGTGGCGCCATAAAATATCGAAAGTTCGGGAAGAGTCTTATAAACGCCTTGCCAGCTTTCAAGAAATCGGTTGGTATATGAGTAATCAGCGCAGTCTTTACCGGGCGACTCCCGATATTTGGCCGACCGAAGGGCGCATTACTTCTCTCTTTGGTTATCGCTTTAACCCCATGCGTCTTGGCGATGGTGAAAACCAAGCGGAGTTTCATCCCGGCATCGATATTGCCAACCGTCCGGATACTCTCATTTACGCCACCGCCGACGGCACGGTTCGCGCAGCGGGCTGGTTTCACGGCTACGGTCAGATGATTCTCATCGATCACGGCTACGGGGTGAGCACCGTCTATGGACATACCTCGAAGATTTTAGTTAGTGTGGGGCAACACGTGCGCCGCGGCCAACTCATCGCTTATATGGGAACGACCGGGCGTTCGACGGGCGCTCATCTTCATTACGAGGTTCGCATTCACAACCATCCGGTGAACCCCCAGAGATTTCTTAAAATTCACGCGGGCTTAAAAGAAGAACAGGGAGATAACAGCGATGTTCGGTAAAACCATGAGCTTGGACTCCTCTTCAGGAGCGATGACTTTAATCAGCGAAGAGGCTTATTTTCACGGAGTGTTGTCGGCGAAATGCTCTCTTAGAATTGAGGGTGTCGTTGAAGGGGATGTGACCGACGCCATTCGAGTGGAAGTTGGCCCCAAGGGCCGCATCAAGGGAAACGTCGCCGCCGAGAGTTTGGTTTTGGCCGGAACCATTGAGGGAGATGTGTCTGCGACTCACTCAATAGAACTTTTTTCCCAAGCTCGCCTCGTTGGAAATATCCGAACTCAAAAATTAAAAGTTGAAGAGGGAGCCGTTTTGGAAGGGTCTGTCGTCATGGGGCAGGAACACCAGAGAAAAGTTCATAAGAACGCGCCGCCGGTTCCTCCCGTGCCGGCCGGTAAGGAATAAAAGGAGCAAAAATGATTTCTTGGTTCAGCCGTTATCAGAAACCTTTGTTTATCGGAACGGTCGCGATTTTTTTAATCGGGACCTTTGTCGGCCTGGGCGGATATTTGTTGACCTCAAATGATTCTTCTGATGCCGTCGCTTCGGTGGGCTCGACTAAAATCCCTTATTCCATTTTTACCGCGCGGGTCAATCAATACGCCGACGCTCTTAGAAACCGTGGAACCGACGTCAGCGACCAGGTTTTGGGCCAGATTAAACAGGAAATGCTTCGGGACATGATTGTCGAATATCTTTTGGCGAGACAAGCTAAGAAAATGGGGCTTCGCATTACCAGTCAACAATTAGCCGACGATATCGAAAGTACTCCCGCTTTTCAGCATGACGGGGCTTTTAACCAGCAACTTTATTTTTACGCGGTTCGAAGCGTCTATCACGATTCCCCCAAGGCTTATGAGAAAATGCGTAAAAGGCAGCTGCTCTCTTCTTTGTTTAAGCAGATGATTTATCAGTCCGTTAAACTGGTTCCGGGAGAAGTTCGAGAGGCTTACGCCCGCGAACATAAAGGGACCTTGAAAGGCTACGCCAAGGATAGAGCGAAATTTGCCGATCAGCTGAGGCAAGCTCAAGCTTTGGATATTTTGAATTACTATTTACGTCAACTGGTCACCCAAATTCCTATTCGCAGCTATCTCAAACAAAGGGAATCCGGCGCGTAAATTCGGGACTGTTATGGAAAACGGAGATAAAGTTCAGCCTCAACAAATCCAGATTGAAATAGACGAGGCGACGGCTCGGGGAGCCTATGCCAATCTCGCGCTGGTCGCGCACAGCGAGACGGAATTCTTTTTTGACTTTTTGCTTTTACAGCCCCAGTCTCCTAAGACCAAGGTTTTGTCCAGAATTATTTCTTCTCCCGTTCATGCCAAAAGATTTTTGTGGGCGCTTAAAGATAATATCGAAAAATATGAAGCGCGCTTTGGGCCGATTAAGGCCGGTCAAAACCCCGCACCCTCCAAATCTTCCGCGTTTTACCAGTGAACGATTTCCGTAAACGTAAACATTCGGTGAAACCGCTGCCGGTCATTGCGGCGCAAGCCGCAATCCAGACCGAACGTTTCCGTCCTGCCCGCTTCCGCGGCCAATATTCCGTCTACACGGGAGTCTGGACACCGGCTTTCGCCGGTGTGACGAAAAAACGCCGAATATTTACCCGTAAACACGACCCTCGAATTGAGATTCTATTTACCGGAAGCGAGCTTCTTGAAGGACGTCCGAACACTCATCAGAATTATTTGTGCTTGCGCCTAAAAAACGCGGGTTTTTCCGTCGTTCGGGCAACCACCGTTCCCGACGATCAAGCGGCGATTGCCTTGTCTATTCGAGATTGGTCGCTCCATTCCGACGCGTTAATCGTTTGCGGAGGCTTGGGACCGACCTTCGACGATCTAACCCGAGAAGCGGCTTCCGCGGCTTTAGCAAGGCCCTTAGTTTATCATCCGGATATCTTTAAGAAAATCAAGGCTCGTTTTTCACGCTTTAGGCTTCCTATTCCAAAAGAGAATAAAAAACAGGCTTATGTACTCAAAGGCGCCGAGATAATCGATAATCCCCGGGGGTCGGCCCCCGGTCAAATGCTGAAAATTCCACGTAAGACTGATATTCCGCAATCGCTTTTTCTTTTGCCCGGTCCTTTCGTTGAAATGTCTCCCTTGTTTGAAGGCGTCGTCTTACCCCGCTTGAATTCTCTTTATGGACGAAATCTTTTTGCCGAACAATTGATCTTGCATTTATCCGGAATTTCCGAGTCGGTGGCGGATGAAAAATTGTCCTCGGTTGTGCGCGCGTTTAAAGACCAGGCCCAATTTACAATCTTAGGGCTTTCGGCCCAGGTTGATTTTCACGTCTCCGTAAAAGGCAAAACAGCCAAAAAAGCGAATCAAACGATGCGAAAAGTAAAGACGGCGATCTTGCAAAAAATCGGCCCGTTTGTTTTTGGAGAAGGCGACGACACCCTTGAAACCGCTTTGGGACGGGCGCTTTTGCGGAAGAAAAAAACCTTGGCTGTCGCCGAATCATGCACGGCCGGGGGGGTATCCTCAAGACTAACGTCTGTCCCTGGAAGTTCAAATTATTTTCGCGGCGGAATTATTTCTTACTCCAACGATATAAAAAAAGAATTTTTAGGAGTTTCTCCGAAAACTCTCTCGCGCTTTGGGGCGGTCTCATCTCAATGCGCGGTTGAAATGGCGGAAGGCGTGCGCCAAAAAATGAATTCGTCCTTGGGGGTTTCCGTTACCGGAATCGCCGGCCCGGGCGGAGGAAGCGCAAAAAAACCCGTGGGACTGGTTTATGTGGGCTTTTCGGGGTTTGCTTCAAAGCCGTTTGCGCGCGAGTTGCGTTTATCGGGCGATCGCGAAGTGGTCAGAAAGCGCGCCGTCTCTTGGGCTTTGCACTGGACTCTCAAGGAACTTCTGAAATAGGTCCTTTGCCGGTTTGCTTCTAGGCCTTTAGGCCCAGGCAAACTTCTGATTCTCCTTGTAAAATAAAATAAAGGAGAATTTCTATGCCGAGGAAGCCTTACTCTTTACTTAGTGTCTTGCCGGGAATTTTTGTTTCGGCGCATTCTTTTGCGGCGCAAGAGTCGGTCAAAATCGAATCTTCCCTTCAAGGCGCTCCCATAGAGATTCAGTCTCAAGATTTATCCGTTTCCGAACAAAATGGAGTTTTAAGCGTCTTGCCGGATCAAAATGTGATTTTAAGCCAAGATGATGCGAATGTCCAACAACAAATTAAGACAAGCGCGCCGCAAGAATCCGTTGAAAGTTCAAACGCGAACAAGACAGCGGAAAAACCTTCTTTAACGGCTCGGCAGAACCCCGAGGCGTCTCCAGATTCTTCCGGTTCCCGAATTTTCGCGGCGGTACGTTCTTTTAAGAAAAAAGCGCGTTCTCTTAGTAATAATGTTAAGAAACTCGTTTCTCCGGATCACGCTTTCGACCGTTTGGGACGCCTCTTTGATCATTGGGCTGGAAGCGGGCGTCTTCTTGCGCAAAATGACGAAGGGACTCCTGCTTTGAATTTCGGACATTTTCAGCCGGTATTGGAAGAGGCTTATCCAGGGCAGCTTCCGACCAATATCATGCCTGAGACTTATGACCTTAAACTAAACGTTACTCCGGAAACCCAGCAGTTTTCGGGTGAGGCAAGGGTTCAAGCCGTCGTCAAAAAAGAGACGGACAAAATTGTTCTTAACGCCGCGGACATGGATATTTCCGAGGTTCGTTTAAACGACGCCGTGGTTCCTCAAAACCAGATTCATTTTGACCAAGAAAAACAAATATTGACCATTGACGCCGGAAAGGCGCTTCCCTTGGGACCGCTGTCGCTTGGCTTTCGCTATTCAGCCAAGCTCAATCAAAACCTAAAAGGCCTTTATTTGTCCCGGGCCAGGCACAATGGCAAGGAGGAAAATTACGCTTTTAGCCAATTCGAGGCGGCGGACGCGCGAAGAATGTTTCCCTCCTGGGATGAGCCGTTTTTCAAGGCAAAATTTAAACTGACCGTGACGGCTCCGAAAGACTTATCGATTGTCTCCAATATGCCGGACCTTTCACGCGCGGAAAACGGGAGTCTTCAGACCGTGTCTTTTGCTGAGTCTCCCAAAATGTCGACTTATCTATTGGCCTTGGCGGTCGCCCGGCTTGATTCAAAAAGTAAAATGGCGGGCAAAACCTTAGTTCGCGTTTGGGCTAGACCCGAGGACATGGGTCAGGTAGACTTCGCTCTTAATGAAGCCGCGGCGAACTTGCTCCACTTAAACGAATATTACGGCGTCAATTACCCGCTTCCTAAATTGGATTTGGTCGCGGTTCCCGATTTCGACGCGGGCGCGATGGAAAATTGGGGGGCCATTTTCTTTAGAGACGCCGCCATTTTTACCGACGCTCGAACATCCTTGGGGGTTAAGAAAAACGTCGGCATCACCGTCGATCACGAACAGGAACATTTGTGGTTTGGAGATTTAGTCACGATGAAGTGGTGGGACGGGCTTTTTTTAAACGAGGCTTTCGCCGATTTTAGGTCTTACAAGACCATCAGCGAGCGTCATCCCGACTGGCACATCTGGGAGGATTTTTTGGGACAGACGCGCTCGGCCTTGGCGGTTGATTCCTTGAGAAATACGCGCCCGATATTTTCCAAGGTTTCCTCTCCGCAGCAGGCGGTGGGGATGTTTGACGCGCTGACCTACAACAAGGGCGGGGCTTTCTTAAGGATGCTTGAGAACTATTTGGGAGACGAAAATTTCAGAAAAGGCCTTCATGATTATCTGACGAAGTATCAATATCAAAATACCGATAAAGAGGATTTGTGGCGGGAGTTGTCTGAAGCCTCGGGCGAGGACGTCGCGGCCATCGCTAACGACTGGATTACGATTCCAGGTTATCCCTTGGTGAGCGTTTCTTCTCTTTCCGCGGACAATCGTACGATTGGGTTATCCCAACGCCCTTTTTCCGCGCACGGGCAAGCCGAAAGCGGAGATTCTGTTTGGAACATCCCGGTCGTGCTTAAATACAAGGACTCATCCGGCATTCATTCCTATCGCGTGAATTTAAAGGAAAAAAGCATGACGCTCAGCCTTCCCTCGCGCGGCGCGGTTGAGTGGGTTTACGCCAATCAGGACCAAACCGGTTTTTACCGGACCGCCTTGGATTCAAAGCTTCAAGGCTCGCTTGAAAATTCCATCCAAGATTTGACGCCGATTGAGCGTTCGGGTTTTCTCAATGATTTATGGGCCCAGGCCAAGGCCGGAGATGTTCCTCTCTCTGTTTTTCTTGACGCGCTTGAAAAACTTAAGACCGACGACAGTCGCATCGTTTTGCGCGACATTACCAGTTATTTGTTAACGATAAACGATGATTTGACCAATCCCCAGGACCGGCCCTTAATGCAAAAGTGGGCTCAGGGAATTTTACTTCCCCATTGGCAAAAATTGGGATGGGGAAGCCCGAACGATTCAGATGATGTCAAATACTCCCGAGCGGCGGTTCTTTCGGCCTTGGGCAAAATCGCGCCGACGCCGGAACTTTCCGCTCAAATTCAGGACCGGCTTAATCAATATCTAAAGGATCCCAACACTCTTGATCCTTCCTTGGTCGGCGCTGTTTTGGGTCTTGGGGCCGAGGCCGGAGACCAGGCGCGCTTTGAGGAGTATCGCCAGAAAATGGATGCGGCCAAAACGCCGGAAGAGAGAAACAATTTCCAGATGGCGATGACCGATTTTAAACAAGATGCCTTGGCCCAGCAACTTCTTCAAATGAGTTTGACCGACGAAATTCGCGGTCAGGATTCCTGGAAATCGGTCAGCGGACTTTTGGCCAATAATGACGTTCAAGGCGCGGCTTGGAAATTTCTTGAAGGCCATTGGACCGATTTTTTGAAAAAAGCCGGCGGCCTCGGGGCCTTGAGAATAATCGGTTCTCTTTCCAATCTGTGGTCTCGCGAGTGGCTCGCGGAGGTGAAAGCTTTCTTTGCTCAACCGGAGCATCAGCTTGAGGGCGCCGACAAACAAATAAGCCAGACCTTGGAGTCGCTTGAAATCGGGGTCCGCTTTAAAGAAGCCCAGTCGCAAGCTTTGTCGACTTGGCTTCAATCGCGGTTGAAAAACCAATAGAGGAAATTCTTAGTCCGGTAGTTTCAGAACAGCCTCAAAATCTTCAAGTTTTTCGATTCCGGTTTTGAGATCCTTGATTCGGATTTGGTTTTGCCGGGCCTCATCCGGGCCGATGATCAGAGCGTAGCGGGCCTTTTTTTGATCGGCGTACTTAAACTGGTTTTTGAGCTTTGCCGGCCCCGGGTAGAGATCGACGTTTTTTCTTAAGGCGCGAAGTTTTGAGGCGAGTTCAAGCGAGCGCGGCATCATTTCCTCGGAAAAAATCGCGACAAAAAATTGTGGTCCAAAATCCTCATTATGGTATCCCAGTTCCTCAAACAGAAGAATCAAACGCTCGAACCCAATCGAGCCTCCGCAGGCGGGAATTTGAGGAACTCCAAATTTTTCAAGAAGCCGGTCGTATCGTCCGCCGCCGCCTAATGAGCCGGATAGTTTTGGATGGCGAAATTCGAAAACCGGGCCGGTGTAATAGTCGAAGCCGCGCATGAGTGAAGGCGTGATTTGAACGCGGGCGTTTTTGTTTAAGCGAGAAAGGCTTGCTGAAATTTCTTTTAAGCGCGCAAAAGAAGCAGGTGAAACCTCGGCATAAGAGCTTTCTGATTCCCCAAGTAAGAGGGTTTGAACGGCTTGAGAGATTTGTTCGCCTACAAGAATAGAGATTTCTTCTTCTATTTTTTCGCGCGGCATTCTATCGAGTTTGTCGATGACAACGCAGATAGAGGCTCTTTTCTCTTCTGGAACGCCGGATTTTTGAAGCGCTTCTTCAACCAAGGCGCGGTCATTAAGCAAAACGGTGACATCCTTAATTTCAAGCGCGTCAAAAACCTGGAGGATGGCTGAGATAATTTCCACTTCCGCCGTCCAATGATCCGCGCCGATAATGTCTATGTCGCACTGGGTAAATTCTCGGTATCGGCCCTTTTGAGCCCGTTCCGCTCGCCAGACCGGAGCGATATGAAAGGCCTTGAAAGGCTTTGGAAGAAAGCTTTGATGAGCGGCGTAAAAACGCGCCAAGGGAAGAGTGAGATCAAACCGCAGCCCCATATCCGCGAGTTCTTCTTTTTTCTCAAGAGCTTCGGTGAGTTTTTCTCCGCGCTTAAGGGCTTTAAAAATCAGCTTTTCATTTTCGCCGCCGCCTTTGCCAGTTAGAACTTCAAGGTTTTCAAGAGCCGAGGTTTCAATCGCTTCAAAACCAAAAGAACGGTAAATATCGGAAATAGTTTGAGAAACTTTTTGACGGAGTTTGAGATTTTGCGGCAAAAAATCACGAAATCCGGATGGGGGGGAAGATGAAATAGGCATAGTTTATTTTATTAAATAGTCTTAATCAAAGTTTGTTAAAAATAAAATTCATTGGAGGTCTTATGTCCCAGTTAAAAGAAAAAGAAGAATTCGTTTCTCTCAAAGTGTCCGATCAAACGACGATGCAGGCTTATGTCGCGCATCCCAAAAACCCCAACCACCGGGCGATGATTGTCGTCCAAGAAGCTTTTGGAGTCAATGATTATATTAAAGACGTGACGCGTCGTTTTGCTGCGCTGGGGTATTTGGCTATTGCTCCAGAAGTCTTTCACCGTTCGGCTCCCGCCGGTTTTACCGGGTCTTATACGGATTTCCCGGCCGTCATGCCGCATATGCAGGCGATGACTCTTGAAGGGCTTGAGGCGGATTTGCGCGCTTCTTATGATTTCTTGAAACAAAATTCGGCGGCGAGTTCCGAGGGAATCGGCTGCGTTGGGTTTTGCATGGGTGGGCGAGCGGCTTACGTCGCAAACTCCATTCTTCCTTTAAAATGGGCGATTTCATTTTACGGCGCCGGCATTGGCCCAAGCCCCATGGGACCCGGTCTTTTGGACCGCGTTTTGAAACTCAGCGCTCCGATGCTCTTCTTGTGGGGTGGAAAAGACGGGCATATTTTGCCGGAACAGACCCAGGCCGTGACCCAGGCGCTGCGTAAAGCGGGGAAATCTTTCGTCAATGTGGAATTTTCCGACGCTGATCACGGGTTTTTCTGCGACGCGAGAGCGAACTATCATGCGAAATCCGCGCCCCAAGCCTGGGCCTTGGTTCAGTCTTTCCTTCAAAACAATTAAGCGAGACAGGCTTCAAGCGTTTTTCGAATATCGGAAGCTTGGCTGGGGTTGCTGAGGGAATCAAGGTTGATTCTCACGTTTTCTGCCGCGCAGAGAACGGCAGCTTTGAGAAGGTGAAGCGCGCAGTTGAGATCGGATGAGACCGAGGTCTGAACGAGTTCTTTAAGCGCCGAAGATTCTCTCAGCGCTTCCTTGGCACTTTGCGCGGTTTTAAGCGGAACCTGAGCCGCTTGGATTAAAGCCGCATCGATAAGGGCGCGTCTTTCCGGGTCTTCTTTCGGAATTGCAAAAGCTTTCATCACTTGATCGAAAGATTTCGCGTCTTCTTCCGCCAAATTTTCAAGAAGGGTTTTTAAGTTGGAAATTTTGCTTTTGCTTTTCTCAATCAACGGGCGCTTGGCTTCATCCAGCTTTTTTGATTTGAGAGTCACCGCGGCGGCCATGATGGCCAAGGCGCATCCCATGGCGCCGGACAAAGCGGCGGCGGAACCCCCGCCGGGGGTGGGATCTGTATTCTCAAGCGCTTGGACGAGCGTTTTTCCGCCCTTGAGCCAATTTGATTTTTCCGCGCTGCCGGCGGCATTGAGTTTTCGCTCGAGAATCTGCGCGTCGGGATTAAAGTTTTCGAGATTCAAGGAATCGACGGCGAAATTGACGAGGGCGTCTTGCGGCAAAAGCCCGACGATTTCGGTCGTCAAAATTTTCGCGCCTTTTTCCGCGGCCAGTTTTTGAGCTTCTTTAAGGACGTGCGCCATGCCGGTGGTTTTGTAATCGGTGAGAACGGTCGAGATCTGAACCTGATTCCGGGCTTTAAGAAAAATTTCTTTCGCGCGAACCGCCGGAAGGCCGCCGCCGGAGGCGCGCAGGCGCTTGGCGATATCTTTTCCGGCCTCAAGATTCGTCAGATCGAGATTGATGTTGAAATTGACGATCTGCTCTCTCGCGCCGACCGCGACCGCGCCGGCGGTCGGATGAATTTGATTGGGGCCGAAATCCGGAACCCGCTCGGGGTCCTTGCCGATGAGTTCCCTGAGACCCTCAAATTGCCCCTTGCGAACGTTCGCCAAATCCTTTCGGGATGGATTTGCCGTTGCCTCGCCGTAAAGGTAGACCGGAATTTGAAGTTCCCGTCCGATTTTTTCTCCCAGGCGTTTGGCGAGAGCCCGGCAATCGTCCAGCGTCGATTCGGAAACCGGTATAAAAGGAATGACGTCCACCGCCCCCATTCGCGGGTGTTCGCCCTTGTGACAGTTGAGATCGATGAGTTCGGCCGATTTTTTTGCGACTTCAAAGCAGGCTTTTAAGGCCGCCTCGGGGGGAGCGATGAATGAAAGAACCGAACGGTTGTGATCGGCGTCGTTTTCAACGTCTAAAATCGTCACGCCGGAAACGGATGAGGCTGCGGAGACAATGGCCGCTATTTTGTTTTTGTCTTTTCCTTCCGAAAAATTCGGCACGCATTCGATGAGTTTCATTGGTCTATTATAGAATTAACGGGCCGCTTAAAGTTTCGCCGAGCGGCATTTGATAGAATTTCGAAACGTTAATTGACGATATGGATGCGATATAAAAAGCGATGGTTCTTCCGTCATGCTAGTTTACGTTGATGAATCGGGGGATGCTGGTCTTAAGTTGGCGCGAGGGTCATCGGCTTATTTCGTTGTTGCCTTGGTAGTGTTTGAGGATGAAGAGGACGCCAAAGCCGTGGAGCAACGGATTACTCTTCTTAGGCGAGAGCTGAACCTTCATCCCCAATTTGAGTTTAAGTTCAATAAATGCCGCCCGGAACACCGGATGGCTTTTCTACAGGCGATGGCTCCGTATGGATTCTTTTACTATGGAATCGTGATCAATAAATCAGGACTTTACGGCCCGGGCTTTAAAGTTAAGGAGTCGTTCTATAAATATGCGACCCAACTGGTGTTTTTGAACGCCCGCGAGCATTTGGAGGACGCCCGGGTTTACATTGACGCCAGCGGCGACCGCCAATTTCGAAGGGAAATCACCACCTATCTCAAGAAGAAAATCAATCAAGAGAAGCGGCACATTGAACAGGTTGGCTTCTTGGATTCGGAAAAGCACGATCTCATCCAGCTGGCCGACATGGTGTCGGGAGCCATTCATCGAAGTTATAGCGGGAAAGCGGACGCCGAAGGCTATATCAAATTAATCCGCATGAGAGAAGCGGGACTGCAAATATGGCCGGGCCTAAAAAACAATGAACCTGAGTCCTAGCCCTTACGGGCACGCGCACCAAGGGTGGCAGTTCGGAGTTCAGGTTCATCAATAGTATAGCAGAATGTGGGTATAAATTCGCGGGGGGCTGAGCGGCATTTGATAGAATTTAAAACGTTAATTGACGTTAGAGAAGCGAGGGCTTCTGTGTTAAAAAAAATTCATAAAAAAACCTTTACCATCTGTCTGGAAAACTATAACAAACCTCAAAAAAATGCAAAAAATAATTAATAGTCTGAGGCACTGGTTTTATAAGAATCGATTTATTCTATTAGGCATTTTAATAGGTCCGATTCTTTCCGGTTTGGACAATACTCCTCAATGGATGACTCATTTTTTCGGGCCTGCCATAGGCCTGACAGTTTTACAGTGGGTTGCTTGTTTTGAAGGGCCTGTCGGTCTGCTATTTTTACTAGAGCTAAATCTTCCAGACTGGGGGTTTGGGCTTATTTGGGTAATTCTACTTGCCACCGAGGGAGGCGTATTGGGGTTTTTGTGGAGTAGAGAAAAAAAGAAAATGTTTCTCATTACACTGATTGCTTTTTGTCTATTCCATTTCAGTTGTTACTACGTCTTTAACAAACATTTCAACATCTTGCCACCGCTTCAGCCGCGCCGTTGAATTCATATTGAGAGACATCGCAATGCAAATAGTGTCTTTAGTGAAAATAGGGAAAGTCCCTATTCCCTCAACCGTCCTGATTCGGCATGGGTAGACCTGGCGGCGGAAATTTGTATAATAAAACCATGCTAACTAAAGAAACTAAAACAGAAATCATCAAGAAGTTCTCGGGGGAACATATGAACCCCGGAAGCGCGCTGGCTCAGTCCGCGCTCATTACCGAAAGGATTAAACAAATATCCGCGCATCTTAAAACGCATAAAAAAGACCATGCGGGACAACGCGGCCTTTTGATGCTCGTCGGCCAAAGACGGAGACTCATGAACTACCTCAAGCGCAAGGATCCGGAAGGATACGGCAAGATCCTTAAGCAGCTCGACTTGAGAAAATAGTCATGGACCCCATTCAAAAGATTTCGTTAGAAGGGTCTTTCGGCGGAAAGCAGATTACTTTTCAAACCGGCACTATCGCCAAACAGGCGGGGGGCGCGGTCACCGCTCATTTGGGCGAAACCGCGGTTTTAGCGACCGCGACCGCCGCCTGGACGCCCAAGGACGCGGACTTTGTTCCGCTCACTTCCGAATATCGGGAAAGAACCTATGCCGCCGGGCGCATTCCAGGCGGTTTTTTTAAACGCGAAACTCGTCCGCGGGAAAAAGAAATTTTGACTTCCCGCCTCATCGATCGCCCCATTCGTCCTCTCTTTAATGAGAATTGGCGTTATGAGACGATGCTCCATACCATTACTATTTCCTCCGATCTCCAAAATGACGCCGATGTTTTGGCCATCAACGGGGCTTCCGCGGCGTTAATGCTTTCGGATATTCCCTGGGGGGGGCCTGTGGGCGCGGTCCGCATCGGACGCTTAAACGGCGCCTGGGTTTTGTTTCCGACCTATGAGGAACGCGAAACCTTGGAGTTGGAACTCGTCGTTGCCGGGAAAAAAGGCGCTCTTTTGATGGTCGAGGGAAGCGCCCAGGAAGTTTCGGAGGATCTTTTTACCGAAGCTCTTAAAATAGCTTCTGAGGCCATTGATGGGCTTTGCGATTTGCAGATTAAGCTTGCTGAGAAATCCGCCGCTTCTGGACGCGTGGTCGCCAAGCGCGAAATCGCGAAAGTGGCTCGGCCGCAACATATCGTTGAGTGGGTTTCTCAAAAAGCGCTTGAGCCCATCAAGAAAGCGCTTCGCTCGCGCCTGGATAAGGCCGGCTTGGATGAGAAAATCGACGCGGTCAAGGACGAACTTAAAAAAGAGATCGAGGAAAAAGCGAAAACCGATGCCTCTTTTGTCGGCGGGGTTTCCCATATTGGGCCGGTGATCGAGGAAATTCTCTACCGCGAGAGCCGCGTTTTGACTCTCAATGAAGGCTTGCGTCCGGACGGCCGGAAATTCGATGAGATTCGGCCGATTTCGATTCAACTTCCTATCTTGCCGCGTCTTCACGGTTCAGTTCTATTCACCCGCGGTCAAACCCAGGCCTTGGTGTCTTGCACCTTGGGAAGCCCGGGCGAGATGCAGGTGATGGACGAGCTTGAGGGAGAATATAAGGAACGCTTTCTCCTTCACTACAACTTTCCCGGCTTCTCGGTCGGCGAAGTGAAACCCGAGCGCGGCCCGGGCCGCCGGGAAATCGGCCACGGGGCCTTGGCGCGCCGAAGTTTGGCCGTTTTATTGCCGGCTGAAGAGGATTTTCCTTACACCATTCGCTTGGTGTCGGATATTCTCGAATCAAACGGTTCATCTTCCATGGCTTCGGTCTGCGGAGGGTCCTTGGCGCTTTTTGACGCGGGGGTTCCAATGAAAGCTCCTTGCGCGGGAATCGCGATGGGGCTAGTCTTAGAAGGCTCAAAACACGCCGTTTTGACCGATATCGCTGGAATTGAAGACCATAACGGCGACATGGACTTTAAAGTCGCTGGAACTGAAAAGGGAATTACCGGCTTTCAGATGGATATGAAAATCGAGGGGCTTTCGATTGCCATTATGCGAGAAGCCCTGGAACAGGCCAAACGCGGCCGAATGTTTATCCTTGATAAAATGAAAGCGGCCATCGCCTCTCCGAGAAAAGAACTTTCTCCGAATGCGCCCCGCATCATGCGCTTGCATATTCCGGTGGATAAAATCGGCGCTTTGATCGGCCCTGGCGGAAAAAATATTCGCCGCTTGATTGAGACCTACGGAGTTCAAGTGGACGTCGAGGACGACGGCTCGGTCTTTATCAGCGGTTTGGACGCCGAGGGTTGCGATCAGGCGAAAGCGGAAGTTGAGGCTCTTTCCATGGAAGCCGAGGTCGGAAAAATCTACAAGGGCCATGTCGTTTCGATTAAGGAATTCGGCGCTTTTGTCGAGATATTCCCCGGACGAGAGGGACTTCTGCACATCTCTCAAATCGACGTCAAACGCGTGGCCAAGGTGACGGACGTCCTTAAAGAAGGCGATCCGGTCGAGGTCAAGGTTTTGGAAATCGACGGGGACGGAAAAATCCGCTTGTCGCGGAAAGCAGTGTTGTCTCCCGGTTCGGAAAACGCCGGCGGTTCGCAGCCTCCGCGCCGTCATGATTCAAAAAAATCGGATGGAAATTTTAGCAAAGCGCGCCATTGATTAAGTCTATGCCTAAAAAGCCGATAGCGAAAAACGGAGCTGAGCCTTTAGAGGGATTTGGCCCTTTGGAAAAATTAAAGTCTTTCTATTCGTTCATGAAAGAAAATGGGCTGGACGCTCTGGAACTTGAGGAAAAAGATTTTTCCCTGCGCCTCGTGCGCCGGAAAAACCCGGCTCTAAGGCCCGTTCCCGTTCCGGTGGGGGCGTTTCAGACTACGGCTGTGCCTGCATCTTCCGCTCCCGCGACCGCTCAAATGGCGGTGGAAGCCCCGCCTCCCGCCGGGATCAAAATTAAATCTCCGATGATGGGGATTTTTTACCGCGCCCCGACTCCGTCGAGCCCGCCGTTCGTCAAGGAAGGCGAAACGGTTAAGCCCGGGCAGGTTCTTTGCATGATCGAGGCGATGAAGGTCTTTAACGAGACGCGCGCTGAGTTTCCCTGCACGATTGTTAAGGCGCTGGTTGAAAATGGGAAATCGGTGAAAGCCGGGCAAGATCTCTTCATTGTTGAACGGACGTGAGCCTCTCCGGCGGGAAAAAAAACTCCGTTCGTAAAAAATCTTCCGGTTATACCCAGGTGTTTTGGTGGTTTGCGGGCTTGGCGGCTTGCCTTTATATTGCTTGGTTGACGTACCTCCCCGCTTACTCAGGGCGCGCCGGAATTTGGGTTCAAGCCAAACTTGATTTCTTACTGGGTCAAACAGGATATCTTTTTCCAGCCTTTTTTCTTTACTTTCTTCTTGAGCTAGCAAAGAAAGCTTATCCCCTTCTTCGCTGGATCCGCGCTTTATTTTCGCTGTTAAGT
>DAHXMM010000017.1:0-5502 GCA_027371715.1 Elusimicrobiota bacterium | reverse complement strand
GCTTAAGAAATTGGCCGATTTTAAATCTCGAAAAATGGTTTACGCCTTTCTTTCTCTTTTGAGCGCGGCCTATCTCGGCCTTCGGTTTCTCATTCTCAGCCGTCCCTTTCATGGGGGTAATCCCTATTTTACCTCCGGTTCCTTGATTAAGTTTTTGACACTGAGTCTCTTTTTCTGGAAACATTACGCTTGGCCCGGCGTTTCCGCCCTTGGAATTTGTTCGGATTTTTCTAAGCCCCTGATCCCGAATGCTGTCATTACTTCTGGGCCGGCGTGGAGCGCTTTTTTGGCCTTGGTTTTCATCCTCGGAGCCGCTTTTTATTTTCTGCTTTCCCGGCGTTCGCGCGGGGCTTTTTGGGTTCTTTTTCCCTTTTGGTGGCTCTTGCCGACCAGTCATTTGATTATTCCCTTGGACACCATCGGGGCCCAGCGGTTTCTTTATCTTCCTTCCGCCGCTTTAGCGGCTGGGTTCGGCTTTTGGGTCAGCCGCTGGTCTTGCAAGTCCTGGGCGCGGCTTTTGGCCGCGGCCGTTGTTATCTGGCAGGCTTCCCAATCTTTTTCTCAAAGCTTTAATTGGACGACTCCCATCGGTTTTTATTCCGCCGCGGCCCGATGCAACCCCGTCTCCGCCGCGGCCCAGTATTCCTTGGGAGTCCGCTTTTTCCGGGCCGGCTTGGACGCGGAGGGAATGTCCCACATGCGGCGGGCCATTGAGCTTAACCCCCGATATGGAGACATCTGGTATGATTTGGCGAAACTCAGTTTTGAAAGAAAAGACCTCGCTCGCGCCCGATTTTTCCTTGAAAAGGCTCTTCATCTTAATCCCAACGATTCCGATACCCATATTCTCTCCGGGGAAATTTATATATTGGAAGGACAAAAGAAAAAAGCCTTGCTTGAACTTAGGCGAGCGGTTTTTCTCAACCCTAAAAATCCCATGACTTTACGCGCCTTGAAATGGGCGAAGAAACTTAAAGAATGAGCCGCTTTTGCTTTTTAGTAAAATAACTCGTGCCGAAAAAAGGGATTTTCATCGTTTTTGAAGGGCCGGATAAATCCGGCAAGTCCACCCAGGCCAAAATTTTGGCGCGAGAACTGGAAAGCCGCGGTCTCCCGGTCCTTCATACCCGGGAGCCGGGCGGAACGCCCTTCGCGGAAGATATTCGGCGCATTCTCCTTGATACGGCTCATGAGCTGACGCCTTTAAGCGAGCTTTTCCTTTATGAGGCGGCGCGCGCGCAACATACGCAAGAAACCCTTTTGCCCGCACTCGCGGCCGGAAAAATCGTCATTTCTGAAAGATATGTTTTGGCGAGCCTCGCCTATCAGGGTTACGGTCGCGGTCTTCCGCTTAAACTCGTGAGAAGTCTTAACGCGGCGGCCTCCGGCGCTCTCAAACCCCATTTGACGGTTCTCATTGATGTCCCCGTCGATTTATTTGCCGATCGGATGAAGGGCGTTTCCCCCGATCGTTTGGAAAAAGAAGGAGAGGGATTTCGCCGGCGCGTGCGGGAAGGATATAAGAAACTTTCAAAAACGGAAGGGGGCATTTTTGTCGTCAATGGGCGGGGAGAAATCGAGGACATTCGTAAGAATATCCTTGCGCGAGTCGAGCCCTTGTTGAAATCTCGCGGTCCTAAGGCTCCGTGACAAAATAATATGAATTTTGAAGCGGTGAAGGGCCAGGATAAAGCCGCGAGGGTTCTCCGCGCCATTTTGAAATCGGGGAAAATTCCGTCCGTTTTTCTTTTCAGCGGTCCGGACGGGGTCGGGAAAAAACTGATCGCCAAAATTTTTGTAAAAGCCATTTTGTGCGAGACTAAGGATAAGGACCAAGGCCCTTGCGAGTCTTGCCCCAATTGCCTGGCCGTGGAGCAAGGGGTCCATCCGGATTTTAAAATCGTCGACGCGGCCTATCAGGCCAGTCTCAGGGATGAGGAAGTTTCAAAACAGCGGAGCTTGAGAGTTGACACCATTCGCCATTTGCGCTCGGAAATGTCCATGGAACCTCTGATGGGAGGCTGGAAGGCGGCCGTCATCGTGGATGCGGAGAGTCTTGAGATTGAATCCTCGAACGCTCTTCTTAAAATCTTGGAAGAGCCTCCGAGAAAAACGTTTTGGATATTGCTGAGCTCCCGGCCCCAAGCCCTGCCCAAAACGGTTTTATCCCGCGCGCTTAAAATCTCTTTCGCGCCTATTTCAAAAAAATGGGTCAAGGAAATACTCGATTCAAGAGGGGTCCAGTCGAATGCCGCCGTTGAGCTTTGCGCGGGATCAGTAGGAAAGGCCCTCGAGTTTTCAAAGCGGGAAAATTGGCCGGGGGTTTTGACGGAAAGCCCTTTGTCGGCCATTGAGGCGGCGGAGAGTTTGCCGCGGGATCTTCCCTCCGCCCGAGGGGAAGCGGAGCTTATTTTTTTCTCTTTGTCGGAAAATCTGAGAAAGTCCTATCGCCGGGGAAAGATTTCGTTCGCGTCTTTTGAAAAAGCGGCGAAGGATATCGCCTGGCTTAAAAATTCCGTGCGTTCCAACGCCGATCCTCGCGCCGCCGTTCTTCTCGCTTGCGTGGAAGCTCGAAAAGCGGGTCTGAAGCCCTGAAAATCTAAATTATGAAAAAAATCTATATTACGACTCCGATTTACTATATTAACGCCGCTCCGCATATCGGACATGCTTACACGACGATTGCCGCCGACGTGTTGGCGCGGTTTTACCGGAGCCAAAACCGGGAAATTCATTTTTTGACCGGAACCGACGAGCATGGGCTCAAGATCGAGGAAGCGGCGCGCGCTTTGAAGCTCGAACCTAAAGACTACGCGGACCGGATTTCGGAGAAATTTAGGGAGCTTTGGAAGCATCTCGACATTCGCTATGATGATTTTATTCGGACGACCGAGGAGCGTCATGTGCGCTGCGTTGAAACCGTTTTCGGGCGGCTTTTGAAATCCGGAGACATCTATAAGGGGTTTTACGAAGGATATTATTGCCTGTCTTGCGAAACCTATTGGACCGAAAAAGAAATTCTTCCCAACGAAAAAAATCTAAAACTTTGTCCGAATGCCGAGTGCAAGAAACCCTTGGAGCGGGTTAAAGAGGAGAGCTATTTTTTCAAACTTTCCAAATACCAGGACGCTCTTTTGTCTCATTATCAGAAAAACCCGGATTTTCTTTCTCCTTCCCACCGCGCCTTGGAAATCGTCAATTTCGTGAAATCAGGGCTTCAGGATATCTCGGTTTCTCGCGCGAAAGTTAAATGGGGGATCGCGGTTCCGGGAGATCCGTCGCAGACAGTGTATGTGTGGTTTGACGCTCTTCTCAACTATGTCTCGGCGGTCTTGGACGGTCAGACGATGAAGCCTACCGCTGATTTTTGGCCGGCGGATGCGCACATCGTTGGAAAGGAAATCTATCGTTTTCATTCGGTCATCTGGCCGGCGATGCTCTTAGCCTTGGATTTTCCTCTTCCCAAGAAGGTGTTCGCCCACGGATGGTGGACGGTGGAAGGACAAAAGATGTCCAAATCAAAAGGAAATTTTGTCGATCCCTATGAGGTGACTCGGGAATTCGGCGTCGATGCGTTCCGATATTTCCTGCTGCGTGAAATGCCTTTCGGGCAAGACGGAGACTTTTCGGTGGAAGCCTTGCGCCGCCGGTATAATTCGGATTTGGCCAACGATTTGGGAAATCTTATTTCCCGCGTGGTTGAAATGACGGACCGTTTTTTGGGGGGAAAGCTGCCTTCTCAAAGCGATCCGGAAAAGCACGATTATCCCAAACGCTGGGCGGAAAAAACTCCGGCCATTCATGCCGCGATGGAAAACCTTAATTTTTCGGAAGCCCTTTCCATTATTTGGTCGGTCATTTCAAGCCTGAATCAATACGTCAACGAGCAGGCTCCCTGGAAGCTTCAAAAAACGAGTCCCGAGAAAGTCGAGCCCGTCTTGTTTAATTTGGTTTGGTCCATTCGAATCGTGATGGGTTGGCTGGAACCCTTCATGCCGCAGACGGCGGCCAAGGTTCAAGCCCAGTTGGGAGTTCGTCAGTTGCCTCGCTCGGTTACGGCGGAAGAAGTTTTAGCCGGAAAGATGACGGCGACCCATGAAATTCTAAAAGCTCCGCCGCTTTTCCCCAGGAAAATCAAGGCTTAAGGCGTTTTTGGGGCGATCCTAAAAAGGCTTTTGATGCCGCTGATTACAAGGCCGATGGGCCCGAGCAGAACATAGATGGAGAATAAGAGAAATATCGCGTTTTGTGGATAAAGGAAAATAGTAAAGCCCGCTAAAACTAATCCCACTAAAATCCGCGGAGAATGGGGCCGAGTCGGGGATATGTTTTTAAAAGTTGGATAGGGAATAGTTGAAATCATGAGAAAGGCCAAAACAAAGACAAGTAAGGGGACGAGGGGATACAGAAACGGAATTTGATTCATCAAAAATTTCCAGGTTCTGGCGGGACGGCCTTCCTCTATAATCTGATAAAGAAGAACAAAAGAAGCTAGAAACCCCGCGCCTGCGGGAATGGGGAGCCCCGTAAAATGGTTTTTTGGAGGAGCGGAACCTTGAGCGGAAATGTTAAAACGCGCAAGTCTTAAGGCTCCGCAAAGGGCATAGAGAAAGGCCAAGGGATAGCCCCAAGAGCCGTAGTCTTTGAGAATAAAACCATACATCATAATTGCCGGTGCGATACCAAAGGTAAGAAAATCCGAAAGGGAATCAAATTCTATGCCGAAGACCGATTCACCATGAAATAACCGGGCGACGCGGCCGTCCAAGGAATCAAAAACCATGCCGGCCAATATCGCGGTCGCGGCGGTGGGAAAGTCGCGTTCATGAACCGACAAAAGGGCGTAGAACCCGCAGGCCATGTTGCCTACGGTTAAAAGAGACGGGGCCAATACTCTTCCACCGCGCTTGAGGCTTAGTTTGTCCATTGAGCGATAGGAGTGAGGCTTGCGAAAACCTTGTCTCCCGGTTTGACCAAGGCTTGGGCGGAGGGTGGCAGATGAACGGCGACTTGGGAACCAAAAGAAATGAGGCCATAGCGTTCTCCGGTTTTGAGAAGATCGCCTTCTTTCACCCACCAGGTAATTCTTCGGGCTAACAACCCCGCGATTTGATCGACCGTCATTTGTCTTTGGGGACTTCCACATTCAAGGGTCATGGAACATTTTTCATTGCCGAGGGCGGAGGCGAGCATTGCGGCTTTGAAACTGCCTTTTGTGTACTCTATTTTTTTGACTCTTCCCGTGGCGGGAACGCGCTGAATATGAACGTTTAAAAGGGAAAGGAAAATTCGAACCGTCATTGAGCCGGGCGCTTCTTGGGAAACGCTTAAGACTGTTCCATCCCCCGGGGAATAAATTTTTGAATCATCGGTAGGCGTGGGGCGATGGGGATCGCGAAAAAAATAGACGCAGAAAAGCGCCGCTAAAATCCCAAGCGCTCCTACCACTTCTCCGAATACTCGCGCTTGGGAAAAGTGAAAAGCGGTCCAGATCCCCAGAGC
>DAHXMM010000015.1:0-89164 GCA_027371715.1 Elusimicrobiota bacterium | reverse complement strand
GTTGCCGCTAAAAGCCATCGTCCGGGGATATTCCTGGACCGTCGTTCCCATTACCTGGCGTAATCGGAGAACTGGCGAGGCTAAGCTTAAAATTAAGGAAATGGGAAGCCGATATCTTTTCATTTGCCTCTATGTTTGGCTGGAAAAACATTTTTCGCGCGGTGACTATATTAAAGATCCAACCAAGGGAACCCGTGATTGATTTTAAAAAACTCATACGACAGAACTCCCATTGGTTTTTTCTTTTGCCGTTTCTTGTTTTCATCCTTCTGAGAGCCTCCCTCCTCCGCCTGCCGCCATTTGGAGATGAGGATCAACTTATTCGAGACGCTGTATTTTTAGGTCACTCCGCGGAAACGGGTTATCCCATTCTCGGACTTTTCTTTCTCAGAATTGGACTCTTTTTCCTTGACTGGAATCATCTCCGCTGGGTCCCTTTCGCGTTCAGCGTTGGGGTATTCATCCTCACGGCTCTTATAACGGAAGAGTTGCTTGGATTTGAGGGCGCGCTGTGGTCTCTATGGCTCCTGTCTATCAGCCCTCTCAACATATCGGTATCAACCCAGCTTCTTTTTGACGGGTCTTTTGTGGCTTTTTTTCTCCTTTTAATGGTTTATTTTTATTTGCGATTCTTAAGAAACCCCAAGGAAAACCGCATTTTTCTTATTCTCTGTGGAGTCGCTTTCGGATGTTTGTGGCTGACGAGTTACGCCGCTTTTTCTCTCGCCGCCGGAGCCGCGCTTTATGCGATTCTCTCGCGAAAGCTTCATGCGGTTTTAGATATTGTGACTATTGGAATTCTAGGGCTTTTGGTTTTTTCAGTTTATCCGCTTTTATTACCTCATCATTATCATCTCTCAGCCCAAAAGCTCGCCGTCGTTCGTAGTATTCCAATCCTCAAATTCAAAAGTCATGAATGGCTCTATTTTTCAAGCTGGGCCAAGGCCCTTATTTTTGTCGGACCTCTTCTTTTATGGGGACTTTTCCGTGCGCTCTTATCCGGCGATTTAAGGCGCCGGGTTGGCCTGCCGCTTTCTATATGCGTAAGTTATATGATTCTTATTCTTACGCTTGTCAACCCAGATCGGACAATGGGATATTGGTCTCCGCTCATTCCCTTCTTTTGCCTGGCGACAGCAGCGGCCATTATGGAGGAACAGAAAACCTATTCCATTTTCTCCTTGAGCGTATTAATCACAACTTATTACGTTTTGATGGCCATCTTAACTCAAGTCGGTCCTCATGCGGTTTCCTCCAGCCATCCGCTGAGGTGGAGTTGGATGAATTTTTTCCCCATCCGAATGTTTTACGGACCCTCCCTTGCACTTTATCTTCGCCCTGCCGCTGTTATCTTTCCTTTTTTAGCCATTTTCTTTCTTGCGCTGTCTACCCTCCGTTGGAAAAAACTTAGAGCCCAAATTATCGCCTTGGGATTAGCCTATGGACTTTTTTGCTCTGGCGAATACGTCCATCCCCTGTTTAGCCCAGACTCAAATGCGGTTGGCCAGAAGTTACTTTCAAGTCTTAAGCAAAAACCGCCGCAAGAACCGGTTTATCTGCATGGATATGGAGCTTTAGAATGCGAAATGAATGGCATCAAGGTTCAGCCATTCATGTACGACGAAAGCGTCATTGAAAAACTCTTACCGCTTATGACCCGCACAAAAGGAAGCGTTATCCTCATGAATTCTCCGGCAATTGGGCCGGAAACGCCCTTACGGCGTTTCTTATCCACCCACGCGACTCTTAAGCGCGAATTTTCCAGCGACTCGATTTCTCTTGCCGAGGTTTGGCGGCTTCAGTAGACTTCAACGTAAAGATTCTTATCGCGGTATTGATGTAGTAATTAGAATCCATCGAAAATGGTCCAAGAGAAAACGGTTTAAAAGCCGCCGCCAAACGATAATTCTTTTTAATAAACAGATGCGTTTGAGGATCGGAATACCCCTCTTGATCTAAAACCACATATTCAGGAAAATTTTTCAAAAAATTAGGATGCTCAAAGACAAACAAATCATATTGGTCATACCTAAAAAGCGGAGTGGAATACGGCTGGGGATAACGGGATAAACCTACGCTACTCCCAGGTTTAATATTTTTTTGAATCCACAAAGACGCTTGAGCGCGAGTAGAATTGACGGAATCGTTTAAAGCTAAATTTTTAAGATAGACAAAACAAGTTAAAGAGTTGCACGCCAAGACAAGCGTCAAGAAAGACCATCGGAAATTTTCGGGAATACGGTCGGAAACAAAAAATTCGGCGGCTAAAAGAGAAAAAAGCCCCAAGAATGGATAGAAAAATCGAACGCTGGCGGAACTACCAAGAAAGCCCCACACTAAAGCGAGGAGAGTCCAAAGAAACAAGAGTCCACCCAAGGAAATAGCGGCAAAAAAACGTTTCTTTCTTTCTGTCCTAAACATCACGATGAGCCCCAAAACCCCCGCGACGGCAAGACCGTAGCCAAGAGCGCGGGGAAAATAGTCGGAGAAAAACAAAACAGCAGTGGCCCACGAAAAACTAGCTTTGTGTCGCGGATAGACTAATAATTCCCAGATATAGTATCCAGGGTCAATAAAAAGATACGGATTAGTCAAGGCAAAGGTTAAAAAAGAAAGGAAGGAAGCTTCCAAAGCCAAGCGAAAAAGTTTTTGAGGTCTTCCCCGCCAAAGCCAGACAATCAAAGGCAACGCCCCAAAATAAAAAAAAGATAAATTGGCCCCTGCGCCAAGCCCGGCAAAGACCCCGCACCAACGCCAAACGCTCGCTGAATTAGATTCTAAAGCCCTCACGGCAAAATCGACGCTCAAAATGACCCAAAACGCGGCGTAAGGATGCGGCTTTAAAACGTGAGAATTGGGAATCATCACTGGAATCAGCGAAAACAAAAGAGCGGACAGGGCGCCCATGCGTTCGCTTGAAATTCGGCGACCAATGTCGAAAATTACTAAGAGAGTCGCCAATGTTGAAAACGCCATCAAGATTCTACCGCTGATATAAAGGCGAGCCATCTCCCTTGGATGGAGCAAATAATAAGACAATCCGGGCGTCAAATGAATCCATTTGAAGTGAGCGCAAATCTCAAGCAAAACCCCACAGGAATAAACGAAAAACCCGCCATACTGAATATAGATCGGCCTAAACTTTAAACGCGCAGGGTTCATTTGCGCTAAAACCGTGAATGTTTTTTGCTCATCAGGATTCTGAGAACGCAAAAGCATCGAACGATAAGAATGAATCAACTCACCCGGAGGCCAAGACCAACCGGACTTAAATTCCTCAAACCCTTTTATGCTCGGCATAGATTCATCTGTATTTTCCTGCCGCGAGAGCTTAACTCCTCGATAAATTTTCTTCCAACTTTGTTCAAGCTTTTCCGGCATCGTGGAATCGGAAAGCATCGCTGGAGGGAAAATGGAAAAACGAGAAGGATTTGGTAAACCCCAAGTTAACCCCATAAGCCCTGATATAAACTCTAAAAGAATGGCCGTTAAAAAAATTCCCAAGGCGATCTTATCCTGAGACCAAGTTCTCACGATTTACTTTTCCTCTGGGTAGAGATAACGCGCGGGCATAGAGGGTAAAATAAAATCACTATCTTTACATAAAAAGTTATATTTGACGATGTGCCACAAGGCGGCAAAGCCATCTTTCCAGCCAATTTTTTTCCCCTGCTGATAGGAACGCGGATAATAATGGATGGGAACTTCCAGAACCCGAAGGTTGAGTCTCGAAATTTTAGCGGTAATTTCGGGCTCAAAGCCAAAACGATCCGAATTAAGAATAATGTTTTTAAGCACCTCTGCCCTAAACATTTTATAGCAGGTCTCCATATCGGAAAAATAAAGCCCGGAACAAAGGTTGGAAAAAGCCGTCAAAAATCGGTTGCCTAAGCGATGCCAAGTCCGGTGAACCTGAGCCCCGGATGTTTTAAACCGAGATCCATAGACCACGTCGGCCTCGTCATCAAGAATCGGCTTAAGCAAAGAAGGAATATCGTTTGGTTCATATTCCAAATCGGCGTCTTGAATAATAATTAAATCGCCTGAGGCAAGTGTAATTCCTCGGCGAATGGCCGCCCCTTTACCCTGGTTTTTATCCTGAAAATGAAAGATGACATCAGGAGATTTTTCAGCAAACTCTTTAATAAGAACTTTAGAATTATCTTTTGAGTCGTCATCCACGAAAACAAATTCAGCCCTAACACCATAAGGAACTTCCCTTAACTTCTTAAAAATGAGGGGCAGGGTTTTTGATTCATTATAGACGGGAATGATAATTGAAAGCCGAGAGTCGTTCATGCGCCCGCTAAACAAAATTGGCCAAAGAACTTAAGGAAGCGTCCCGAACAATGGTCTGTCTTAAATCCGGCCCCACGGAAACAATAGGGATGGGAATTTGCAAATTTTTTTCGATCCACAGGATATAATCTTGAGCGGCTCTAGGCAAATCGGAGAAACGGCGTACGCCTTCCAAATGTCCGCTAAAACCAGGCAAACGAGTGAGGACGGGTTTGGCCTCTTCCTGAGCTTTTCTAGACCAGGGAAACTCTGTTAAAATTTTTCCTTTCCAGCGATAAGCGGTCACAACTTCAATGGGACCCGTCCCGGACAAGGTATCCAACTTCGTCACCGCCAAGGCGTTGATGCCGCTGACGCGAATGGCGTGGCGAAGCTGAACGAGATCTAAACTTCCAATCCTACGAGGGCGCCCGGTCGTCGTTCCATACTCATGGCCTTTTTCTCTTAAAAAATCGCCTCTTTTGGCGTCTAGTTCACTGGGAAACGGACCCGAGCCCACCCGGGTTGTATAGGCTTTACTTACGCCTAAAACAAATTCAATGGAAGCTGGAGAAATTCCCGAACCCGTTGCGGCTCCCCCCGCGATGGGATTTGAAGAAGTGACGAAGGGATACGTCCCAAAATCTAGATCCAGCATCGCCCCCTGGGCGCTTTCCAAAAGAATATTATCTCCGTTTGAAATGGCCTTAAACAAAAGAAGAGAAGTGTCTTTGGCGTAAGGAGCGATAAAGCGCCGCAATAAATCATAATCGGCAAACACTTCTTTTTCAATTGAAGCCAAGGGTTTAAGACGCGCCAACTCCGCCGAACGAATTTTAAGATTCTGCGTCACCAATTTCTTAAAAGTTTCCGGTTCCAGATAATCACAAACGCGAATCCCTATGCGGGCGACCTTATCCTCGTAACAAGGGCCTATTCCCCTTTTAGTTGTCCCAATTCCGCGTCCGCTGTCTTCCCTCAAACCGTCTAGCAAAATATGGTACGGTAAAATAACGTGGGCGCCGAAACTGACAAACAGCCTCTTCTTAGAGGAAATACCTTGTTTTTCGAGCCCCAAGACCTCTTCTCGAAAAGCGCGCGGACTTAAGACCACCCCGGAACCGATGATATTTTGGGTCTCTTTCATTAAAATTCCGGATGGAATCAAATGGAGGGCATAACGTTTCTTACCGATGACGACAGTGTGGCCCGCGTTATTTCCGCCTTGATAGCGCGCGACATAACGCGCCTTCTTGGCTAAGAAATGAACGATTTTCCCTTTTCCTTCATCTCCCCATTGCGCTCCGACAACCACAAGAATAGACATTTTATTTACCTCGTTAAAACTCGCCGCCACCATGAAGATGAACTGGGACGCTTGAGCAAAACCCGAACGGCCTTTATCTTTTTTTCCAGAGGAATGGACGCGTCCCCGCAAACCCCCAGAGAGAACCGCACTCTCAAAAATATTTTGGATGAAACAACTTCAACAGCCTCAACCGGAGCCAGAACAGGAATCGGAACTCCGTCCTGGTAGCCGCCGAATATTTTCCAGAGATAATGTGCCAAATCGCGCGAGTCTAATATCTTGGCTGAAATCATATCCCCGGCCTTGATCTCGGAGGCCAAAGTCCCCAACTCGTCTTCTTCAAGTCCGATTTTAAGAACCGTGTGGTCTTGGCCGTCGCGATGGTTTCCACGTCTTCTCATGCTTTTTTGGCCCGTCGGAATTCTTAAGGAATTAAATTCCCCAAGGCTCAAGATTTCTCCCTTAACCTTCACCTCGACTTTTGAAGAGTTAATCGCTCGGCCAAAGGCGACTCCTAGTTCTGTTTCAAACCGAGAAGCCAAGGCCTCGTTCATTTCTAGGGACTTTTGAGCGAGAACCTGGCGGAGATACTGGGATAAAATTCCTTCCAGTTCAAGGCTTTCCGACTGCAAACTGCCTTCCCAAAATCTTCGGGCATAGAGGTCTTTCTCAAATTCAAACCAATAACCCTCAAGAGTTCTAATATAGACAACCGGGTTAAAAGAGACGACCGCTCTTGAGCGCAGAACCTCTCCCGTTTTGATATTGGCGACCGCTAAGGCCAGTCCAAATTTAGGGTCAGATAAATTCCTGAACTTAATTTTAAGGACCAAGATATTGCGCAAGCGACTGGCTAAAACCTGCAAGGCCTTGGAAACTTCATAGCCCGCCATTTGAAGAGCCAATTCCGCTTCCGCCGAATCGCAACCGGTCTCTTCAACGAGGATGCCGACTTTATCTTCCATTTGAAATTCGCGAACGGGGGTGAGATTTTCCATAAACGTCCTTAAGACGTTCTAAGGAAATATGCGTATAAATTTGGGTGTTGGCGATATTTTTGTGTCCCAACATTTCCTGCAAGGAGCGCAAGTCGCATCCCGCGTTGAGAAGATGCGTCGCAAAACTATGCCGAAACATATGGGGAGTCACTCTCTTTGGCCAATTGAGCTTATTTTTCCATTTTTTGACGATCAAAGCGATTCCTTGATCCGAAAGTCGCCCTTTTCTAGCGTTGAGAAATAAAGGCTCTCCTCCGGACCTTAAGGGTCTTGAGTCAAGATAGGCGCGAAGAAGACCGAGGGCTTGATTTCCCACCGGAACGAGCCTTTCCCGAGATCCCTTTCCAAACACGCGAAGAAACCCCCCGTTAAAATCAACGTCTCCTATGTTGAGAGAAGACAATTCCGCGCGGCGCGCGCCCGAGGAATAAAGAATTTCCAAAAGCGCGCGATCTCGTAGAAAAGAATGTCCATTATCGGTGGATTTTTCTAAAAGAGTCGCCACTTCGTCTTCCGTCATAAATTTTGGGAGGAGTTTCTCTTTCTTGGGAAGAATCAAACCCACGAATGGAGAATTGGAAATTAAGTTTCTCTCCATCAGAAACCGAGTCAGAGACCTTAAAGCGGAAATTTTTCTTAATACGCTGTTACGCGAAAGGTTTTTTCTCTTTTGAAGGTCCGCGATATAGGAGCGAACAACCCCTCGGTCTATTTCACCGGCGGATTTGACTTGAGAGATCGCAAAAAACTCGTTTAAGTCCGCTTCGTAAGCTCTTAAGGTATGCGCGGAATAGCGTCTTGTCCCTTTTAAATAGGACAAAAAATCAAGGAGGTGCTCTCGCATTACTTTTTCCGCAAGCCTTTGGCGAAATTGGACTCCGCTTCTTCGCGCAACGTCTGTCCTTCTTCTTTTGAGAGAGGTTTTAAATTTCGGCATTTGGGAAAGCCGGAACAGGCGAGAAAAAATCCGCGCTTTCCCTTTCGAATCCACATCGGCTTTTGGCATTTATCGCACAAGCGACTGGTGAGAAGCGGACGGGAGTCCAAAATCTTTTTGCCTTCCGCATCTAAGGAAAAGGTATTCTTGCAGGCGGGATAACCGGAACAGGCCATGAAACGGCCTTTTCTTCCGGTTCTAATCACCATGGGCTTTCCGCAGACATCGCACACCTCGTCGGTCTTTTCAGGTTCGAGTTTTTTCCCTTCGGCGTTTAAGGCGATTTTTCCCTTGCATTCAGGAAAGCGGGAGCACGAAATATATTGACCGAAGCGGCTCTCCCGCAAAAGCATCGGACTTCCGCACAAAGGACAAATTTCATTGGTTTGTTTAGGCTCGATTTTAGACACCGTCATTTCCGAAGCGGCTTTTTTGACCGATTCAGAGAAAGGCTTATAAAAATCCGCAATCACACCGTTCCATTCCTCGACACCTTCCGCAATCTTATCCAAACGCCCTTCTACTTCCGCCGTATATCCCAAACTGACGACATCCGGAAAATGCTCCTTGAGTTTGGCGGTCACTAAATTCCCCAACTCGGTGACCAAAAGCTGCCTATCTTTTTGCCTGCGCACATATCCGCGATCGACGACGGTCTTAATAGTCGGCGCATAAGTCGAGGGGCGTCCGATGCCGTGTTTTTCCATCGTACGGATGAGACTCGCCTCATTATAAAACGGCGGCGGCCCGGTTTTTTTCATTTCCGGCTTAAACTGAGTCAACTCAAGCGCGTCTCCTTCCTGAAGAGGCGGTAAGGGACGATCTTGAGAGTTTCCAATTTCTTCCGCCCCTTCCGATTCTTCTTTGTCCATCGAATAAACTTTAAGAAAGCCCTCGAATTTAAGAACCCGGCCGGAGGCATGATAAACGGCTTCGCCCTTGCCTTTGATATCAGCGGAAAGGGTATCGTAAACGGCTTCCCTCATTTGACTGGAGACAAATCGCTTCCAGATCAAATCGTAAAGTTTTGCCTGATCGGAATTAATGCGGCTTTTTAATTCCTCGGGAGTTCTTAAAACGCTGGTCGGACGAATGGCTTCATGGGCCTCTTGAGCGGCCATGGTTTTTGTTTGGTAAACCGGAGGAGAGTCCGGAAGAAAATCCGAACCAAAACGGTCCTTGATGAAGAGGGAGGCTTCATCAGCGGCAATTTTTGAAACAAAAAACGAATCGGTTCTCATATAGGTAATTAAACCAATGGTTTCTCCGTTTCCCAAATCAATTCCCTCATAGAGAGACTGCGCGGTTCGCATTGTGCGCTCGGCGGTAAAGCCTAGTTTCATCGAAGCCGCCTGTTGAAGAGAACTCGTTGAAAAAGGCGGGGCCGGACGGCGCCGGGTTTCCTTTCTCTCGGCCTCAATCACCGTAAAGGCGTTTAAAGCGGCGTCTTTCTCCACTTCCTTTACATCCGCCTCGCCTTTAAGAGAGCTCATACGAACGCGATAGGGCTCCGCGAATAAATCAAAAGTTTTTGTCTGCTCGACTTTAGAGCCTTTCCACAAGGTTAGTTCGGCCGGGAAAGCCGGAAAGCCTTCTTTCTTAAAAAGAGCCTGGACCGTCCAAAACGATTCCGAAACGAAGGATTTGATTTCCTTTTCCCGCTCAGACAAAAGACGAACGGCCACCGATTGCACACGCCCGGCGGACAAGCCTTTCTTAATTTTCTCCCACAGCAAGGGAGAAAGCTCGTAACCGACCAAGCGGTCTATGATTCTCCGCGCCTGTTGAGCGCCCACCAAATGCTGGTCAATATCGCGAGGAGCGGCCAGCGCTTCCTTGATGGCCGGGAGGGTTATTTCATGGAAGGTGATCCGGCGAGCCTTTTGGGCATCCAAATGGAGAATATCGCTTAAGTGCCAGGCGATGGATTCTCCTTCGCGGTCGTGGTCGGTCGCGAGATAAACGTAGGTCGACTTATCCGCCAGTTTTTTAAGCTCCGAAATAATTTTTTTGGCGCGCGGCAAAACCACGTATTCGGGACGAAAACCCCGATTCACTTCAACCCCCATTTTTCTAACCGGCAAATCCCTAACGTGCCCAAAAGAGCTTTTAACGATGATATTCCCTTTTAATAAACGTGAAATGGTGCGTTCTTTGGCCGGAGACTCGACAATCAAAAGCGAGGTTTCTTTCCCACTTTTGGTTTTTTTCGCGCCGCCCGTTTTAGGTTTTTTTTCTTTAGTTTCTTTTTTTAATGGCATAACGTTGTCCTGGTTCGCTGATGATGAATCCGTCCATTTCAAGTTCAAATAGATCTAAGGAAAGAATCGTAAAATCAAGCCCGCATCCAAGCCCGATCTCTTCAAAACCAAAGACCTGAGAACCGATGAATTGTAGAATTTTACGTTTGCTTAAGGAAAGGGTTCTGGGCATGTCAGAGACGAAAAGAGATGTATCAGAAGGCGACGTTTCTTCAAAACATGAGGGCGGCATATCCTCTAACACATCCTCAAATCGGGAAACCAGTTTCGCCCCCTGAGAAATCAAAAGATGAGGCGCCTCGCTTAAAGGAGAATCAATCGGCCCGGGAACCGCAAAAACCGAGCGGCCTTGTTCCGCCGCGATTCGCGCGGTAATCAAGGAGCCTGACTTTTCTTTTCCCTCCACCACCAAAACGCCCCAGGACAAGCCTGAAATAATCCGGTTTCGCATAGGAAAGCAAGCAGGCCAGGGCTTAGTCTCCATAGGGAACTCGCTGATCAAGCACCCTCCTTCTGCTGTTATTTGTTCGGCTAATTTTTTGTTTTCCGAAGGATATAAGTTCAAAAGGCCCGAGCCCAAGACCGCCCAAGTTTTACCCTCGTTTTCAACCGCCGCCCGATGAGCCTCGGTGTCGATTCCCCTCGCCAAACCACTGACAATCGTTAGTCCCGAGGAAACCGCTTCTTGCGAAAATCGTGCGGCCATTCTGCGCCCATAAGAAGTGGGGTATCTTGTTCCCACAATGGCCAAGGAATTGGACTCGCCAATTTCACCTAAAACATAGATCGCCAAAGGCGCATGCGGAAGGCTTTTAAGCGTTTCGGGGTAATCTTTCTCTCCGTCAAAAAGAATGCGCGCGCCCATTGAACGGACGCGCTCAAACTCTCTGGGAGCGTCAAAAGAAGACGCCTCCTCTTTAAGTCTGCCGGCCGAGGCATAAGACAATCCCGAGACTTCCGCCCAAATTTCCGCGGGTTTCGCCCACAAGGAAGCGCCCAATTCTTTTAACAGTTTTCTTCTGGCGTCGGGAGGGAAATTAAAAGCCGAGTTGAGCTTTAAGGCCGTCTCATTCTCCTCGTTTAAAAAATTCATCACCAATCCTTTTTAATCAGGTCTCCATCCTCGACCGCGTCGTTGGCAGTTTCGATTTTAATTTGGCAAAGAGACTTTCCCATAACCTTGACGACCTTGGCTGTCCCGATTTTAAACAAATAACGCGCATGGACATCAGTATCTTTTTCATGACGAGAAGCCACTCGGTAAACGGTTAATCTGTCATTCACGGAAACACGAATCCCTTTCCGAAGCCGCACATCCGCCCGCGCCCCGGGCGGAATCATCATCTGAAATTCATCAGTCTCTTTTATTTGGGATGATTTTTTTTCCAAAACCCAACCGTCCGCCTTCCATTTCAAAGGGGCTTTAAACCTGTTGACCGAAGGAAATTGTCCCGCAAGGCCGGGAGGCTCGGAAACCGAAGGGCTTTCCAAAGGAGAATTAGAAACCGTTGAAGTGCTGGCGATATTCTGCGCGAAAAGAGATTGAAACGGCCACAAACACAAAATAAAAAATAGCTTCATAAGGAGTTCCTCGCTTTATCCAAGGCCCGGTAATTCATGGCTTCGGCAACATGCCTCATCTCTATGGAATTAGAATCCTCTAAATCCGCGACGGTCCGGGAAACCTTGAGAACACGGTCAAGCCCTCGGGCTGATAATCCGAATTTTTGAGCGGCTTGCCTCAAAGAATCCATGACGCGCGGAGAAAGAAGACAATGCCTTTTTATTTCGTTTTGAGTTAGATAGGCATTGGCCGCAAAGTCTTCTCGCCCCAACCGCTCTTGTTGTTTAAGGCGGGCACGGATGACCCGCCTTCTGATTTCTGCGGAAGACTCTTCTCTCTCTTGAGTTTGGGCGGCCCAATCGGAAAAGTCAAGAGGAGACATCTCAACCTGAAGATCAATTCGGTCAAGCAGAGGCCCCGAAACGCGGGAAAGGTAGTTTGAAACGGCCTTGGGAGCGCAAATACAAGCTTTCGTGGGATGCCCCCTAAATCCGCAGGGACAAGGGTTTAGGGCCGCAACCAAAATAAAACGCGCCGGGTATTCCACGCAATCCTTGGCTCTTGAAATCGTAATTTTAAAATCCGACAGAGGTTGACGCAGGGCTTCCAAAGCGGAGCGGTTAAATTCCAGAACTTCATCAAGAAAAAGAACCCCGCCATGCGCCAGTGAAGCTTCTCCAGGGCGCGCAGCCGGCCCGCCCCCGACTAAGGAAACTAAAGAAGCGCTGTGATGCGGGTCTCTAAAAGGCCTCTGGGTCAAAAGGCCGGAACCTTCTTTAGATATCACCGAATGAATGCGGGTCACCTCCAAAATCTCTCCGCGGCTCATGGACGGCAAGATTCCAGGTAAACGGCGCGCCAACATTGATTTCCCAATTCCCGGCGACCCCATCAAAATCAAGTTATGAAACCCTGCCGCCGCAATCTCTGCGGCTCTTTTCGCTAAAAATTGTCCCTTGACCTCGCTCATATCTTCCGTGATTTTTTCCGATTTCAAATGAGAAAGAAGATTCTCAAAAGGATCGGAAAAAACAAAATCCCCGCGAGAGGACTCAGGAGTGGCGAGAAAATTAACAATTTCTCTCAGCGTCTCGCCGGAAACTACCTCAATTCCAACGGCTCTCGCCTCCGCCGCATTGGCCTTGGGGACAATCATGGTTTTAAACCCTTCCCGCCAAGCTCTCAGAGCCATGGATAACACGCCTCGAACCGGGCGCATCGTTCCGTCTAAAGCCAGTTCTCCGATACAACAATATTTTTTTTCCAAACTCTCCGCCGCGATTTGCCCCGAAGCCGTCAAAAGAGCCAAGGCAATGGGCAAATCAAAATGACTGCCTTCCTTGCGCGATTGCGCCGGAGCCAGGTTGACAGTCACTTTCTTTTGCGGGAGGTTAAATCCGCAGTTTCTCACCGCTGAAATCACTCGTTCCCTCGACTCCCTGACCGCATCATCGGGTAGCCCGACCGTCGTATACCCCGGAAGACCGTTAGACAAATCAAGCTCAACTAGAACAGGATAACTTTCAATTCCACGAAGCCCCATTGAACTCACATGAGCGAGCATATCAAGACTCCTGGGCCGCCTCAACTCTGCTTGAGCTAGAAACGCCATAACGGTTGACGGAATAGAGGACAAAATGAGCTTTGGTCCCCTTTCCCAGGGCAGATTCAATCCACAAGCGACCGCCGTGTAAATCGAGTATTTTTTTTGATATCGAAAGTCCCAGGCCAGTTCCCGAGATGTTCAATTCTCGCGCATTCGGAGCGCGATAAAATTTTTCAAAGATATGGGGCACGGCTTCTTCGGGAAGGCCGATGCCGTCATCTTCCACAATCGTCTCAACACAGTCTCCTTTATCAAAAACAGAAACGACGACGCGGCCGCTAGGCTTGGTAAATTTCAGCGCGTTCGATATTAAGTTTTCAAGAACAACCGCAATCCACTTTTTATCAGCGAGAACCTCCGGCAATTTTTCAGGAGAATCAAAACGAATTTCTTTCTTGGATGAAGTCGCCTCTAATTTATGCGACTCTATAATGGAAGAGATCAAGGCAGAGAGAGAAAAAACTTTCATATCCATTTTCATCCCCGATTCAAGACGGGAAATATCTAATAAATCAGAAACCATGTTCGAAAGCCTCTCGACCGCGTTTCGCGCCATCATCATAAATCGTTTTTGATCCTCGCTTACCGGCCCAATTTCTCCTTCCAGCATAAGCCCTAAAAACCCCGCCAAAGTCGTCAACGGCGTCTTGAACTCATGGCTGACTGTCGAAACGAACTCATCTTTCATACGGCTTAGGGCCCTTAATTGTTCCCTATCCTGCACTAATTGTTGATTCAAAACCGACATTTCAATGATAATCGCCGCGTCTTCCGCGATCGCGCTCATTAAATCCACATGCTCTTGAGTAAACGCATAAGGCTTGCGGCTTCCCACTCTCATTACGCCCCAGGAATGCCCTTGCTTAGAGACGGGAACGACAATAAGAGAACGAATATCCCATAATTTGGCGTAATGCGTGATGACTCCCGGATCATCTTGGGCATCCCCCGCGACAAAAGGCTTTCCGGTTTTAAAAGTCCTGACCGACGAGGCATTTTCCTCAAGCAAAGATATTCTGTAAATCTGATCTTCTTTTTCCAAGCCATAAGCCCCAGGCTGAGTCACCAGTTCCTGAGAGGCCTCATCGAGAAGTAGAAAAGCGACCAAGTCAACTTCCATGTGACGAGTCACAATAGAAACAATTCCCGCCAAAGCCGCCGTCAAGTCCATCGGAGAAAGAGAGGAACGCACGGTATCCTGGAGAGTTTTGATTTCCCGATATTTTTCCTCTAGGCGGGATTGCGTGTCCGTTAATTCTTCTCTGAGGCTCTGAGAATCCGGATCATCTTTAGTCAAAATTTCTTTTAAAAACAGCGTTCCGCCCACGCCTAAAATAAATCCGGATCCAAGCCATGCGCTGTCTTTTAAAATTTCGATATTCACGAGATTAAATCCAAATGAGCTCTCAAAAAATAGGCATAAACCTTAACGCCTTGAAAGGGGATATGGGCCGCGGCAACTCCCATCGCCTCTAGAACATGGCGTGTCGCATGAACCCACTCGGTTTCTCTTTCCCCCAGCTGAGTTTGAGGCGGAGGCCCCAGCAAAACTACCGCTCTTGGAGATAATCTTCGACAAGTTTCCCCGATTTTAAACGGAAGGCCCAACGGTTCCGCCGGGTCATAGGACTGAGGCGGGAGGTTCCGGTAGGAGCGAGAGATCCCCATGTCGGCCATGGATTTAAAAAACATCATCTGCGCCCATGCCACGATAGAATCCGAACCTTTTGGAAAAAACCAAATTATCGGCGCTGCCTCGGCTTTGGCTTTGGGGAAAAGAAAATGATTCACGTTCGCCATATCGGAGGAGTCTGGAAGCGCTTTGGCTTGCTCCGGCAAGGCTAGTTCGAAAAGAACCGGCAACAAGGCCGCAATTTGCGGATTTTGCCCCAAGGAAAGTCCCAAGTCCAACAAACGAATTAAGCGCCGAATCCAAAGATGCGCCTCCAATGGAGATGCGGATAAGCGTTCTAAAAGCGCCGCCGATTCTTCATCAGAAAAATTAAATTCTTTCCCTCGAACGAAGTCGTTAAACTGTTCCATGTGAATAGACAGCGGAGTAGGCTTCATTTCAACAGACACGGCCTGGGCTCCGGTAAAAGAAATCTTAAGCCTTTGGGCCAAAGGTTCTAAGGCCTTGGGTGGATAAACGGCCGTGACTACTAGTTGACGCCCGCCCGAAAGAAACCAGGAAATCATTTTTTCAATCAATGCCTGATTTTGTTCGGTGAGAGCCATTAAGTGAACATCATCAATAATCATCGTCTTAAAATGCCCTGACATTTCCTCCCACCAGAAAGAAATAGCCTTAGGAGAGGCAGAAACAGTGGAGGCCGAAAGTTTCCATCCGGAGGTGAGCAAAACGGTTTTTTCTCCCAAATTTTTTGAAATTTCCTGGGCCAAGGCATAACTCAAATGAGTTTTTCCTGAACCAGGAGGCCCGTGAACAAACAGCGGATTGTGCATCGCTCCGGGAGCTCCAGCAACGGAAATGGCCGTCGCATGGGCAAAACGGTTATGAGAGCCAATTTTAAGAGTATCCAAATTCTTTAAAGGATCCGGAGCTATCACCGGAGTCGCCAAGGATTCCAAAGGCGGCAAAGGCATGGAAACGGAGGGCTCTTCGCGCTTTGAAACGACGGCAACTATTTCTTCCGTTTTCGGCGTTTCTTTAAGGGGAGCTTGAGATGTTACCGCTGCTTCCGGTTGAGGGAGCTCCGTGGATGGCAAAGCTGGCGGAGGAACTTCGATGTCCGGAGTTTGTTCCTTGGATTCTTCCTGCGTTGGTTCCGGTTGCGGCGCGGAAGAGACTTCAAGCTCTAACCCCTGGGTGGGTAAGGAGGCTTCTTTCGGGGGCTCTTGAGGCGCGAGCACTTCAACAGGTAAAACTACGGGCTCTGGTGTTTCAGCTTCCGGGATGGAAACGGGCTTTTGAGGCATCATCGAATTTAAAAATTCTTCAAGCTCTTTTAGAATTTCAGCGCTCGGATGATGAAGAGGCAACCAGAGATTGTATTCGCCGGAGCCGTCAAGCGAGGCCGGACGTCCACAAACCTTGCCGAATTTCTTGATAATTTTTTGCAAATCCGATTTCTTTCCTTTAACAAAAAGGCAAGGGCGATTCGCACCTGAAGCGTTCGGATCTTCCTTAATTGTCCATTGTTCCATGTTTTGTAAAGTTACAAAAATAACAGGCAAATTACCAAACGACTATTATTATAAGCGACAAACGCTCATATTTCCAGTCTCATGGTGAAAAATCAAAAATTTTTAAGCCGAACCACTTTCCGCAAGTGATACAATAAAACCGATGCGGAAAAATGGAGCGATGTTTCTTGTCCTCGGATTTATTCTCGCTTGTTCCAACCCCAAACCCAAGGCGATTTTGGCTGTCTCTGTCCCATTATCGGGGCCCATAGGAGCCGAAGGCGGCGGCATTGTCCGCGCGGTCAAATTGGCCGTTTCCGCATTCGATGCCGCCCCGGAAGCGCCTTGGAAAATCATCGTGCGCACCTATGATGATGAAGGAACCCCTCAGGGAGCCGTCAAGGCCGCCAAGAAAATAGTAGCTAATCCTAAAGTTTTTGCCGTCATCGGAGACTTTACCTCAGATTCGTGCCTTGCCGCAGCCCCTATCTATTCCGAGGCTTCCCTCCCAATGATCACGCCTTCCGCGGCCAATAGTCTACTCACCTCCCAACAAAAAAGCCCGAGTTGGAAATGGAAAAAAAATATTTTCCGCATGCCGCCCACCGATTTAACCCAAGCCCACTACGCCGCCCATTTTGCCTATTCACGGCTCGGGCTCCATTCTTTTTTTATTATTGACGATCAGAGTTCCTACGGAATGGAATTTGCCCAAGCATTCGACTTGAATTTTAAAAAAGAAGGCGGAAGAGTTCTTGGATTTATTGATATTTCTCCCAATCAAACCGAGCTCTCGGAAACAATGAATTCTCTTAAAAAATTAAAACCACAAGGGCTATTTTTTGGCGGATTTTATCCGGAAGCCGCGCGCATTCTAAAGCTTCTGCGCCAAAATCACTTAGATACGACTTTTCTTTCGGGCGGCGCGTCTAAAGAAGACACTTTATTTAAGCTCGCGGGGCCCGCATCCAACGGAGCCTATTTCGTGATCAGCGGAGTTCCGGTTGATTTTTTGCCCAGCGCCAATCCCTTTATTTCGCAATACCGCTCTCTATTTCAAACCTCTCCGCGCGCCTACGATATCTACGCCTATGAAGCCGCTAAAATATCTCTTTTAGCCTTTCAAAACGCGGGGTTTGACCGCACAAGAATGATCGAAAACCTCCGCGAAACCGAGCATGACGGTATCATCGGGATGATTCGTTTTGATGATAAGGGAGATAACACCAATGAACTCGTCACAATCGTTCGCGCCAACTATAGGAAAAGAAAATTTGAGCCTGTTTACTAGCCGCGCCTGCGGAGTTCTGCTTCACATTAGTTCCTTACCCGGGAAAACCGGGGCAGGCGATATGGGGCCTGAAGCTCACCTTTTTATCGCCTGGCTGTCTCAAGCCGGGCAAAAATATTGGCAAATGCTCCCGGTTAATCCAACCGGCGCGGGAAATTCCCCCTACAGTTCAATCTCCGCCTTTGCCGGAAACCCCGCTTTCATCAGTCTTGAACTTGCCGCAGAAGAAGGATTTCTGGACCCCTCGGGAATCCCCTCATTCAAGGACCTGAACGCGGCCCAAGCGTTGATGGAAAAAGAAAAAACTTTAAGGCTGGCCGCTTCCCGATTTCAAAAAGAAAACCCGGCCGGAACTTGGGCCGAATTTCACGCCTTTTTAGACCAAGAATCTTTTTGGATCAACGACTACGCATGGTTTTGCGCGCTGAAGGAACGTTTCAAAAATGCGCCGTGGTCTGATTGGCCTCAAAAAATCCGCACACGCGATTTTCGGTTTTGGGAAAGGGATCTCCTTCATTTTTTAGGCGAAACCTCTTTTTACTACCAATTTGAGCAATTTCTTTTTGCTCGTCAATGGAGTCAGATTAAAAACGCCTGCCAAAAGAATGGTCTTTCTCTCATTGGCGATATTCCGATTTTCGTTTCCCAAGACAGCGCGGACGTTTGGGCGCATCAAGAGATTTTCGATTTAGACGATCAAGGGCATCCTATAGCCGTCTCCGGCGTGCCTCCCGATTATTTTTCAAAAACCGGCCAACTTTGGGGAAACCCGCTCTACCGTTGGGATATTCTCAAAGAATCCGGTTATGAATGGTGGGAAAAAAGACTTGAGATTTCTTCCCGGCGTTTTAACGCGGTGAGATTAGATCACTTTATCGGCTTTTGCCGCTACTGGCGCATTCCAGCCGGAGAAAAAACCGCCGTTAAAGGCCAATGGGTTCAAGGGCCGGGTTCGGATTTTTTTTCCTCAATTCTCACAAGACTCCCCCAACTTCAAATTATCGCGGAGGATTTAGGGGTCGCGGGAAATGATGTCTACCAACTGCGCGATGAGTTTCATTTCCCCGGAATGAATGTCCTTCAATTTTCTTTCGGCGGAGAAGAAAAATTTCTGCCAAAAAATTATGCTCCCCATTCTGTCGCTTATACCGGAACCCACGATAACGATACGCTCAAGGGCTGGCTTGAGAACGGCCCTCAAGAAGAAGTCCACCGGGCGCTAGGTAATGTTCATGGTTCAAAATCCGAATCTGAAAACAACTGGAAACTCATACAAGTTCTTTTGGAGTCTCCCTCAAACACCGTTATCATTCCCATGCAGGATATTTTAGGCCTGGGTTCGGATGCGCGAATGAATATCCCTGGAACAATTTCCGGAAACTGGAACTGGAAACTAAAGCCGGAACAACTTAATTTAGAAATCGCCGAACATCTCAGACGGCTCAGCGAATCCGCAAGGCGAATATCCTAAAATGGAAAGGCGTTCTTATGCTGAAATCTCAGGAAACGATATCAGAATTTGGCGAAACATTAAGGAGAAATTATGCACAACAATTTAGGACTCTTCAACAGCCTGTTGACCGCGGAGGACCTTCATCTCTTTAACGAAGGCACGCACCGCCGCATTTATCAAAAACTCGGCGCGCATTTATCCCCCAAAAAAGACGGCGTTTTCTTCTCCGTTTGGGCGCCCAACGCCAGCGCGGTTTATGTCATGGGGGATTTTAACTCTTGGCGAAAAACCAGCCACCCCTTGTTTCCGCGAGGAAACTCCGGAATTTGGGAAGGCTTCGTCGCGGAAGCGAAAGAAGGCTCCGCCTACAAATACCGCATCGTCTCGAAAGATTTGAACTTCGAGGCGGAGAAAGCCGATCCCTTCGGTTTTTATTTTGAAGTTCCTCCAAAATCCGCCTCGGTGGTCCGCGATTTGTCCTATGAATGGAACGACCGCGACTGGATGAATTCGCGCGCGAATAAAAATTCGCTTAATTCTCCCGTCTCAATTTACGAACTCCATCTGGGGTCTTGGCGAAAGGTGCCGGAAGAAAATCAACGCTCTCTCAGTTACCGGGAAATGGCAAAAATCTTGCCGGAATATTTGCGCAAGATGAACTTTACCCATGTCGAAATTTTGCCGGTCATGGAACACCCTTTTTACGGGTCCTGGGGATATCAAACCCTGGGATACTTCGCGCCCACCTCCCGATACGGAACCCCTCAGGATTTCATGTTTCTCATTGATTCTCTCCATCAACATGGAATCGGCGTCATTTTGGACTGGGTCCCCTCCCATTTCGCGACCGACGGCCACGGCCTCGGGCTTTTCGACGGCACCCATCTCTACGAGCATTCCGACCCCCGGCAGGGCTTTCATCCTGATTGGGGCAGCTACGTCTTTAATTACAGCCGGCACGAGGTCCGAAGCTTTCTCTTATCAAGCGCCCTTTTTTGGCTGGACGCCTATCACGCAGACGGACTTCGGGTTGACGCCGTCGCCTCGATGCTTTATCTCGACTATTCCCGGAAAGACGGCGGCTGGATTCCCAACCGCTACGGCGGCTGCGAAAACTTAGACGCTATTTCTTTTTTGAGGACGCTCAACGAAACGGCTTATCTCGATCATCCGGGAGTTCAAATGTTCGCCGAGGAATCGACCGCCTGGCCGATGGTTTCCCGCCCCACCTCCTGCGGAGGATTGGGTTTCGGCTACAAATGGGACATGGGCTGGATGCATGACAGCCTCCGCTACTTTCGGGAAGACCCCATTCACCGCAAATATCATCACAACAGCCTCACTTTCCGCATGCTCTACGCCTGGCACGAGAATTTCGTTTTGCCCTTGTCGCACGACGAGATCGTTCACGGAAAAGGCTCTCTCATCAACCAAATGTCGGGGGATTTTTGGCAAAAATTCGCCAATTTAAGGCTCCTTTTCGCCGATCTTTACGCGCAGCCCGGAAAAAAACTGCTGTTTATGGGCGGAGAAATCGCGCAATGGAACGAATGGACCCACGACCACAGTCTTGACTGGCATCTGCTTCAATACAAGGAGCACGAGGGAATAAGGCTCTGGGTTCAGATGCTCAATAAAATCTACCGGGAAGAGCCCGCCCTCCATCAAAACGATTGTTCTCCTCAAGGTTTTGAGTGGATCGACTGCGCAGATTCCGCCGCCAGCATCTTAAGTTGGAAAAGAAAATCAAAGGACGGGGAAACCATTCTCGTCGTTTTGAACCTGACCCCGGTTCCGAGAATCAATTACCGCATCGGCGCGCCGCAAGCAGGGTATTGGAAGGAAATTTTAAACAGCGACTCCGTCGAATACGGCGGAAGCGGAATGGGGAACTTGGGCGGGGTCTGGACGGAAAATATCCCGTTTCACAACCAGCCCTATTCCATCAACTTGACCCTTCCGCCCTTGGCCGCCTTGTTTTTGAAGGTCTAATCAAAGAAAAAGGAGCCTGCCTTTACACCGGAAAATATCTTTCTGGGCGACTAATTTTTCTGACAGACGAGAAGTTGAATATAGGGCGCGTTCGTTCCAGCGACGGAACTGCTGTTGTTAGTGACCGTGATGCCGGTATACGCCGTTCCAGTATTCGGAGTACCTGGTGCATAATAAGCAACCTCCGTATTCCCGGATTGCGTTTCTAAAACATTAGAGCTGGTGTTATCAGGATTCGCATATGAGTGGCTATGCCCCGGATCATGAACGGTCTCTACGATATTTCCAGCAGGCCTATTTTCGCCATTAGAAAGCGCCGTCCCAACGACCGTGCCCGTGCTGATTCCATTAGGCGCTCCGACGAAGTAAAGTCCTTGCGCTGCGCCAAAAGCAGTCCATCCGGCAGGGCAGGAGGTCAGATTAAAAAAACTGATCATGCCTGACGGGACATAAGCATACTGCACTCCGTTAACGGTAATGGAATTCGCAATCGTCGCCGAACCAGCACTCACAATCCCGCTGGCCGCGCTCATATTTCCCGTCGCGCTGATGTTTCCCGTCACGCTTTGATTCCCCGTGAAACTATTGCTCGCGGTGGTATAGGCCACCGTTGAAACGAGATTACTCGGGTTCACCGTCCCCGTCAAACTCGACGCCGGAACATTTGACAGGCCCACCCCCGATCCGTAAAACCCCGTCCCCGCCGTGACCGATGACTCCGCCGACACGAATCCCGTCACCGTCACGCTCGAACTCGCCAACGCCCCCGCTACCGTCACACTCGAAGCTGTCGCGTTCATGATTGAATTGCCCAACGAGGTTGGACCCGTAAACTCGGGAATCTGACCCGTCGTCCCACTCACACTCGAACCAACGGCCAGCGCTCCCCCGTTCCAATACAAACTCCCCGCGTTGTTATACAGCGTCATGGCCGTGTTCCCGGGAACCGCGCTGTTTAAATGAATCCCCGCCGCCCCACTGGGAATCCCAAGAATATCCAAGCTCTGCGCCGGGCTTAACGTTCCTATCCCCACGTTCCCGTTCGTCACCACGAACGTCGAATTTCCCACCGAGAAGGCATTCGCCGTAATGGTTTGAGACGACGTAAACGTGTTGGTCTGATTGGTATACGCCACCGTGGAAACTAAATTTTGAGCCGAAACAATCCCCGTTAAACTCGACGCCGGAACGTTCGACAGTCCCGCTCCTGAACCGTAAAAAACTCCCGTGGAGCGCACATCCCCATACACATCCAGCGCATCTTGAGGGGTCCCCGTCCCGACTCCAAGTCTCCCAGACAAAACGAACACGCTCGTCGTCACATTGATTCCGGAGAATCCCGAGGCCGCCGTCAAGGTCGAGACCGCGATCGTCCCCGTCGAGGTCAACATTCCCGTTACGCTCACTGTTGAGATCGTCAAATTCCCCTCGATGTTTCTCGCCATCAAGGCATAGGGCACTGAGAGGAGCGCCTGCCGGGGCAGAAGCGCGAACTCGGCGATTTTGAGCGGGAGTTTGACCACATCGAGCGCGACGGTGGAAGGGAACTCATTTTCTGTGGGAAATTCGACGTTGGTGGTGACGAATGGGAACGTGGGGATAGGAACATCAAGTCCGGCGCAGAGTTTGGATATTCTTGGGACTCCCAATGGGACGGCGGGGATTCATTTAAACAGCGCGGTTCCCGGGAACACGAGCTTGACGCTCTATAACAGTAATGGGACTTTGATGTGGAATAATACGATACTGAACGCTGGGGGCGGGAGTGTCAGTGGAACGTCCGGACAAATTTCAGAGTTTGTTTCCGCAAACAGTCTTGGCAATTCCATCATGAACGCGACGGGGTCGAGCGTGACGGTGGCAGGGGCGTTGACGAGTTCAAGCGCGACGGTGAGTGGATATGTGTCGGCGGAGTCATCGGTCACGGCGGGAACAGGTTTTTACGGATCGGGGGTAGGGCTAAGCAGCGTTCCTGCGTCGAGTTTGACGGGACAGGTCAATCCGGCGAATTTGGTTCCTACGGTGGCCTATACCACCGCGAGCAATAATTTCACGGTGGGTCAAAGCGTGACTGGAAACGTGAGCGTAACGGGGAACATCAGCGCAACGGGAAATATGAGCGCGAGTTCGGCGGCAATCACCAACAGCCTGACCGCAGGATCAGTCGGAATTTCGAGCGTCCCCGCCTCGGGAAATCTCTTCGCCGTCGGCGCTTCGACCTTGGTTGTTGCCCAAAACGGCAACGTCGGCATTGGGACGGCAAGTCCGCAATATCAATTAGATGTATCGAGTTATGCGCGAGTAGGAGGTGTTTTGTCCATCGGCTTGACGTATGGTTACACTTATTGTACCGGTGTGAGTTGCGGAGCCTTGGCCGCAACCTGTCCTACCGGCACGATCGTTTTAAGCGGAGGATGCACATCTTCATCCTCATCATATCCCATATTCCAAAGTTACCCCACAACCAGTGGCAGTTCCCCTAGTAATGCTTGGAACTGCGCCTTTACCGGGGCTAATTCGAGCAGTAGCAATTCTGCTTTCGCGATTTGCGCTCGGCTGGGACCGTAAAGCCGTGAAATTCCAGAGGAGATGGGGACAGTCCCCATCTCTTAGGCCAGGCTCGGGCCTCTAGGCTGATGGCAAATGTTTTGGAACTGGAGGCGTTTTGACTTAAACAGGGTCTTTTGTTTTTGGTTGTCTAGGACTTTAGACCCAGGCGAAAGAGTTTTAAAGTGAGTATCTTTCTTGTAGATGAATAAAAAGAGCGTCGCCTTCTTGTTTTTTCTGGCAAGTCTTTTGCCCGGAGCTTCTTTTGCCGCCCCCTACGGCGAATTTCTCATCAAGACTTCGGTTCAGTTATCTTTTTCCAAACCTCCCAAGAACAAAAATAATTCCCTTAAGTATTATGGTGGGCCGGTTATTTCCCACGCGAAAGTTTTTGTCGTTTTCTGGGGGCCTTGGGTGGATTCTCAAATTCAATCCAATATCGGACCTTTTTACCAAAACATTCTTGACAGCGGCTATATGGACCGACTCGCCCAATACTCGACGAATATTCCGGCGATGGATGGGCGTCCGGGAACGGGGCAAACCATCGGCCGAGGGAGTTTTATCGGAGAAGTTGTCATTAGCCCGCAAAATCAAGAATCGAATTTGACGGATGGGATGATTCAAAAAGAACTGGAATTTCAGATTTCCTCAGGAGTCTTGCCGACGCCGGACGCCGATACCCTTTATATGATTTATTTGCCTGTGGGCGTGAGCGTTTCTCTTCCGGATTCAAGCCGTTCATGTTGGGGAAAAAAAGCCTTCGGGGGGTATCATGAGGGTTTTAAGTCCAGCGCCGGAACTTCAATTTTCTATGGGGTGATTCCTGCTTGTTCTTCCAATTTCGAAACGATAACGGCCGTTTCTTCCCATGAAACTATCGAGGCCATTACCGATCCCTTTCCGACCTTGGGATATAATCCTTCCTATCCGCAAGCTTGGAACTCGGCCGCGGGTTTTGAAGCGGCGGATCTTTGCGAGGGAATCGCTCCCCCTTCGTTTGTGAATGGAACAAGCGTTCATAGCGCCGTTGAACCTTGGTGGGATAATGCGGCTAGGGCTTGCTCTAAGGGGCCTTGGTCTCAGAAATCAAGCGCGAGAATTCTCTTGGGGGATGACAGCCGGGCTTTGTCCGTCATAAGACAGGCGCGAGGACTCGCCCCGAATCTTTGGGACGGGCATTAACGGAGCGCTAAAAAGAGTCCGGGTCTTTTAAAACATCCACTTGAGCGGCAAGAGCCCCCCAGTCCATATTCATCTGGTCAAACTGCATCTGGAGGTCCTGCCAATCGCGTGAGAGTTCTAAAGGATTTCCACCCTTTCCGCCTCGAGATTTCTTAGAGACTGTTTTCTTCATGACCGTTTCCTAATTTTCAGTATAATCCCTGATTTGAATTTCGTCAAGGGGGATTGGTATCCTTTGACAATGAAGATTTTATCCTGGAATGTGAATGGGCTGAGGGCTGTCTATAAGAAAGGATTTTTGGATTGGTTTAAGAAAGAATCTCCGGAGGTCCTTTGCCTTCAGGAAACCAAATGCCTTGAAAATCAGGCGCCGGAAGAAATCGCCAGATTCAATGGATATTCTTTTAATATTTTTCCGGCCGAGAGAAAAGGCTATAGCGGGGTCGCGACCTTAAGTCGCGTTAAACCCAAACGCCTGGATCGGGGGTTTAACGAACCGCGTTTTGACGCGGAAGGGCGCGTGTTAGTTTCTTCCTATCCAAGTTTCACTCTTTTTAATATTTATTTTCCCAACGGTAAAAAAGACGCCGTGCGGCTTCGATATAAGATGGATTTTTACGATCACCTCTTAAAGGTTATTGAAAAATATCGCGCTCGCGGCGAGGATAAAATCGTCATTTGCGGCGACGTCAATACCGCGCATAAAGATATTGATCTCGCGCGGCCGAAAGAAAATCGCGGCGTTTCCGGTTTCTTGCCTAAGGAGTGCGCGTGGATTGACCAATTATTGGACCACGGTTTTATCGACAGTTTTCGCGAGTTTGAAAAAGGCCCCGGCCATTACAGCTGGTGGGATCAGTTGACTCGCGCCAGAGAGCGTAATGTCGGTTGGCGCATTGATTACTTCTTTATCTCAAAAAATTTACGTCCGCGGCTTAAAAATGCCTTCCTTCTCCCGGAAGTCATGGGTTCTGATCATTGTCCGGTGGGAATTGAGCTTAAGGAATAAAATTCTCAAAATCCTTGGGAAGAGGAGCCTCAAAGGTTGGCCAACTTTCTTTTGGAATTGAAATTTTAAAGGCATGGAGCATGAGACGGGGCGCGGGAATTTGAGGATGTCCGTAGAGAGAATCCCCTAGAATGGGATGGCCGATAGAATAAAGATGGGCGCGAATTTGATGTCGCCGTCCGGTTTTAGGCGAGACTTCGAGCAAAGACGCAAAAGCCCCGTTTTTGAGCGCGTGATAGTCGGTCAGAGAAGGTTTTCCTGCTTTTGAAACTCCGGTGCGCCCGGAGCCGAATAATTTAAGCGGAGCGTTAATCGTTCCTTGGCCCTCCACTTTTCCCTCAACCAAGGCGAGATAGGTTTTTTGAATTTGACGGGTTTCAAAAAGATGAGACAGGCGGCGTTGCGTTTCGGCGTCTTTGGCGAAAAGGCATACTCCGCTGGTTTCCTTATCCAGACGGTGGAGCGGGTAAATAGTTTGGCCGAATTTTTCAGACAGAACCCGGTTGAGAGGTTTATCTTTTAAATTGCGTCCGGCCACGACCACTTCTCCGCAAGCCTTATTGAGAACAATGAGATGCCGGTCTTCAAAAAGGATTTCCACGAGAGAAAAGGAGAGCTCCTATTTTTTTGGAAAAAGGCGTTCCATGAGATAGACATATTCCAAGGCGTATTCCTTGGCCATTTTTTTAAGATTAGCCGCGGAAGAATGTCCTCCGTCTGAGGTCTCATAATAGAAAACCGGATCGCCGTAGGATTCCATTTTAGCGGCCATTTTTCGCGCATGCGCGGGGGCCACGCGATCGTCATCAACGGAGCTGATGAAAAAAACCTTGGGATAGTGAACGTCGGGGCGCACGTTTTGGTAGGGGGAATACTTTGAAAGAACCTTGGCCATTTGAGGATCTTGGGGATCCCCGTATTCCGCAATCCAAGAAGCCCCGGCCCCGATATGGGTGTACCTCAACATGTCTAAAAGCGGAACCTGACAGACGACGGCGTGAAAGAGTTGGGGCTTTTCAGTCAAAGCGACTCCGACTAAAAGACCCCCATTAGAGCCTCCCATGACGCCTAAATGTTTTGAATCCGTGATTTTGCTTTGGATTAAATCCTCAGCGACCGACAAGAAATCGTCATAGGCTCTTTGGCGATGAGTTTTTAAAGCGGCCTCATGCCAGGCCGGGCCGAACTCTCCGCCGCCCCGAATATTGGCCAGAGCGTAAACCCCGCCCTTTTTGAGCCAAACTTTTCCGATGATGCCGGAATAAAACGGGGTCATCGAAATTTCAAAACCGCCGTAGCCGTAAAGAAGGGTTGGGTTTTTTCCGTTTAGAGGGAGGCCTTTTCGGTGAACGAGAAAATAGGGAATCTTGGTTCCATCCGGGCTTCGGGCCCAGCGCTGTTCGGAAACGAGGTTTTGGGCGTTAAAACGCGCGGGGAGCTTTTTGACGACTTTAAGGCCTTTGTGGTCCTTGAAATAGAGGGCAGTCGGAGTCAGGAAATCCTGATAGTTGAGAAAGAGATTATTTGAAAAATTATTTCCTGAAACCAAATGGGTCGCCCCGTTTTTTGGAAGCGAAAGAGGCGTCCAAATCCATTTTGAATTTTTAAGGCGTCCTTCTAAAATTTGTCCGCGCACATTTTGAAGAATATCGAGGTAGAGAACGCTTTTGGCCGGAAAAACGTCTTCAATGGTCTCATCGGCTTTTGGCCGATAAACGAGGGAGGCAAATTTTTCCGGCGTTTTTTGACTAAGAGCGGACAAAGGCCAGGAGATCAGATCGCCTCTTTTGAATTTCCCCGCCGGGGTTTTCCAGTCGCTTCTTAAAACGGCCAAGGCCAGACCCTTAAAAAAGCCGTCTAAATTGGCGTCTTCAGGAAGTGGAATACGCTTGAGCTTTTGGCTGGGGCTTATCCAGTAATTAACCGAGCGGAAAAAGGCCGGATTTTTGACGATAATGGGAATGGCTCCTGAAGGCCGAAAATCAACGAAACCGTAAACCTCCATATCGGTTTTCTTTCCTTTAAGAAGGGTTTTGGCCTTGGAAAGCGGCGTATGGCGTTTCCAAAGCTTGACGGTTTCAGGGTATCCCGAGGCGGTCATGGAATGGGGGCCGAAGTCAGTCGCGACTAAAATTTCATCGCGGTTGAGCCAGTCGGTTTCAGATTTGGCCTGGGGGAGATTGAAACCATCTTGGACAAAAGAACGAGAAGGCAGGTCAAATTCCCGGGTGACTCTTGCGTCGGTTCCGCCGTCGGATAAATAGACAAGACAGCGGTCATAGCTTGGCGGCAAACAATGAGCCCCTTGCCAAACCCAATTTTTATTTTCTTTTTTTGCGAGAAGATCTAAATCGAGAAGGGTTTGCCAATGCGGGCGCGGGGTCGCGTAGTCGGCCACGGTCGTGCGTCGCCAGAGGCCGCGGATATGCGCTTTGTCGCGCCAGAAGTTAAAAACCCATTTTCCGCGCAAGGACGGAATGGGAATTTTGTCCGGAGCTTCGAGAATTTTAAGAATTTGTGCCCGGATTTTAGAAAAGCGCGGGTCTTGGGATAAGACCGCCCAGGTTTTTTGGTTTTGAGACCGGACCCATTTAAGGGCCTTGGGCGAATGAGTGGGTTCAAGCCATAAAAAAGGGTCTGAGAAATCTCCGGGCTTTTGCTTGAGGGCGCGCGCATTGGGCGCGAGAAGAAAAAGGGCGATAAGAAATCCGCTGCTTAATTTCATCAGCGGAAATTTTTGAACTGGAGATCGAGATCGAAACTTCCGTTTTTTAGATGCGCGATGGCGGCTTGAAGATCGTCTTTAGACTTTCCGGAAACTCTTAACTGTTCGTTTTGAATGGAGGCGTTGACTTTGAGCTTCGCGGCTTTAAGGGAGGCGATCATTTCTTTGGCCTTGTCAGTGGGGATGCCGCTTTGAATGGAGACTTCCATCTTCGCGGTTTGCCCGAGAGCCGCTTCGACCGTTCCTTTTTTAAAATTTTTAAGCGGAAGCCCCCTCTTGGCCATGCGCATATAAAGAACGTCTAAGGCCGCCTCGATGCGGCTTTCGTCTTTCGCGCGGAGAATGAGCTTTTTGGTTTTGGGGTCAAGCTCGATAGAGGCTTGGGCATCCTTAAAATCAAAACGATTGGCGATTTCCTTCATCGCGACCTGAATAGATTCTGAAATCAGGTTCAAATCCGCTTCGCTGACGACATCGAAAGAATAATCCTGGGCCATGAAATTATTTTATCATAGTTTTCCAATTCAAATGGGAGCAACCCTCAAGCGTAAAAAGCCTTCTAAAATAAGTTAGAATATCGCTCGTATTAATTTCCCAATTTTTTAAGGAGAAAAATGAAAAATAAAAATTTCGGCCGCCGCTTTCCGTTCTTTCTTTTACTTTCCGTTCTTTCCTTGACTTTCCGTCCCGCGTTCGCCGAACAGTGGAACGTTTTCGACCCGCGCGCGATGGCCATGGGCGGAACCGGGGTCGCGAGCTCTAACGGCGCCGTTGGAGATTACTGGAATCCGGCGACGTTGGCCGAGTCCGACAGCCCCTCCGGCTTTCAATTGCCGGTCGGCGCGCACGCCGATATCGCCGGGAATGTTCTCCAGGGGGCCAGCGGCCTTCAAAATACTTATTCCAGCTGCGGCAGCGGCCAAGGCGGGGCTTTTTGCTTAGCCTTAAGTCAATCTCAAATTCAAGGCGATTTGAATGAAATGACGGGAAGCGGCAATGGCGTTTTGGCCAATCTTGGGACCGGGGCGGACTTTAAATTCGGGCATCTTGCTTTTTTTGTCAATGAACTGGGTTATGGCGGCGCGCAGGCCGAACTTAATGGAGCTACTGGAAGCGAAGTTTATAATCATATTGCTAACGGGGCATATTTGAGCAATAACCCTTCTCTAAATGTGCGCGCCCTTTCGGCTACCGAGGCGGGTTTCGGTTACGGCCACGATATTCCCTGGGTTCCCGGGCTTGCCGTCGGCGGAAACTTAAAAGCCATTATGGGGTATACCGGCTATGATAACAACTGCCTTTTTACCTCTAATGCCAATATGGCCGGATGTTCCAATACCTCAGGCGGCGGAAAATTGGCGCTTAAAAACGCGTTGAATGAAAGCGTGGCCCCCGCCGTTGATTTGGGCGCTTTGTGGAACGTGGACCAAGCTTTTAAGTGGATGCCGTTTCATCCTAAAATCGGCGTCACGGGCCGCGACATCAATGACCCGAGTTTTGCGGTTTCCCAGACCGCCATCGCCGAGGGCGCTCCGGGCCAGATGGCCTTGGGGGGCAACGTCCGCGCGGGACTAGAGATCAGCCCCTTTCACTGGTGGAATATTTCCGCCGATATGGATTTGACGCGGAACACCACCTTGATTGACGGGCTTTTGTATCAGATGGCCGGAATCGGCACCGAGGTTAATATTTTTAACCGCCCGTGGATGAATCTCGCTCTTCGCGCGGGGCTTGAGCAAAATCTCGCCGCGTCGTCCTCGGGTTTAATCGCGACCGGCGGTTTCGGCCTCAACATCTTCCACCTCATGATTGATGTGGGGGTTCAGGTTACGCCCCAGATGCAATACCTCAGTACTAACCAGAACGGAAGCGGCGGCTCCCAACAGATTCCCTCGGACGTCGCGGGTTCCTTTCAAATCGGCCTCATGTTCTGAGGTCTTTCCGCGAGAGTTTTTTCTCAACCGGTGGTCTTGACAGGAAGAAAAAGCTCTGTTACCCTTAAATGGACCGGGCGCGAAAGGCGGAGGTTTTATGAGCGAGAAAACGATTCATCTGGTTCTTCATGTCCCTAACTTTCCTAAATTTAATCCTAAGTCGAAAATTTGGAAATGGGGGTTAGGCGCCGTTTTTGTCTTGACCTTGGTCGCCCCCATCGCGACTGAATCCATTACGCTTTCCACTTATTACCCCGCTCCCGCCGGGGCTTATAATAATATGGTGACCATTGGAAACACCTGGCTGGCCCGGGACCCGATGCCAAGCGGAGGTACAAGTTTTGTGGAGCTTGGGAGTAATGCCGCTGTTGGAGGTAATACTAAACTCGCGGTTGAGAATGGGAATATCTTAATTGGAAATGATGGTACCCCGCTGACCGCTCCCGAATTATTGTCTATTTACGGAAGCGGAACTTGGAACGGGGTTCTCGTTCAAAACGGTGGCGGCAATAATGTTCAGCTTTTTGACGATGGGAATGGCCATCTTGAATCAGGAAGCTCAGGACAACCTTTATGGATTAATGGAGATCAAAACGCGCCGACCTATATTGACTCGGGCGGTGGTGGAACGGTTATTAATCAAGGTGGGGGCAATGTTTCCATTGGTCCGGGCATTGGGCCCAGTGGAGATGGAAATTCCTACCTGCACGTGAATGGGAATAATTGTCTGGCGGAGGGGCAGAACGCGGATAATCAGTCGTGCGCTGCGCTTGGTTGTCCTAACTGTTACGCAACGTGGGCTCCCGGCCTTTATGTGGAAGGTCAGTGGAATCACTCTCGCGAGCAATGGGGGGTTTTAAACCCCTCCTATGGATGGGTTGATTTGGGTATTGATTGCAATGGGCAGTGGAATGGCTTGATGCTCAATGTATATTTTAATTATGGTGGTGGTAGCTGGAGCGGATGGGAAGATATTTGTTCCATGGCTGCCGTTAACGGCCTGGGCAATAATTGGTATTGTTGCCCAAAGTGAGGAATGGCTTTAGTTTTTCTCCTCAGTCCATGGTAAAAGTTCCGGGGAAATATCCATGGGTGGGGGTATTAATTTTTGGGTGTATTATTGCGGGATTGCTTGTCCTGAAAATTCATACCGACGAAGCCATTCAACTTGATTATTTAAACGCTGGCGAGGCTTTATGGAGGGGTGTTCCCACTGTTGGAAACAAATTTAACTGGCATCTGCCTGCGGCAAGCCTCTCAGCCGCGGCGCTCTATGATCGTGCGCCTTATCGCAATCAGCTAATCCCTGTCTTTGCCCTTATCTTATTAACAGCTCTATGTGCTGAAGTATTTTCTCCGATTTTAGTTGCCATTGCTATTCCTGCTTGGCTTCTTTCATATATTGCCATTAGTTTCCCACAGTCTGTCTTTACTCTTTTAATATTGCTAGTCGCTTGTTTTCTTGTTTTCCGAGCTCGTCACCCTTCTATCATGAGCGCCTGGGCGGTTGCCCTCTCCCTCGGTTGCTCACTCCTTTATCGTTCCACGTTAGTTTTTTTCCCTCCTCTCTTGGCCTTTGCCGAAATTTCTTCTTCTTGGAGGCGGAAAGTCCATATTCCGAAGAAAGAGATTTTTATTTTTTTACTAATACCTTATTTGTTTCTTTTGCCGTGGATTTTCATGAACGCCGAACTTTATCACAAATTTATTCCGCTTGAAGCAGGAGAAGCGGATTCAAATGTCGTTGTTGGAGCGCTGGGAATAGTGGGAACGGTGGAAGGAAATTGGGGAATTCTTCCTTCAAAACCAATCAATTCCTCGGCGCTCGGTTGGGCCGCGCGCGAAGTCGCTCGCCATCCATTGCGCTACATTGAAGCGATCTTTTGGAGGTTGATTCGAGTCGTAGGATGGAACCCCTTTTTGTTTGTATCAGCCGGTATTGGTTTTTGGTTTTTTCCTTTTCGATCTCGAATCGCGCCATTAGCGCTTCTTGTTCTTTATCTACTCTTAATCCATTGTCTGATGGCTGTTGAGTTCGCTTATTTTGTGCCTTTAAGACCTTTATTAGCTGTGTTCGCGTCACTTCCCTTGGTTTTCTTTTTGTCTCCCGCAGAAGAAACGACAGGAGTTGTGATTGTCGCGGCTGCGTTCTCTGTGGCCATTGTTGCCTGTCTATTTGTTGCAGAAAAAGTCATCCTTTATCCGCAATTAGCAACTTCAAAAAACTCCTTGGAACGAGCCGTCGCTCAATATCCAGATGATGGGTGGTTGATCCATGAAAAAGGCATGAAAGATTTATTAGACGGGAATTTACAAACTGCTCTACCAGAATTGTCCCGAGGGGCTCGCGCCTTGCCTCTTGTGAGTTATAAACTTGACTTGGCCTGGGCGGAGTTTCTCAACGGACAAACAAAGCCGCTAATGGAATTCCATTTCCCGCAAAATAGCGTTTCGCCTGATGCGGCGGAAAAAACTTATCTGATGCAAGCCTTGGCCGCTTTTTCCCAGAAACAGTTGCGGCAAGGCCGGAATTTTATTTTGCGCGCATTATCTATCGCTGTGGGCGAATCCTTTGTCCGGGATCCATCTTCTCCTAGAGAGATTGAGGCTGAAAAAAAATTGCGCTTATCCACTATCAGCGATTTTAATTCCAGAGTTGCATTCTTGCCCGGACTGTCGTTGGTTAATCCGGCGGTTAGAACTCTTTTTAATAAAGAACTGGCTCAAGTTTCAAGGGAAGCTTTAGATAATACAAAGAGCCAATCTCTGATTGAGAGCATCTCCCCTGCTCCTGTCCCAATTTCCTCTCTGTTCCAGCCGCAAGAGTATTTGCATGAAGAAGCGCTCCATCTTCAAGAATATGCGATCTTGCGGCCTATTGCGAGGTTTATTTTTAGGTTTTTAGCGAGGCGATATCCGGCGAATGGGGTTTATAGAAAAGACCTTGCTGTTTGCGATTACATGATGGGAGATAAAAATCGAGCGGAAGATGATTTTAGACTTTCTAGGAGTCTAAATCCCCATGACCCTTCTATTTATTTGAGTTTAGCGGCCATGGATAGAGAGCGCGGCAACTTTTCCGCCGCCAGAAAAGATTGCCAGGGAGCCCTTAAAAACATAGCATGGGACTATGAATTAGCTTCCGCTGTTTATAGCGTTTGTAATAACGTTCATTTTTAAGGGGCATAGTCTATGTCGTAAAATTGTAATTGGGCTGAATGGTTACTTTTCGTAGTTCTTTTCTTGGGACGCTCCTAGTTTTATTTTTTGTTCTCCCCTGTTTTGCGTCTCGCCAGTTGCCTCTCTTGATGGATGACGGAGCCGTAAGCCGCGGAGAAATTTTGGTTTACGGCCTTTCGCCCAATAGAGGGTTTCAAAGCGTTAACCTCTCGCGAAATATGCCGATGGTAATCCCTGCGCAGTCCCATAAATGGCATTTCCAGTTTCAAAACGGCAACCTTTCACGAAATATGCCGATGGCTTCGATTTTTGACGCTTTTGTTTATGATCATGCGCCCGCTTGGGGCCCCGCTTTCTTAATCTTTACTTTGAGCGGACTTTTTTTTGGCTTTATTTTTATTCTCGCAAACCAAATTGAATCTTTTCTTGGCGGAGTTTTTGCTCTCGGATTTTATTTTCATTTGATTCTGATTATAGATTGGGCGCCCTTTATCTCTTTAAATGAAATGGGGCTTTTCATCTTGATGGCGGCTCTTTTGGCGGTTCTGTTGAGTCAGAATGCTTGGTCTATAGAATATTCTTATGTCGTTGGAGGGGTTATTGGTTGTTCGCTTCTGATTCGTTCTGAACTGTTTTTATTCCCCTTGATTTTGGCTCCTTATCTTAACCGCCTTGCGAGGCCGCGCATTCCGCTAAAAGAAGTTTTCCCTATCTTGATAGTTCCTTATCTCATGCTTATTTCCTGGGTTTATATGAATCACGCCATTTATGGCCGCTGGATTATTTTTGAAAATGGTCGGGCCGACAATAACGTGGTCGCTGGAGCTTTGGGGTTGGTTCAAACTATGGAGGGCAATTTTAGAAAACTTGCGGGCTATACCCGTGGAACGTCTCCTCTCTTATGGGCCATGAGGGAAACTCTTCGGCATCCCTTGAGATTTGGATGGGCCTATCTGCAAAGATTATGGTTTGTTTTTAATGTTTCTCCAATAATGACGGCGTTGGCCTTATGGGGCGCTTGGAAACTCCGCTCCCAGGAAAGTATCAGGCGGCTAATGGTTTTTTGCGGGTATTATATCGGTATTCATTGCCTGATGCCTGTGGAATCGCGATATTTTATTCCTATTGAGCCAATTTTATGCGTTCTCGCTTCCGTGCCGATAAGCCTTTGGGTTAAAAGCCGATGGGGGTTTGCGGATAAACTTCATTTTGAGATTGGTCGTGCTTGGTTTCGGGTTTTTGTTGGAAGCGCAGTTTTGTTTTTTTTCGTATTTGGCCTTGGAACAGAAATTTTAATTGCGGCTTATCCTTTGCGAGAAGCCCGGGCTCAGTCCCTGGGCGTTGTTATTGAGAATCATCCGAAAGACGCATGGTTGTGGTGGTGGTTGGGGAGACAAGAACTTATTTCCGGAAACGCCCAAAAGGCAAGCCATGACTTTAGACAAGCTTTAAAATTGCGCATGAGCGCGACAATTGCGTTGGATGAGGCTTGGGTTGAGGCGGTTTTAGGGCAGAACCCGCGTCTTCTTTTAGACTCCATTATTTCAAAAAACTCTCAAATTAAGGTGCGCTCGGATCTAATTGAGATGATTTTTTGTTTAGATCATGCTCAGATGGAAGAAGCTGCTTCTTACTGGCTTAAGGCTTTAGATTTATGGCGTCAGACTGATGTTGTGGAACGAGGAAACACTCGAAAATCAAAAATGATTTCTCTTCAAATTAGAAGTTTGGATGACCGGATCGTGTATGATGTTAGAAATTTGCTTTCGGCATGGCCCGTGACTAAAAGAGTTGTTTTACTCACAAGACTGGAGATGGTTTTTAAAAACTCAGCGGTCTTTAAGCGCCAAAAAACGCGGGACCTTTTTCTGCAAGGACTTGTGAATATCTCTCAGGATTTGACTTCTTCCGGAAAATTTGAAAAAGAGAAGATGACATACATCTCTTCTGCCCAAAAGCTTTACCAGGAACAAAAATACCGTCATTACGCGAAAGCTCTTAAAATATCTAACGAGCTTGTGAGGCGTTATCCCAATATTCCGGACGCGCTCAACGATCGCGCGGTCATTGAGGATTTGATGGGCCGCAAGAAGAAAGCCATTCAAGATTTGAAAACGGTCATTTCTCAAAATCAAGACTTTCTCCCGGCTTATTTGACCTTGATCTCTATCTCTTTATCTGAAAACCGCAAAAATGAAATTCATAGGCTTTGTAGAGCGGCTTTGAACGCGAGAGTAGTTTTCGCTCGGAAACAGGTCGAGGATGATTTAAGAAAATTGTGCTTGACAAAGGCGCGCTAAAAATGGACTTATATTCATAATCGAGGGTTAAAATGAATATAAATGAGAAAAGCGTGGAAGTAGAAGTAGGGTTGTACAGCCTTGAGGTGATTTATAAAGCGTGCTATCATTTTCTTGAAAAATTCTATGTGAGACTGGACGGCGATTCCAAAGAGACTGTCAGGGTCTATTTCCGGCCTAAATCCGGGACTCCGGAAAAATCCATGGATGAGGTTTTAGGCGATTTTCAAAACGAGCTGATTCATCAGGCCCTCCGGGAGAAGGTGTCGGCTTCCAATCAAAAAATTAGAGAATATATCGTGACTCAGGCCTTAGCGGCAGCGGAAGGCGTGACCCCGGAAATGAAAGGGGCGCTTTCTGCGGCGGAGGGAATGGACGGTGGAAGCCCTTCCTCAAAAGACGGATCTGTCTCGGAGACGTCTTCCCCAGTCTTGGATGAGGAGTTAGAAAAAGAAATTGAAAAACTTTTGGCTGAGGTGGAGAAATCCTCAGAAGCGGATGATCCATTAAAAATCAGCGCTCCTTGGGAGGAGAAAAATTCTTCTTCGGCCAAAAACGTCGCGCCTGTATCGGAAACGCCAAAGAAATGAGCGAAAAATATTATTTTAGTTCGGCTCTGTATTCCAAAAAAGCGGTGGAATCGGCAGCGGCTGATTTTTCGGAGCTGGCCCAATTTTCCATTGCCGAAGAAAATGGGAAAATCAAGGTTTCTGTTCGCCCTGAATCTGGAACGGAAATCAATGAGGAGTTTTGGGACGAGTTCTCTAATCATATCCTCGCCCAAATGGCTTAAAATATGACCCTAACCTTTGAAGACGTTAAAAAAACCGACGAGAAAAAAGTGGGGCCTTTTTATTACCGGGTCCTTAATGGGAAATATTTGATTACTAACGATTCGGGCAAATATCTCGAGATCGAGGAAGAAGATTTTAAGCGTTTTACGCGAGGGGAAGTCGATCCTAAAAGCCCGTTAGGCGTTGAGCTTCAAACCCGCGGTTTTCTTCGCGAATGGATGGATTTTCAGGCTTTATCTAAGGATTGGGCGCAGCGAAACGCTTTTCTGTCTGCCGGCACCGGGCTTCATATTATCGTTGTTACCCTGCGGTGTAATCAAAAATGCGTTTATTGTCAAGTGACTTCCGTTGGGATGAATGAGACCTCAACCGACATGACGGAAGGAACGGCCTCCCAGGTTGTTCGGCGTATTTTTGAAAGCCCTAATCCCTCGATCACGATTGAATTTCAAGGTGGGGAGCCCTTGGTCAATTGGCCGATTGTCCGTTATGTCGTCGAAGCGGCGCGTAAAATCAACAAAACGGCTAAGAAAAATCTTATGATCGGCCTTGTTTCCAATTTGAGCTTGATGGACGATGAAAAGATTGAATTTTTGCTTAAGAATAACGTCACTTTTTGCACCTCCTTGGACGGGCCGGCTTCGGTTCATGAGGAAAACCGGAAATGGTTGGGTGGGACCGCGCATGGTGAGGTTACGCGTTGGTGGAACGTCATTATGGAAAAGACCAAGCGCAAAAAATATCGCATTGACGCCTTGACCACAATCACGCGCTTGTCTTTATCTCATCCAAAAGAGATTATTGATGAATACCTCTCCCTGGGCGCCCGCGGTATTTATCTTCGCTATTTAAGTCCCTTGGGTTTTGCTCTCAAAACCTGGGAAAAAATTGGTTATACTTCGGATGAATATCTTGCTTTTTACAAGACGGCGATGGATTATATTATTGAGATTAATTTAAAAGACAAGAAAAAACCTTTTTTTGAGAACATGGCTAAGCAATTCTTGACCAAAATTTTGTTAGGTGAAGACCCTAATAATATGGATGTCCGCAATCCCTGCGGCGCGGGCATTGGACAGGTGGCGTATAATTTTGACGGCGCAATCTACACTTGTGATGAGGGAAGAATGCTCAGCCGCATGAAAGACGAGTCCTTCCGCATTGGTCATGTGAAAGAGGGCGGTTTTACCGATTATATGCGCCATCCGGCCGTCAGATCCTTGATTGCTTCTTCTAGTCTTGAGGGGCAGCCCCAATGTTCAACCTGCGTTTATAAGCCTTACGATGGGGTTTGCCCTATTTATAATTACGTGACGGAAGGAGACATCGTCAGCCGTATGCATTCCAACCATCGTTGCCATATTCACATGGGTATCTTGGACTATCTTTTTGAGAAAATGAGGGATCCTGAAATCAAAGCCGTCTTTGAACGTTGGGTGGCCAAAGCCGGAAAACCTATTCGCGCCGATATATTCCAAAGGAACTGATGCTATGAGCGAAAAAAAAGACGATAAAAAAAGGAAGCTTCCCAGTCTCAAAAAAGATTTGAAACGTTTTCTGACTAGCGAGGAAGCTAAGGTTGTGGATTCGGATGTCATTAAGACGGCCGCGATTCTGGGAATCGTTGGGGCTGCATTTCTCCCTGCGCATCAGGCGGCGGCGCAGGTAAACCAGCATCAAAATTATCTTTATAATTACGGAGGGAGTTCCGGTCACACTTCTCATAATTCTCACGGTTCGCATGGCTCCCATGGTTCTCATGGTTCGCATGGCTCCCATGGTTCTCATGGTTCTCATGGTTCTCATGGTTCTCATGGTTCCCACGGTTCCCACGGTTCCCACGGTTCCCACGGAGCGTGGTAGATTTATGAAATATACTTTTTCTTTGGTTTTTTTTGCTCTGTTATCGCCAGTTTTTGTTCTTGCGGCAGGGCCAAAACCGCCTAGGCCGCATCATGTTGTTGCCCAAGCCTATACTAATTTGCCGCGCACAAAGGCTGGCCTTAAACGCTTCTTGAGGGATCAATGTCTCAAAACCCCGCCAGAGTCAATTGATTATTCTCGTGGCACTCATATGCCGAAGGGGCATTTGCCTGCTCAATGCGAGGGCAAGTTGATGTCTTATCAGGTTTGTCGAGCCTTGGTCGCTAAAAGCACGAAGCCTTGCGCTACATTTCAAAAAAGCTGTGGCTCTAAAGGTGTTTTTTCTTGTCAACGGCGTTATGAAGAGGATATGTTTATTGCCTCGATGGTTTCTAATTCTCCCGAAGCGGTTTCATTATGCTTGAAAACCATTCCCCCTTCCGCTTCAATTCCTATGGACCAGAGAAGGCGCTTGTGTTCCGCGATGCTACAAGGCATAAAGCAGAGAATGACTCCCTCCGAACTTTGCGCGAAGCTTGGTATGACGGATCCATCTTGTAAACATCAGTTCGCTTATTTGGCGGGCCCCAACGCCTGTACGGGGATGTCTAAATGGGGTTCGGCTTATGCAGAACACTGTAAAGATATGGCGGCGATGGTTCGATCAAAAGGAGATCCCGCTTTATGTGGGGACTCCGCAGTTTGTAAAGGTCTTCTTAGTATATCACATGGAGATACTTGCGCTCCCCTTAAAAAAGCTATGCAAGAAGCCTTAGAGTTAAAGCAAAAGGCGGCTGTACATGAGTATTGTGTTGGGTTTGTCAAATATAAGTTTTCGGAAATGATCCACCAAGAAGCTACCTTTCGTAAGATCAATCATTTGCCACCCTATAAAGATGGCGATAAATTTATAAATTTTTTACCACAAAACGAGAAAGAAAAATACTACAATAAAAAACAGGAACGAGCCGAGGAACTCAAATATTTTCATAAACTCAAGCGTTTCCCTATGAATCAAAAGCCCCCACAGGGGCCTCCCCCGTCCGATTCACAAGAGTAGTTGCGTATGGGGCGGCTTTTGACCGCAGGAAGGGTTCAGCCGCTCAAAACAGATTCATCTTCTCGCTGGCCTGAGTTTTTATCAGCCAATTACCGGCAGTACTACTGTTTCCCACGGAAGAGTTCAACCTGTTTGCCTGCCTATTTTGATCCAGTAAAATCGTCCTATATCCATCAGCTATGGAATGAGTATCTTCTATTTAGACAGCGAAGAGTTGTCCCAGAAGAAATAGCTTTAGAAATTGTTCTTCCTTCAGAGAGAAATACCACGGAAATTTTAAAGAGAGAACTCTCTAATTTCGGTGAGATTTTTCGCGGGGTTCCGTTTAAAGGAGTATCTCTTGAGGCCGTAAATTCATCTCTTGAGGAGGTTGAAGAATTTTTGTGTTTGATTAGGGAACAGTTCGATTTTGAGTCTGGAGCCTTTTTCTCTTTTAAGATTTCAAATCGTGTCGCAAAGTTTGGAAAAAAGATTCTGAGATATGCTTCCTCTGTTTCTTTTCATATTCCTCACTTAGAGAATAAAAATTTAGAGGGCATCTTAAATTCTTTAAAAGAATTTCCTGAAATCATGCTTTGTTTAGAGGCGCCTATTGATGATATAAATATACCAGCTTCTTTTGAAAAGAACTTTGGGCATATTTTAAAAATACGGCCCCAAATTTTATGTTTTAGTTCGACTGAGAATTCTCCACATTTCAAAACTAATTGCTGGGATTTTCTGGGCTCTTATCTGCCAAAGAACGGCTATGCCATGCAAGAAGATGATCGGATTGGCTACTTGGATTTTTGGCCTTGGGAAAGAAAAGTTTGGCGTTCAAAACATAAATTACGTTTTTCGAGCCTCGGCTTAGGCCCCCAAGCGATGTCTCATGCTTTTGGCGTCGGATGGTATGCCTGTGAATTTTCACCTCGCATTGGGAATGGCTTTCGTTATCATGCCGTAACTGATTGGACTATGGATGACGAGATAAGGTCTTATGTATTAGGCTCTTTAGAGCAGACAAATAAACTTTCTCGCCAGAACTTTAAAAGCTTGTTTAAGAGAGACGCGCTGGAGGTTGAGTTCTTAAACCCATTGTTTTCTCGCTTAATCAAATTAGGTTTAATCTCCGCCAATCATGATTTTATTTCATGGATTGGGAGAGATGCGTTTGAAAAAGCGAATTGTCTGAAGTGGTTTTTGAGCCCGCATATTATTAAAAGATTGCTTAAGGCTGATGAGTATGCCTTCCAGAAATTCTCGATAAACTTTGAAAAAAACAATGAGGAAATAAAAAGACAAGTCGCTTTGACACGATTAGATTCAAAAACCCGCATCTATTATGACCAAAAATTCTGGAATTGTTGAACTTGGGCGCGATACCCCAGGCTGGGCAGCCTTTTTAGCGGCAACCTATGACAATCGGAGATATTTCCCTGTTGGGGATATTCATAATCCTTCTCAATGTTTCAAACCATCTGAAACCTTAGACATCGTTTCTGGATGGAAGAAAACGCTCCGTCTGATTCGCGAAGGGGTGGCTCCGCCTGAGATTAGTCTCTATATACACTGGCCATTTTGCCCTTCGCAGTGCAGTTTTTGCTTTTGCCAAATGGCGGTTCCTCAAGGGCGAGAAATAGTTAAAGAAGGCTTACAAGCCCTGAAAAATGAGATTGATTTGTTTAGCCCTATTTTTTCTGAAATTTTTCTTTCGAGTTTGTATATTGGAGGCGGCACTCCAACTTTTATGGATGATGATATGTTGGATGATTTCCTCGCCTATATTAAGCGGTCTTTTAACTTTGTCGCAGGAGCTGAGATTTATTCAGAGAGTTCTCCGGGTACGCTGACGAAATCAAAATTGGACATCCTGCTAAGACACGGTTTTAATCGTATCGCGATGGGGATTGAAACTTTTAATGAGAAGTTATTGGGCTCTCTCAACCGAAAAGGTCAAACGCGAGAGAATTCAATAGAAGCCTTTCAAATGGTTTCGCGTATTTCAAATTTAACCACGGATATTGATTTGATTGTGGGGTTAGAGGGGCAAACTCCTTCTATATTCATTAAAGATATGGAGACGGCGCTTAGTCTTAAACCTGACTGTATGCACCTTTACCTCTTTAAGGATTCGCCGCAGACTCAGTTTAACCAAAATGGTGGGTTATTGTCTATCGAACAGCGCGCTCAAATGGAGCATTTGCTGGAGTTGGCGGACTATATGGCCGGTAAGGCCGGGTATCGCTCTGATGAATGCAAGAGTTCCATCCTTTGTGATTCGGAGTCAACCCGAGAAGCGCCTTGGCGGCGGGGGAAAGGATCTATTTTGGCTTTGGGTTATGGAACGGTTTCGCACGCGTTTGGGTCCTTGTGGTATCACCATGAGATGATTCCAGCCAGCAGAGAATTGCCCCACCCCGTTGTTCCTCCTTTTTTCTCAGTTGATTTTAGTATCGAAGAAGAAATGCGCTCTTTTATTATTGGGTTTTTAGGAGAAAATAAATTCGTTTCGCGAGGGTCTTTCCACTCTCTCTTTGGGGCAGATATGCTAGAGGTAGATTGTTTGTCGCCAATTCTACTTTATATGGAACGCGAAGGTCTTATCAGAATAGATAAAAATGTGCTTTGTTGGCAGACTGAAGACTGGCTTAAAAAAGCTATTGCCCTCAAAAACCTTTACAGCCCACTTATTCGCGATAGGGTCTTATCGGCCGATCATAACCGCTTTCAAGATTTTCTAAAACGCTACGCTGCGGGCGATCAGGAATGGAGAAAATCAGTCATTCACAGTTATTCGCGGCGAGATTGCCGTATCTATTATAGAATGAATCAGCAATGAAAAGCTTGGAACTTTATCTTTCTTATAAGTGCGATCAAAAATGCGTTTTTTGCTCTGAAGCCTCGCGTATGGAAAAATATGGGAATCGACAACCTAGTCAGGAAGAGCTTTTAGCCATCATGATCAGGAAAAGGAAAGAAGGATATGAACATATTACCTTTGTCGGCGGAGAACCGACAATTCATCCGTTTTTCTTGAAAATTTTGCGGAGCGCAAAAATTTTGGGTTATAGGACTCTTGTCATAACTGATGGCCAAAGACTTGCGCGCGAAAGTTTTTCCCAGAAAGTGTTGCCTTCGATTGATGAACTTGTGTTTTCTGTCCATGGTTCTACTTCCAAAGTGCATGATTTTTTAACTCAAACTCCTGGGAGTTTTAACAATATTATGAGAGCTGTCATGGGCCTTGAGAAAATAAAAAACTCTCCAGAAATCTCTATAAGTACGGTTTTGACAAAAGATAATTTTCTGGACATTGAGCGCATCATTCAAGAGTTCACGGGTTCTCCTGTCGTTAAACATTTTTTAATTTCCAATTTGACCCCTAATGAAAAAGAGCCGATATCCGAATATCTTGGGCGCGTAGTCCGCTTAGGACAAATTCGTGCGAAGGCGCCGGAATGGGTCCGTCTAGCCAAACAATATGGACGAGATGTGCGTTTTTTGGGAATACCGGCTTGCGTTTTGGAGGAAGTCTCTCCATATTCCGCGGATTTTCACCAAGAGCTATCATTGTCTTCTAGTAGAACGAGAATTCTGAGAGAACATGGCCTGGATTTGGAAGACAGTCGTCGCTATGGCCCGCAGCGGATGAGGGATTTCCCTGATCCTTGTTGCCACTGCTCTCTAAAAGAAAAAACTTGTCTTGGGATTTCCAACGTTTACGCCCAATACTTTGGGGCGGGAGAGTTAAACCCGGTTTCAGCCTTATTGGGACGCTAGTGTGGTATGACTAATTTACAAAAAGAGATTCCAAACCCTTATATTATTCCTTCTTCCTACAGAATGGAACATTACCCGCCATTGGATAGCGGTCTGTCTAATAAGTCCTTTGCCTACTTTAAGGATACTTCTATTGAAGAAATTGGAGAGTTGTGGAAAAGAACTTTGTCCTTATCCCTGGGCCTTGCGCATCCAATACTCCTTTATGTTCACTGGCCTTTTTGCTCAAGTTATTGCTCTTTTTGTCGCTTTGGTATGGAATCTCCCAGTCACCACAAAGAACAAGAATTGGTTTTGAACTCATTGAGAGAAGAAATGGGGCGTTTAAAGGATACGTTTAAGGAAATTTCTTTTCCAAGCTTGTATATAGGCGGTGGGACGCCGACTTTTATGACGGATGCGATGCTCGAAAATTTTCTATCCGCTATACGTGGGAATTTTAAACTTGCTCCCGGAGCCCAGATTCATGTAGATGCCTCTCCAGCGACGTTGACGGAGTCTAAACTGAAGATACTTATTCGTCATGGAATCAACCGGATCACTTTGGGCATCCAAACATTCGACGCGCAGGTCCTCGGGCGAATTGATAGACGAGGGCAAGATGAGCAGAAGGTGCGGACCTTATTCGCTTTGATTAAGAAATTCCCTGACTTGTTTATCGACACCGATATGATGATTGGTTTGGAGGGACAAAAAGATTCCATTTTTATAAAAGACTTTTCCCAGATATTAACGCTTTCTCCTCACTCTATTCATCTTTATCCGTTTGCCGACGATGAGAGAACTTTGTGTAAAAAAAATGGGAAAAAAGTTGATCGGAATCAAAAAGACCAAAACTCTTACTTGCTTAATTTGGCCGATTGTATGGCCAGGAAAGCGGGGTATGTGACCGGATATGAAGATTGGGAAAATTTAAGGCAAAATCCTTGGGAAACCCGGCATGAGGCTTTGTGGCGGGATTTTCGGGCATCGATATTAGGGATTGGTTATGGCGCTCTATCTCACATTTTTGGCGCGGCTTGGTATTACCATCCTAAACCGCCTTCTAAAGGCGTATCGACCGATGCGATTCCTCCCATTAAGATGTTGGAATTTGATGTGGAAGAAGAAATGCGCGGCTATATCATTGAGAGTATCATGCGCAATAATAAGATATCTCGCGCGGCATTCCATAGTTTGTTTACCATGACGTATCGGAATGTGCGCCAGTATCCTATATCTTGGAAGGATTTGAAAAGCGCGGGTTGATGAAAGTTGATTCTGCGGCCTTATACTGGACAGGACAAGATATCGTGGAGCGTTCCATCCAGCTCCAACGTCTTTATAGTCCGAAAATGACGGAGGCGCTGATTCAATCTACGGTTGATTCCGGTTATTGTCATGTTGAGAGGGGCACGCTCTTAGATCATCGTATACGCGCGCGGCAAGGACATGTCGATTGTCGCATCTATTATAGACGTTCTTTGTTTATTGATATGAAATCTCATATTGCGTAAGAATTAATTGTAACATCCATATCTATATGGTTTCAAAATTATATGCTGAGATTCCTGATTGGGCAAAGTTTTTGTCCATAATTTATGATAATCGACGATATTTCCCTTTGTGCGCTCTCGATCGTCTTCCACCTATCCATAAAGTCTATGATTTTGAGAAAATCCAGAATGGATGGGATAAAACATTAAGATTAATTCGAATGGGGGTTGCCCCTAAGCAGATTGGTATATATATCCATTGGCCGTTTTGCCCGAGTCATTGTTCGTTTTGCTTTTGTAATATGGCTTTAGCTAGAAGCCAAGGAGAGATGGAATTAGAATTAAATGTCTTAAAAAGAGAAATAAATCAATTCAAAGAGACGTTCTGCGGGTTCCCTATGGAAAGTCTTTATATTGGAGGGGGAACTCCGACATTTATGTCTGCCGAAATGCTGGATGATCTGTTGTCTCACATTAAAAGCTCCTTCATGTTTTCTCCAGGGGCAGAAATATTCACTGAAAGTTCTCCCGCAACGTTAGATGAAGCTAAATTAAACATTTTATCAAGGCACGGCTTTAATAGGATTTCATTAGGGATAGAGACTTTTGATGAACAGATTCTCGGAAGTCAAAACCGCCAAGGGCAAACTAGGCAGAATGCAATTGATGTGTTTAATATGATAAAGAAAAAGACTCCGCATATCACGACTGATATAGATATGATCGTGGGGTTGCCGGGGCAAACTCCCGATATTTTCCTCAAGGACATGGAGATGGCTTTGTCTTTAAGGCCGGATTGCATACATCTTTATTTTTTTCGGAATCCTCCTCGGGTCGGGCTGAGAAAAGGTCTTCCGATTAGCCTGGCAGACAAGGAACGAAGAACGCATTTGCTAGGTTTGGCGGATCCAATAGCGCGGCAACACGGATATCGTTGTGATGATGGTAGGACATTTGCTAATTACTCTGTAGCAAATAATCAAGAGGCCTCTTGGAGGCGATTTGAAGGATCTATATTGGGAATAGGACATCATGCCGTTTCTCATGCTTTTGGATCTTATTGGTATTATCATGAACCCATTCCTGTTTCCGGTGAAATTCAATCTTTTGACCTGAGTCGTTTCTTAGTGTATGATTCTGACATCACAGAGGAAATGAGGAGTTTTGTCGTTGGTTTCTTTGCGGAATATGGAGTTGTTTCGCGGGTTCAGTTTAAATCAATATTTAAGAGAGATATTATGGATATTGGATTTCTTAAAAATGTGATCGTAAAAATGGAAAAATTAGGCGTTATTGATGTTAGAACAGATATGATCCAATGGAAGAAGGCAGAATCTATTTTAGAACGTTCTCTATTTGCAAAACTTTTTTATAATACCAAATTAGTCCGTAGTATCCTAGCTTCAGAGAAAGAGAGTTTTCTACGCTTTATACAAGACTTAAATCAGGGTGACGCATCGTGGCAAGATGTTGCCATGGAGTCTTTCTCTAATTCATATTTTCGTATGTATTATAATTTAAAGCAAAATAAAAGATAAAACCATGAAGAAATACGATTATCTAATTGTGGGAGCTGGTCTGGCAGGGTCTGTGATGGCGGAAAGACTGGCTTCTATAGGGAAAACATGCTTGGTGGTAGATAGGAGAAATCATATTGGTGGACTTGTATATGATGCGTATGATAAATCCGGCGTTCTGGTCCACAAATATGGAGCTCATTACTTTTATACCAATTCTGAGACAATAGTGAAGTATTTGAGCCAATTCACGGATTGGCACTACGCTGAATGTAGAATGTTGCTCTCGTTTGACGGTCGCTTGTGGCAATTCCCTGTTAACCTGAATACATTTGAACAAGTTTTGGGGCGTAAGTCTTCAGAAAAAGAAATGCTACTTGCCTTGAAGCGTTGGAGGGTTCCGATTTCAGATCCAAAAAATCTTGAAGATGTGATTCTTAATTCTGCGGGGAAGTTTTTTTATAAGAAATTTTATGAGAAGCATTTTGTGAAGTTTTCGGGGTTGCATCCACGTGAGTGGGATATTAGTATGGCTAGGAGTATCCCGATACGTGCTAATCGAGATAATCGCTATTTCACATCAAAGTTTCAGGCGCTCCCTAGGGATGGGTATGGGAAGATGTTTGAGCGTATGCTTAGGCATCCAAATATAGAAGTTTTGTTGGATGTGGATTATAGATTCTTAATAAAAAAAATAGTATTTAAACGGCTTATTTACACAGGGCTGATTGATGAATACTTCGATTTTCGATTGGGGCGCATTCCTTATGGGAGCTTACGTTTCGAATATGAGACTGTGGAAAAAGAATTTTACCAGCCAGTGGGGCAAGTTGATTATCCAAACGACGACCATGAATTTGTAAGCATTATAGAGAGCAAACACTTTACAGGGCAAAAAATTCCGTTGACCACAATTGTTCGTGAATATGCGCAAGCGTATGTGCCAAATGTCAATGAACCGTATGGAATGTCCCCAAGTCCAAAAGCAGTAGAGTTATACAAAGAGTATAAAGCTCTAACTAACCAGAAGATGGATAAAATATCTTTTGTTTGTTGGGGGGGGAGCAGGACGATGGAACAGGTCATTGGAGGGGCCATGGAAGAATTTGAGCGTCTTAAGAGGATGGGATAGGGGCATGGTAGATAAGGTCCATATAAAGAATTTAAATAAGAGTTGCACAAGCAATAGTTATGTGGCTGGTAGCTTTGAATATTTTTTTCTGCAAAATGGTTTTAGTGTTGTTGATTCAGAAGAGGAGGCTGATGTCATTATTCTCAATGGTTGCAATGTTGTTGATAATAATTCAAAACTGAACCAAGAATATTCAGCGCTTGCGAAGGCTCTCCCTAATAAAAAAATTCTTTCTGTTGGGTGTACTCCTTCTCTAAATAGACCTGGTGACATCCCTAAAAATTTTTATTTTCTGCCATATCGTCAAATTTTAGCAAAACCGTCAGAAATAACGGATATTATAAAGGCTCAGATACCATTCCAATTTGCTCCGGCAGATTATATGATGCCAGACAATAAGAAAGAATTTTGGCAGGCGCTTGGTTTGGATATGGAGGGTATGTGTTATATACGGATAGCAGATGGTTGTCAAGATAAGTGCGCGTTCTGTGAGATAAAGAGCGCAAAAGGATCTCTAACGAGCGTTCCTTTAAAGAATATTATGGATGAGTTTGTATCTGGCCTTAATAAAGGCAAGAGAAAATTTTGGTTATTTGCTGATGATGTTAGTGTGTGGGGTAGAGACCGTGGGTTGGATATAGCAGATTTGTGCGCTGCTTTACTAAAAAGAGAGCCCTCGGCGCGCTTGCATTTCTTTGAAGGAACTCCATCATATATAGTAGATATCTTGGATAGAATTGAACCATATTTGCAATCAATTGATTTTTTGATGATCCCTTTTCAATCTGGGAGTAATAAAATTCTTTCAAGCATGAATCGTCGTTATACGATAGAACCGATTCTGGAGGGAGTGCGTAGGATGAAAAATATTAATCCTAATATTTTCTTGAAAACAACCGCGATTGTTGGATTTCCGGGCGAGACACGAGATGATTTACGGAAAACTTTGGTGGCCGCCACTTATTTTGATTCGACGATATTTTTTCGTTACCAAGTAAAGCTTGGCACGGAATCTGCTGGATTAAAAGGAAAGATTTCAGAAGAGGAAATATCTTTCCGCATGGAACTTGTGCGGAACACGGCGAGGAGATTAGGCATTTTTGAAAACCTGTCCGCTATAACGGGAGTAGATTCTGCGTTTGGATATCAAGATCAGCTTTGGGTGAGAAAAAATATTGGGCGGATTTCCAAGGATTGATAGACATTGCATTATCTGTTGAACATGGGATTTAATAGTTTTAATGATTTAATAGATGCAATTATTCAGGGGGATAATGAGCGGGTCCAATATATTCTCTCTCTAGGCGTGGATATTAATTCAGGGCGTAGATGTGGGAGGAGCGCCCTTATATGGGCGGCCGTTGAAGGCCAGCTTAATATAGTCCTAGAACTCCTCCAACGCGGGGTAGATGTCAATGCAGAGAGCGAGGATGGCTGGATAGCTTTATTAATAGCGGCTGATAAGGGTCATCTTGATATAGTTAACAAACTTATAGAGTTTGGCGCGGATGTGAATGCTAAAGATAGAGATGGGAGAACAGCGTTATTAATGGCTTCTTGGAAAGGACATTTCCAAGTAGTTCGGAAGTGCGTAAATATGGGCGCGGATGTAAACATCTGTGGCAAAGATGGGTGGACTGCCCTTCAATTGGCGGTGCGAAAGAGTCACGTGGATATAATTCGAACATTAGTTTGGACCGCAGTGGTTGGGCAAATGAGAGGTGTCTCTGACTCCTCAATTTCAACCGGACACGAGTGACTAAAAATACAAGCATTGCGCCTATTCTGTCTGGTTTGTGAAAGGGAATTTCATAGTGAGAGAAAAAGGAGTTAGCATGGAGACTCTTCCTCGACCTATGGTCAAGATTCCGGATCCTAATCTTTTGTGGGTTTGCCCAACAATAGAACAAGATATATTATCGCTGGCCTACAAGGGAATTTCTATTTTCAATTTCGATTTTTTTCTTCCCTTTGCTTCTGCGCGCCGTGCGGATTATTATCAAGAGTCTATCGAAAAACTAAAAAGGATATCGTCCAAAGGATTCTGGGATTTTTGCGTTCTTGGCCGATTTAATAGATTGATGGGGTCCCCTAAAGAGGCGATCATAAATTTCGAATTGGCCGAAAAAATTGATCCAGGGCATCCATGGGTAGATGCCCTAAAGGGCGAATGTCTTTTGTCCGACGACATCCCAGCTGCTTTGAATTATCTGAATCGCGCCATAAAGGTGGAGGAGCATAATATCTATTTTAGGTTATGGCGTTCCTATGCATACATGATTAGCGGGAAGTGGGAATTGGCCGATTTGGATTTGTCAATCATAGAGCGGACGGAACCTCGTTTGGAAGTGGCTTGGATTTTGGGTATTATCGTCAAGATGAAGTTGCGCCTATGGGATGCGGCAAAAGAGAAAATATTAATAGCGAAAAATCTAAATCCTTGGTCTCCAGGTTTATGGGTTATGGAGGCTGAGGTTTTGTGGAGGTTGGGGAGTAAAAGTTTGGCGATTGATGCGGCATATGAGGCCATTTATAGAGGGTGTAATATTTTAGATGGATTTCTCCGAATTATTTTGTTGGAAGAGAAAATCAATATTTCTGACAGACCTATAGATTCCATTCAACTGATAAAAATTGTTAGTCGCTTTATTTCTAAGAATTCCTATGTGGAATGGGCTTATATAGTTGTGCATGATCTTGTTTTTTATCATTCCTTTATCTCTGTTTCAAAATATCATCGTATTGATTTTCAACTTCGAAGCCTGAATGTCGTGCCTAGGCGCGCTTGGCATTATGCGTTAGCGGCAAGAATGGCCTCTGTCCCACGCAAGGAACGAGCGGGATATGATCTGTTTAGTTATGGGGAACGATATATAGAGGAAGCAGTTAGATTGGCTCCGCACTGCGGTTGGATGAGAGCTTTTAGGTCGCAGGTTTTAAGGAGAAAGATGGATGCTACAAGCGCCCTTGAAGATCTCAATGAGGCTGTTCGGTTAGATAAAGACTATGCATTGTCTTATTATTGGAGAGCTCGCCTAGAGAATTCACAAATGAAATTTTTGGAAGCCAAAAAGGATTTAGATTCTTCCCTCTCAATGAAAGTCAATGCCCTTTTCTTCCACGAAAGGGCTATACATGAAAAGGCATTAGCTTTATGGGGATTGGGGCAGCGGCAAAGTTCGTTTGAGGAACTAGAGAAATGTGTGATGTCATCTGTGAAATATTCCTTGAGTTATTCCGGAGATGATGATTTGGTAAGGACAGGGTCGATGTCTATTTACGGAGACGATTCTTCCTCTTTGAGAAATCTTAAAAATCTCAATAGACGAATACACAAGGGATTGGCTTCTCCTTTCCCTGTTTGGGGCCTGCCATTGAATAAAGAACGTTTATTGGAGCATTTCCCCGCATGGTTAGGGAGACGTTATCTTAATGAGAATCAGCTTAATGAGGCTCGGGTGGAGTTTCTCCACGCTCTCAAAAGAAATTCTCAGAATTCTTTAGTATGGACATGGTTAGGGGAATCTTACTATAGGGATGGACAGTATGAAAGAGCGATTGAGAGTCTCAACTGCGCTATTAAGATATCTCCTCAATTCATGCTTCCCCGTTTATGGAGAGGGAAAGCGTTGTTTTATTCGGGGCGACAAAAAGAGGCTTATTCAGATTTCATAGAAGCGGTATGGAGGGATTTCCCTAGCCATGACAATATTGCGTATCATTGGATTTCTTGGCATATGCCGGGGATTTTTAGCCCCCAGAGGAAAGTGGCAGAGCTTGATCGCGCATTGATGGCTGAAATTTGTTTGATTAGTAGAGATGACTGTAGGGCGGCGCGGATGTTGCAAAAGAAGGACATGGTTCGCGGCTTCATTGAAAGGTTGCGGGTCCCGGATTTACCAGAAACTCTTCTCGCTACACGCGCGTCTGATGCGGTTTATAATTCTCGACTTCTTAACCTTGGTTCCATTTTAATTCGAATATTAAATGATAATGGAGAAATGAAAGAAGTAAGGCGCTTTGAGGAGGTTATGATGCGATTAGAAAAAGAAAGAGAAGTTTTAGGAGATATTCTCAAAATTTGAGAGGGGTCTTGTGTCATCAACTGTAATTAGAAAAGAGATTTCCTTGCCTTGGGCTGAGTTTGTCTCCACCGTTTACCGAGATGAATATTATCCCCCATTGGACGGTTCTTTTATTACCGCGCGTTATTTCCAAGCGGCGGAACTGGCTCGCGTCAAAGAAGCGTGGCGCCACACGATTTCCTTGATGAAGGAGGGGAAAGCTCCCCTTGAGCTTGGTCTTTACATCCATTGGCCCTTCTGTCCCAGCCAGTGCACTTTCTGCCGTTGTAGTATGTTGGTCCCGGAAAAGAATCAAGATATGCGGCAGGCATTGTCTGCCCTCAAAGAGGAAATGACCCAATTTAAGGACGTATTTGAAGACATGGAATTTTCCAGCGTTTATATAGGGGGTGGAACGCCAACCTTTATGACGGATGAGATGCTGGATGACTTTTTGTCGCATATGCACTACTCTTTTCGTTTTACTTCTTCAGCCCAAATTTACACTGAAACCTCCCCGTCAACTTTGACTCCCAATAAACTTGATATCCTGCTCAAGCACGGGTTCAATCGGATCACGGTAGGGATTCAGACTTTTGACGACGAACTTCTCAAAAAGCTTAACCGTACTGGACAAACGAAGGCCAAGGTGAAAGATATTTTTGAAAGAATGTCTCGAGTTCCCGGCCTTATTACAGATGCAGACCTGATGATTAGTATGGAAGGACAAGGCGGGCCGATTTTTATCAAGGACATGGAGGAGATTATTCGTTTAAGGCCCCACTGTATTCACCTCTACCCATTTGAGGATGCGCCTCAGACAGAATTTCGTAAACAAGGGAAAAAGGTGACAGAACAGGAGAGAAAAATAGAATCGCAATTGACGGTTCTTGCCGATCGAATGTCTTCCCGCGCTGGATATCGGAGATGGAATGATAATTGGGATGATGAGGCCTTGTATCCATGGGAAAGTCGTCAAGAAGCGGCTTGGCGACGCTTTAGGGGTTCTTTTCTGGGCCTTGGTCACAGCGCATTGTCTCATGCCTTTGGTTCGGCCTGGTATTGCCATCCGCGCGCTCCTGGGAAAGATTTTTTTTCAAGGGATGATGGCGCGCGGATACCATCTTATTTTCTTTCCCCCTCAAGCATTGAAGAAGAAATGCGAGGTTATGCAATAGAATCTTTGGCGCGTAGCCGAAAAATGCCCAGGAAGGCATTCCGGAATCTTTTTAAAGAAGATGTTCTCAGTTTTGATTTTCTGGCCGATCCGCTCTCCAGTTTGGAGAAACTTGGATTTGTTAATATAGAACCAGATTTTATCCTTTGGAAAGGCCAGGATGTGGTGGATTTAGCCGTTCAAATTAAACGGCTTTATAGTAAGGAAATGATTGCGGCAATTCTAAAGTCGGAGCCGCGGTCATTTCACGAATTTTCCTTAAAGTTAGCTAAAAATAAGATAGACTGGAAGAGAATTGTTCGCGAGGGCCAGGCCGGGCACGACACCATGGCCTATTACGATTCGCGTGTTTGGCCTTCAATTTCATGAGAGCGGCCTTGGTCAAAGAGCTTTTTTTGTCAGAATTCCTGACTTCTTTAGTCTGGAATGGCGAACTCTATTATCCGCGGGACAATCCTTTTTATCAAGCCACTTATTTTAAGCCTGCGCGCCTTGAGGGAATCCAAAACGCATGGGAAAAAACCCTGAGGCTCATCCGCGAGGGTCGCGCTCCCTCTGATATCGGTCTTTATATCCACTGGCCTTTTTGCCCCAGCCATTGCGATTTTTGCGCTTGTAGTATGCTCGTTCCCAAAAATAACGCGGAAATGGAAAAAGTATATTCCTCAATAATCCAGGAAATTAATTCTTTCTCTCATGTCTTTTCTGGAATGCCTTTATCAAGTTTATGGATGGGTGGTGGGACGCCAACCTTTATGACAGATGAACAGTTGGACGCGCTTTTGTCCCATATTCGCGCTTCATTTGCGTTTTCTCGGGACGCCCAAATTTATATTGAGGCTTCGCCGGCCACTCTGACGGATTCAAAATTGGATATTCTTATCAAACACGGCGTTAATCGGATAACATTGGGCGTGCAAAGCTTGAACGATGAGGTGGCATCTACAGTTAATCGGCAAGGGCAAACTCGAGAAAAAGTTCTTAAAGTCTTTCGGAAACTTAAAAGCATTCCTGAGCTTATTCTTGACGTAGATATGATGTTGGGAATTGAGAGGCAATCTTTCACTGGGTTTTTGCGGGACATGAATGATGTTTTACTCTTAAGGCCGCATCTCCTCCATGTTTACAGTTTTGATGATCGTCCGCAGGTTCCTTGGTTAAAACGAAGAGAGGTCATATCAGAAGATTTGAGAAAAGAATATGAGGGAATTTTGAAACTAGCGGATCGTCTGAGTTTCATGAGAGGCTATCGCCAACAGCGCGATGATGGCGAGCTTTCGACTCTTTATCCATGGGAAGAAAGACAAGATGGGGGGGTGCGAAAGTTCCGCTCCTCGGTTCTGGGGATTGGTCCCAGCGCTATTTCTCACGCTTATGGGAGCGCCTGGTATACGCACCCGCCGGTTGTTTGTGGATCTGAATCTCAGGTCTCGCCGTTTTTTTGGATGGAATCAAGCATAGAGGAAGAAATGAGGGGCTATGCCATTTGGTATTTATCTCAAACTAGACGATTGGCGCGGAAAGCTTTTCTGGATTTGTTTCAGGTTGATGTTATGGAAACCGCGCTTGCCTCCGTCTTTCATCGATGGGAAAAGGAAAGAAAGGTTGTCATTGGCCAGGGCTTTATCTCTTTACAAAACCTTGACGATCTGGTTGATAGAGAAGTTTTCTTAAAGGGCCTTTATAGCGAAGAAATCATGGCTGCTTTAATTTCTCGTTGGTCAAAGGAAATCCATGCTTTTGTCTGTGATGCTAATTCGGAGGCTCTTTTGAGGCAAGAAATTCGTCGAAAAAACAGCGTTCCGGGGTTCCGAGTTTATCATGACGCGAAATTCTGGCGGGAATCATGAAAATATCTCAGAGCCAATGGATTAAATATCTTTTTATCAGTTCTCTTGGAAGGGCCGATGATTGCCCGCCGAAAACCGGTCCTTACCAAGATTACCCCTATTTTCGGAAATCAAATCTTGACGAAATCCGAGAGTTTTGGAAAAAAACGATTTCTCTAATTCGATCGGGTCTGGCTCCCAAGGATATTGGAATTTACATTCACTGGCCGTTTTGTTCCAGCCAATGCACTTTTTGTTTTTGCAGTATGAAGGTTCCTTATGACTATTCTGAGATGCGTGGGTATGCGGAGATGCTTAAACGAGAAATGGACGCTTTGAAGGATTTATTCGAAGGAATTCGGTTTGCGAGCGTTTGGCTTGGCGGTGGGACCCCGACTTTCATTGCGGATAAGGATTTGGATGACCTCTTAGCTTATTTGCGTTCTTCCTTTGAGTTGGAGGGAGGAGCGCAATTTTACATAGAAGCTTCTCCCGCGACTCTGACTGAATCGAAATTTGAGATATTGTTATCTCATGGAGTCAACCGAATCACCCTGGGGGTTCAGTCCCTAGATGAACAAGTGATTTCTCTAATGGATAGAAGGGGGCAGACAAGATTAAGAGTGGAAAAAGCGCTCAATCTATTAAAAAAAAATTCAGTGATTTCAGATGTGGATTTGGTTATCGGTCTCGATGGTCAGAATAGAGACTCTTTTCTTAGGGATGTCGATTGGATTTTAAGAACGAAACCGGATGTCGTTCATCTCTATGGCTTTGATCCACGTCCCCACACAATTTTTTCGAGGCAAGATAAACGGGCGCCTTTAAATTGGCTGGATATGCTTGAAAGTTTGGAGGCGGCCGAGAAAACCCTGCTTGAGGGCGGTTATCGCCATCCAATTTGGCTTCCTGGCACTGACCGTCTTGAGGAGTTGGAAGAAAAGCAATGCGGAGGTATGACCAAGGTGGGAGCTTCTGTTCTTGGGTTTGGCCATGTGGCGCAATCTCGCGCTTTTGGGGCGGGGTCTTACCAACACCCTCCACTTACGCCGGGAACTTTATGTACGGATAAAATTCCTGATTATATTTGCTTTTCTTCGGATAGAAATGATGAGATGTGGCAGTATGCGGCGCGAAGTTTAAGCCGTTTCCATCACTTGTCCCGTTCTGAATTCAAGAGAATTTTTCAAATCGACGTAATGGCGTATCCTTTTCTGGCGGGGAGGTTGAAAGATTTAGAAGATTCAGGGTTTATTGAAATAGAAAAAGAATCCGTATCTTGGAAGACAGGTGACATCTTAACGCGACAAATAGCCTTGCGTCACCTTTACTCCTCAGAATTGGAGCAATTGCTTCTAAACGCTTATCAAAAAAAATTTATTGAATTTCTAAATACTTTTTTTAATAATCGGTATCATTGGGAAGAAAAAATAAGAAAAAAAGTTGGAGCTTCGGCTTTGGAGCGGATATACCTTAATGCCCAAACAGCTTCGCGTTTGGAGACGATGTCTCATGCGCTGTCTTGAAATAACCTTGTCTTATGAGTGCGATGTAGACTGCGTTTTTTGCAGTCATGCCCAAATTATGAAGGCTTTTGCTCCCTGGCCTCTTGAGGAAAAAGAAGTGCAGATGATTCTTTTACGCAAACGGCGGGAGGGATTTTCCCATGTCAGCTTTGTGGGCGGAGAGCCCAGTCTCTATTCGCGTTTTGGGGCAGTGCTTCGGTTCGCCAAACGCCTTGGCTACCGGACGCGCGCCGTCTCAAACGGGGCCGGCTTTGCCGCGTCTGTCGCCGTTAAAACTGTGCTACCATACTTAGATGAGCTCTGTTTATCCATTCACGGCGGAACGCCGGAAAGCCATGATTTGATTACACGCTCTCGTGGAAGTTTTGAAAGAATAATGAAAGCCTTAAATAACGCCGCACTAAATCCCAAAACCATCACCACGGTCAATATGGTTGCCACGACCATCAATATAGATTTTCTCCCGGGGCTTATCTCATTGATTAATCGGCGCGCAAAAATCAAGGAGTTCTGGTTATCTGAACTGGTTCCAATAGGATATGGTTCGCGCCGTTATGACGAGTTAATCTTAGAACATCGCGAGCTTGCGAAAAAGATCGAGGATATGACTCGCCGCGCGTATCCGGTTCCTCTCCGTTTTTATGGATTGCCTTTCTGTGTTCTTAATGGCCGCCATCAAAATTCCGTGATTTGGGGCCGCTATCCGGCTCTGAGCGTGTTCCGAGTGCGGGACAAAGAAGGGAAACCTTTTTTGAGGGAAATGGATAGTTCTTTAGCTGATCCCGCCCAAGTTCTAACCCCAAAGTGCGAGGCTTGCGTTTATCGTGAACCTTGTGGGGGGCCAGGAGCTCGTTATTATGAAAAATTTGGAGATGCGGAATTGAACCCTTTTAAATCCGTTGAAACTTCTCAAGTATGACCTTATCCTCAAGTCCGATGAAGCGTCTTGAGTTTCATGTCATCTATCGTTGCGTTGACCAATGCGTTTTTTGCAGCGAGGAATTTCATATGCGGGAATTCGGAGGCTTTCCGGTTTCGCGCGAGGAAATATATGAGATGCTTGAGGCAAAAAGAAACGAGGGTTTTGAACACGTCACTCTCACTGGAGGCGAGCCGACTCTTTATCCACGCTTCTGGGAAATCGCGGCTTTCGCCAAGAAGATGGGGTATCGGGTTTTTGTCATATCCAACGGTTCCGCTCTCGCCAATCAAGGATATGCGGAAAAGCTTTTGCCGTATGTTGATGAATTATGTTTATCGGTTCATGGACCCAACAAAGACATTCACGATCGGGCGACGCGCGTTCTTGGCAGTTTTGATAAGTTGATGTCGGCAATGAGACACGTCTCTAATTTTGGAAATTTAGATTTCTTTATGGTTAATCATGTCGTAACGAGACTAAACGTTTCTGTTGTTCCAGAAACATTGGATGTTTTAAGTCGTAATGGGAAGCTGGACCAGTTTTTGGTTTCAAACCTCACTCCGCATGGCGGAGGAGGGGCGCATTACAAGGAACTGGCCGTGAAACATCAGGAAATTACCTGCCACCTGCCTAATTTACATGAATTAGCTCAAGAACGCAGAGTTGCTTTGCGATTTTATGGAATTCCTGTTTGTCTTTTGGGCCCTTACTGGCGTTATTCCAATGATTTATTTTATAGTCCACGTACGACGATCGCAAGGGCTCGTCTTGAGAATGGAAGGATTGGCTGGCATTTTGAAAGCACTCAATTTTCTTCTCGCGAGAAGTTTTATCCCGAGGATTGCGGAGCTTGCGTTTTAAAAGGTCGTTGCGGCGGGATTTACTGGGATTATACGCAGTTGTTTGGAAATGAGTCTTTAACACCATGGACGAGCCAAGGCCTTCGCGCCTTATCGCCGCAAGGAGTTCTCGCATGAGCGTTCTTAATTACGTCCTGCATACGGCTCTTTCGGATTTGTGGGCCCGGTTTTTCTGTCCGGAAGATATCCAACGTCACCGAAGGACTTCTTTTGTGCCCGAGAATCCAACCACAGACATCATGCATGGGGATCTTGAGTGTCGTTATACCTTCCCATGGTTTGACGGAAAAACGGTTCCGTTCTGGAATTTTCCTTGGACTATCGCCAATCAGCAGACAAAACCGGCGGCGTATAAGCTTCTCTTTACGGACTTAAATGAAACCGAAGTGACCGAGGGGCAAAAGAGCCTTAAGAAAGTAGAAGACTCTTTTAGATTGGCGGCTCAAGAAGCCCAGTCCGATGATATCATCATGCTTAATTCCGCCTGTGTTCCTGACTTGACGGGCGAAGACCCAACGCCCTTCTTACCCAAACATGGCGAAAAGACAAAAACCATTTACCGCGCTTCCGATGGTCGAGATGTCGCCTATTCGACAACGGAGGAAATGATTAAAAAATCCTTGGATAAGGAAAAAGATTTTTCGCCTCAATCGCGAACGGTTAATCTGGTCGGGTATCCCGGCGGCAAAGCGCGCGAGGAGCTTATTTCGCTTTTAAACCAGGTGGGGATTTCCGTTTCTGCGTGCGTCGTTCCTTCCCTAGGTTTTGAACCCTTGCGCTTGGCGAGAAAAGCGTCTCTCAATATCATGATCGGTCATCGCCTGTTTGAAGGAGAGGTAAAAGACTTTGTTGCGCAATTCCCCGTGCGTTCCCTGACTCCTTCCGCGCCTTATGGCGTTAAAGCCACGCGTTTATGGCTTAAAACAGTTTGTGAGGCCGCTGGAATTGATTCTCAAGTTGCCCGTGATATTTGGGAGAAAAATTGGAATCCCCTTAAGGGCCGATGGGAAAACCTCATTAGCCAATCGCGCGGGAAGAAGCTTGCCTTTGTCCTATCTCCTAAGCAAATTTCTCAGATCATTGACCCGCGCTGGACTTTCGCTGTTCCGATGTTTGAGATGTTAAGTGAAATGGGGTTTGATTTTAATTTTCTTATTTTCGCCAAAAATCACCCTCAATTGAAACTCCCAAAGAATCGTTTTAAGATTTCCCTGGATTTCTTTTCTAAAGAAGAGGAACTAACCCGTCTCCTTAAAAACGGCGCTTTTGACGCCGTTTATTCCGATTATTTTTTTGATCGAAGAATCAGCCGTGCCGGGAAAGCGCAATTTTCTCTTTCCATCTTCGAGGCAGGGCCGTGGGGGGCTCTGCGGACCCTTGAAAGGTTTTTGGGGATATGTAAACTTCCCTTCTATGGAGAATATGGCCGCTATTTGGGAGGAAAAAACTCATGGGCGGATTAATTCTGCCGAAAGTCGAATCTCGCTCAATTTCTCCGGAAACAGATTCTCTTGACCGTTATGGACAACCACTAGATTACACTTATTTAACGGGGCTATATCTTTTGGTGAATGCGATTTCAGATTCCGCAGCATTTATAGATGGTCCGGATTGCGTCATGGGAAAAGCCGAGCATGTGTTTGGAAAGCATGACTTAAGTTCGACGATTCTTGATTGCGTTGATAATTATCGCATTTTCTTTAGCGGGACGGACGTTCGTAACACTGTTGTGTCGCGCGAAGAGGCTATTGGTAAAGCCCTTCTGAAATTTAAAGATCGCCCGGATATCCAGACAGTATTCTTTGCCGCGATGCCGATGTGTTTGTTGACGGGTACTGATTATGTCAAGGTTAGCCGCGACGTTTCTGTTGAATTAGGGAAATCTGTCGTTCATATCCCGTCTAATTCCTTGCGGGCTTTCTTTCTGGATGGATATGCCGAGGGCTTAAAGGGTTTGGCGGAGTCTCTGGACCTTTCCGGAGGCCTGAAAGACAAAAAGAAAGTCGCCATTGTCGGATATTTCATGGACCGGACAGAGGATGACCATTATTCCAATCTCCGCGAGCTTAAACGTCTTGTGGCTGTGGTGGGGCTTGAACTCATCAGTGTTTGGCCGGATGGAAGTTCTGTAGAAAATCTAAGACGGGCTCGCGATGCCGGGTGGGTTATCTCTTTGCCGTACGCGCGAGAAGCGGCGCGTGTCGTGGCTGAAAAGACCCATGCGAAACTCATTGAGCTTGATTTGCCCTGGGGAATAAAAAATTCTGAAACATGGGTGATGCGTTTGGCAAAAGCTGTCGGCGATGAGAATCGGGCTGAAATTTTTATCCGAGAAGAAAAAGCGCGTATCTCGCGCCATATAGATTTTCTTTCAAAAAACTATATTCAAGGCAAGAAGATTATGATTGCAGCTGAGCCTTACGCCTTATTTAACCTTTCGGTTTTGGTTGAAGAATTAGGGGCTTCCGTTATAAGTCGCGTTTCGGTGGGAACTATCCCTAGTCAGATAAAAAATATTTTTGTTAATGCGGCTAAAGGTCCCGCTTTAGAGCGTCCCACAGCCGGACTTTTAAGGCGTGCGTACGCGCAAGCGCGAGACTTGGGGGTCGATTGCGTAATTGCTAATGGAGATGTGCGTCGCATGGTGAATGGAGAGGTCTCATTTGTTGAGGTGGGATATCCGAGCTATTTCTATCATTCAATTCAGGGGCATCCCTTTTTAGGTTTTCAAGGTTGCCTTGATTTCGCTCTTCGTTTGTCAGAGGAAATCGCCCAAACTAATACTCTTGAGCGCCCGCGCTTTCTATCTCATCAAAAGGTCTTGAGAAAATCATCTAAGATTATTCCCTTTGGGTTTAAAGAAGTTTTTTCTCATCTTAAATGTTCGGAAAAGAAATCGTCGGATGAGACGCAAAAAAAAGAAGAGCTTGAGCAAGAGATGTTTAAAATGGCCCCGCGCTTAGAATGGCTGATTCCTTTTGTCTTTCTCAATAAGAAGTTCGCGTTTTTTGGAAAACAAGAAGTTTTTTCGGCTATTAAACCCTTGCTTGTGGAATTGGGTGGAGAATTTTCCTCTGTTTTAATTGATGAACCCGCTTTGTATGCCAAAAATCGATCCTCTTGGGAGAGCCTTTCACTGGAATGCGATTTATTGGTTTCTAATTTTAATGGGATTAAGCTTTTAAACCCTCAATGCGCGTTTATGGAGCTTGATGAGAGAGACTTGATTTATGAACAACAAAGTTCTTTGGTCCCAACGATGATTGTCATTGATCGCATGGCCAACGCTGTCATGGGGAAGTGGGCGACTCCGTTAGGATAGGAGAAAATTCATGCAACATAAGGTCGTTTTGTTTGGTAAAGGCGGAATTGGGAAATCAACAACCACTACTAATTTGGCGATTGTTTACGCCCAGATGGGAATGAAGGTTCTTGTCGTTGGTTGCGATCCAAAACATGATACGACGGTTTATCTCACGGGTGGGCGTCAAATTCCCACGGTCCTTGATAGCGCGGCCTTTTTGGGAGGGCATTCTCCAGCTTCCAGTATCGTGGTTCAGGGCTCTTATGGAATTGACTGTGTCGAAGCCGGAGGCCCAGAGCCGGGGATTGGATGTGCCGGACGTGGAATCACCCGCATGAGCGAAATTCTTAAAGAAGCCGGAATTGTGGATGATTCAAAATACGATGTGATTCTCTATGATGTTTTAGGCGATGTTGTTTGCGGCGGATTTGCCGCGCCTCTTCGTCAAGGTTTTGCCGACAAAGTTGTGGTCGTCACATCCGAGGAATTAATGTCTCTCTATGCCGCCAATAATATTGCTAAAGCCGTTTGTAATTATGCCTCAAACGGAATTTCTCTTTTGGGCCTTATCGCGAATTTGCGGGATCCTGGTTGTGATGAAAGCGTAATTGAGCGTTTTGCGAAAATGATTGATGCCCAGGTCCTTCAGTTTTTGCCGAGAGACCCCTTGGTGCGGAAAGCAGAGTATCAAAAAAAGACGATTATTGAGACCAGTCCCGATTCTCCCTTAGTTCAAAGAATTAAGACCCTAGCTAAGGTTCTTCTTGAGACGCCGGCTTCTCCCCAACGTATTCCCAATCCCTTGAGCGACACGGAATTTCATGCTTTTTCTCGTGAGGCCTTTAATGGTGAAAGAGTTAAAAAGCAATCTGATTCTAAGGAGATTAAGAAGAGCGTGGACGATGGAGGGATGCCAAACGAGGAAACTCTATTAGCTTGGGAGAGAAGACTTTGATATCCGTTCCCCCATCCTTGCCGCGTGTAAAAAACGTCGAGATTAACCCTGGGAGGCTTTGCAATAATAAATGTATTTTTTGCATGAGCGGCGAAGATCGCGATGATCATAATCCCTGGGCTTCTTTCGACCGAGTCCTTCGGGAATTAGAATATCATTACTCCAGTGGTGCGCGTTCGGTGGGGTTTTTGGGAGGAGAGCCTACCGCCTACCCCCACATTATTGAAAGTATCGCTTATGCAAAAAAAATAGGGTATCAACGTGTGGCTCTCTGCACCAATGGAATGAGATTGGGCCAAAACGATTTTTTTAAAGAAGCTCTTCAAGCGGGACTAACAAGGGCGACGATTTCTTTGCATAGCCATATTCCAGAGGTAGAAGAACGATTGGTGGGGGTTCCTGGGATTCTTAAGATGAAGCTCAGGGCCCTTCAAAATCTTGTCGTCGCTCGCGATTCCGGGCGTTTGCCGGACAATGTCTCTCTTAATCCCGTTCTTAACCGCTTAAACGCTCCTTTCATGGCGGGTTATATTCACTTTCTAAAGTCCATGGGGATTGATGATATTCGTTTTAATTTTATCTGGCCGCAGTCTCGCGTTCTAACCGACACCTCGGTCGTCCCGCGATTCCGCGAGGTGATGCCTGAAGTTCTCAAGGTGATTCTCCTAAATGAACGCAAATGGAAAATTTCAATTAGTTTCGGGGCCGTTCCCTTTTGCGTTGTTCCTGATTTTTTTAGAAAGCATAAGGAGCTTTTATTTAGATATTTCTCCGAGGAAAGCCGTGATTATCCAACGGATGTGGGCTTTATTAATCCCGATCAAGAAGGAACAGTTAATCGTTTTACCTTAAAGGCGCGCACGCGCTACGACCATAGAATGAAAATTCCAGTTTGTCGAAGTTGTTCGCTCAATTCTGAGTGCTTGGGGGTTTGGAGAAGTTATGTTTCTCTCTATGGCGTAGAGGAGTTCTCTGCGGTATGAGCATGGTTGACCACCGTCTTTGTTTGCTCGTTTCCCGCCGCTGTAATATTCGTTGCGGATTTTGCCCCGTTGAATTTACCGGAGAAGATATGAGTTTGGAAGTGGCTTTGAAAGCGGTCAAGTCTTATCTCAAACATTTGCCCATGGGCGTTTCTCCCAAGATTAAATTCTTTGGCGGAGAGCCGTTTCTCAACTGGACGGTCATTAAGGCCGTTGTTGATGAATTTGGCCGTGAATGTCCGGGCGTTTCATTTCAAGTTTCAACCAATGGGATGTTTCTAAATGAAGAAAAAATCGCTTATCTTAAGGCTCATCCGGAATTAGAAGCGACTCTCAGCTTTCGGGCTCAAGAGGGGTGGTCCTTGCCGGGCGTTTGGTTTACCTTCGTTTTGACTCAAAACCAACCGGCTGAAAGCGTGATTGAGAAAATGGCGCTCCTTATTTCGGAAGGATATCGTCAATTTAATTTTTTGCCGGCCTATTTTTCTCATTGGAGCGAAGAAAATTTAAAAGAATTAGAAAGAACCTTCCATGCGCTAGTTAGAATTTTTCATGGGGCATGGGAGCGGGATCTTGATTTAAAAATAAAAAACTCCGAAATTTATAGTCCGATTCCTCTCTACAATGCCGCTTTGACGGTGGATACAGATGGAACAGTTTATTCTTCCAGCCTGATTGAAAGTCGGAATATGGACTCTTTACGTTCTTCTTTAAAAATCGGGACGGTCGAGGATTGGCCGAAAGAAAAAGACGCTCGTCTTGATGGGCGCTTCTTGCGCGAGATTCTCAAGCGTTGGGCGGGGGAGACTTGGGACTCGACTTGCCGCGTAGATGATTTGTTGACGGGCTTTGTTGAAAGGGTCGGCGCCTATTCGAGAGAGGTTTCTATCTAATGGGCGCGACAAAATATTTTGAGGATGGAACTGAAAAACTCATTAATGTCGAAATTAATCCCGGGCGTCTTTGCAATAATAAATGCGTTTTTTGCATGAGCGGGGAAGACCGAGATGATCACGAACCTTGGGCTGATCCTAAAAGAATGTTTGCGGAAATAGAAGCCCGGTTTAAAGAAGGGGCGCGCTCCTTGGGTTTTTTGGGGGGCGAGCCTTCGGCCTATCCGCATATTCTTGACTGTATGCGTTTGGCTCGCGATTTGGGGTACCGTCGCATCGCTCTGTGCACCAATGGCACGCGTTTGGCGAATGAAGATTTTCTTAAATCCTGTCTTGATGCGGGACTGACTCGGGTGACTATGTCTTTACATAGCCATATTTCAGAAATTGAGGAGCGTTTGGTGGGCGTTCCCAAGATTTTGGATAAAAAAATCCAGGCTATTAAAAACCTTGTCAATGTTCGCGCCCAAGGATTTTTGAAAGACGGAGTTTCTCTTAATCCCGTCCTTTGCCGCCCCAATGCGCCTCATATGGAAGGTTACGTTCGCTTTTTTAAGTCTCTTGGAATTAATGATATTCGTTTTAATTTTATTTGGCCTGAGTCGAGAGTTAAAAATGATAAAACCGTGGTTCCGCGTTTTAAAGATGTCATCCCCTCTATTCTTGGTTTGATATTAAAAAACGAAAAAGAGATTAAGCTAAGGATTAGCTTCGGCGGAATTCCCTATTGCGTTTTGCCGCCATCGGTTTACAAAAATTGGAATCTCTTGAGGCGTTATTTTTATGAAGAAGGTATGGACTTGCCTACCGAGGTCTCATTCTTATGGCCGGATAAAAAAGGAGGAGCCCAGCGTTTTAATTGGCATGAAAAAGGGCGAGACGTTTTTCGCGGCAAGGTCGCGGCTTGCGGGAAGTGCCATTTGAATTCATTTTGCATGGGAATATATCGCTCTTATTTAGAATTGTATAGTGATTCTGAAATTTTCCCCATTAAACTCTCGGAAGAGGTGCGGTCTTGACAACTATTCAGACGATGCCTGTTATTCCAAAGCGTCCTATTAAGCGTCTTGAATTTCATATGTCTTACGTCTGTAATCAAGAGTGTGTTTTTTGTTCGGAGAGCGTTCGGATGCGGCAATACCAAAAACATCCTCTCTCGTATAAAGAAATGATTGAAACCATCACGCGAAAAAGGCGCGAGGGTTGCGAACATATCACCTTTGTTGGGGGAGAGCCGACCGTTCATCCAGACTTTTTAAAATTGTTATCCGCAGCAAAGAGATTAGGCTATGCGACGCTTCTTATCACCAATGGCGCCAAACTATCAGGAGAGCGCTTTTCCGCTAAAGCTCTCCCGCTTTTAGATGAGATTGTTTTATCGGTCCATGGTTCTGAGCCTAGAATTCATGATGATTTAGCCCAATCTCCCGGCAGTTTTAAAAAATTATGGAAGGCCCTGGAGTTAATGGAGAAGGCCGGGCAACGGCCTTTCGTCTTGACTAATACCGTTGTGACTCAAAAAAATATAAATGATTTAGAGCGAACTGTGAAAGTTCTGACGAATCATTCAGTTGTCAAGCATTGTCTGATTTCTAATTTGGCTCCTGATGGGAGCGCTCTTTCGCATTATTTGGAGCAGGTTGTTAAAATTGAAGAATTGGGCAGCCGTGCGCCCCGACTGGTTGAAATAGCGCAGAAGAGAGGTAAAATTATTCGTTTCTTTGGTATGCCTCTTTGCGCTTTGGGTGGAGCTTGGGAATCTTCCAATGATCTTTATTGGGATAGCCGAACCAATGTGGAGAGAGCGACATCTCATGGGCAGGTGGCCCTTGAGGATACTTGGAATTATACTCCTCAGCGAATGAGGTTCTTTCCTGATATCTGCGCCTCCTGTCCCGCCCGAGAAAAGAAGTGTTGGGGGGTCTTTCGGGTGTATCATAAACACTTTGGTGAATCCGGATTAAAACCATGGGAAGCGTCCCTTTCTCTTACCTAATTTTACCCTGGGGATATCTTGCCGCCTTTGTCTTTTTAGGTATTTACGCTTCAATCAGTGATTTTAAAACTCGTCGCGTTCCTAATTCTCTTTTTCTATCCGCTTATGTTTTCGTCATTATCGGCTATGCCGTCCTGCTACTTGTCTGGCCTTTTGATAGCCCATCACGTCTTGAGTATTCAAAATTTATTTTCATTCACTTTTTTTTATCTTTAATTATGGCTATTGCTTTTTGGTATCGGCGTATTTGGCCTGCCGGAGACGCCAAATTATTTTTCCTAATGTCTCTAATTCTTATTCTCATTCGCCCCAATTTGCGGGGTTTTCCCTACTGGGCGGCTTTACAGATGATGATTAATACTTTCATACCTGCTATTTTTTTAATTATTCCTCTTGCCTTTTACCGTCAGTGGCGTGATCTTAAAAAGCTGTCGTTTGCGGATTTCATGAAACAAAATCAAGAACTCTTAAAACGATGGATGGGGAATGTTGAACTTGTGCGCGGATGGTATTTAGCTAAATTTTTATGGAATATCCTTGTTATTTCAGCTCTCATAAGATTTTTCATGGAAAGAACTCATGGGCCCTGGAAGATGGTGTTCCAAGGGGCTGTTTATGCTTACTCCTATTTATTATGGTCTGGAATATATCGCTGGCTGAAAAGATTTAATTATCAGCGTTATGCCCATGTCCTAACGACATTATGCTTAGCGAGTGTAGCCTATCTGACCCGACAGAGTTTCCTTAACCTTCTTATGGGAGGGGCTTTTGTGTCCCTGGAGTTTTCTCTGCTTTTTATGGTCGCGAAATTTATGGAAAATCATCTTAAAATTTTTCGGGTTCATCAAGGAACCGTCGGCCAACTCTGTTTAGGCGATGTTTTAAACGATCAGTCTTGGGATGAGATCGTTCAGTTTTGCGCTAAGGATGAACCGGAATATGAATTTCGCCGTTATGCGGACGGATTGTCCAAAGAAGATGTTGAAGTGGTTCAAAAAGCGTGCCCCCATGATAAAGAAGTCGTTATTTGCGAAACCCGTCCCTTCGTTTTTTGGATATTCTTTGGCGCTTTGTGGACTTTATTTTCCAATAAAAATTTTCCCCAATGGCTGATTTCTTTTTGGCAGGTTCATTTCTAAATCGCCCATGGCCTAAAAAATGGGGGAACGTCAGACGGCATACGAGACCGAGAAAAGTTTTTCATCGGGAGGACCTAAGAATTGAAATTGCGCGAGCTGATTCATGGATTTGGGTCACTCAAAGAGGATCCACAATATCTCTATTGGTTGAGGAAAATTTTACGAATACTTTTTATCTTTTTGTTTTTTTATGAACTTTTTTATTTTGTTCTACCCATTTTTTTAAATCACTCCTCGATGACGTTCCCCCAGAAAATCTTTGGAGGTAACTCTAGTTATTATTCTAATGGGAACTATCTGCGATATCGGATACCCAGCTTGAAAAACAACTATGATGTTGTGAACGGTATTTCTTGCCACCTGCCTTTGTCGGAAATATTAGCGGTTTTTGCGACGGATTATCCCAAAACGGCCGAACTAGCTTTTCTGGTTTCTGCTCTATTATTTTTTGCTTCAGGCTCCTTGATTGGAGCGCTTTCCGTGACCGCCGTTTTAATGCTTCGGATTTGGGTATTTCATCCGTATGCGAGGTATGACGTATATGCCTTTTACTCGCCTTTTATCCTTGCCGTAGCTGGTTTTATCGTTTATCGCGCGCGTGGAAGTTCCATTTGGCGAACCTTGTTGCTTTCTTTTGCCATAGGGATATCTCTCCTTTTTCGTTCTCCTCTAGTTTTTTTCCCACCTGTTTTAGCTGTTTATGATTGGTTTCGCTCTCAAAGCGCCATGAGGGAAAAGTTGCGAAATACGCTTCTTATTGTAATTGTTCCCTATCTTTTCCTGATTCCATGGGTTCGTCTGAACTGGATTATGCATCACCAATGGATTCCTTTTGAATATGGTGAAGCTGATTCCAATATTGTTTCCGGTGCCTTGGGGTATGTGTCGGATGTCGACGTTTATTGGCTGCGGCTGATTAAACCGGGAGGAAATATCCCTGATCCCTCTCAATCCAGCGTGGTGATTCAATGGGCAATCAAGACGGTTTTAAGGCATCCCAAAAGGTATGTGATTGCCTATTGCAAGCGGTTGATATTCGCCTTCTCTCTACACCCTTGGCTTTGGGCATTGGCTATCATCACTTTCGGGGTTTGCTGGGGAGATTTGGCCGTTGAAGAAGTCTTTCTCCTGTCTATTTATTTTGTCTTGATTCATTGTTTTATGTCGGTTCAGGGAACATACTTCTCATCTTTTGATATGGTTTTGTATTTGTTTCCAGTAACTCTTCTAAGTCGATGGGCGCATGAAGTCTTGACGTATTTTGAATTAGACTTTTCCAGGATTAGTTCCTGTATATCGAGGGTTGTTTTTATTTCTTTAGGGATTCTGATAATCTCGCTTTCTGTTTACACGTTTTTACAGGTTGATGCTTATGCCGCGATGGAGGAGAATCCTCCGCCGGTTTTGATGGCGCTCAAAGGCGCCTTGGCGAAACATCCTTCAAACGCTTGGTTGCGGGAGAAGCTAGGAATGGAAGAACTGAAGGCAGGGCATCTCCACCGAGCGCTTGAGGATGTTTCTAGGGCGGAGGCAATGAGGAGTAATATTCCTCAATATTGTTTGGATCGGCAACGCATTCTTGTGTCCATGGGACGTTTTAGGGAGGCCTTGAGAGAATGCTCAAAAGATAATCCAAGAGAAGAGAGAATGCGGAGGGTATTAATCCTAAGTCTTTTAAACGAATCAAAGAAATCCCTAGAGATGATGAATTCCTTTACCCCGCATATTTTAAATGAGCCGGAATTGGAGAACCGGGCGCGAAAAAATAACTTGATTTCTTATGAGTATCGAGATGAACTCGCTGACGCGTTACGGATACTGTCTTCTGTTCAAAAAATCGTTTCCTTGCGTAGAATTTTAAAACAATGTTCGCATGGTTCTTCTGTTAATCCTTGCAAAAACTTAGGGTTACGGAACGAACTGGCATTGGCGTATGAGCATGCCGGGGATCATAAAAATGCCATTGGCATTCTGAAGAAGCTGGTGTTGACGGCTCCCGGAAAGGAGAGGTTGGAGCTTGGACACGAATTGGCCTTAGAATATCAACAAGTGGGGAATTATCAGAAATCCGAGGATGTTTTAGAAAATCTTATTCGCGTCAAACCAAAAAGTGCTCGTTATCACGACGATCTCGGAGTTTGCCTTTTCTTGTCCGGCCATATTCATCAGTCCAAAAAAGAATTTAAGACCGCAATCAATCTCAATCCTAAATTTTTGCCCGCGTATCTAAGTCTTGGAGCAGTGGACGCGAAAGAGGGAAAATCTAAGGAAGCTCTTGAGCTTTACCAATATGTCGTTGATCATGGGGACAAAAAAGATCCAGCAGTGAAGGCGGCGTTTCGAGCCCAAAAAGATTTTAAATTATAAAGAACATTCATCTCTTTGCTATCCTGTTTCCATGAGAGGCGAGATTCTCCAAATTAGAATTTCGGTTCGAAGCAGCCAGAAAACGGAAAATGGTTCCGTTTGCGTCCAAGTCTTGGGGCCTGCCGATAGGGTTAAAGACGCGTTGCGCGCGTTGGGGCTCTATTGGGGCATCGCGCTTTTTTGCGTTCTTTTCCCTCTGCTTCACTTTGTCCTCGTTCCTTTTTTTCTTCTGCTCGGAATTTTTCTCGCCGTGCGAGCGGGTTTGGCGAAAGAGCGGATCCTTGACGGATCGGTTTTGTGTCCGGAATGTAAAAAACCTTTTTCAGTTAAACCGGCCTTGGTTCACTGGCCGATGAATGAGGTCTGTCAAGAATGCCGCTGGTCGTTTGTACTCATTCCCGATTCTCATCGGTAAGATTGGTCTCAAGGGGTTCCAGGACTCTATACTTTATGATTTTTCATCTGATACATCGCCGAGTCCGCGGTTTGAATCAATCGGGCGATTGTTTGAGTCGGCGGGGTTCCTGAAATTCCGTAGCTAAAATCAATTTGAAATTTTCTTGCTCGGTGTAAAATTTTTTTCATGACTCGATCGGCTTCTTGAGGTTTTAATCCCGGCAAAACAGCCGTGAATTCATCTCCGCCAAAGCGAAAGACTAAATCCGCTTCCCTTCTCAGGGAATCTCGCAAAAGGGCGGAAAAAGATTTAAGAATGCGGTCGCCGGCCTTGTGCCCCTTGGAATCATTCACGATTTTAAAATCATTCAAGTCCATTAATACAAGAGAAAGAGGATAATTCTGCCTTTTGGCTCGGGCCCATTCCTGCCTTAGAGACTGGTCAAAATGGCGACGGTTAAAAAGGCCGGTCAAATTGTCGGTGCGGCACAAATCTTCAAGCTTTTTCTCGAGATGAACGCGGGCGCTGATGTCTTTAAAAACCCCAAGGGTGCCGATAAGATTTCCTTGTCTATCTTTGAGGAGAGAAGCGGCAAGACTCGCATGGATTAAGCGGCCGTTCTTTCCTTTAACGAGGGTTTCATGATTTTTAATCTTGTCGTTTTCAGTCAAAAGGCGCATGATTTTTTTAGCTTCGGCGATTCCGTCCTGATATATTTCATAAGCGTAGCGGTTTCCCATGCCGTGGGCTTTAAGCCCCAGCATGTCTTCCGCCCCGGGACTGAAATAAATAAATTTTCCGGACATATCGGTCGTGCAAATGGCGTCCGGGCTGGAAGAGACGATAGCCTCAAGGTATTCTTTGGCCCTGATGAAATCAGAAGACAGATGGATAAGCGGAAAGTCTATGGATGAGTCCATGCTCTGAGTATAAACTTCTTTCGCGCATTCGGGGAGGGTCTAAAGTCCCAGGTCTCTTCTAGGCCTTTAGGGAAATTAGGAACGGCTTATAAAATTAAATATTTTTTTAAATATCCCCGGGGTTGTTTCGTGGTTTAACCCGTGGTTCTTGGTCCATGCAAAAACTCCCTTGATTAAAAAAGGACGTTCTAAAAGGATGGAGCTGCCCGGCGGCAAGGGCTTAATTTCTTGAGCTTTAAATTCTTCCTTGGGAGGGGCCATGATTTGAATCACCATTCGCCCCGCTTCATCGACAAAAGAAATCGGATCGGCGTAATCCTTGCTAATCACTTCTCGTAAAACTTTTGTGTCGATTAAATGCTGATCGGAAAGGGCGGAGTAGGGGGTTAAACAACTTTTTTGGGTCCCATTATTTGAAGAGATCCAGTAAAGGGTAATGCCTTGAGGGAGGGGTTCTGAGGGAAAGTTTTGGGGTTGATGCCCGCCCAGCCACAGTTCCTGAATGCCGGCCTGGTGCGCGGTTTTAATTTGTCTTTCTAATACCGTTTCGCGCCCTATTTTTTCCAATGCGACAGCCGGATGGGAAACCATTAACAGCGCGCGGGTAATCATAAGTTTTCCATTTTGATTCTATCAATTTAGTAACATCACCTGTAATGGCGCGCCGAATTCCAGATTCCGGGATTAATCTTTTTCAACAGATTTATGTTTTGTTGAGGCAATACCGTGAATATTCAGGGAAAGAGCCTCTCAATCTATCCTTAGGAAACCCCGATGGAGTTCCCTCTAAAGAAATACTTGAGCTTGAGTCTTTCTTCTCTCGGGATACGGCCTACGATTGTCATACCTACGCCGAGGATAAAAATCTTTTGGAATTTTCAGAGGGAATGGTTTTTTTACACTCCGGACTGGAACTTGCAAATTTTTCTCATCTGGAAGCGGTTCCCATCGCGGGAATTAAGACTGCGAGCGCGCTTTTGCTTTTAGCGTGTGGAACCGGCTTCTATGCTTCTAATCTCCCCGCTTACGATATTGTGGGGGTTTGGGGAGAAAAATATTTAAAAAGAAAGCGCATCGTTTGGCCCCTTCTTTCCGCCGATAATATGCGCTTGAGGGTAGAACGCTTAAAAGAGGCGATTCTTCGTTCCGGAAACCCTCCCGTGGATCTTATTTTTACCGTTCGTCCCGGAAACCCCGCGGCGGTGGGGGCCTCAACCCAGGATTGGCGGGAACTCATCTCTTTTTGTCTTGAGCGCGGAATTAGACTCGCTAATGACGGGGCCTATGCCGGGCTTTCTGGAGACAAGCATGTTTCTCTCGCTACGGTGGCCAAGGATTATCCGGAACTGGAATGGGTTGAGATGTATTCAGTCAGCAAATCTTTTAACGATCCGGGAGCTCGTCTGGGGGTGATGGTGGGGTCTCGCGATTTTGTCAGAGATTATCTGATGGTGAAGGGCAACACCGACTCCGGCCCCGTGCCTTTCCTTATGGCCGCTTACGGTCAATTTTTTAGAAATCGAGCTAAGGCGCGAGAAGTTCTCTTTCAGCTAAGAGACTTGTACAAAAAGCGTTTGGAATATGTGATTCCGCTGTTTAAAAAATCGGGCCTCATTCCCGCTTGCGAAACAGAAGCTGGGTTTTTTTCTTTGTGGAAGGTTCCCCGAACGGTCTTGGGCATCAATCTTGAGGAACAATCTCAGCGAGAAAATGTTGGTTTGGCGGAGGCTTTTAACCGAACGGTCATTTCAAAGACGGGACTCGCGGGGGTTCATTTTACCGGGCAGGACGAACAAGGGCGCCCCGAACCTCTCATTCGGTATGCGGTTTGCGCGGACGTCTTAAATTCGCGGTTTAAGGAACGTTTTGAAGCGGCTTTGCAGGCTCTCAACCCTCAATATTAATTTCTTTACGGAGCCTAAAAACCCCATTGGGAAACATCAATGCCTTGAAACAACAATGAGGCCGGATTAAAACGCCGGTGAAAATGCTTTTTTACGCGATGATGCCGAGTTCTCAGGCTGTGGCGCAACTTGACGAGAAGTCCCTTGCCTTTTCTCTTTAAGTTCATAAGAGCCCCTTGAGTCCTATTTAAAGATAACAGGCGTCTTTCCTTTTGTCAATCCCTGTCTTGATTTTTGGTTTATGAGGACCATGGATGGGAAAATGGGGAGAAAAATTAAAAAAATGGCTCCGGGCGTAGGACTCGAACCTACAACCTTGCCGTTAACAGCGGCCTGCTCCACCATTGAGCTAGCCCGGAATAAATGGAAGCGACGGTTTATTTTACCAGATGAGGGTCCGACGGGTCAAAATCGAAATGGAAATCCAAAGGGTAACAGATAAAATAAATTAAAGATCGCCGCCGCGCTGAGAAAGGGTCCAAAGGGAATCGGGTCAGAGCGGGTCACCTTGCCCCTAATGATGAGGCCAAGACCATAAACGGTTCCCAGAAGAGAACCCAGCATCAGGCAATTAAACGCGCCTAAGGCTCCGCTGAGGGCGCCCACCGCGGCCAAAAGCTTGATATCGCCGCCGCCCATCGCTTCCTTTTTAAACATCTTTTCACCCAGCCAGGCGATTGAAGCGCAGATTAAAAAACCGATGAGGCCGCCTTTGAAACTGATCCATAATTTCATCCACCAAGCGGCTTGTCCGAAAAGGGGATTCAAGGGGGCAGAGATGAGCCCCAAAAAGACCAGGCCCAAGGACAGAATGTCGGGGATTAAAAACGTTTCAAAATCGATCAGGGATATGGCCGTTAAGGCGGCCGCGGAAATGAGAGAAGAAATAAACCACAAGGGGTAGGCCTGCCAGCGGCGCCAGAGGGCCAGTGACAGAATTCCCATTCCGAGCTCGACCAAAGGGTAGCGGAGAGAAATGAATCCGCGGCAATGGCGGCAATGGGCTTTTAAAAATAAATAGCTAAAAACCGGCACATTATCGTAAAAAGCGATGGGGTGTCCGCACTGGGGACAGCGAGAACGGGGCGAGATGGGGGACTCTTCCTTGGGAAGGCGATGGATAAGAACATTGGCAAAACTTCCCACGATGAGACCTAGGATAAAGACGAAGACGCTGGTCAAGGTTTGGGGTTGAATCATATTTTGAAATCTTCTCCCAAGTACAGCCGTCTTGCTTCGGGATCATTGAGAAGCTTGTCGGAACTTCCGTCAACCAATATCTTCCCATCATAAATGAGGTAAGCCCTCTCGATGATGGGAAGCGTTTCGCGGACATTGTGGTCGGTGATTAAAACGCCGATGCCCTGGTTTTTAAGTTTGGTGATAATGGCTTTAAGTTCTGAAACCGTGATGGGGTCAATTCCCACGAAGGGTTCATCTAAGAGAATCAATTTCGGATTTGAAATCATGGCCCGGGCCACTTCCAAGCGCCTTTTTTCGCCTCCAGATAAAGATGAGGCCAATTGTTTTCTTCGCGCCCAAAGCCCGAACTCATCCAAAAGCTCTTTGGTTCGGCGCAACTGTTCCATGCGGTTTTTAGAAATTCTCTCTAAAATGGCGCGTAGATTTTCTTCGACGGTCAGCCCTCTGAAAATAGTCGGTTCTTGGGCGAGATAGCTTAAGCCCTTTCTGGAGCGCAAATACATCGGCAATTTCGTTACGTCTTCTTCATCAATCATGATTTGTCCCGCGTTGGGGCGAATAAAACCGGCGAGACTGTAAAAGGTGGTTGTTTTTCCGGCTCCGTTGGGGCCCAAAAGACCCACGATTTCCCCGGATTGAACGTAGAGGGAAACTCCCTTGACGACTTCTCTCTCTCCGTATTTCTTGCGGATATTGACGGCGGCCAATTTCATTATTTCGAGTTTCCTTTTTTTGACGAAGGTTGTTTCTTTGATTTTTTCTTTTTGCTTTTTTTTGAGTTTTTGAAAACAATCCATCCCCTCGCGTGCCCCAGGGCGACGTAGCGGCTTTCGCCGCAAATGTCGCTAGAATCTGAGCTTTCTTGATTAGAAAGATAAGGCTCAAAAGTCTTGAGACGGTCGGCCTTAACGGCTCCGGTCCAATCCTTGGGGTCTTGACGGGATTTAACGGCCACCGGGCGGTGGCCGCTCAAAGTGACGCGGCGAAGCGAGCATCCCGTAATCTTTCCCGGATTTTCTAAAATGACGGCTTTGTCCGACCAGCTCTCCATTTGCGCCTCTTGGGCATGGACGCGTCCGGTCAGGGTTGTTTTAGAGGTTCCAACCCAGCTGATTTTATTGGCGGTCGCGCGTCCGGGGAAGCGGTTGAGGGGTTCATGGATCAGAAGAACTTGCTTTTGTTTAGGACTTGGGATGAGCCAGCCTGTTTGAGTCGCTTGATTGTAAGCTCCTTTATCGCCATAGGCCTTAAGAATAGTTCCCGATTCCTCAATATGACGGGCCTTGACATGTCCTCTAAAAACCCAGTTTTGGAGGGCGTGGTCAAAACGCGCCCAATTCGACCAAATTTGATTGGCACCGGAATGATAATGAACGTGTCCGGAGAAATCTTCAATGGTATTTTTTCCGCGCTTGACATTCCACTCCGAACTTGTGACGACCGCCCCGGCCACCGGTTCCGCATAAGCCTTAAGGGCGGGAATAAACAAAAATCCGGCTAAAATAAGCGTTTTCATTGGGAAGTCTCACCGGATGATTTGACGAAACTTTGTTGGTGAAAAATCTTGATTTGAGATAAATCCTCGGAAGCTCTAAGCCCCCGGCCGTAGGTGGTTCCCGAGGGTCTGACGACCTTAACCTTTTTGTCGGTGAGAAATTGATGCTTGGCGGCGGAATAAAAAAGTTGGGAAGTGTAGAGTTTGTTTTGATCGCTTAAAGAGACGGCGACGACCGCAGTGGATAAAACGACGTCATGGGTCTCGGTCTGAACCACTCCGGTTTTGGATTTAACCTTCGTGTCGGGGACGTCATTTTTGTAAAAAAGCATATGAGGGTTTGTGAGATAGGCGAGATCTTTTTTCTCGGATAAAATCGCTTTCTCCGCCACTAAATGCCAGATTTTAGTATTCAGATCCGATTGATTCATGGCGAAATCAGTCATGGTTTGGCGCGGCTCTTCTTGGATGATATCTTTTTGTTTCTTGCAGGCAAAGGAAAAACAAAGGAAAGAAGAGAATAGAAAAGAAACAGAAGCCTTTCGGTTCACGGACGCGGGGGCGGCGGAGTTGCGGGAGAAAGAGGCGGTGTGGGCATTTGGGCGGCCTCTTGGGGCGGCGTTAATTGGTCTTCCTCCAGATATTTCGGTCCCTTACGAAGCCAGGGCGTGACCTCAATGGGGATTTTTCGGATATCATAAGGCTTCGGAAGTTGTTTGAGGAGAAAGGTCACTGTGTAATAGAAGACGGTCACGCAAACATAGATAATGCCAAGAGTTTTGAGATGCCATTTCGCGTCCGGAAACCAGGCGGGCGGAAGAGACATTTCTCGTCCGCATTTCTTGCAGATCTTGGCCTTATCTTTATTATCGTGATTGCAGTTCGGGCATTTCATCGGTTCCCCCGGAAAATCCTAGGATTTTCCTTGACAGCCGCGTCAACGGCTTGAATTTGAGAAAGAAATTCCGGTACGTCTTTTAAAAAAAGCGAATTAGGTCCGTCGGAAAGGGCTTGAGGCGGCTTGGGATGGGTCTCGAAAAAGATTCCGGCAATTCCCACGGCCGCTGCCGCGCGAGAAAGCGGGAAGACAAATTCTCTTTGTCCCCCGGTCGCGTGGCCCAAGGCTCCCGGAAGCTGAACGGAATGAGTCGCGTCGTAAACGACCGGGTAGCCAAACCCCCGCATGATGTCTAAGGAGCGCATGTCCACGACCAAATTTCCATAGCCGAAACTGGCTCCTCTCTCGGTCACGATGATTTTTTTGTTGCCGGTCGACTCAATCTTTGCGATGGCGTTCTTGATATCCCAAGGCGAAATAAATTGGCCTTTTTTTATATTGACGGGCTTTCCAGTTTTTCCGCAGGCGATGAGAAGATCGGTTTGCCGGCACAAAAAAGCCGGAATTTGGAGAATATCCACGTATTGAGCGGCCATGTCCGCCTGCGCGGACTCGTGAACGTCGGTCAGAATGGGAACCTGGAGTTTTCGCGCGACTCGGCCCAGGATTTTAAGCCCTTTCTCCGCGCCCGGACCGCGAAAGGAATTGAGGGAGCTGCGATTGGCTTTGTCAAAGGAACATTTAAGAACGAAAGAAGCCCTGGCTTTCGCAAAAATCTTTTTAAGCTTTTCTCCGGTTGAGAAAAGAAGCTCTTCTGATTCCAGGGCGCAGGGGCCTGCGATAAAAGACAAGGGTCCGCTATTTTTAAAGATGACGTCTTGAACGGTAACAGTTTTTTCAGCCATGGTCTCAGTCATAAGTTAAGGAGAGAGACGGTGAAGCGTTTTCTTCTCGGTATCTCTTAAGCGCCGCGCCGATGAAATCTCGAAACAAGGGATGCGGGTTTTCCGGACGGCTTTTGAATTCAGGATGGAACTGGACGGCCAAAAACCAGGGGTGGTCTTTGAGTTCAACGATTTCAACCAAATCTTTTGCCGCATAAACGCCGCTGATGATGAGGCCAGCATCTTCGATATCTTTTCTAAACTTGTTGTTAAACTCATAGCGGTGGCGATGTCGTTCGGAAATCAAGGTCTTGCCGTAGGCCTTGTGGGCCAGGGTTCCTTTTTTGATGGCGCAGTCATAACTTCCCAGGCGCATGGTGGCGCCCATGTCTTTTACCTCTTTTTGTTCCGGCAAAAGATCGATGACCGGATATTTGGTTTTAGGGTTAAATTCGGTCGAATGGGCTTCGCTTAAACCCACGACGTCGCGGGCGTATTCAATCACCGCGATCTGAAGTCCCAGACAGAGGCCGAAATAAGGAATTTTTTTCTCGCGGGCGATTTTAGCCGCCATGACTTTTCCCTCAATTCCGCGTTCTCCAAAACCTCCCGGAACGCTGATCCCCGGAGCCTGCTTAAGGATATTGGGAGCTTCGCTTGAGGAGGTTTCGACAAATTGAATGCGAACTTTGACCCCATGAAAGATTCCGGCGTGAATCAAGGCCTCGTTGACCGATTTATAGGCGTCTTTGTAATCGGCGTATTTTCCGGCGAGAACTATCGGCAATTCTTTTTTAGACGCGGCTTTGACCTTGCGCGAGAGTTCATTGAGTTCCTCAAAATCCTTGGAATGGGTTCTCAAGCGAAGAAGCATGAGGATTTGGTCATCCAAACCTTGTTTATGGAAAACCACGGGCACCTCGTAAATGGAATCGACATCCGGAGCCTCAATAACGGATTCGGCGGGGACTGAACAGAAAAGCCCGAGTTTGGTTTTAAGTTCGCTGGAAAGGGGCTTTTCCGAGCGACAAACGATGATGTCAGGATTGATTCCAATTTCGCGCAATTTTCCCACGGAATGCTGGGTGGGTTTGGTTTTAAGCTCTTCGGAAGCTTTGATAAAAGGAATGAGGGTGACATGGAGATAGAGAACATTGTCTCGCCCCAGTTCCAGGCCCATCTGGCGGGCGGCTTCCAGAAAGGGAAGGCTCTCGATGTCTCCGACAGTGCCGCCGACCTCGACGATGACCACATCCGCCCCCTTAGAAACGGCGCGGAAGCGGTTTTTGATTTCGTCGGTAATATGGGGAATCACTTGAACGGTCATTCCCAAAAATTCTCCGCGCCTTTCCTTGGCGATGACGGTTTCGTAAACCATTCCGGCGGTGAAATTGTTCGGGCGGTGCATATCCTTTCCCAAAAATCGTTCATAATGGCCGAGATCGAGATCCGTTTCGGCGCCGTCTTCGGTCACAAAAACCTCTCCATGCTGAAAGGGGTTCATGGTGCCGGGGTCGACGTTGATATAGGGATCGCATTTGAGCATCGCGACCTGAAGCCCCCGCAGTTGAAGCATTTTCCCGATTGAGGAGGCGGTAATGCCTTTCCCGAGTGAACTTACGACGCCGCCGGTGACGAAAATATATTTGCTCATCGAGTCTCCGCGATTCTAAGATTGTTCTTCAAAATTTGTTTGGCTTCTTCCAGGTCCTCGGGAGTGTCAATGGAACACGGGGTTTCGGAAGTAATAGCGGCGTAAATGCTCATTTGAGAGTCCAAAGCGCGTAATTGTTCAAGGCTTTCCGCGGTTTCAAGCGGGGCGGGCTTAAGCCCGACAAACCGTTTAAGAGCTTCTTTTTTAAATCCGTAAATTCCCAAATGCTCGTAATAATCCGGCTTTCCGTTTCGCGCGAAAGGGATAGGGGAACGGGAGAAGTAAAGGCAATGTCGGTCTTGGGCGAGGGCGGCCTTGACGACATTGGGGTTTTTAAGCCTTACGGGGTCAGTCAGGGGAATCACGGCCGTTGAGAGATCGGCCTTTGAATTTGTTTTTAAAATTTGGGCGACGGATCGAACCGTTTCCGCCGTTAAAAAAGGCTGATCGGCCTGAATATTGATGACGAAAGAAGCGTCTGTATTTTGAGACGCTTCAAAAACGCGGTCGGACCCGGACACGCAGCTAGGCGAAGTCAAAACTGCTTTTGCCCCGAATTTCTGGGCGGCAAGGATCACTTTTTCATCTTCAGTGGCGATGAGGACCGGTCCTACGTCCGCCTTAATGGCGCTACTCCAGCACCACTCCAAAACAGATTTGTCTCCGAGGGGGGCTAGCACTTTTCCAGGGAAGCGGGTCGAATGAAAACGCGCGGGAATGACGACTAAAACAGAACTCATGGTTTCCTTTCGTACGGAATCTGGAGCCAACTATTTCCTCGCTTAGGCTCGGTCACGGAATCACGCTCTCAATCTCATCAATGGTTGTGGTCGCGGTTCCTAGCTTTCCGACCACGATTCCGGCCGCGTAGTTGGAGATTAAGGCCGCTTGTGTGAGGGCGGCTCCGCTGGCTAAAGCGAGCGTCAGGGTTGCAATCACCGTGTCTCCGGCGCCGCTGACGTCGAAAACCTCGCGGGCTTGGGCCGGCACATGAACGGTGGGGCGAGATTTTTGAAAGAGACTCATTCCCTCGGGTCCCCGCGTAATGAGAGCCGAGTCTGAATTTAAAGTTTTAATCATGTCGCGGCCGAGTTTCTCAAGTTCTTCTTCTCCGGGCTTGGGAACGCGGCGCATGCCGGTCCAGGCTTCATGGAGGTTTGGGGTTACGCAGGTGACGTGCCGATAGCGCTTAAAATGTTCGATCTTGGGATCAACAATGACGGGAATTTGAGCCCTTCGCGAAAGAGAAATTGCGGTCTTTAGAATTTTTGGTGTCAAAACGCCTTTGCCGTAATCTGACAAGATAACCGCTTCAGATTTTTTTATCTCAGATTCAATCTGAGATAAAACCTGGGCCTCGGTTTTACCTGTCACGGGAGAAATAGATTCCCGGTCATAGCGGACTACCTGTTGCCTTTCGGCAACGACTCGGCATTTTTGGGAAGTCACCCGGGCCGGGTCTTTGATGAGGCCCGAGGTTCCAATTTTTAACGATGAGAAATGGGACTGAAGCTCAAAACCGGAAGAATCTTCGCCGATGACGCCGATAACCTCGACTTTTCCTAAAAGAGCGGCTAAATTGGCGGCGACATTTCCCGCCCCCCCCGGAACAAAGGATTCTTCCTTGACCTGAACGATGGGCACCGGAGCCTCGGGAGACAGGCGGTTGACGCTTCCGCGGATATAGTGGTCCAGCATGAGATCGCCGATGACCCAAATACGGCGATCTTTAAATCGCCGGGGAATTTGTTTGATCTTGCGCCTCTCCTCAAGTGAGGGAAACATTTCGGGTTTCATTGTATCATTTTCCTTTGCATAAGCGTGTATAAGCGCGGAATTGATTAATCTCCGCTGTCTGTTCCAAGTTTAAAAGAAATGGCTTGGCGGATTTTGACCGCGACGGGTTTATCTCCGACATAAGCCGGGGTAAAGCGAAGGAGTTTGGCGGCCTTAATTGCCGCTTGGTCGAAATCAGAGCCCCCGGATTTAACGAGATCAACCTTAATCACTCGTCCGGATGCGTCCAAATGGAGATCGAGAATGACGATGGATTCGATATGTTTGAGGCGCGCTTCCTCGGGATAGAATTTTCTAAGGAGGGCTTGAAGCTGATTGAGATTGACGAGTTGCGGATACTTTGAAACCTGAAGTCCCGTTCCGGAGGATGTGGGGCCCGAACCTTGCGCTTGAGCGGATGAGGGCGTTGGGGGATGAGGAATTTCAGTCGGGGGCGTAGGCAAGGGCTTAGACACGGGAAGCGGTTTTTGTTTTGGAGACGGTTTAACCCACTCTTTTTTTGGCGCGGCCTTCTCGCGTGGAGGGCCGGATTTTTTGAGGGGGCCCAAAGAAACCGATGAGGTCAGGTCAATTTCCATCGTCGGTTTTGCCGCGGAGCTCCAAGAGAGTTTTCCCAAATTAAACAAGAGGATGTGAAAGAGAAAAGACAAAACCAGCATCTTCCAAAGAAGCGTGTCTTCATCCCAGAAATGGGATTGGAGCTCGTGAAAGGAGTACATTCTTATTTTGGTTCGACTTCGGTCGCGACCTTGGAAACACCGGCGCCCTTGAGAAGATCGAGCAAATGAGCGACCTCTCCCCAGGAAACTTGTTTGTCCGCCCCTAAAGTGACTTTGACGTTCGGGTCGGCATGCGCCATTTGCCCCAAATTGAGCGCCAATTCCTGGGATGTCACTTTAACATTGTTAAGACGAAGAGTTTTATCCGCTGAAAGAGTTACGTGTTGGCTGGGAGTAGGGGTTTCCTGAGAATGGGCGACGCGGGGCAAATTTAAGTTTAAAGAACGATGGGCGATCAAATGAGCGGTTGCCATGAAGATGATCAGGAGTACTAGAACGATGTCGACCAAAGGCGTGACATTGATCCCGGTGATGGACTCTTCGTTTTCGGTAATTCCAGCCATAAGAAAGCTTTCCCTTATGAACTTTTATCGGCGATGCTTAAAATAAATTGTTTCCCAAACTGATCCGCGTCCAATAGAATGTCTTTAATCTTTTTCTGAATATAGTTGTAGGAAGCGACACAAGGAAGAGCCACCATGATGCCGACCGCGGTGGCCACCAAGGCTTCGGCGAGTCCCGCCATGACGACTTCCGGGCCCTGTCCCGCGGAAGTGGCCAGACTTTGAAAAGCATGAATGACTCCCAAGACCGTTCCTAGAAGGCCGATGAATGGCGCGTTATTTCCCAACGTTCCCAGAATCAGAACCCGCTTTTCAAGCCGGCGCTTTTGGAGAGTCAATCCCGTTTCCAGGCGTTCGTTCAAAATATCTCGCCCGCGAGAAGCGTGTTCCACCAGATCTTCAATGACCGGATAGAGAACGGATTCCGGTTTTAAAGCTTCCAGAACCGTCTTTGGTTGTTGAGAGTCTAATTTTTGGTCTAACTTCGGGAGAATTTCTTTTTGATATCGTTCTTGGCGCAAGATGACGACGATTCTTTCCAAGATGACTCCGGCGGAAAGAATCGAAAATCCCAAAAGCAAATAGATGACCCAGCTCCCGCCGGTTGCCGCTAAGGACTGCAAGAATTCAAGATGGCCCATAACCTCTCCTCTGTTTTAATCTCACTTGACGCGAACGCGCGAATCCTGAAAAAACAAAAGCCGGCCTTTATGGGGATCGCAGATCCAGACCCCGTTCTTATCGTCCGAGGCGACGCAGTGGGCGCCTTGGGCGGTCGGCATGGTTGCATCCACATGAAGTTTTCCGCTTCTCAGAACATGGACGATGGCCATGGTTCCGCTCTTGGATCCGGGCATATAGAGATGCGATAAAAGGGGATTGTAGGCGATGATGTCGACGCCGCGGCCGGAGCGGGCTGTGCCCAAGACTTTCCCTCCGTGGGCGGCGTCCAGGGTTTCGACTTTCCCTTCCGCGCATCCGACGAAGAGAAACTGGTTTTTTAAATCCAGGGCCAGCCCGCGGGCGCGAGCGCAATGGTTCGGCCAGTGGGCGAGGATTTTTTTTGATTTTAAATCGATGACCGCGGTTTCGCTGGAAGTGGAATTGGTGAAGGCGTGGCGATTTTTTTCATCGATGACCAAGGATTCCGGCCCCTGAGCGATGGAAATAAATTTTAAATGCCTCAAGGGCGGTTCTTCACGAGGATTAAATGAAAAAACTTCGATTTGATTTTTTCGAGGTTCGGTAACCCATAATTCGTTGTGGGAGGCGACATATCGAACATAATCCGGTTCTCCCGCCAAGGGCGCGGAGGCGATGATTTTTCTCGATTTAGAGTCGATGAGGTTGAGCTTCATCGAGGTCCGGTCGGTCGCGAAAATAAAACTCTTGTTTGAATCGGCCGAGGTCACCCCTTCGTCGTGGCCGCCGTGGTATTTCAGATGGACGCTAAAGCCTCCGATTTCGGAGACGTCATGGGTTTGGGGGTCGACCAAGAATAAATCCCCCATGCGTCCGCCGGGGACCAGCATTTGTTTGAGCGAAGGAGAAAAATTCATGTCGTCAAATCCGATTCCCTTCGTCCCTCCGGGAATGGAGACCGGGCGAATGTGGCGGGGGCTTGCGTCATAACTCAACCCTTTCGACCAAGCCCAACGGGCGGATGAAACCAAAAGAAGACAAAGCGCGACGATTTTTAACCTTAAGCGCGATAGACCCATTGAGTCATTGTATCAATTGCTTTCATTAACTCCCAAAGGGAACCGAGACCTTCATGTAGAGGTTTCGTCCCGGCTCGACGAAGCCGAATTGCTTATCGTAAACGCTCATCGAATCGGCATAGGCTTTGTTGGTCAGGTTGTCGGCGCCAAAATCAAAACTGAGCGGATTTTCCAGAACCAAAATTCTCCAGCCAAAGCTCAAGCCAAAGACCGTATATCCACCGGTGGGAGTGTCGATTTGATTTCCCGGCGGCCCTGGCTGGTTTTGAGCCAGAACGATGCGGGCGTTGGCTCCAAAATAGGGGTGATAAAAATCCCCCCATTTCTTTTTGTGGAGTTTAAAACCCAAAAGGAAGCGGTCGGCCGGAACAAAAGGGATGGATTCTCCAGTTGAAATATTTCTAGCCCTGATGCTGTCGTATCCTTCTTTGAGCTCAAGCCATTTGAGCGCGTCTTCATCGAAGCGAAGGGTCAAACCTTTGAGTATGGAGTTTCCCTGGGTTGTTTGAAAGACCGGCAAGGTATTTCCGGTGTAGACGTCCGTTGCGGTTTGCCCGGTGGGCTGGGCGTAAATATAATTATTAATGTTGTTATAAAAATAATCGAGTGTTGAGCGGAACTTAGAGGAAACCCAACGCAGAGAAGCGTCAGAGTCCCAGGAGATTTCCGGCTGAAGATTGGGATTTCCAACAGCGAATTGCCCGGTTCCCTCATGTTCCCCAAAGGCGAAGAGCTCAAACTCATCCGGATTACGGTACCCGCGTCCGGTGTTGACGGCGAAAGCAAGCGGCTTAAAAATATGCCAGACGCCGCCTAAGGCTCCGGTGAAAGCGTCGTAATTTCTGGTTTGGGCTTGAATGGAGCTGAGTCCATTGGCCGCGGCTAAGGTGGCGTTAGAGGTCATGTTCGCGGATTGATAAGCGTTGGCGTTGAGCTGGTTTTCATCTCCGCGGATTCCGGCGGTGAGTTTCACCGATCCAAAATGGGCCTCTTCGTAGCCATATTCGCCGAATTCATTCCAGTTGGTTGACGGAATTAAAGGGTCGATTCCTGCCGCCAATTCATTTTTATTATCCGAGGTAAATCCGAAAGTTCCCTGAAACGGGCCAATCTGCTTTTGATGGGCCTTGAGATTGACGGTATAACTGGTTTCAATCCAATTCGCTTCCAAACTCGGCATGAAATCAGTAGGCGGATTTGAAGAAGGATTACAGTTTGTTTCTTGACAATAACCGTTATATTCCTGGCGGTCTACGCGGTCATATCCGGCTGTGACCTCATAATTAAAAAGTCCCTTGGTTTTTATGTCGGCGTGTATGGAACCATTATCATGCGCGAGATCCTGATATTCGTTGTCGGTTTGGGTCGCCGATTCATCGAGCTGAAGATGTTTGGTGAAATGACTGTAATTCATGGTCAAATCTCCCCAGTCCTTGGTGACGCCAATTTCTCCAGAACCATTGACTTCTTTAGAACCGGTGTTGGCGATGGTTCCATGCGGAGTGTATACATTTCCCGCCTGGTGTTCGCTTAAGTCGCTTCTCCACCCCCAATCCCCGCTGGCGCCTTGTAAAACCACGCCTTCCGCCGCGCTCTGATTAACCGATTCGACATCGGTGACGATTTTTCCAGACAGTGGCCCGGCGCCCAAAGCCGCGGAAGGAAGCGGCGCTTTGTCAACTGAGATGACGCCGCCCAAAGCGTCCGAGCCATACATCAAGGTTGCGGCGCCCCGCAAGACCTCAATTCGATCGGCGCTTAAAGTGTCGATCTCGGGCGCGTGTTCTTCTCCCCAGGCCAAGGACTCGCTTCGGACCCCATCCTGGACGATGACAATATCCTCTGAATTAAGACCATCAATAGAAGGTTTTGAGACGCTGGGGCCGACCGTAATCAGGTTGACCCCGGGCTCATTTTTAATCGCGTCCATTACATTTTCACGTCCTTTTTGTTCCAGTTGATGGCCTTGAAGGACCGTGACATTGGCTGGAGTGGTGAGAACGGGGCTGGGGGTTGGTTCCGCGGAAATAGTAATTGGTTGCGCGTCCAAAGCGCTTTCACTTAAGGTGACCTTGATCGCGACCGGGCTTGGAACAAAAATAGTTTCCGAATGTTCGGCATATCCTAAGCGGTGAAACTCCATGGCATAATTTCCTTTCGGGAGGTCCATGTGAAAAGTTCCGGAAGAGTCGGTCAGTGTGCCTTCTTTAAGAGCCGGAACAGTGACTTGGACATTAGAGACCGGCTGGTTGGAACTGTTATAGACGACGCCCGAAAACATCTCCGCGAAACTTGACCGAACAAGACCTATAATCAAAAAAGCCGTTAAAACTTTTATTTTTGTTCTCATGTTCACCTAGTTATTAATACTGACTGTTAAATTTTGGCGCTTAAAAAAGCGCTGGATTGGAAAATATTAGCTGATGGTGAAAGGCGGCGAGCGGGCGGCTAAGTCGCGGAGGGAATTGAAAACGGGAGCCTTGGAGATGAGGCTCTCAATTGTTTTCGCGGCGGTTGAGGCCGTGAGCCTTGGAGTTTGATGAAGCGTTGCGCGGGAATGAATTTGGGCCTTGACTGTGCAAAGCGGACAATGAGTTTCGTTTTTCCGAACGTGTTGGTGAAAAGATTCAATTCCAATACAGGCGAGAAAACCGAGACTCAGAGTAAGTAAAAGGATTCGTTTCATGCCGGTATTAACGCGATGTTAGCATAATCTCGCGTCTGAATTAATGAGATTTTGAAATGATGCGGCGTTTCTTAGGGGTTGCGAGTGATTTTTCCGCGCATTGCGCGAAGATGTCGCGAACGAGTGTGGGTTGAGTTGAAGAATTTCTGCCCTTGAGAAAGGTTTTGTATCCATCTCCGCCCTGGGCTAAGAAATTTAAGGTTGCCGCGCTATAAGACGCGCTTGAGGCCAGGGGCCGATGGTCAACCCAAATGTCTTTAACTCGTCTTTTGAGCGGGGCACGAGGGTCATAGTTAAAGCGAATTCCGCTGACTTGAATCATGCCTTGGTTTCCGCTGACGCCCTGTTCCAAAATTTCCCGAACTTGCGCGCCCGTTAAGCTCATGGTCGTGATGTAATTATCAAAAGGCATTAAATCAAAAATATCCCGCCAGGTCACGGGGCCTTTGGGTAAATCCGCTCGTAAGCCGCCGCTATTTTGAAAGGCGATGTTGGTTTTAGTCCAAAAGCGTAGGCAATCCGCCGCCCAGTCTCCCAGCGCGGATTCGCGGTCGAATTTCCTTTTAAAAATGCGTGGAGAGTGGCCCAAGACCTGGTTCATCTTTTTCCCTACTCTATCCTCATAGCGCGCGAGAATCTCCTTGATTTGCGGATCGGAACCCATTTTTTGGGGATTAATTTTAATGACGCGGGCTTTGGAGCGCACGACTTTTTTGGTTAGGGGGTTAATCCATAAAGTGACTTTTCCGACATGGGTGAGATAGCTTCCGGTTTGGACGATGAGCGTGTGGTTGACGGAATCGCGGACCCCTTTGGGCAGAAGAGTGTGGGAATGTCCGCCCACGATGAGATCAATTCCAGAGACATGAGAGGTGATAAAGCGGTCGTCTTCAAAGGGCGCGCTTTTGGGAGTTTGAATTCCGACATGGGTCACGGCGATAATGACGGTCGCTCCTTGGGTTTTTAAAATCTTGACCTCGTCCTTGGCTTCATCAATTTCGCGCCTAAATCTCAGACCTTGGATGTTTTTGTGGAAGGTGAGATTTGGCATATTCGTCGTCAAAAGACCGAAGATTCCGATTTTTACGCCGGCGATATTTTTAATAATGAAGGGCTTAAGATAAGAAACTCTCTTTCCAGTTTTTTCGGAATAAACATTTGCGCCTAGAACCGGCATGTGGAGGGATTGGACCAGTTTTTTGAGACGTGCTTCTCCGAAGTCAAAATCATGATTTCCCACTTCGATGACGTCGTAAGGGATGGCGTTAAAAAAAGAAACAAGGGCGCGTCCGCGGGTTAAGCTTCCTTCCGGCGTTCCTTGAAACCAATCTCCTGCGTCAATGAGGAGTTTTGGCTTTGGGGCTTTTCTGAAGTAATTGGCTAAGATATCCGCTCCGCCGACGAGTCGTCCGTATTTGTTGGGGCGGGTCAAAATCCAGCCGTGAATATCGTTGGTGTGATAGATGAAGATGCGAATGTCCTTGGCCGAAAGAGGCGCCGAGACGAGAATAAGAAACAGCATAAGAGTAGAAAGATATTTTTTCAAGAAGCCCTCTTTTTTCTTTTAATCCGTCATTTAATCAGCTAAAAAACCGAATTTTCCGTTGTTAAAATCCTCGATGGCCTGGTTGATTTCGTCTATGGAATTCATGACAAAGGGGCCATAGTGAACCAAAGGCTCTTCAATAGGCGCGCCGCTTAAAAAAAGAAGAGTGGCAAAAGCGCTGGACTCGACAAAAATTTCCTCCCCGTCGTTTTTAAATAAAACAAATTCTCCCGCCGATATTTCCCGGGAGCCGTTGGTTTTAATCGAGCCTTCTAGGGTGAGTAGTGCGGCGTTGAAATTCTTGGGCGCGGCGAATCTTGCCTGGGCGTTGGGGTTAAGACGGACATCAAGCATATGAACCGGCGTAAAGGTTTTGGCCGGGCTTTGGGTTTCTTCATAAGAGCCGGAAATGATGCGAACTTTCCCCGCGTTTTCAGGTAAGAGAATCTCGCGTATTTCTTTCCCGGTTAAAGGCTGATATTTAGGAAGAGTGAGTTTGTCTTTTTTGGGGAGATTAACCCAGATTTGAATCATGTGCATAATCCCGCCGTTTTTGGAAAAATTTTCCTCATGATATTCGTTGTGGAGAATTCCGCCTCCGGCGGTCATCCATTGAACCTCGCCGGGATGGATGATGCCTCCGTTTCCCGCGCTGTCGTGGTGGGCGATCGAACCCTGATAGGCAAGAGTGACCGTTTCAAAACCCCGGTGCGGATGAGTTCCCACGCCGCGCCTCCGGGTCGTTGGAGAATACTGTTCCGGTTTTTGGTAATCCAAAAGGAAAAACGGGCTCATTCTTTTTTCAAAGTCGGTCGCGGAGGGAAAATAATTGCTGACATGAAAGCCGTTTCCCACCCAATGTTCCGGCGCCCCGCGAAAAATGCGTTCAATGCCTCGTTTCATGGTTTTCCCTCCGCGATTGAGCCTAGGCTCATAATTAAGAATAATCCGTTTCCGTAACGGATGGAATCAAAATGGATTTTTGGCTTTTCTTTCCTTCCCGACCCCAAAAAGAAAAAAAGCGGATCAAAATGTTCCGTCGTGGGAGCGGCAAGGCGCGCATGGGGGGCTTGCGCGTGGAAATGCCTCAAATCATCAATAGCGATGTCGAGAATTCTTTTCCTGAGCCATTGGTGAAATTCATCGGCCCAGGGGTCGGTAGGGTCATCTTTGCCGAAAAAATGAACCAGAGATAAATTGTGAATTAAGGCCCCGCAAGAAAGAAGCAGAATATTTTCTTTTCTTAAGGGCGATAAAATTTCCCCTATTTGGATGATTTTGAGAGGCTCTTGGCCCGAGGGAATCGAAATTTGAACGACGGGGACATTCGCTTGAGGATAGAGGCGCGAGAGGGGAACCCAGGCGCCGTGATCAAGCCCCCGCGTTTCATTGAGGCGAACCTTAAAATTTTTTGCGCTTAAAAGTTCCGTCGCGCGCCGGGCGAGTTGGGGATTCCCGGGACAGGGGTATGTTTTTTGGTAGAACTCTCTTGGAAATCCGGAATAATCATGAATGGTCGGGGGATGAGGGGAGGCGGAAATTTCCAAGGCCGAGAGTCCCGTGTCCCAATGCCCGGACATGGCGATAATGGCTTTAGGGGCGCCTAATTTTTTTCCCAACAAACCCAAGGCTTCGGTGTAGTCGTCTTTCTCAAAGGCCGGA
>DAHXMM010000005.1:0-212068 GCA_027371715.1 Elusimicrobiota bacterium | reverse complement strand
CTTTCTTAAGGGTCTTGATGCGGACAAAAAAGATACGCATTCTCTCTGCCGGTTTGTTAAGTCCAGGGTTAGAAAATCAGCGGCGTTGCAGAATCAAGACCAAAATCCGGTTTGTCAGGGTCAAGATTTTAAATTCTGGTAGGAAAGGCGTGATTTAAGCGGGAGAAATAAAGAGTGGACGCGAACAAGGCGTTTAAAGAGTTGGATCAGGAGTCCCAGAAAGGGAATTAGGATGATTCGCGAAAAATGAGGAGGAATCGTTCATGAGAAAATGTCCTTATTGCGCCGAAGAGATAATGGAAGATGCCAAGAAGTGCAAGCATTGCGGTGAGTTTTTAGATGACACCCTGCGGAAGCAAGATCAACTGGCGAAAAACATGACTGTCCCTCAAAAAAACTCCGGGATTGCCGCTATTCTTTCGTTCTTTCTGCCTGGACTCGGATACATTTACTGTGGAGAATTCGTTATCGGTTTGCTCATTATGTTTGCGACACCGATTCTTGAGTTTTTTACATTCATTATGTCCATAGGGGTTTTCGTGATTGCCGGAGTTGGATGGTGGATATTGCAAGTAGTCGGGGCCTATCAATGCGCGGAGGAAATCAATAAGAGTGCCAGCGAGAAAAATACATAAATGGCGAGGTGATAACATTTGATGCTCAAAGATATCGAGAAGTTCGCGCTCCATCATCCCACCCTCATTGTTATTGGAATTCTAGCCCTCATCTTCTTTGTTCTTGGGTCCAAGTTCTCCCGCTGGTGGAGGAGGTTTAAGTCCCAAAGGCGATTTAAAAGGGGCCGGGAAATGAGGGAACGTCAGCGCCGTTACAATATTGGAATAGAGGAGGTAAATAGCGTGGTAATTACTCGATATTTATTTTCGACATTTTTAATTTTCATGGCCATCTGCGGGACGCCGGGCTTCGCCGCTACATCTAATGGGGGGTCTAGCTCAGCAATAATAGCTCAACTGGATGATTATATTGGGAGCCTTTATTTAAAGGGGACATGGGTTAAGAAGGATTATGTCGAAGCAATTAAGTGGTATCGGCGGGCAGCGGGGCGTGGTGATGCTGATGCCGAATATAACTTGGGCATCATGTATTTGAATGGCAATGGTGTCAAAAAATCACCGTCGAGGGCCATTAAATTGTTACAAAAATCCGCTGAGCAAAATGACATATCAGCAGAAAAAAAATTAGGGAAAGTATACTCCGAGGAACCTGATTATGATGAAGCCCTTAAATGGTATAGAAAAGCCGCTGAACAGGGCGATCCGGAAGCAAAGGTTCAGGTTGCACTTATGCAATTAAAGGTTGAACAGACTCAAAAAGAAGAAGAAGAAAGAGAGCGAAATTTTGAACAGTTACAGAACCTTAACGCTTGTCTTCAACAGTGCCGTGGAATTCTTGTTAGCTACTCAGATGGGTCGGGCGATTGGCGAACAATGAATGAACAGGCTGCCGAACAGGAACAATGCAGTATAAACTGCCACGCATTGTATCGTTAAAGGGGAGTTATAAGATGGCGCAACCCCCATGGCAGACGGTGATCTGGATATTCCCGATGGCCCACCCAAGGATTGATTCTGACTGTTCGCTTGGCCCACCTTTTCCTGTTCGGATTCTTAAGTAAAAACGCGCCTTAAGGGCCTTAAAACGCCTTAAATGCCCTTGATAGGCTAACAAAATTTAAAATTTTGTTCATCTCCTTTTCCTCTGAAAATCCTTTGAATCGCATATTTGTTCGGTTGCATAAGCATTCAATGCGGGAAAAATAAAACTCTTAATGCGCTAACCATGACTTTTCTCTCGTTTATTGAATGATGGTGGGCCAATCGTGAGAGAAAGGCTGAGGAGGCGGCGAACTGTGGGGGATAGCCGTCTTTATCTCGTGAATTTTTGTTTTTAGATGGGATATGAGACGCAGGCGGCCTGAACGCTTGTCAAAAAGATAATCGGCCAAATCCTTGTCTTTAAAGGCGTATCCACGGCCCAATTTTATCGCGGGAATGATTCCCAAGGCCGCCAATTTACAAACCGAGACGGGGACTTTTTCCTTAAATCCCAGGATTTTTGACGCCTCCTCGCTGGTCCGGTAACTGGACAGTTCGTCAACCTCGTTTTTAAGAAAGACCGTGGCTTTCCCAAGCTTAAAGGGATGAAGGTGACCCGCCCGAATCCAGCCTTCATAAAGCTGGGTCCTTCCGATTCTCAGCCGAGAGCAGGTCTCATGAACGGAATAGTAAAGGTTTTGGGAAGTTCCGGGCTTTAGTTCCTCGCCGAGCGCCCCGTAAATCGCCTCTAGGGACTGCTCCGTCGGTTCTTGTCCCACGGCTTTGAGAGCGTAACGCATGATTTTGAGGGCGACTTCCTGATCCGGCATCAGGAGAGGTTTGACCGGATTAATCGTCAAATGGCCAAAGCGCTGGTCTAAGTCTTGAAGCAATTCCTTTTCGTTAAAATGATAGTACTTGAGGGTCATTTCCAAACTTTCATGTCGCGCCAAGGTCTGAACTCGTTTAGGATCTAGTCCTGATTCCACCCACTCCGAAATCCGGGTATGACGCAGATAGTGAGAGGTGTATTCTTGGGGCAATCCCGCATCGCGAATCAAGGCCGGGAAAATGCGGCTGATATAAACGCTTGTTTTTAAGGCTACTCCGCTTTTTTCAGAGATAAAGACCGCCTCGCCCATGGGTTTTTCGGACTTGCGGCTTAGCATGTGCGCCGCCTTAATTCCCGATTCGGCTACATAGGCCTCGCGGACCTTCAGATAACGTTTAAGCCATTCAACGCCCCAGGGACTGAGATACGCCATTTCCTTCACATTTCTTGAGCGGGCCTTACTTTCCCAGATTTCAACCGGAACGTGTCCGCCCACGCTTCTTTGATTCCAGAGGATATTTTCTAACCCTAGATTAATGATTTCCGAAGCCCGCAAAGCGGCGTCTTTTTGGATGGCGGCCATGGTTTTATTGCGCAAAAAGACAAACTGGCCTTTAATATCCATGCGCTCAAGACGCTTTTCGTCGATTGCAAAGAGTTTATCCAATTCGTCTTTGTGCAGGCGGCGATACTGCTCTTCCGTTTTGGGCCAGAAAACCTCGAAGTTTATCTCGTCTGGAATCATTTTTTGTGCGTAGGCGGCCTTAAACACGCCCTTAATGTTCATAAGGTGTCCGGTAATCGAGTTGGTCTTAAGCGGCGGAATTCTATTTTCAAGAGCTTTTTTGTATTCGGCCAGGTCCTCAACTGAAAAATCCTTAAGGGAAGTGATTTTTCGTTGAGGATCGCGAGCGAGGGTTGTTTTGTAGAACCCCTCAAACGTCAGCGTATATCCCGTTTTGGTTCCGGCGCTCAAGGGTTCGCCGGAACGCTTATTCCGAGCGTCCTTGAGGACTTTGTTCAGTTCTTGGGACAATAATTCAGGCATCATACCACGCCTCCTTTACGGGCTATTTCGACAGTTTCTGGTTTTTTAGTAGGATACTTCTTGGCGGATAGGATGGGGGTTATTAGCTTCTTGCCGTAGATATTTCGGGAAACCTTGATTCTAAATTGGTCAACGAAGTAAACGGATGGTTTCGAAAAGCGTCCCTCCCTCTCCGCCGCTTTTGGCGGAATTATTAAAAAAGGATTCGAAGCTGACATTCGCAAGCCAACGATTTGGCTTGGGAATGTAGCGGGCTCCGAGGGAGTCCGAAGACCGGATGAGGAGAAATCCAACCGAGCTTAAGCGAGGAAGTGCCGCTTCCAGATTTTGTAAGGGAAGCGGCCCACCCTCTCCGCAGAATTGGACGCTTTTCGAAACGCGGTTTTATTCCATTGCGACTAAAACGACTGGATGATATCCATGTTGAAGGTCACCTGGTCTTTTTTGGTTCCGTCGTTGTAGGGAAGCCCCCCGGACCAGGCGCGGTCATAGCGGATTTCGGGGCGGATTTCGGTCAAGGCGGTGAACTCATGAGTGACGCCCACCGTCCAACTTTCATACTGGGCGGCAAAACCGGTTCTCTCCCCGTCGGCGTCGTCTAACCAGTCGTTGCGGAGGGACAAAAAGTCCTTATCGCTGAGCTTATACTCGGTGTAATTGACCGCGCCCAATTCCCTAGACATGCCTGGAAGCGGCGCGCCGCAGCCGCCGCCCCCAAAGGCCGTCAAGGGACCGAAATTACATGTCCCGCCTAGAACCGCGTTCCACTGATCCATGTAATACATTTCGGTCTCGGTGAAAAAGCCGGGGTTAAAGCGATGGCTCCAAGTCATGTTGAATTCCTGAAGATTATCGTGATTGGCGGTAAATTGACCGTTGTTGAACGCGTCCGCGCCGCCCCAAAGAGAATCGTTGTTATCCTCCGACACCCATCTGAGCATCGCCAGACCCGTCGGTTGGGCCGCCGGCGCCCAGGGCGCGATGTCGTTTCCGGCGTCCACTCCCAAAAGAAGCGTCCAGGTATCGTTCAATTTAATCGCGGCATTGACCCCGGTCTGGGTGTAGGCGTCGTAGCTGAACATCAAGGAATGGGTGTAAAGAAAATTCTGAGGGGCGAACTGCGCCTCGATGTCGGCCGGCGAAATATAGCGCCCAATAGTAAATAAAGTTCCTTGGGCGATTTGCGGGACATAGACCTGAGCGTTGGCCACCACCGGGTCAAAACCATAAAGTTTGTTTTGCTGAAGCAATTGCTGGCTGAAATACCCCTGGGCGGTCGTATAGCGATAGTCCATCCCGTAGAGCCCATCGAACTGGAACCCCCAATCCATATGATCGGTTTGAACCGTGTCAGGGAGCCTTTGAGCTTGAAGAACCGCCTGATCCAACTGCACGGAGTTCGGCGCGATATCATAGGTCATCGGCTCATTGGAACGGTTGGAACTGCTGAGATTTCCCCCCACATCCGCCCAGCCGGAAATCGCGATCCGGTTTTTCTTAAGCCAGGAGGAATTTCTCCACAAAAAATCATTGAGCGGGGAAACCGGCGCGGAACTGGACACGCCGATCGTCGGCCCCAGGTATTCGGTCTGCGGAAAAATCGAATCATACGGCGTGGGCTTGGCCCGCCGAGCCAAGGCTTCCCCAAGCGCCGTTGAGGAGGAAACCGCGAGGGCGTTTGAGCCGCCGTCGGCCCAAGAAAGCCGGGCTAAGACAAGCCCCAGGATAGACAAGACGATCCCGCGAAAAAATTTCAGACGCTTTCGAGACGGCATGAATAAACTCTATCATGCCCCGCCGTTAAAATTCCATTAATTTCTTAGTTGCTATTGCCAAAAAAATTTTAAATTAGAAATCTTGGTTTGGCAACCTTGGCCATTTAAAGTTCCCACTAAAGTACTCGGCGAAGGAACGGTTTCATAGGAGACACCACTCGCGGTCAGGCTAATGGGCCCCTCAGAACCGCCGTTGGAATTACAAGAGGCGTTAAGACCGTTCCCTGAGATAGTAAAACTAGAACTGGTCAGCGTGTAGGAACCAGTTAAATAAACATCCGCAGAATTAGCCTGAAGCGTACATTCCGAAAGCACAGGGGAGCCCACCGCAAAAGCCAATTTTCCGCTGAAAAAATATCCCCCATAACTACAATTTTGAAAATTCAAACTAATCGTGCTCGAAGTATAGGTCTGAGTGGGAGTATAAGAAGAAGAAGGACAAACCGATTGAGGCGGTGGATTTCCTGTAACAAAATTACCCGTTGGAGTAGGAAGCGGAGAACACCCAGGCCCAATGGTCGGAAAACTATTTCCCTGCACTCCATTGAGAGCCAAAAGCGCCAAATCATTTAACGCTCCGGCTAAAGAACCGCTGGCGGAAGAAGATGAGCTTTTATGGCATGCGGAAAACCAAAGGACAAGCCCTAGGCACGCAAGGCCGATAGCCTTTTTTCTCATCAGAATTAGTTTAACAGCCCGTTAAAGTTTGCGCAAGAGGCGCTTAAACCCCACTCAAGCGATATGCTAATATATCTGCATATCCAGATATATGTCCGACATAAATATCGACCGCCTTTTTCAATCCTTTGCAGACCAAACACGGCTTCGAATTCTACATCTCTTGTCTCAACAAAAAGAACTTTGCGTCTGCGATATCACAAAATCCCTCACGCTTCCTCAATCTAAAATCTCCAGGCACTTGGCCTATTTACGCAACGCCAAACTTATTGACGTCCGCAAAGACGGCCTCTGGCGGCATTACCGGTTGAGGTCGCCCCAGGGAGGTTTTCACAAAAGTCTGATTACTTGCCTCAAAAGCTGTTTTTCTGAAGTTCAAATTTTAAAGAAAGACCGTGCACGGCTATCAAAACTCAAAAAGCGCGGAGAAGCCTGCCGATGACCAAGAAAGTCTTATTTGTCTGCGTGGAAAATTCCTGCCGAAGCCAGATGGCGGAGGGTTTCGCGCGCGCCTTGGGAAAAGGCGTCCTTGACGCCTCAAGCGCCGGATCTAAGGCATCCGGAAAAATCAACGCGACGGCGATAGAAATGATGAAGGAAATGGGAATCGACATTTCCTCTCAAGCCTCAAAAAGCCTGTCGGAACTACCGAACGTTTCCTGGGATTATCTCATCACCATGGGCTGCGGCGACGCCTGCCCGACCCTTCCGGCAAAAAAACGCCTGGACTGGAATCTCCCCGACCCCAAAAATTTACCGCTAGATCAGTTTCGCAAAATCCGCGATGAAATAAAGTTTCGCGTTGAAAATCTGATAAAGGAATCTTCCCATGAATGAACCAAACGAAAAGCACGGAAAACATCTTTCCTTTCTCGATCGTTATCTGACTGCGTGGATTTTTGCCGCCATGGCCTTGGGAGTGGGGCTCGGATATTTTTTCCCTCAAACGTCCATTTTAATCGGACATTTTCAAAGAGGAACGACCAATATCCCCCTCGCCATCGGCCTCATTCTCATGATGTATCCGCCATTGGCCAAGGTCAGATACGAAGAACTTAAAGACGTATTCCAAGACAAAAAGATTCTCGGGCTTTCGCTTCTTCTTAATTGGATCGTCGGGCCGTTTTTGATGTTCGCGCTCGCCGTTTTGTTTCTGCGACATAATCCCGCTTATATGACCGGACTTATTCTTATCGGCCTGGCTCGCTGCATCGCAATGGTGATCGTCTGGAATGATTTGGCTGAGGGCGACGCCGAATACGCCGCGGGGCTTGTGGCCTTTAACAGCATTTTTCAGGTTCTCTTTTTCAGCGTCTATGCCTATATTTTTCTGTCCATTTTCCCCCCGCTTTTTGGACTGCCGAAAACAAGCGTCCAAATCGGAATGGGAGAAATCGCGAAAACAGTTTTTTTCTATCTGGGGATTCCTTTTATCGCGGGGATACTCACGCGATTGTTTTTAGTCAAGGCGAAGGGAAAGGAATGGTATCACTCGCGCTTCATTGCGCGCATCAGCCCTTTGACCTTGATTTTTCTTTTACTAACCATTGTCATTATGTTTAGCCTCAAGGGCCAAACGATCGTCACGATTCCGCTCGATGTTGTCCGCATCGCCGTTCCGCTTCTCCTCTATTTCGTGCTCATGTTTCTCGCGAGTTTTTGGCTTAGCCGCCGCATGGGCGCGGATTACCCAAAGACGGCCACTTTGTCTTTTACCTCGGCTAGCAATAATTTTGAACTCACCATCGCGGTCGCCGTCGCCGTTTTCGGCGTAGGTTCCAATCAGGCCTTCGCGGCCGTCATCGGTCCCTTGATCGAGGTTCCCGTCATGATCGCGCTGGTTGACCTGTCGTTGTGGTTTAAAGATAAATTCCAGACCGGCTGGCCGTCCGGTGAAAAGGCCATTTCTCACTGATCCAGAGCGGAACCTTTTGAAATGACGGCAATTTGGGTGTCATCGCTCCAAGCGACTCCCGTTTTGTTGAGCCCGCGGATAATACTCCAGTAATTCGCCGAGTCAAGCGAGGTTAAAGGCTGGGAAACGGCTAAAACCTTGAGGACCTCGACCGAGCGGCTTTGTCCTTCGGGCAAATCCGCTCTCAAGACAAGGCCTTGCGCGCGCGCGGCGGCGTCGGGAAACGCCCAAGCTTCTCCGGCATTAATGAAAACTTGCGGCGTGATATTATTAGGCGCCAAGAGTTCGGCTTTATTGTCTCCCGCGCTGATATCGAAAAGATAAAGATAAGAATTTTGATTTGCCGTCACCGTCATCGTGATGTCGTCTCCCTGACGGCAGGTATTGCGCGACAGATGAAGATGGACCGAAAGGTCGTCTTTGGACGGCGCGGATTTCAGGCAATCCTTGATAACGACCGCGTAGACGCACTGAGGACAATCAGGCATCGGCAGATACCCGCTTTTGAGAACTCTTTCATCCAAAATTCTTCCTTTTTGCGTGACGTGGAGCATATCTTGGATATTCCGAGAAAACTCCTTGACGGAAGACTGCGTGCGAATCTTCAGATAACTGGTCTGAACCTCGGAGCCCAGGAAATAACGGACGGATTTCGCCTCCGCTTGACGAATCGCGATGGCCCGCGCCTCCATCGGAGAAGTCCAATCTCCGGGATGGATTTGAGCCCGGCTCCTCACCCAGGTACAAGAGAGGTTGGGATCCGCTCCAAGAACCGCAACGCCGGAGGCCGCCGCCGTCTCAACGCCGGAAGCCTGTTTTTCTTTTCCAATTGAACGAGCGGCTTTGACCGTTTGACGAGAACGCGTCTCTAATTCGCGCAAACCATGGCCGGAATGCGTCCACAGATTTTCAAGCCCCGAGTCGGCAAGAGCCAGCGCCGGCAAGGCCGCCGCCAAGAAAATCGCCGTCCCGATGATTCTTATTCCTCGTTCGTGTGTCATGAGTTTCCCCGCGTTGATTACTGAATATTAAATTTGGCTCTTAACTGCGTCAAATCTTGAGACATCCAGAAATGAATCACTTCTCGCAGAACTTCCTGTGCGTCTGGATAGCGCAATCCGGGGGTATTACACCCCCCCTTAAGGACTTCACCCGTTTTAAAATTGGAAACAGCAAATCCCATGTCCTGATCGCTACAATCTTCATCTAGCCCGCTAGAAAACTTCCCAAAAATTAATTTGTAAACATGAAAACTTCCGTTCTTATCGATAGAGCCTTTAGCCCAAAATATAAAATGTGCGTCATCACCGCCCAGATCGATTACATGGCGATTATTGGCTTGAGAAACAATCACCGCGATCTGGGCGAATTTCCGCATTTGATCGGGCGTCAAACGGCGTATGACGGTATGAGCCGGCGGAATGGTTATGGTTCCATCGGAAGCGACTGGCGGCGCGTTGGGATCAAGTTTCGGTTTGGGCTTTTCCTTGGGCTTGAGATGAAACGAAGCCAATTCAATCCCGCCAAAAGAGTTTTGCGCCGACATGACCGCGTCCTCAACATTTTGGGCTCGAACGATATTCAAAGAAGCGCCCGCCCATAAAACAATTCCCAGGGCCAGCGCCGCAGCGCCGAACTGATTTAGCATCTTTATCTTTTTCATTTCACTTCCTCCATAATCTTGACGCCTCTACTATTAAGCCACGGTTTCAACTCAAGGACTTTAATTTTAAATCCGCTCTTCATAGCTGTATTTCTCAATAATTAATTGTGCAAGGCGCGGTCCTTAAGATGATTTAAATCTTGATTCATCCAGAAATTGATAACCTGTTTGAGAGTTTTTTGAACTCCCGGATCGCGCAGAGAGTTCTGGTCGCAATGCAAGGGGCTGTTGCCGTCGCTTAGGATTTGCCCCGTTCGAAAATCCTTAGTATAAAAATTCATATCGCAATTTTCTCCAACCTTGCCTTGACCTTTGCCAAAGCTAATCATTGTGGCATGAAAATTCGCATCAGGATCGAGACTGCCGATAATAACGACCCTATAAATAAAGTCATCATCGCCGGCAAGGGATATGTCGTAGCTTTGCTCACCCAAGGAATGGATATTGGAATTGACCAAAACTCCCGCGATTTGCTTAAATTTTTGCATCTGTTCCGGCGTCAAATTGCGGATGACCGTATAGGTATGGGGAATGATTAGGGCGCCATCGGAATCAAGCTGCGGTGTTTGAACGGTAGGGTCAAATTTCGGTTTTGGTTTTTCCTTGGGCTTAAGATGAAACGAAGCCAATTCAATCCCGCCAAAAGAGTTTTGCGCCGACACGACCGCGTCCTCAACATTTTGCGCGCGCGCGGAATTTAAAAAAGCGCCCGCCCATAAAACAATTCCCAGGGCCAGCGCCGCGACGCCGAACTGATTTAGCATCTTTATCTTTTTCATTTCACTTCCTCCATCATCATAAGCTTCACTTCTCACCATTAAACCACGATTTTGGCCCAAGGGCCAGGGCCAAAGGACCTAGACAAGCTCCGGCAAAAGACCTAGCATGGACGAGCCGTCATTCCGACGAAAGCCGGGGTGACGAATGTAAAGGGATTTCCGGGACACTGCGCTAATCATTCGCACCGCCATTTGAAATCAAATCGGAAAGCGCGCGGGAGTTATCATGCTGTTGGATAAAGTTTTCAATGGTATCGGCATCATTGGATAAAATGGTCGCGATGTTGGCTTTTTGATCGCTATAATACTCATCCCCATGCGTTTCGGGATTGTCGACCGAAACCCTGACCGCGACCTTGATTGCGATAATGGAATGTCGTCCCCCGTCTTCAGGAATCAAAATAGGCCCGCCGGAATCGCCGCTGATCGGTCTTGGGAAAAAAATAAACGTGTTTGGGCGCTTTCCCATGTTTAAGGAAAACGCAATGGCAGGCCGTCAGCGCGAAATAACGCCCGACCAAGGTTCCGCTGCAAGTGTTCAAGTCAGGTCCGTTTTGTTTGACTTGAGCCATGATTTGACCAACGGCGGAAAAGGGATAATCCCCGCTATTATTGACAAGCCTCTCATGATCGCGAAAAAAACTGGTTTTGAGTCCGAAATTGCCCTGCGGGTCTAAATCCGACTGCGCCGAAAGCGCGAAAGGCCTCAAAAACAAAACCAGAAAAAGCGCCGCAATCCGCCAACTGTTCGCCATATCTTGATTATTAAAACACGGTTTTACATCAACCGCTAGGGCCCTTGGACCCAGAACGCCCATGGGTCTTTAGGGTAACGGACGCCGCTCTCATTGGACAAGCCTCTCGCGAAACTAGTATATTGGCGACGTGGAGCGTCCATTAACACCCCAACCTAACTCCTTAACCCAAGCGGCGCTAAAGAGAAGAGCGGAATTTGTCTCATCTTCCGTCGCCGCCTATAGCGGCGTGGTCGTTGACCGCGCCGAGAACTCGATAATTTGGGATGTTGACGGAAAAAAATATATTGATTTTGCCGGCGGAATCGGAGCCTTGAACGTCGGTCATAGCCATCCCAAGGTCGCCCTAGCCCTTCAAAAACAAGCGGCGAGACTGACCCACACCTCTTATCATGTAGCAAGTTACCCGGCTTACGCTTCGGTTTGCGAAAAACTGATCCGAACCATTCCCGGATCCGCCCCTCAAAAAGCCGCGCTTTTTAACAGCGGAGCGGAAGCCGTCGAAAATGCCGTAAAACTTGCGCGCTTTTTTACCCGAAGAAACGCCGTCATCTCTTTTGGCTACGCTTTTCATGGACGAACGCTTTTGTGTTTGACTCTTGACGGACGGGAAAAAGTTTTAAAATCGGGATTCGGCCCCTTCGCGCCGGAAATTTACCGTGCGCCGTATCCCTATCCCTATCGCGCGCCCTTAGGCGTTAGCCTGGACAAATTAACCGAATATTGCTTAGAAGAACTTAAGCGCCTGTGGCGTTCGGAAATTTCTCCTGATCAGACGGCCGCCCTCATTATCGAACCGGTGCAAGGCGAAGGCGGTTTTATCGTCCCCTCGCCCGGGTTTCTCAAAGGGCTTAGAGAGCTTTGCGCCGCTCACGGAGTCATCCTTATTATTGATGAGGTTCAAAGCGGGTTCGGGCGAACCGGAAAATTTTGGGCGTTTGAACATGAGGGCGCGGTCAAGGCCCAAGGCCGAGCGTCCGCGTCGCGCTCTGGAAAAAGCGTCAACGATGAGGGCGTTGTGCCGGATTTGCTGGTTATCGGAAAGTCTCTTGCCGCCGGAATGCCTCTTTCCGCCGTGGTTGGACGAGCTGAAATCATGGACGCCGCCCCTTCAGGGGCCATTGGCGGAACCTATGGCGGAAACCCTCTTTCCTGCGCCGCGGCCCTGGCTGTTTTTGAGATTTTTGAAAAAGAAGATTTGCTTAAAAAAGCCGAAATGATCGCCCAAGCCGTGAAAACCCGTTTTGACTCTTTTCAAAAGAAATTTCGCGTTGTGGGAGAATCCCGCGGGCTTGGCGCCATGCGCGCCTTGGAACTGGTCTCAGACAAGAAAACCAAGACCCCGCTTCCCACTGGCCGAGTCAAAAAAATCATCGCGGAATGCGAAAAAAGAGGTCTTCTCATTCTCAAAGCCGGAATTTTCGACAACGTTTTGCGCACCCTCATGCCGCTGACGATTGAAAAAGAAACTCTCGCCAAGGGCCTCGACATTTTGGAATCCGTGTTGGAAGGTTTTTCCGCATGAAGCTCGCGGTCTTGGGCGGCTTTGGATCGATGGCCGAAGGCGCGCTCCATTACCTGGCCCAAAAGCCCGAGGTCAAGTCTATTTTAGCCGCCGATATTGATTTAACGAAAGCCCCCGCATTTCTCCGCGGCAATCCTCAATCAAGAAAAATAAAGCCCGTTCAAATTGACATCACCCATTTTGAAGCCGCCAAACGCGCGCTTAAAGGAGTTGATTGCCTCCTCAACGCTTCCTGGTATGAGTTTAATCTCACGGCTATGGATTTAAGCCTCGCTTTAAACGCCCACTACGTGGACTTGGGCGGACTTTATCACATGACCCTTAAGCAGCTGAAAAAAAACCAAGAATTTAAGCGCCAAAAAAGGTCGGCTATTTTAGGAATGGGCTCGGCCCCGGGGCTTGCTAATTTAATGGCCGCCTATCTCGCGAAGGATTTCAAATCCATCGATACCTTGGGAATTTATGACGCAAGTTTTGACCCCCTACTCGATAAAAACAAACTCATCGTCCCTTTTTCAATTAAAACCCTGCTCGACGAACATCGGCAAAAAGCCCCTATTCTTTTAAACGGAAAATTTGTCCAAGTTCCGGCGCATTCTCTCGCCGAAGAAATTGATTTTAAAAAACCCCTGGGCCGTATTCGCGTGGGCACGGTCATTCATTCCGAAACGGCAACTCTTCCGAACTTTCTTAAGTCCAAGAAAGTCAAAAACTTATTTTTTAAAATTGGATATCCCCCGGCGCTTAAAACCCAATTAGAAATACTGGAAGCTTCCGGATTCTCAAGCGATGGCCCTGTTCGGATTGATGGGAAACAGATTTCTCCTAAATCTTTTTTAGCCGCTCTTGTTCAGCAAAACGCGCCGAATCTTTCGCCCGCGAATGGAAAGGATTTTGAAATTTTAAGGGTCAAGGCTACGGGAAAAAGCCAAGGGCACGCTCTTGAAAAAACTCTTGATTGCGAAATGACTGGAAATGGGAAAATCTCAGCGGGAAGTTTGGGCGTCGGCATTCCCGCCGCCCTTGCGGCCCTGATGATGATTGAAAGACAAACTCTCCGCTCAAACGGAGTCTTCTCACCCGAACAGGCCTTAGACCCGGTTCGGGTTTTCAAAGCTCTCGGAGATTTAAAAATTTTTAATTTTATCGAAACGATCACAAAACCTATTTTAAGGAACCGCTCATGAAACGAACCGCGCAAGACATTCTCAAGGAAACTCAAAAAACCCTCGATCTCGTGGCTAAGCCCGAACTGACGGAAGAAGAAAAAAACTGGGTCACCGACGCCACCGCCAATTACTATTCCAGTCACGTCAACCCCGGCATTCTCGAATACCGCAAATCAGTCTCAACCGAATATATTTCGGTCGAATGGGCCGACAGCGCGAACGGTTTTACCGATATTAAAGGAAAGCATTATCTGGATCTTTTAGGCGGATATGGAATCTTTAACGTAGGCCATCGCCACCCCAAGGTGGTGGAAGCGGTTTCTAATCAACTCAAAAGACAAGCCCTTCACTCCCAGGAACTTCTCGAACCTTTCCGCGCCATCTTAGCGAAACTCATCCACGATATCACGCCGGGAGATTTACAATTTAGCTTTTTCGGAAACTCCGGGGCGGAAGCGGTTGAAGGGGCGATGAAACTCGCCATGCTTCACACCGGACGCAAATCCTTCGTCGCCGCGACCTCGGCTTTTCACGGAAAAACCCTGGGCGCTCTTTCGGCGACCGCCAAAGCGAAATTCCGCCAGCCTTTCTTGCCGATTCTGCCTGACTGTTATCACGTCCCCTACGGCGACGCCGATTATATCGAGTCCATCGTCCGTTCGGCTGATGAGGTGGGAAACGACATCGCGGGAGTGATTCTCGAACCCATTCAAGGCGAAGGCGGCATCAATGTTCCGCCAGATGATTATTTCCCCAGAGTCCGGGAAATTTGCGACCGGTACGGGGCGCTTCTGATTGCCGACGAAGTCCAAACCGGCATGGGAAGAACCGGGAAAATGTTTTGCGTGGACCATTGGGATGTCGTCCCCGACATCATGTGCATGGGAAAAGCGATGGGCGGCGGCGTTATGCCCATTGGAGCCTTTGTCTCAAACAAAACCATTTGGGAACAACTTTTTCCCGAGCCCTGGCTTCATTCGACCACCTTTGGAGGAAACCCTCTGGCCTGCGTGGCGGCCATCGCCAATATCCATGTTCTTCTTGAGGAAAAGCTTCCCGAGCGCGCCGACAAAATGGGAAATGAAATGATTTCCAAACTCAAGGCCCTGCGCCGCAGATTTCCGAAACTGTGCGCGGATGTCCGCGGAAAGGGCCTCATGATCGGACTTGAATTTCCCTCGGATGCCTTGGGTTATGAAATCGCCAAGGGCCTCTTTGATCATGGGGTACTAGTCGCGGGAACTCTTTTTTCCGCGAAAACCATCCGCATCGAACCGCCACTCACCATCACCCAGCAAGAAATGAATCAATCGCTTGATACCATCGAAAAAGTTTTTAAAGAAGTCAACGCCCGACATTTTGAATCTAAAAAGCCGGCGGGAGTCAAAAAACAACATGACAAAGAACCAGGAACCGCTTAAGCGCATCGTTTTAAACCCCGCAACCGAGGAAACCCTCGCGCAAATCAAGGACGCGGGCGAAAAAGAAGTCAACTCCGCGGTCTCTTCAGCGAAAAAGGCCTTCCCGCTTTGGGCTTCTAAATCTCCCGCCGAACGCGCCGCGCTTCTTTTTGGCTGGGCCAGTCTCATTGAAAAAAACTCCGCGCGACTGGCGCGTTTAGAATCTCAAAATACCGGCAAACCCCTCAAACTCTCTGAAGACGGAGATTTGCCTTTTGCCGTCGATAACCTGCGTTTTTTCGCCTCTTCGGCGCGGGTTTTAGAAACTCCCGCATCCGCCGAGTATGCGACGGGGTATTTGTCTTTTCTTAAGCGGGAGCCCATCGGCCCAGTCGCCTTAATTACGCCCTGGAATTATCCCTTGATGATGGCGATTTGGAAACTCGCCCCCGCTTTAGCAGCGGGAAATTCCTGTGTCATCAAGCCGGCAGAATTAACGCCATTGACCACTCTTGAAATCGCGAAACTCGCCCTAAAGGCGGGGATTCCCGAAGGCGTGATTAATGTCGTTTTTGGCGGAGAAGAAACCGGAAAACTTTTAACTTCTCACCCGGAGATTAAAATGATTTCCTTTACCGGAGATACTTTGACGGGACGCAAAATCATGTCTCAGGCTTCCGCGACGGTCAAGCGCACCCATTTAGAGCTGGGCGGGAAAGCCCCCTTCATCGTTTTTGAGGACGCGGATATATCCGCCGCCGTTTTAGGCGCCGTCGTCGGTTCTTTTGTGAATGCCGGGCAAGATTGTACCGCCGCAACCCGTCTTTATGTGCATAAAAAAGTTTTTGATCGCTTTACCGCTGATTTTCTCAAAGAGACAAAAAAAATAAAACTTGGGCTTTTTGACGATCCAAAGACCGACATGGGACCCTTGATTTCCGAAGAACACCGAAGCCGTGTCGAGGGATTTTTAGAACGCGCCAAAAACGTAGAAATTATCTTAGGCGGGAACCGCCCCTTTCATCTTAAGAGCGGATTTTTCTTTAGTCCCACGATTATCCTCAACGCCGCGCAAAAATCTGAACTCATCCAAAAAGAAATTTTTGGCCCCGTGGTTTGCCTTTTGCCGTTTAAAGATGAGACAGAAGCGATTCATCTCGCCAATGACGTGGAGTACGGCCTTGCGGCTTCGGTTTGGACATCAAATACACAACGAGCTCTGCGGATTTCTTCTGCTCTTCGCTTTGGAACCGTCTGGATCAACGATCATCTGCCTCTAACCTCTGAAACTCCGCACGGCGGGTTCAACCAATCGGGCTTTGGAAAAGATTTGTCTCGACAGGCGCTTGAAGAATATACCGTTATTAAACACATCATGGCGGATATGTCCGGCGAGGTTCGCAAACCCTGGCACTACACCGTTCTCGGCGGAAAATAAGCACGCTACGCATTTCCCCAAAGTTCTGGGCCTTGACAAAAGATAATCCTGGAGCTATGTTAGGGTTATGCTAGAAATACTAGAACACCTCATCAGCCAGGAAGCCCAGCATCCGCATCAGTTTCGGAAAGCTCTTTACCGAGAATTTCTTTCATCAGAGGTCTATCTATTGACCATGGGGGAACCTCTTCAAGACGGGGTTTCAACGCTGAGGCAATCAAGTGATTTTCTTTTATGGGCGGAGCAAAAAGCTCCGGGAGAATTCCAAGTTCCGGTTTTCCCATCTTCGGACTCGGTCGCCAGTTTTATTAGCTCTCATCATCTAAAAGCGCCCGCGGGTAAGGAATTTCTTTGGATGAGTCAAAACCCACAAAAAGCCCTCGCTCCTCTTCTTGAACTCAACGGTTTCTTGGGACTCAATCTTTACTTGGCGGAACACGAATCCGTCGCCGTTTCCCAGGAAGAAACAAAACTTCTGGCCCAGGGAATCATTCCACACAACGCTTAAAATAAAGAAGCTCGTCTCTTTACTTTAGGGTTACTGGAGATGCGGGAGCGGCTTGAGTTTTTTGCGGAATAGGAATCGTAAAGAAAAAGCGGGAACCCTTCCCCAATTCCGATTCCACCCCCATCTCGCCGCCATGGAGTTGGACAATTTCGCGAGCAATCTTAAGGCCGAGCCCGAATCCCGCTTTTCTCATTGCCTGGGCTTGTTGAGATTGGAAGAAGCGTTCAAAAACTCTCGGCAAGTCCTCTTTTGAAATTCCAATTCCAGAGTCGCGCACACCAACAGTCAACATTTGAGGCCCTAAGTCCACTTTAATCTGAACAAGCCCCCCTTCTTTGGTGTATTGAACGGCATTCGTGCAAAGATTTTGAATCACTTGCCCGATACGGTGGGGATCGCCTTTCAACATTGGCAAATTTGGCGGAACTTGAACCTCAAAGCGAATTTTTCTCTGCTGGGCGACGATTTGAATGCGGGAACTCACATCTTGAATGACCTCAGACAAATTGAGTTCTCCTAAATTAACGCGCAGTTTACCGGATTCGATAGCCGCCAAATCAACTAAATCCGAAATCAAAAGGTTCAGCGTCTTGGCCGCGGAGTTAATGTGCGAGGAATATTCCAACTCCTTGGGAGCGTCCTTAAGGCTCATTCCTAATATTTCGGAATATCCCAAAATCGCGGTTAAGGGGTTTTTGACGTCGTGGGCGACCATCGCGAAAAACTTTTTTTGAAATCCGTTGATTTGCTCAAGCTGGCGGTTCGATTCCTGAACTTCTTTTAGAAGGCGCGCATTTTCTAAAATCAGGAATCTACGCTCAAGCGCGCGGCGAACGGAGAAAATAAGACGAGAGGAATCGACCGGCTTAAGCAAGGCGTCGTCTAACCCCAACTCGACGGATTGGCTGACCCCCTGAAGCGCGGCGGTTAGGGGATAACGATCAACCATGAAGATGATTCTTAAATCCGGATCATGTTCTCTGAGTTTTTGGGCGATTTCAAGACCTGTATGCCGAGTATAGGCCAAGGCGGCTCCGACCACCGCCAAATGAAAACTGCCCTTTATTTGCGCTCGGCGCAACGCGTCTTCCGCGTCCATGGTCGTAACCACATCATAGCCCGACACGCGCAAGGCTTCAGACAATGCGTCCAAGGTCGGCTTATAATTATCCAAAAACAGTATTCTCTCCTTGCCCCTTTGAGCCGGCTCCGTCAGTTGCGGGGCCTCGGTTAAAAGCTTTGGAATAAAGCCCACTTCTTCGCGAAAAAGCTCAACGGGAATATTCTCCCTCAAGCGATTGGCCGCCCAACGGACGCGATCAATGCTCGAAATGTAATAGCAAACGCAATTAGTCACGGCTTTTCTCAAAGCCGCGTCAAAACGAACAACATCAGACCATAAACCAGGCAAGGGAATAATAACCTGGCATTTTCTCCCTACGCCAAAAGAGGCGGGCTCAGGCTTGGAGGTCTGGGAAACGTTTTTCCAGAAGGTCTTCCCCGGATCGGAAACATCGTTGGGCGGAATGGTTCTTTCCAAAAGAAATTTTTCAAGATTTTGGGCATTTGGATATTCTTCAACGACGATTCCCGATTGCCTGAACGCAATCGGAAGAGCATGACTGGTAAAAAATGCCTCATCCGCCAAAAAGACAACCGAACGCTCAACCGAACGCAATTGATCGGCAAAACCATGGGGAGGAGGCCAGGGAAGAGTCCGCACTGGGACAGACTGAACGGGAGAAAAACTCGCCAAGGTTTGAAGCAAAAAAAGAGGAAATCGTCCGCGAATCTTATAGGCGTTAAAGAGGGCTTGCCTTTCCGCAACGCTCATGCGCTCATGATCAAGAACCAAAGCCGCGATATCCGGAGTTCCCATACGAATGATCGCATCCGCCGCGGAATTAAACGCCGTCAGGGAGTAATCATAATTTTTAAGATAAGTTTCCAACTCGCCGATCAAGGTCATGTCTTGGGTGACGAGGAAAATGGCGCCTTTACTCATTGTTTCTCTTTTTGGCCGATGGGCTTCAGTTTCGCCGTGAAGTGGCGCAAGGTCTTGGGTTCCTCAGTAATCTCAAGGCCGCGAATGAATTTTTTGCGGCTGACAAGAAAACCAAAAACCTCGATAATAAAATCAACATGACTTTGGGTGTAAACGCGGCGCGGCAAAGCCAGCCGAACCAGTTCCATCTTCGCAGGCTTAAAATCTTCCCCTGTTCCTCGCCCAAACATCAAGGAACCAACCTCAACCGAGCGAATGCCTCCCAACAAATAGAGTTCGCAAACCAAGGCCTGGGCCGGAAACTGATGGGGAGGAATGTGCGGCAAAAAGCGCTTCGCATCCACGTAGATCGCATGGCCTCCGGGAGGATTGATGATCGGCACCTTATGTTTTTTTAACCCTTCCGCTAAGTAAGCCGCCGAACGCAAACGATAGGAAAGATAATTTTCATCCACGATTTCTTTAAGGCCCTGCGCAATGGCCTCGAGATCCCGGCCCGCGAGCCCCCCGTAAGTCGGAAAACCTTCGCCTAAGATCAAAAGCTCCTTGGACTTCCTAAGCCATTCGGAATTATTAAAAGCCAAAAACCCTCCCATATTCGCGAAAGCGTCTTTTTTCGCGCTCATGAGGCATCCATCAGCTAAAGAAAACATCTCTTTGGCGATTTCAAACGCCGAGCGATGGGACTCCCCTTTTTCACGGAGCTTAACGAGAAAAGCATTTTCGGCGAAACGCGCGGCATCGATAATCAGCGGAATTTTATTTTGCCTGGCGACTCGGGAGACTTCTTTTAAATTGGAAAGGGAAACCGGTTGCCCACCTAGAGAATTATTCGTCACGGTCATGATGATCATCGGAATATTTTTAGGGCCGATTTCCAAAATAGATTTTTTCAAGGCCGTGATGTCGATATTCCCCTTAAAGGGAAATGCGGAAGAAAAATTAAACGCTTCTTTGACCGGCAAGTCCAAGGCCGCGCTTCCGGCGACCTCAACATTGGCCCTCGTCGTGTCGAAATGAGTATTGGTGATGACCGTTTTCCCCGGCCCGCAAAGAACCGACATAAAAATTCTCTCGGCCGCCCGGCCCTGATGAGCGGGCAAGACATAACGATATCCCGTCAAGTCCTTAATCGCTTTTTCAAAAACGTACCAACTGCGCGCGCCGGCGTAGGACTCATCCCCCCGCATCAAACACGCCCATTGTTCGGAAGACATCGCGGAAGTCCCAGAGTCAGTCAATAAATCAATCAAGACTTGATCAGCCGGAATTTGAAAAAGGTTGCAATGCGCTTTCCTTAACAAATCCGCTCGTTGTTTTTCAGTGGTAAAGCCTAACGGCTCAACCATCTTAATTCGGAAAGGCTCGATAATTGTTTTCCACTCAGGCATAGGTTGACCCATTTTTATGAGAATTAAAAGCGCAATCCGAACACGAACAAATTTCTCTCAAATACTCAAAAGTGTATATTCCCGCTCCGTGCCCATCCGAAAAGGAAAAAGCCAAGGCATAATGACCGACCACGCTTTCCCTTTGAGAAACGAGATCCGACGGAATTGTCGAGACGTCCAGAATTCTTTCTCCGGTGAATTCATCCCGGCACATCGCGCATGGACAGTTTTCTCTTAGGTAGCGAAAAGGATATTCGCTTTTATGTCCATCATGCCAAGAAATATAGAGTTTATGCGCGTCTTTTTCTATTTCGGAAGGGACTGGCATTTTTTCTTAAAAAACTATTTCGTTATTCCTAATAAATGTTATAAAATTAACGGCGAAGACAAAAGCACAAAGGAGGCAGCCATGATTAAAAAAATGAATAAGGCCGCGTTTTTAAAAGAGCCGATTGAACACATCGACATCACCAAATTCAACGCGGTTCCCTTGATAGACGCGATGAGCAAAATGGCTTTTTCCGCGCGAGATCTCGCGCGGGCCTCTGAAATCTATGATCGAATGCTCGCTGATAAAGACACCTCCATCATCCTCTGCTTGGCGGGTTCCTTGTTTTCAGCGGGACTCAAGAAAATCGTATGGGACATGGTTGAAAACAACATGGTTGACGCCATCGTGTCGACCGGAGCGAATATTGTTGACCAAGACTTTTTTGAAGCCCTGGGAAACAAACACTACAAAGGCAGTAAATGGGTTGACGATCACGCTCTTCGCGCCGCCCGCGTGGACAGAATTTATGATACCTTTATTGATGAGGACGCATTAGGGGACACCGATGACACTAGCGCCGAAATCGCAAATCACCTTACGCCGCGCCCCTATTCTTCTCGTGAATTTATCATGGAGATGGGAAAGTATTTAATGACAAAAGGAAAAATTAAGGAATCGGTGATTTTGTCGGCTTACAAAAAAGGCCTGCCGATTTTTGTCCCCGCCTTCTCGGACTGTTCCGCCGGCTTTGGGCTTCTGCGCCACCAATGGGACAACGCGGATGAGCATGTCTCGATTGATTCCGCGAAAGACTTTGTCGAACTGGTGAAAGTCAAAATAGCCTCGAAAGACACCGGACTTTTGATGATCGGCGGCGGAGTGCCCAAGAACTTCGCTCAAGACGTCACTGTCGGAGTTGAAATGCTGGGACTGGAACCCAAAATGCACAAATACGCGATTCAGCTCACCGTCGCCGACGAAAGAGACGGCGCCCTTTCCGGCTCCACGCTCAGAGAAGCCTGCTCTTGGGGCAAGGTGGATACCGTTTACGAGCAGATGGTTTATTCCGAAGCCACTCTCTCCTTGCCGCTTCTCGCTTCCTACGCCTACCACAAGGGCTCTTGGAAGGCGAGAACCGCCCGCCGATACAACGACGTTCTCAAGGCGCAAGAAGCAAAATCCTTAGCCGCTGCAAAATAAGCCGGATTCATGGATAAAAATTTCGATCCAAACTCGGCCGCAGCCGAGGGATCCGGGATTTTTGGCCTTCCTTTTAAAGAATCGGATTCCGCGCTGGTTTATCTTCCCGTGCCTTGGGAAGCGACCGCTTCTTACGGCGGCGGAACCGCCCAAGCCCCCTCGGCCATCCTTCAAGCGAGCGCCCAAGTCGATCTTTTCGACGGAGACGTCTTAAAGCCCTACGAACCGGGGCTTTTTTGCCTGCCGGAATCGAAAAAGATCAGGGAATGGAATAAAATAGCTAAGACTGCCGCGCGAAAAGTTATTTCTCATGGAGGAGACATTTCAAAAAATAAGTCTCTTCAAAAATCCTTGACCCTCGTCAATGCTTTGAGCGAAAAGCTCAACGAGGAAGTTTACAAAGAATCGCGGCGCGTTTTGGAGGCGGGAAAAGTTCTCGCCGTCATCGGAGGAGATCATTCAACCCCCTATGGCGCAATCAAAGCGGCCGTTGAAAAATTTCCCGGGCTTGGAATTCTCCATTTTGACGCGCATCATGACTTAAGACGCGCCTATGAAGGATTTACCCACTCACATGCGTCTATCCTCTACAACGTTTTGGAAACTATTCCGGTTTCCCGCCTGGTTCAAGTCGGCATCCGGGATTTCTGCGAGGAAGAGGCGGATTACGCGCGCAAAAAAAGCGCCCAGGTCTCCGTTTTTTATGACGCCCAAATTAAGGCTTCCCTTTTCTCCGGCGAACCCTGGATGGGGATTGCCTCTCGTATTATTTCTCAACTTCCGGAAAAAATTTGGATTACCTTCGACATTGACGGACTTGACCCTCGCTTTTGCCCACATACCGGAACGCCGGTTCCCGGAGGCCTCGACTTTGACCAAGCCGTCTATCTTATCGCCCAGGCCGTTAAAAGCGGGCGCAAAATCGTGGGCTTTGATCTCAACGAAGTTTCCCCAGGCCTTAATTCAAAAAATGGAGAATGGGACGCCAATGTCGGCGCAAGACTCCTCTATAAGATGACGGCCTGGACCTTGGCCAGTCTTGGTCTTAGGCAATACCGCTAGAATTTTTTGGATGCGGCCTAACCGGATTTCGCCGCCGCGATTTTATAGAAGCCAGAGCGCATTCTTGACTGAGGCGTCTTTCAGGACTCATCAATGAAAAACGTGGACGTGACAGGGATCGAACCTGCGACCTCCTCGTTGCGAACGAGGCGCTCTCCCAGCTGAGCTACACGCCCAAAATCCTTTACTTATAAGCGTTTTTCTCGATTTTTGAAACTTCTATTTTGGAGCTGGTGTCCAAATAGTGTCCATCTCTCGGCAAATCTAAAGATTCGATAGGCATGGACGAATCAAATTTTTCCATCTTCGCGGCCAAGTGCCCCTTCGCCAAATGAGCGTAGCGTTGCGTCATTTGAGGCGAAGAATGACCCAATATTTTCTGCAAAGTCGGCAAATCTCCCGTTTTCATGACAAAATGACTGGCGAAAGTGTGTCGCAAGTCATGGAACCTGAACATTTCTATTTTAGCATCTTTGAGCGCCGAAAAGAATCTCCGGCGAAGCGTAATTTCCGGCACATCGAACACGGAGCCCTGGGCCTGCGGTCCCAATGCCAAAAAAACTTCCCTTAATTTCCCGCCTATCGGGATTTCCCGCGCCTTTCCCGATTTCGATTTAAGAATGAAAATGATGTTGCGCTCCAAATCCACGTTCTCCCAGCTTAGTCCCAATATTTCTCCCTTCCGCATTCCCGTCAAAACGGCGCACGACAGGATCGGCCTTATCGAAGCGGAACAGGCAAGAAAAAGCCTCCGAATTTCCTCCTCTTCAAGAAATCTCAGGCGATGATTGCCGGGCTTCCTGCGGCGGATTTTCTCGGCGGGATTTTCCCCGAGGAAATCTCCCCAATCCTTGGCGCGGTTAAACACCGGGGAAAGAAACGCGATTAAGCGGTTCGCCGTTGAAGCAGAGGTCTCTTCCGCCTTTTTGTTATAAATCTCCTGAACGTCCGAAACGGCGATATCCGAAAGCCTGCGGCCCCCAAACTTGACCTTTAACGCCTCGAAAACCGAGCGAATGCCCTTGGCCTTTAAATATTGCCCTTCCAGTTTCCAATATTTCTCAACGGCTTGCGAAAAGGCGATGGACTGTTGTTGTCGTTCGGGGAAAAATCGCCGCTCCGCCCCCTGGGCTTGCCGCTTTCGCAAAACTTCCTTGGCCAGGGTTTTGGAGGGGCCGATTTTCTCCCGCTTCCGGCGTCTTCCATGGTAATAGTCGATATACCAGCTCTCGCCTTTTTTGAAGAGTCCCATACCTTACTTACTCAAAACTCCCGAAAAAGTTCCATCCGCCGTCATCCTTTTCCGCGACAATTTACGCAAAGGATGAAACCCCCACGCGCCTTTCTTTCAGCCACGCTTCTATTTCTCTTAAGTCAAAGCGCACCGAACGTCCCATCTTAAGATGCGGAATTTTTTTCTGATGCGTCCAGGTATAAAGCGTGGCCACGGGGGTTCCCATATACTCCGACAATTCCTCGATTCGGAGAAATCTTTTCTCCAAGGTAGTTGCGCGTTCATCTTCCATTACGGCGTCGGTTTCGTTTGTTGTCATGTTTTCCTCCTCAATAAGGGCGGACTCCCACAAGGGATTCTTCAGGACGGAACAGGGGTTCCAGCAGGGATTCTTCCGGCTTGCCTAAATAAATCTCGTCGCCCCTATACCCCACGAAAGGACCTCGTCCCAAGGACGACTTGAACTCCATAAGATCGCAGACATAAATGAAATCAGCCATGAACTTGCGCGCGCGGGACAAGAGGAGTTTTGTTCCGTTCGGGAAAGCCGCGATGTAGAGAACAACCGCCGGTCCGGGTAAGTTGGCCCGGTAAAACTCCCAGAGTTTGCGGTATCGTGCGGCTGATTTGAGGCTTCTCTCGACCTCGACCGCCTTTGGTTGTTCGGCGTCCGTAATCCATAAATCCGGTAAAGGAAAATCCCCCGCATGGCCTCGGCTTAGAACCTGACGCTCGAACTCGGTTGAGACCCGAAGCCCCAAGAGTTCGCTCATGACGAGTCCAATCCCTGAAACCAAGAGCTCATGCTTGACCATGAAGTCTGAGATCATCTCCCGATAATCCCCAATCCTGGCCATGCCGGCCTCTTCCAATGCCTTATGACCTTCCCGTGTCAGCGCGTAAACCCTCGGCGCATTGATATGGCGATGATGCTTCGCAAGCCCCCGCTTTTCAAGCCGTTCCAGGACCTTGTAGCTCGCTCCCCGGTATTCGTCCTCAAAGCTTCCGTTAAAAAATAAATCCAGCTTTTCCTTTTCCGAACCCCCGTTGAACGCCAATCCCTCGATCTGAGGCAGGCTTAAAATTCCCCATTTCTCCAGACCTCTCAAGACCCTCAACCCCGTTCTTCTAATCTCAAACTCGGACGTTTCCCCTTCATAACAGACACTAATCTTGACCCTTTCTTCCTTCATTTATCTCCTCTCCCACAAGATATTTCCCGCCCCAAACCCCGCCGTCCTCCTGACCACAGCACCACTGTTGACCACAATTTTTAATGTGGTTGTGGGGGTGTGGTCAGGAGGCTTTGGCGGCCTTTTCGCCAAAGAGGCGGGCGAAAAAAGACCGGAAATATCGCTCATTTTTGAAGTTCTCCGGTTTTCCGCCCATGTCTGCAAGAACAGATACAGCGACAGACGCAGGTTTTTCCGAGCTTCATGGATTTTTGAGCTCGAATTTCCCTGAGGAAACTTCCTTGGAGAGTGAGCGTATGGCCTCCGACAGAAGCCTTTCGCGGCTGATGTCTTGCCCCTGTTTCATGAACTTCAAGCGAATCTCGTCCAAGGTTACGATGTCCTTGATCAGGATGAAGTTCTGCATCTTGATGTAGCGGGAAGGCTTCAGGTTCTTGCCCTCAGTCCGGCCCGGTTGGTCCAAGAATTCGGCTTCCTCGGCCTCCAATCTTCCGTCTATTTCCATCTGAGTCATCTGCGCGTCCATGATTTTTTCCCCCTTCATTTCGGTATTCAGCTTCCGGTTCTTGGTATGGATTTTTATGCCAAGTCCAAAATTTCAGCCGGATGGGGCTTCTCAGAGGGAAAACGGGCAAATCGAGGGTTTTAAGACATCTTCAAATGAAACGATAGTGTTTCATTTGAAAATCTTAAAATAACGCTCAATGGAAGCTTTCCGTTGTGTTGGAAGCGGAATTTTGTCCCGGGTAGAAGGGCCTGAGTAGTGTTAAAAAAACACCTTGTTTTTTTTACACTCTCATCAGAACGGATCAATCCGTTGGTGGCGAGTTTGTATGAGGGACTAAAGGAAAAACTGACACTTCACCGCTTGAAGGTTCCGATAAAGTTGAGCGTGAGAACAACTAATCCGCCCGAGTCGCCATTTGCTTTCGTGCAGGAAAAGACGCATCAAGCGAAAAGCTTGCGCGGCGGAGAAATCGTGGCGCAGTACCAAGGGGCACAAGCTCCTGCCGTTTCTCGTCAAAACTCTTTCCCAAAGAGAAACTGGACAGTAAACAAACGAATGAGTTAGAATGAAAATCTCGCCTCAACAGCTTTCAACTAAGATAAGAGCGGGACATCCTCTTGGAGGTAACACGAATGGCACAAATTTTTGTTTCGCACAGCGCAAAGGACCGCGATCTTGTCAACTTTTTCGCGAAAGCTGGGGCCACGACCAAGGTCAAGCTTGTATTTGAAGAGCTTGAGAAGTTGATTGCCGACAGCGTAAACACGACTAAGATCCAGCAGGATATTCAGTTTTCCAACGCTGCGTTCATCCTGCTCAGCGGAAACGTCGAGCGGACGCCCTACACCCGAGATTGGGTTGTCTGGGAATCGGGCGTTGCGAGTAGCGGGAACAAAGACATCTGGGTTTTCGAACAGCAAGTCGAACAGGGGCAGATTTCCGTTGTCACGCCGCACCTGCGGCACTACGTAGTCCTTGCGCAGAATGATAACTTCTTGGCCTACATTATGAAGGTGATCGAGTCCTACGATGATTCAAATGTCTTGGCCGCCGCGGCGGCCGGAGCGGGCGCAGGGGCGCTTATGGGCGGTCCCGGAGGCGCGGTCATAGGAGCGGTTGGCGGCGCAATCCTTTCCAACAAAGCGTCGCAACGCCCCGTGGGCCAGACAATTCTATGCGGGAAGTGCCGATCGTCGTTTCAGATGCACCACCCGCAAGGCATGAATATGTTTCGTTGCCCGGTCTGCAACACTTGGCTTCGTTTGGCATAAAGCCAACAAGCGGGTTCGCCAATGCAACACCCTAAATGGATATCCGCAGTCGAGTTGAATCGCTGGGCCGATACGGTCGACGCGCGAACTCGCTTCCCGGAACTTGTCCGTCGGTTAATCCACGTTTCAATTCCGAAGGCCGACCTCGAGCTAATCGACTTTCTTGGCGGTGAGGAGGCCCAGCGTCCAGGGTTTGACGGGCGGACGAAGGCGAAGAGTGGCAGTTCCAAGGTGCCATCGGGCTCCTCTTTTTGGGAGCTTGGAACCGACAAAGCGATTCGAGAGAAGCTCGAAAGCGACTTTGAAAAGAGGACCAAGAACAACGCCGAGGCAGTTACTTCTACCTACATCGCCGTCACACCAAGAGATTTTCAGAAGAAGCACGAATGGACTGAGGAGAAGAAGAATCTTGGGCTTTGGCAAGACGTACGAGTGTATGACTCGAACGATCTTGAACAGTGGATTGAAGAGTCTCCGAGCGTGGCTCTGTGGTTCATGCGCCTCCTCGGTAGGAACGCGTCCGGTCTCACTGATATCTCATCGCATTGGAACAATCTGCAGGCGAGTATGAAGCCCCTCCTGCCTCCACAGGCACTATTAGTCTCACGCACGTCGACTGTCAGCGCGATTAAGGACTGGTTGAGCCAAAAGCCCAACTTCCTTTCAATTCGAGCTGAGTCGCCTCAGGAGGTCGTAGACGTTTTCGCTGCCTGGGTAGCTTCACTTTCGGGAGAACAGCAGGCTACGGTGGCAAGCCGCGCGATCATCGTTGAACAGGCCGATTCATGGCGACAGCTACTAGACTCGGGGCAAGATTTGATCCTAATCCGGGCGGAACAGCTCGAGTTATCGCAGGAATTGCTGGCGGAAGCCGATCGCAAAGGGCATTTCGTCCTGTCCCCGCTCTCTGCCTTGTCCCCCGATGGGAGGCAAACCCATAAACTCGAGAGGATGAACCGATACGAACTCGAGAAAGTTCTGAGCGAATCAGGTATGTCGGAACAAGAGGCCCATGTGAGCGCTCAGCACTCGGGTGGCTCGTTCTCGATCCTGAAGCGCCAGATGTCCACCGTCCCAAACATAAAGGCTCCCAAGTGGACTTCAGGCGATGCTGCAACAGAACTTGCCCCCTTACTGCTGGTAGGCGCCTGGGAGGATAGCTCGGTAGCCGACCAGGCGATCGTTGAGAAGGTTTCTGGGCGGCCATACGCGGATGTGCTCAAGACGCTAAACAAGTGGAGAGAGGAAGCCGATACCCCCGTGCGGTGGGCGAACGGCGAATGGGAATTTGTCTCGGCCCAAGACGCGTGGAAATTCTTGGCGAAGGCCCTGACACCTGGGCATCTGTCCGCGTTTGAAGACGCCGCTGTGGCAGCACTAGCGGCAGACGATCCGCGCCTAGAGTTGGAGCGAGAGGATCGCTGGATGGCCAGTGTGCATGGCAAGCTACTCCCGCATTCCGAGGCTATTCGCCGTGGCTTGTCCCAGAGTTTGGCCTTACTTGCAACACGCGAGTCCAACGAGCAGGTCGCCGACACGATGCCGTTGTGCGACAGGGTCAGCCGCACGGTGCGAATCATCTTAACCAAAGATGCCTCATGGCGACGGTGGGCATCCCTAGGGCACTTACTATCGACGCTCGCCGAGGCTGCCCCCGATATCTTTCTCCATGTCGCCGAGATCGATTTGGGAAGCGCGGATCCTCAACTACCCAAACTCTTCGCCGAAGAAGGCGATAGCTTAACGGGTCGTCCCGAGCATACCGGGATCCTGTGGGCGCTCGAGAGAGTCGCTTGGGCTCCTGAACATTTGACCCGAGCCGCCATTGTGCTGGCTCACCTCGCGCAACGCGATCCCGGCGGCAAATGGGCAAACCGGCCGGACGCGAGCCTGAGGGATATATTTTGCCCATGGTTGCCCCACACCACTGCGACGCCCGATCAACAGGTGGATGTTGTTGGGTTGCTCCTCGAGCGCTTCCCGAAGGTCGGTTGGCAACTGTTGTTGAAACTGCTGCCGGAACAAATGGGCACGATCTCTGGCCGTTCCCTACCTGAATGGAGGTATTGGGCCGAAAAGTGGAAGCGCAACGTGACCCGTGGAGACTACTCCCGCGTGACAATCACTTACATAAACAAAGCGATCGCGGCTAGCGAAAAAGAGCCCGAGAAGTGGCTTGACATCTTCAAACACTTTGCCAACTATCCACCAGCGGAACTTGAGCGCGCAATTTCTGCAATGGAAGCCACGGCCAAACTGGAACTTCCTGGAGAGTTGCGCCTAAAGATTTGGCTCGGCCTCAGGGAGGAGGTTCAGCGCCACAGATACTTTAAGAAAGCCATGTGGGCGATCAGGCAACCGGTTCTTGAGCGACTTGAGGTGATTGTCAATCTATTCAAGCCTGCTGATCCGGTCGAGCGTGCCCTGCCTCTATTTAAAAATGGATTGGACCTCATTGGCGATGACTCCTTGTCTTGGTCGGACCAAGAGGCTCTGACTCGGAAGCGACGAGCAGAATGCGTCAAGGAGTTGGTCCAGCAACACGGGTATGAGTCTGTTAAGAATCTGGCGCGCTCGGCAGGCGAGCCCTGGGCCGTTGGAGTCGCGCTCGTCGATGCCGCCGCCGACAAGTACGACGCCGAGATTCTCCCCACACTTCTCGATTGCGGTGATTCTCCCCTGGAGGGATTTGCGCGGGGATTCGCGGAGCGCCGTGCATCAATAGGCGGGTGGGATTGGATAAAGGGGTTACCCCTGAGTGGCTGGAAGCCGAAGCAGGCCGCTATTGTTTTGGAGTTCCTTCCGCATGAAAAGGCTACCTGGGAGTTCGTCGCCACCCTAGGGGAGTCCGTCGAAGCAGAGTATTGGTGCATGGCCCGGCCGTTCGTCCAAGGCGGGCCGGATGATGTCGAATACATCGTCCGGAAACTCGTGTCGGTCGGACGTTCGGCTTCCGCGCTCGATGTGCTTGGCATGGCCACGACGCGGAAAGTCGCTCTGCCCGGCCCCAAGCTCCTCGACCTATTTGAACTGACGCTCCAAACCTTATCGACAGAGAGGCGGCCGTTGCACGCGTCGATGGTCGAGGACGTTTTTGGAGAGTTGCAGAATGCGAGAGATGTCGACGGCTCGCGGATGGCGACGCTCGAGTGGTTGCTGTTGCCGGGTCTACGCGGACAGATGGTCCCACGCGCGCTTGAACACAAACTCTCCCATGATCCGGCGTTCTTCGTCGACATGTTGATTCTTAACTTCCTACCAAAACACCGAGACAAGAGCAAAGATGTCGAGCTGCCAGAGGATAAGAAAGAACAGGTTCAGCGGGCTGCCATTCTGCTTGGCGACTGGAAGCGACTACCGGGCGCAAGAGACGACGGCTCTGTTGATACCCCCGCGCTTTTAACTTGGGTCCGAGAGGCCCGGAAAAAGGCTACGGAAGTCGACCGGATCGAAGTATGCGACATCATGATTGGAAAGGTCTTTGCCTATGCTCAGGAAGATTCTGATGGTTCGTGGCCCTGCCAGCCCGTTCGCGACATCCTAGAAGAAGCGAATTCTACAGATATTGAGCAGGGTCTGAGGACGGGAATTATCAACAAACGCGGCATCTATTACAAGTCTCCGACTGACGGAGGACGGCAGGAGCGCGAACTGGCAAAGCGATATGAAGCCTACGCTTTGAAGGCACAGTCCCGCTGGCCGAGGACGGCAACAGTTCTCCAGCGCATCGCAACCTACTATACCAAACAAGCTCGACGCGAAGACGCAGAGGTCGAGGCCGAGATCTAGTGGATATCATCGTCGACAGCAACATAATCTTTTCTGACCCCATGATGAGGTCACAGATTTGGCAGCAGCTGTGGACACACCTTAAAAAATCTAGCTGCGTCATGCTAGTGCCGGAGGTGGTCAAGAAGGAATGCATCTCGAACCACTTGCAGCATTGCGACAAATATCGAGGTAATATTGTATCCGCCGCAGCGAAGCTGGGACGCTTAATAGGACAAGAAATCGAGGTCGAATTACCTTCTGGTGAAACCGACGCCCCTGCCTATCTCGCTCGCTGGGAGGAACTTCTAATTCAAGGACGAGTTCGATTCTTGCCAAATCCGGGAGCTGGTGCCTTGGAGGACCTTCAGAATCGAGCAATCAAACGCCTACCGCCGTTCGACGTGAAGGGAAACGGATTTCGAGATGGGACGATTTGGCTAAGCGTGCGGAATCATGTCCGGAATAAGAATGTGGACACTGCGTTTATTTCCAATGATCGTACCGCATATTGCGCCAAAGAGTCCGGCGGCATTCTTCATCCCCATCTGCAGAGCGAAATTGGAACAGCGCAATTGCTATTCTTCACAGACATCGGAAAGTTCTTGGAAGTTGCCGGGGAAGTCCCTGTCAATCAATTTGTCATTGAAGACAAAGCCTAACTTTTGCCTCAATTCAAAAATATGAATCTGAGTTGCGGCGGATATCAGGCCTTCCTCATGGCGACCGTTGGCCGTCCCCGCTTCCGGGGTTATGCGCCTTGGAATAATTTGCCCGCGCCACGACGGGAACAACCTCGGACAACCTTTTACACGTCCAGTAAACCCTCACCTTCCAACCCATCGCCCTGAGCTTCCGCGTTACGGCGCGATCCCGCGCGACGTTCTTTGCAATCTTACGCTTCCAGAACTTGACGTTCGTAGTCGGAAGCTTGCTCCGGCGACAGCCCTTGTGTCCGTGCCAAAAACATCCGTTAATAAACACGGCGACCTTGGCCTCCGGCAAAACGATATCGGGAGTGCCGGGGAGGCGCGAGCACTGACTGCGGTATCTAACGCCTTGTGCGCGCAGCCGCCGCTTGAGAGCCTTCTCAGGTGCGGTATGTTTGTTTCGAATCAACGCCATAATGGCGGAACGTTTTTTCTTCGAGAAAATATCCGCCATTTATGCCGTCAAGCAACGACGGTCTCGGTATATATCGAGACGCTCGCCGAATCTAAAGTTGCCGCGACCGCTTCGCCGATGCGACGGCCGAGAAGCGGAGGGACCGCATTGCCGATTTGACGGGCGATTTCCGTTTTTGTTCCCCGGAAAATGAAATCGTCGGGGAAGCTCTGGAGTCTCGCCGCCTCGCGATGAGTGATCGGCCGATGCTGCCGCGGATGCAGGTATCTCCCCTTTTCGGGCTTAAAGAACTCGGTGCGGATCGTAAACGCCGGCTTGTCCCACCACAAACGCCCGAACAAATCCGTCCCGCCCGATTTTTTCCTGATCCAACATTTGGGAGTGAGGTCAAGACGCTTTTTTTGGAGATCGAATCGGTTTCCCCCCTCGGGGATGCAACGATATCTTTGGAGGCTCGACGGCATAGGAGTGCGGCCGAAATGCAGGTCCATCGGCGGATTGACCTCGCCGACGCGTACCTCAATGCCTTCCGGATCGGGGAGGTCTCCGATAGCCCGTCCAACCGATTCCCACTGAAGGAGACCGGTCCTGAAGAGATCGTCGCTCTTTGCCGGGTTGAAATGCGTCGGAAGCGGCAACTTGGGCTTTGCAACTCTGCATCCGATGACGATGGCTCTGCGGCGGCGTTGCGGAACGCCGTAGTCGGCGGCGTTTAAGACCGCGTAATCCAATTGATAACCCATCTTCGCCGATATCTTTCGAATCTCCGCGAATTCTTGGGAGGGAAGCAATTCGGGAACGTTTTCCATTACGAACGCAAGCGGCTTCACCCGCTCCACTACCGTCATATACGCGCGCCAAAGCTCTTTTCGAGGATCTCCCTCGCGTTTCTTGTTCAACAAGCTGAAACCCTGGCACGGCGGCCCCCCTACTACCAGATCGGCGGCAGGCAACTTCAGATCGCGATGCTCAAGCAGAGCATTGATATCCCCGCCGACGCAGTGATCGCCGAAGTTATGGTTATAGGTATCCACTGCAAAACGGTTAAAGTCATTGGCAAAGACGGGCTCGAACCGTTCGGTCTTGGCGAGGCCGAGAGTAAAGCCGCCGGCTCCCGAAAACAGATCGATCACGCGGTATTTCCGGCGCCCGTTAGGATGAAAGCCGTTGCCGTTCTCCGCGAACAAGCTATGCCCATTAAACGCGGCGACTTGCCGTAAATAGGACACGACCTCCTTCGGTTTCTCGATGAACAAATTCTGAATATCTTTCGGAAGACGGCCCGCAAGGATGGTCAGAAGTTCCATATCTCCGCCCAAGCGGCGGCCGATCCGGCGGAGCAGGACGTCCGAGGGAACGACCTTCCCGGATTCTATTCGACTGAGGTGCGCCCGGTCCACCTTTAGGGTTTTTGACAACTGCTTTAGCCCTATTCCTTTCTGCTTGCGCAGATTCCTCAATATACCGCCCAATCTATCGCTCATTGGAAGCCCTCCCAAGACAAGATTCTAGCAGAGGTTGATTACTTTAGTCAACCTTCGTGCAACTAACTGTCAACCCCTATATATACATACGATTTTCCTCGGAAAAAGTTCCGTCAAGAGAGTTTGCTTTAAGGTTAAGAAGAAGTAGAATTTGTTTTATGGCGAAATTGAAAAATCGATCCAAAAGCGGTAATGACCTCGCGATAACGAAATTGAGGGACTTATTATCCGACATTCCGTCCAGTCCTCCGACCCGCCGCGCTGAAATCCGGGCCGAAGTGCGAAAGCTTGCGAAAATAATGACAGATTTGCGCGCTCTGGCGAAAATGCGGCTTGGACGGTTGACCACGACATCCGCTGCCCGCGACAGAATCCTTGCCTACCTCAAGTTGTTCTCGGGCGAAATCATAGATGGCGCCGAATTGCAAATCGTCGGCGGCATTCAGGAGTTCGCTCGGAGAATCCGCGAACTGAGGGTTCAATTCGGATACAACGTATCGACCGGCTATTCGCGCGAAGACTTGAGACCTGATCAATACGTGCTTGAGAGCACCGTGCCCGACAAAGAGGCCGCCAAGAAGTGGGGAACGGTAAACCGGATCAAACGACAGGGCGGCAACGCCCGGAATAGGGCACTTGCGCTTCTTAAGGCATACGTGGGGAGTCCCATTACGGGAGAACAACTTGCCTACGTATCCGGCATCCGCGAGACGGCACGGCGCATTCGGGAATTGCGGCGGGAATTAGGATGGAGAATCGTCACGAAGCAGACTGGCCGCCCTGATCTGCCCGCCGGCGTCTATGTGCTCGAATCCGAACAACAGCTTCCCGAGCACGACCGCAGCATTCCCGATCTTGTTTACGATCAAGTCTTGGATCGGGACGCCTACAAGTGTCGCCGCTGCGGATGGTCTCAGTCGGACCGCAATCCGGCGGGCAAGCGGCAATTCCTGGAAGTCCACCATGTCGTTTATCATCATTTGGGCGGAGGACACGAGCCCGAAAACCTTGTCACCTTATGCAATGTAGACCATGACGAAGTCCATCGTCGAAAGATAATGGGGCAAGAGCTGATCGCCTGGCTGAAAGAAAGCGCCAAATACAAGTAAGCTGAGGCGCTCCCGGTTTGTCCGACCACTCTGGACTTGATTTAAGGTTGTTCTCCCGCAGTCGTTTTCGTTGAAAAAACTAAATGGGTTCATCCCTGTTTGGAATGGATCAAAGTCATTCTATAAATCGGTTGCGGAATATTACGAAATCCGTTATAATTTGATACCGGAATGAAAAACCCTTTTCTGAAGGCCGGACGCTTTGTCGAGGAGCTGCTTGGCCAGGGCCGCTACACCTTCACCCGCGAAGAGGCGGCCCGCAAGCTCGGCCGCTCCCGCAATGCAACTTATATGTCCCTGCATCGTCTGGTGAACGCCCGAGGTCTGGCCATGCCGCGTTCGGGTTTCTACGTCGTGGTCGATGCGCAGCATCGGGCCGTCGGCACCCTGCCGGCCGAATGGTTCATCCACGAGATGATGAAGGACATGGGCCGTCCTTACTATGTCGGGTTGTTGTCGGCGGCGCAGGTTCACGGCGCGGCGCACCACCGCCCCCAGGAGTTCCAGGTCATAATCCCGGAGCGCGCGGCGCGGCCGGTGCGTTCAGGCAACGTCTCGATCCGCTTTCACGGCAAGGGGCCTTTCGAGCGCGCGCAGACCCAGGATGTGAAAACTCCGACAGGCTTCATGCGGGTCTCGACTCCCGAGACAACAGCCTGGGACCTCGTGCGCTACTTCAAGGTCGCGGGAGGGCTTGATCACGTCGTGACCATCCTGTCCGAGCTGGCGGAAAAAATCGACGCCGCGAAACTTAAGAAACTCGTCAAAGCGCACGGCGAAATGATCGTGGCGCAGCGGCTCGGCTATCTTCTGGATAAAATCGGACGCCGCGACCTGTCCAAGGAACTCGCCGATTGGGTCAAGGACGCGCCGTTGCGTCCGCTTGACCCCGCCGCCCCCTTCCCCGACTTGGAGAGCCGGAAGTGGCGGCTCTGGATCAACGCAAACCCCGAGCCCGAGGCATGATTCCCGAGGCCGCGATCACGCATTGGCGCGGCATTGCGCCTTGGCCGCAGGACGCCCAAGTCGAGCAGGACCTGATTCTCTCTCGCGCGCTGACCGAAATATTTCAGGATCCGCTGTTGTCTAAGTCCCTTCTTCTGCGCGGCGGCACCGCGCTGCACAAGCTTTTGGTTAAAACGCCGCATCGCTACTCGGAGGACATTGACCTCGTTCAGATAAAGTCCGAGTCAATCGGGCCGGTCATGAGCGCCATCCGCGCCCGACTCGACCCTGTCTTGGGGAAGCCTCGACGCGAGAACAACTCCGACAATGTCACGCTGCGCTACAGAATGGAGTCGGAGATATCTCCGATCGCGCCCATGCGTCTTAAGATCGAGATCAATACCCGAGAGCATTTCACGGCCTATGAGCCCGAAGCGCGGCCCTTCTTAAGCGCCGCTTCGGCATCGGAGTTAAAAGGACGGGAAAGAAGCGAGATCAGCTCCTCGGCCGCGAAGAGTTAAATCGCACGCAAGAAGGACTGAATGACGTCTGCGAATTGCTCGGGTTGATCATAATGGACACCGTGGCCGGCTCCCATGATTTTTTCTACGTAAAGTCTCGGACTAAGGCCGCGCAGCTCTTCAGCTACCGCCTGCGAAACCACTCCCTTCTCAGCAATCACGAGCAGGCTGGGAACGTCAATGGCGCTCACTAATTGCTTATACTCTGGGTTTGGCGGCATAAGAACTTGAAAGGCGCTTATGCTCGTTTGATGCCGTGCTTCGGCGATTAATTTTAGGGTTTCTAATGAGCGCTGTGGATGTTTAGTCCGCGCTTCCGCTAGAGTTTCTTCCGGAGACTCGCTAAGAAGTCGTCGATGCTGTTCGGCCGCATCGCTTTCATAAACCTCGCGCTGAACTTGTGGATTCAAAAAAGTGGGGTCAACTAAGCCTAGACCCCGAAGAAGCCTGCTCTTACGAGAAGCCAGAAAAGCCGCAGTCATGCCTCCCATGGAATGGCCGATCACAATCGGATGAGATAACCTGAGAGAGTGAATAAGACCCTCTATGTCGTTTACATGGTCTTCGTATCGGTATCCGTCGATAGGTGCGCTCGACTTTCCATGACCTCGAGCGTCAGGCATAATTACATCATATTCTCCTTCCAGAGACTGCGCCACGGAAGTCCAACAGGCCCCGTTCGCGGTTAACCCATGCAGCAAAATTAAAGGAGGTTTGTTTCCTCCGGTCCTTACGTAGTGTATGTTAATTTGGTTTGTTTCACAAATTGCCAAGTTCCATTCGCTCATAACTATGCCTAAGATGGATTATTTTACAACAACATTGTCTTTTTTTCCGAAAGCAATCAAGGCCGGACAAAAAACCGCGAAACCGGGTTTTTCCAAGAGGCTAAGGAGAGATGTTTTTCAACGCCTCGCGCAGATGAACCGTTAAGGTTGGAATTTTGTTTCGGACGATATCCAATATGATTTCGTCATCAATGCCGAAATATTGATGGATGAGAATATCTCGAAGCCCGGCCAGCTTTCTCCAATCTATTCGCGGGTTCTTACCGCGTATGGATTCGGGAATATTTTTCGCCGCTTCTCCTATCAACTCGAGGTTCCGCAAAACGGCGTCCTTGGTTTTTTCATCTTCGTGCCATTTCTCGGAATTCCCGTTAATATAGGCCGATATCTTACGGGTCGCCTCCAGCATATCCTCCAGGTAGACTCTATAATCCCTGGACATAAAGAGTCGCGTTTAGAATATCGCGTTTCAGCCGCGGCTTTATGGCCTCGGGACAAACTAGATCGACCGGCCGCTCGAATGTTTCCTCGAGAAAAAACTTAAGATCCATATAGGAATCGAAGGATTTGCGCTCGAACTCGACTAGAAAATCAAGATCGCTATCCGGGCCGCCTCGGCCCGCGGCGAACGAGCCGAAAAGCCCAAGGCGCTTCACCCCCAACCGTTCGAGAGTTTTCTTATTTTTGCCGATGACGTCAAGTATTTGTTCGCCGCTTTTCGCATTCATACCATTTCCACTTTCCGAACGTCCCCTCTTTTAACCCAAAATTATTTTACCACTTTATCGCCTTGGCTTGGCGGACAAAGACGCCAAAAGTTTGGTGTCCAAATAGTGTCCATCCGGGGTCAAAAACGGGAAAAATCCAGCAAAGCCCAAAAAATGAATTTTAGTGATTTCTCGTCGAGAAACCGAATCAGTCAAGGCCGGACAAAAAACCGGGGAATCGGGCTTTTCCCATTGCGAACGAGGCGCTCTCCCAGCTGAGCTACACGCCCATTGTTTTTAGAATTATACTTTTATCCACCTCCTGGCGAAAAGCGCCCATAGCGCCAAACCGAAAAAAGTTGAGAGGGTGATCATCAAGCCAATCCAAAAGGATTTAGGCGAAAAGTCAAAGGATATCTCGTGTTTTCCGAAAGGAACCACAATGGCAGGGAACGCGCCCTCAAAACGCTGATGGGGAACTTTATGCCCATCGAGAAGCGCATTCCACCCCGGGTAATCAATTTCTGAGAAAACAACCGTCGCTTGGCTTGGCAAACGCGCAAGCGCGTCAATATGGCCAAATCGGTAGGCCGTGATCTTGATATTTCCCTTCCCGCCTGGCGCAATAAAAAGGCGCGGCAAAACCCGCGTCTGCGGTCTTAAAATAACTTTTATGTCTCCTTGCGTTAATTTCCGTACGTTTCCGGACAACGTCAATATGACTGAAGCGCCGGCATAATCCAGTAAGCGCGAGTGGGGCCCTTCCGCGTCCAGGCGTTGAAGATATTTTTCAGCGAGTTGAGTTCTCAAGACCTGGTAACTGCGGAACTCTTGAATGCCGAACGCAATTCCAAAAGAAGGCGCCAAAAAATCGCGCATCAAAAGATAATCCTCTTCTTTCGCTAGGGAGCCGGACTGCCAAAGATGGTAAAGAGGCCGCGCGTAAAAGATGCGAGCAGGTTGCGGCAAACGCTTAAGATTCTCCGCTAAAGCCGGGATATCCGTGAGAAATGCGGGGCGCGCCCAAGCTTGCCGCGGAAATTGAGCAAAGAGGACAAGATCGACAACTATAAGAATGACCGCCAGCCAGCGCCATTTCTTTCGCAGATGGGAAATTCCTGCGGCGCATAAGAGCCCCAACGCGGAAGAAGAGGCCAAAAGCCAGTTCGCCGGAAATCTAAAGACGCGAAAAATAGGAATGGCGGCGTATCCGGGCAGATATCCGCCCAGACTGAGAATAAAGGCCGCAACACAAATAAGGGCCAGCGTTTTCTCCTCCTTATCGCCGCACCACCAACCCCAGACCGCCAGGGCCAACGCGATGGGGCCCACATAAAACGTGATCACGGCAGGGTCGCCATTCATGCTTGGGCGAAAGGCGTACCACTGGGGAATCAATATCTCCTTGAGCAGAAGAAGAGGCGAAATGGAATATTGCGTCGCGCTCGCCGAATTGAGAATAACAGGCCGGATTGAATGGATGAAGAGCTCAAGAAATGGAACCCATTGCATGGCCGAAAATCCCAAAGCCCAAACCAGTCCTTGCAAAAATCTAAGAAAATGGATTCGCCCACGGGCGAAGGCGACGCCTCCGACCATGGCGAGGATGACGAGAAAAAACGGCGGAAATCCGGAGAGCCAACAAAGAGAAAGGCAGATGCCCATGCCCAAAGACGATCCCTCGGCCTCGAAGTAGAGAACGGCAGGGAGCCATGCGGCGGAAGCAAAGTGGTCCAGCAGGCAGATTCTGGACGTAAAAAAACCGTTGAGCCCCGCGATGGCCGCTGCGGCCGCCGCGGCGGCTAAATCAGCCCATTTCCGATAGGCTAATGCTCCCAAGAAAAAGGCCGCAAGCAAGGTATGAAAAGTCACCCAAACTCGCATAAAATCGATGAAATTCGGAAGGAACGCGGCAAAACACAACGGCGGATAAAGAGCCATGGTTTGGGGGTCGGCCAAATACGGTTCGCCCAGATTTCGAGCGGCATCCCATAATGGGATATGCGGGACTGCCCAGACAGAACGCGCAATGCTCCAATTTGGGTAAAATAAGGTGATTAAGTTACCTGTCACTGGCGTCTGATTTTGGAGAAAGAGCGGCCACCAAGATAAAAGTAATACCATCGTAGAGACTAGAATTATGATGGCAGTCCAGCGAAATCTAGCCATGGTTTTATGGTTTCTCTCCTCTGAGTTGCACGCCCATGTTCAAGGATAATACAAAATCCTCTGCTTCAACCAGTGTTGTTTAGCGGACACAACACTAGGCCCTTTAGCCTTATAACTCCTAGGCCTTTGGGCCCAGGCGCGGATGTTACCCCGCTGATACAATAAACCTATGAAGCATGGGGGTTTCTCAATGAAAAAAACGCTTATAGGAATTCCAAACACGGCGTTAATCGCGCTGACCTTGACGCTGTCTTCTCATTTTGTTTTCGCGCTGGGGCAAGAAAGTTTTCACGAAAGCCTACCGGATAAAATTTCTCTCTCGAACGCGGCCTTAAACCCCGAAGCCGATATGACCGCGAGTATGCCCTCAAGCGACGAAATAGGTAATGCTTCCGCGGAAGAATTTCTCGTCAATCCTGAGATGAATTCCCAAGAACTCTCGGTCGAAAGCCAACACAAGATTCAAATGGAGGCGCCTATTGAGAAAGCTCTGAGCCCTGGAAAAACATCAACGCCCATCGGACAAAAAACAGTCTTCTCCCTTCACGCCCAAAAAACGATGATTCCAAAAACGCTCCGGCATATCCATTTAGCCGTTTCGGAAAAAATTTCAGACGCCGTGGGAAGCGTTTGGGCAAAATTTTTTGATAATGAAAATTCCGGGAACCGCCAGGGAGAGCTTCAGCCCGTCCGCATCGCCTATGGAAATGGAAAAACGCAAAATTTTATTGGAGGAAATAAACGCGCCAAATTCAACTTAGAAAAATATCGCGAAACCCCTTCCGGAATAAACTCCCAACGCCCCAACAATTTACCCGCTCCGATTGATCATAAAGCGTCTAAAACAAAAAAATGGGCGCAAAGACTTCTGGTCTTAACCGGAGCCTTGGCGGCTCTCAGCGCGGGAACGGTCTATGCCTCTCTTTTACCTCTGGCCTTGGTCTTTCCAAGTTCATGGGCGTTTCTCATGCTTGGAAATATGATTGGTCCGCGCGCCATGATGAACGCCGCCTCAAAAGGTGAAAAACCTATTTCTACGCTCCGCCTTGCCGTAGGATCAGCCCTGATGCTCGCCGGCGCGGGCGGCATCGCAGCGGGGTTTCTCGGATTAATTTCAGCAACCGGGCTTATCTCGGCGCACGCGGCCGCAAGCGCCCTTCCGTTTGACACGCCCAGCTCCCAAGCCAGCCGAACCTTGATTGAATGGCTGTTTCGCGGCGCCGTTGGGGGCGGGCTCATCGCCAGCGTCATTGATCTCGCTAAAAATTTTTTCGAGAAGATCCCCGCCGTATCGGGGAAATTAATTCATGCTAAAATAAATTGGATCGTCTTTGGGCTTTATCTGCTTGTCGGGCTTGGCTTAGGCGCGGTCTTAGGACTGGTGGCCGGGTCTTTTGCGGTCATTCTGTAAGTTTCAATATTGAACAAGGAGAACAAATGAAAAAAATGCGTTATCTCTCGGCGGCAGTTCTGGCAACAAGTCTCTTTTCTTCTCGCTTGGCTTTCTCAGCTCCTTACGGGGAATATCTTGTCACCCCGCGCCCGTTCAATGGGTTTTCAATTCTAGGCGGTGATCGAAAAAAAGTTCTCAGGTATTACGGCGGCCCTGTGATTTCCCACGTCAAGGTTTTTGTCGTTTATTGGGGCAGCGAAGTCAATACGGAACTTCAGGTCAAACTCAAGCCTTTTTACCAATCCATTCTCAGTAGCAACTACATGGACGTTCTAGCCCAGTATAAAACCGATATTCCCGCCATGGACGGGCGCCCTGGAACTGGACAGACAATAGGCCATGGAAATTTCATCGGCCAACAAACCATCGAACCCAAAAACCAAGCGACTACGCTGACCGATAGAATGATTCAAAAAGAGCTTTCTCTCCAAATCGCCAAAGGAGTTTTACCCGCGCCGGATGAAAACACCCTTTATATGCTCTATTTCCCTCAAGGAATTATAATCAAAGGCCCGGGCGGGTCCGGCGACTCTTGCCAAACCTTCGACGCCTATCACGATGGATTTAAAGCATTAGGCGGCGCAATTTTTTACGGGGTCATGCCGGATTGCGAGGAAAATTTTGAATCCGTGACCGTCGCGTCTTCGCATGAAATGATTGAAGCCGTGACCGACCCCTTTCCAACGCCGGGAAATCATCCCTCCTATCCACAGGCTTGGAATTCCACTCAGGGAGATGAGGTTGCCGACCTCTGCCAAATGGGAGCGCCGTCTTATGTTTCGGGAAGCGTGAGTAGCGTCGTCGCAAGGCCATGGAGTAATTCCATCGGCACTTGCGCCAAGGGCCCCTGGACGGATGGAGCGGCTTTGAGCGCCGCTCTTTCCTCCACGATTCAAGCCAAATTGGCTCCGATTCAGGCGATGTCTTCTCTCTCGATGGACAGTTTATGGCGAGGGCGATAGGATTTGAGATCAAGACTGTTTAGCCTGCTCGCGACGCTAATCGTTTTTAGTTGCGCGGTTTTGCCACTCCACGCTGGTTCTCCCGAGGATTCCTGGAATTCCGGGGCCAAAACCTTCGACGGAGTCATGCGTAATCAAAAACTAAGCGTCTTTTCGCATCAAGCTCTTAAAAACTCAACGTCGATATTGACTCTTTCGCAATTCGCCGAGTTATTGTCTAATGATCCCAAAAAACTCGATGCGCTCATCGCTTCCATTCAGCGCGCGGGTCAAAAGCTGGGAAAGCCGTGGTCTGAATTCGGAGCGATTAACGCCGAGGAAAAAGGGGCATTAGTTCGAGCGATTCAAAGCTCCGACAAAAGCTTTCTTAATTCATTTCCGGTGATGACAGTTCCGCAAATGCAGGATTTTCTTAAGCTTTACGGACGGCAGAAAAAGCCCGCGTCGGCGACCCAGTTTCCGGCTCAAAAAACTCTACTTTTAACCGGTCGTCCGCAAGCGGCCGGAGATGGCGAGTTTCTTGAAAACTGGGGAAACGACATTTATCATGGCGACAAAACGCGGCATGACCAGTCTTCCGCTTATGGCGACAATCAGGCGCTCGCCCAAGCCCTTAATCTCCTTTCTCTCAACCGCCCCGGAAAGCCACCCAAACACACCCTCGTTTTTGATTCCCTAAATTTTACTTCGGTTGAGGACTTTCTAACTTATCTCTTGGCCAATGGGAATGCAATCAACGCCTCCGACAAGCGATTTTTCGCCAACTTTGGCGGCCTTTGGTATGACAATCAAGGCCAATGGGCTTCCATCGTAACTCCTCTATTTGCCGATACCGGCGTCGTTTTGCCCAGCGGACAAAAATTAATCGTTCCCGTCAGTCACGCCGAACTTGAGATATCCATCCACGGACCCAGGATCAACACCGACCTCATCTACTACTTCAGCGACGAGGGAAGCGCCGAGTTTATCCCGAAAGCCGCTGAAAATAAGCCTTGGGTAGGCGACCGCGTTGTCAACTCTTGGACGGGAATGGAGGCGGTTAAAATAATTAACCGCGCGGCGACCACCCGGAGAGAACTCATCCGCAAAGCGAATAAATATCATCTTCCGATGGGCGGTTATGGACCGCTTGGCGCCTGCACCGACATAGAAGCGATGATTACCGGAAACCCGATTTACCCTGAAATTCGAAATCCTAAATACTATTCAGGCGACATGACCATGGACGCCTGGGCGGCAAATCTTCCCTTGGACGGAAAGAACCCGCCGTCGCTTGAACGCGTGTGGGATTCCCTCCCGATCTCAAATCTCTCCGACCTCAAGGTCCCGCAATCTTTACCCATTCTCGCCGAACTTAAGCGAATCTTGGGAAAATAAACCTTGGTCAGCCCAAGGTTTTCAAATCAATTGAAAATCGGTAGCGAACGTCGTTTTTCATCATTCGCTCATACGCCTGGTTCACATTTTGAATCTTGATGACCTCAACATCAGCCAAGACCTTGTGTTTCGCGCAAAAATCCAGCATTTCCTGAGTTTCCGAAAGGCCGCCGATGAGAGACCCGGCCAAGGTCCTTCGGCCCATAATAAGCGGAAACGCCGCCACCTCCAAGGGCGTTGGAGAAGCGCCTACTAAAACCAGGGCTCCGTCTAATTTCAACATTCCCAAGGCGGAGTTTAAGTCATGTTTGGCGGAAACCGTATCAATAATAAAATTTAAATGTCCCGCCATTTTAGAGGGGGCGTTTACATCAGACAAGAGAACAAATTCGTCAGCGCCTAAGCGTTTAGCATCAGATTTTTTAGACGCGGAATGACTCAAAACAAAGACCTCTGAACCCATCGCCTTGGCGATTTTGACCGCCATGTGTCCAAGTCCTCCTAAACCCAAAACGCCAACGCGAGAATTAGGGCCAACATTAAAACGCTTTAGTGGGGAGTAAGTGGTAATGCCGGCACACAAAAGAGGCGCAACCCTTTCCATGGGAAGGCCGGAAGCGACTTTTAAAGCAAAATCCTCGTCAATCACGATCTGAGAAGAATAACCGCCTTGAGTCGCCCTCCCATCCCGGCCAACGCTGTTATAGGTAAAAGTCGCGGGCCCCGCGCAAAACTGCTCAAGGCCTTGAGCGCAGGAATCGCATTTCCGGCAAGAATCAACCAAACACCCCACGCCCGCGAAATCCCCCACTTTAAATTTTTTTACGTCTTTTCCAATTTTCTTGACCTGTCCCACAATTTCATGACCCGGAACCATTGGATAGACCGCCGATCCCCACTCATTACGCGCAGAATGAATGTCGGAGTGACAAATCCCGCAAAAGGTAATTTCAATTTCAACGTCCTTCCTCCCGGGTTCTCTTCGTTCAAAAATAAAGGGTTCTAAAGGACTGGTCGCGCTTTTTGCGGCATATCCACGGCATTGGCTCATAATATTTCTCCTTCCGGACTTACTTTACAAAATTAGCATAGCAAACGCTTTTTAATTTTGCCAAAATATAAGAAGAGTTGGGGACAAAAATCTTGTCCCCGCAAAAATGAGCAAAGGAGAAAAATATGATCACTGAGACCAAAGAAATGAGCGCCGTCGATTATTTCAGGGCCAAACTGCAGTTTGAGACCACCGCGCATGAACTGAGCGCGGCCCTTGAGAAAAAAAGCGTGTTTCTCGTTGACGTTCGGGATTCGGAGTCTTACAAAAAAGAACATATCACCGGTTCCGTCAATATCCCGTTTGCGGATATCGTGAATTCTCTCTCTAAATTCCCCAAGGACAAGACCGTCGTTCTTTACTGCTGGAACATCACCTGCGCCTTGGCCCCCAAAGCGGCCTTGATGTTGGCTGAAAAAGGCTACAAGGTTCAGGAGCTTGTCGGCGGGATCATGGACTGGAAAGGAAAGAGTTTCCCCGTTGAATCGAGCAAATAAATTAAGCCATTAAAAAAAGCCCCTCTGGAATTTCAGAGGGGCTTTTTATTGTCTCTTTAGATTAAAGCTTCAGGCTCGCGCCGACATTGATGAAGTCCTCAGCCGTCGTCCCCGGCTGAACATAATGTTCATAAGACGCGTTAAAGGCCAACATCATTAAGTTCGCGGCAACCCCAAACGAATAGGCGTCGGAAGCCTGCGCGCCCAATTGAAAGGTCGTATGGGTATAAGAAATGTAGGGCGTTAAAAATGGAATCATCTGCATTTGAATTTTGGCGTTGACCGACATATCAGGGAAACCCAAGACAACGTTAGTGACTCCGTCTAAATTCGTCACTTCAGCGTTTTGAACGCCCAGCCCCCCCAGGTTCCGGTCATACAGAGATTTGGTGACATTGACCGTCATTAAATTATCCATCATGGCCGCGTCAACCGAACCATGAATATTGGTTTGGCCGAAATTCGCGCTCCCGGCACGGCCCAAAAAGGTAGAATCTTCACCATTATGAATTTCCGTAACCCCCGCCCGCAAGTCCACTCCCGCCAGTCCCGCGTTGTTGGGCCCCCAATAATAAGGATTGGAAGCTTGGGCCGCGGCTCTTAAAGGAGGACCATTTCCCGGCATTAAACTCAAAACTCCATCGGCCCCAAAAAAATAATTATTGTATCCATCAATGGTTGGAGTCGCGCCTCCTGAAAGTCCTAACCCCCAACTTTTTTTGTCGTAAGCCGCACGCAAGGAATAAGTCCTGTAGGTAAAGCCCTTGGTTCCATCTCCGTGATATTCCTCAAAAGACGGCTGAAAATGAAGATCTCCCCCGATATCCGCCGAAGCCTGGGTGCCGACATATCCCCCGCTTCCCATCGTTTGATTAACATTTCCGTCCGCAAACATGGCGGAAGCCGGAAGCGCGCTTAAAGCCCACAACGCCGACATCAAGACGATACCGCGAGTTAATTTATTCATTAAAAGATTATATATCAAAATTCGCCCAAAATTACGGGCGGCCCACGCCGCAATAGGTAAATCCAATGGAACGCATTTTTTGCGGATCGTAGAGATTGCGTCCATCGAGAATCAAGGGGTTCTTAAGAAGGCTAAAAACGCGCTTAAAATCCAGGTTTTTAAATTCCGGCCATTCCGTCACGACGGCAACCGCGTCAACCCCTTGAAGGCATTGGTAAATGTCCTTATACAAAGTCACTCCTTTCATCTGTGGCCAGGAGGCCGCCCGCTCAAGGGCCACGGGATCGGTCGCCCGAATTTTGACGCCGCGATCTTTAAGATGAAGAGCGATGTCTAAACTAGGGGCAAAACGCATATCATCGGTGTTGGGCTTAAAGGCAAGCCCCAGCATCGCGACCGTTTTCCCCTCTAAGTTCCAGAGATGCTCTTCCAATTTTCTCATAATCCAGGTCTTTTGAAATTCATTCACCTCTTTAACCGCCTTGAGCATTTGAAAGTCATAGCCTTTTTTTCGAGCGATCCAGTAGAAAGCTTCCAGGTCTTTTGGAAAACAGAATCCGCCAAAGCCCACTCCCGCATTAAAAAACATGGAACCAATGCGGCGATCAAGACCCATGCCCTTGGCGACCAGACCCACATCGGCGCCCACTTTCTCGCACAAGATGGAAACCGCGTTAATATAGGAAATTTTCATCGCTAAGAATGAGTTAGAGGCATGCTTAATCAGTTCAGCGCTTTTAACATCGGTCACAAGAACCGTCGCGCGCAAGGGTTCATAAACTTTTCGCATCACTTTTTCAGCTCTTGGAGAAGAAATTCCTAAGACAACCCGATCAGGATTCATGAAATCTTTAACCGCGGAGCCTTCGCTTAAAAATTCCGGGTTTGAAACCACGTCAAACTCAAGCCCCTTTTTAATCAAGCGCGCGACCGTCTTATAGACCCATTCTCCCGTTTCAACCGGAACCGTTGATTTGTCCACGATGACGGCATAGCTGGATAAATTCTTGGCCACTTCGGCCGCAACGGTTTCAACTGCCGACAAATCCGCCGATCCGTCTTCACGCGGAGGAGTGCCGACCGCGATAAAGACGACTTCGACGGGAGAACCTTTAATGCGCATTCCTTCTTTAATAGAAGAAGCGAAAGAAAGCCTTTTATGGCGGGCATTTTTGGCGAATATCGCTTCCAAACCCGGTTCGTGGATGGGAACCTTTCCCGCTTTCAAAGCGGACACTTTTTTCTTGTCGGAATCAACGCAGACGACCTCGTGTCCAATTTCCGCCAGACACGAACCCGTCACAAGTCCCACATAACCGCAACCCACCACGCAAATTTTCATGATTCCACTCTCCTTGAATATCTGGATTATTTCATCTTATCAAATTCGATTTTTTGTTTCTAAATTCGCATCCGGATGATATGAAATCCCGCCTCCATGATTTTCTACAATGATAGGGTGAAGCTTAAAATCGGAACGCGGGGATCTCCCTTGGCCCTCGCTCAAAGCCGTTGGGTTGAGAGCCGCCTTAAAGAAATTTCACCTTCGCTTGAGACCGAGATCATCATAATCAAAACATCTGGAGATTTATTCCAAAACCAATCTCCCAAAGAAGCGCACGAGGCCTCTTTATCTCCTCAAGGAACCAAGGGCCTTTTTGTTAAGGAAATCGAAGAGGGATTATTAAAAGGAGAAATTGATTTAGCGGTCCACAGCGCGAAAGATATGCCCGCTCAAATCCCAAATGGGCTTCACATTCTCGCCTATCCCCAACGGGAAAGCCCGCAAGATATTTTTATCGGGCAAAATGGAATTTCCTGGAAAGAAATAAAACCTGGGCAAACAATTGGAACCTCTTCTCTAAGAAGGCAAATTCAGCTTAAAATGGTTTTCCCAGAAGTCAACGTGCTTCCGCTTCGGGGGAACGTAGACACGCGCTTAAAAAAATTGGAAGAAAAATCTTTGGACGGAATTATCCTGGCGGCAGCCGGACTCAAAAGATTGGGGCGCGAAATTTCTTCCGCCCATCTTATTGATCTCGACCAGATGGTCCCCTCCCCCGGCCAAGGAGCCTTGGCGATTGAATCTCGGACGCAGGACGACCTCAGGCTTTTTTCTCAAATTCTCGATCATGGGCCGACCCGAATTTCAGTTGAGTGGGAGAGAGAATTTTTAAAAACCGTGGGCGGCGGGTGTTCGACCCCTTTGGGAGCCTTGGCTGAAATAAAAGCGGAGGGGCTTGAGGTGCGCGTTTTTTGGGCCCAAGAAAATGGCGCCCACGCCAAACGCCTTAAATCTTTTTGCAAAGACACCAGCCTTAAAGATTCTTTTATCCAAGACCTCGCGCGCCAAGTTAAATCCTAATTTAATGTCGCGCCTCATTGGACTACCGACAAGTTCTTCTTGGGCTTATCTCGCGCATCTTCTATTTGCTAAAAAAGAAATCCCTGTTTCTCTCCCCGCGCTCAAAGGGCCCCTCATCTTCCTGGTTAAAGACGAAGAAGAGCTTGAGGAAATCAATGCCGCCGTGGACGCTTTTTTGCCGCTTTTTTCAGGCCATCCCAAAATTCCGCGCGCGGTTTTCGGCGAAGAAGAACCGGACAGGCTTAAAAATCTTTCTCTTCTTAAGCCCGGCATCTCCTTAATCCTCGCCAGCATTGAGGCCCTTAAATCCAAGGTTCCCTCGCCTGATTTTTTTGAGCGGCAAAGCCTTGTGTTTTCAATTGAGACCCGAATCGCCCGGGATGAAGCCGCTCAAAAGCTCATCCAACTGGGATATTTGCGCTCGGACTACGTCGAATCTCCGGGAGACTTTGCCATTCGTGGGGCGATTCTTGATTTTTATAGCCCAAGCGCAGATGCCCCCACGAGAGTTCTCTTTGACGGCAATCAAGTCGCCTCCCTTCGCAGTTTTGAACCCTCAACCCAAATGAGTTCGGGCGCCATTTCCCAGGCACTAGCTACCCCCGCCGCTTCCGAAAACGCGCAGGCAGGAACCGTCTTTTTATGGGAATGGTTCTCTCAAGATTTTTTCTCAAACGCGCTTTGGATAGTGAAGGAAGGAGTTTCTCTCCCGAAGAATTTCTCTTATCCCTCTCATCATTGGATAGAAGCGGGACGCCTTCTTGAGACTTCAAGCCAAGACCTTGATTTTGGCGCTCGCCCCAACCTACCGACGGGCGGCATCGCGGAACACGCATTTAAAGAGATTCAAAAACTGATTCAAGAAGGATTTCAAGTTTTTATCTACAGCCTTAATCAAGGCGAAAACTCCAGAATCCAGGAAATTTTTCCCGCAACCCCCAAGGGAACCTGTCAATTTCTCATTGGAGATATCGGAAACGGGTTTTATCATCCTGATTTAAAAATCGCTTTCTACAGTTCTTCTGAAATATTTAATCGAAAATATCGCCGCGCCTGGGCCGCTGCGCCTTCTCCTACCGCTACTCTTCACTCCTCCGATCTTCAAAAAGGAGATTATGTGGTCCACAAAGATTACGGAATCGCCCGATACGGCGGCCTTCAGATGGTTCGCTCCCCGGGCTTTGGCCAGGTTGAATGCGCCCGGTTGTCTTTTGCCGGCGATTCCATTCTTTATCTACCCATGAGCGAATTTTCAGCCATACAAAAATATATTTCAGGCGCCTCCGGACGTCCCCGCCTTTCGAGTCTGGACCAAAGACGCTGGGAGGAAGTGAAAGAACGCGTTCGAGAAGGAGTTCGGGAATTAGCCGAGAAACTTATTAAAACCCAGGCCGAACGCGCAGCGTCTCCAGGGCACGCATTCCCCAAAGACAGTCTTCTTGAGCGCGAATTTGCCGCGGAGTTTCCTTATCAAGAAACCCCTGATCAAGCGCGCGCGATAGAGGAGGTTTTGGAAGACATGACCCAGCCTCATCCCATGGACCGTTTGGTGTTAGGAGACGTGGGATTTGGGAAAACGGAAGTGGCCATGCGCGCCGCTTTTAAATGCGCAATGGAAAACAAACAGACCTGCGTCTTAGTTCCCACAACAATTCTGGCCGAGCAACACTTTCGAAGTTTTTCTAAAAGGTTCGCCGATTATCCAGTCCGGCTTGGACTTTTAACCCGGTTTCAAACCAAATCGGAACAACAAGCCGTCATTGAAAAATTAAAAGACGGTGCCCTCGACATCGTGATCGGAACATCCAGACTTCTTCAAAAAGATATCCGCTTTAAGGATTTAGGGCTGGCCATTATTGACGAAGAACACCGCTTTGGCGTTGAGGACAAGGAAAAAATAAAGCGGTTTCGAATTACCGTAGACGTTCTTTCGTTATCGGCCACTCCCATTCCCCGGACCTTTGGCCAAGCGCTCTCAGGGCTTAGATCTCTCTCTTTCATTCAAAGCGCGCCCGCGGGCCGCCTACCAATTACGACCCGGATATTGCCCTGGAGCGAAGAAACCGTCATCCACGCCATCGAAGAAGAAATCGCCCGTGGCGGACAAGCCTATTACGTTCACAACCGCGTCAAAACCCTTGAAGAAACCACAAAGCGCCTAAAAGATTTGATGCCACGCGCCCGTTTCGTCACCGTGCATGGACAGATGAAAGGCCCGGAAATCGAAAGCGCGATGTGGGATTTTTATCATAAGAAATTCGATGTTTTAGCGGCCTCGACCATCATCGAGTCGGGTCTCGATATCCCTTCGGTCAACACGCTCATCGTTGAAGACGCTCATGAATTTGGCTTGGCGCAGCTCTATCAACTGCGCGGCAGAATCGGACGGGAAGCTAAAAAAGCTTTCTGTTATTTTCTCTATCCCGAAAATGCGGAGTTTTCGCTCATGCCGGAAGAAGCCCAGAAACGCTTGGAAGCGCTCAAGGAATTTTCCCATCTGGGCAGCGGGACGCAACTGGCGATGAGAGACATGGAAATTAGGGGAACTGGAGATCTCTTAGGGCGGAGGCAACACGGCTTTGTCCGTGAAGTGGGAATTTCTCTTTACAGTCAACTCCTGACCGAAGAAATCGCAAATTCAAAAGATAAAAAACCCCGGACGCCCTTGCGAGCGGAAGAAATTTCGCTCGACATTCCCCTATCGGCGTTTATTCCTCAGGATTATTTTCCCGAGGAAAGGGCGCGATTGGATCTTTACCGCAGACTCAGTAATGCAAAAATCGAAGATTTAGAAAGTCTTAAAAAAGAGATGGAGGACTTAGCGGGCCCCCCGCCGGAACCCGTCAAAAATCTCTTTCACCTTATTCAAGTCAAGAGAACCGCCCTGGAATGGGGAATCGTCAAGATTTCCCAAAGAAAAAATGAGCTGGAAATTATTTTCGGCTCTTCGGCCAATATCTCTCCGGAGAATATCCTCCAATGGAATCAAAAATACGCGCCTAACCTAAGCTTTACTCATTCAAAACAGGGAGACGGTTTGATCGTGTCTTTAGATTCTCAAAGCGCCCTTGATTGGCTGAGCAACTTCCTGAAAAAATGATAGGATAGGCGTTAATGATACGAAGAGTTTTTATCTTGGGCCTTGTGGTATTTTCTCTCTCCGCTTGCGGAAAGAAAGAAGCCCTCATCGCCAAGGTCGGGCCTCTCTCCATCACGCAAGCCGACTTTCAGAAAGCCCTCAGCGAAGTAGACCCAGGATATCAGAATTACGTGATGACCCCCAATGGGCGAAGGCAATTTCTGGATATTCTCATCCGCGATAAACTGGAGCTTGCCGCCGCCCAAGCATCACAAGTCTCGCGGTCTCCTGAATACCTTCAAGAAGCCTCTAAAATAAAGCAAGAAGAAAAACTCCGCCTCCATGAAGCCTTGAAATATCTCTTAATCCAAGATTGGGAAGAAAACCTAAAAAACAAGAAAATAACCTCGATCAGCGAGAATAAAGCGAGAGCCTACTGGAAACTCCACCCCTACGAAGTCATATTCAGCCAGATTTTGGTTTCATCCCCTAAAGAAGCGGAAACCCTCCTTAAGCGCGTGCGCCGGGGCGCCAATTTCGCGAAATTAGCCCGCGAGTATTCTCTCGACAGCGAATCGGCCATGAAGGGCGGAAAAATGCCAGCGGCCCTTTATGGAGAAATTATCCCCGAGCTTCAAGATCTTATTTTTCAGATGAGAGTCGGCGAACTCAGCGGCCCCATTAAGACCAAATTTGGATATCATGTGATTCGAAAAGATTCTCAACGCAAGGTTTCTTTCGAAAAAGACAAGGCTCGTTTTATCCGCATCCTCGAAAAACGCAAACTAGACGACTATTTGCAGTCCCTTCAGAAAAAATTCCCCGTGGAGATCATCGATGAACAATTCAAATAGACGAGTTTGGACCGCCGTTTTAGGATTTATGACCGCATTAGCTTTAATGAAGCCGGCAGCCGCCGCCCGGGTTGACGACGTCATCGCGACCGTAAACAACTCGCCGATATTTTTGTCTCGCTACCGAAAAGAACTTGCCGCGACCTTAAACGACATGGCGCAGACTAATCCTATGGCCATGAGAGATCCTTCCTTTATCCAACAGATTAAAAATAAAGTCCTCGACGATTTAATTGATCAACAACTTTTATATCAAGCCGGAAAAGATTTAAAAATCAAAATCCACCAAGACGATATTGACAAGGCCATGGCGGAAATCAAATCCCGCTTCAACACGGATGCGAATGGAAATCCCCTAACGCCTTTGCAAGCCCAGGCCGCCTTTGATAAACAGCTGAAAGCCATGGGGCTTACCTATCAGCAATACCGAAAAAGGCTCGAGAAACAAGTGATGGCCAAAAAAGTTTTGGATCAGGAAGTTAAAGCCAAAATCGAACAACCTTCAACCCCGGAGATTCAGACCTATTTTGACAAAGTCGTTCTTTTCGTTAATTCCGGAAGCACCGAGCCTCCTGTCGGAATGTCGCCTTATGCCGCGCAAGATTTTATGATGGCCGCGGATCGCGTCAAGTCCTCAACCTCTGAAAGAGTGCAACTGGCCCGGATTTTAGTTCGCGTTTCTCCAAACGATCCACAAACGGAAAAAAACCGCGCGCTCAGAGACGCCAATCAGTATAAGGCTATGCTCATGACCGGAACATCCACTTTTTCTGAAATCGCAAAGGTTTATTCCGAGGACCCCAACAGCGCCCCCAATGGCGGAGACATCGGTTTTATCCCCAAAGGCGCCTTGCCTCCGGCTTTAGACAAAGCCGTTTTTTCCCTTGAGGTTGGGCAAATCAGCGCTCCGCTTTTAAACGACGAGGGTTATAACATCATCCGCGTCAAGTCTCACCAAGCCGCTGAAAAACCGGAGTTCGACAAATTCAAAAACTATCTCAAAGAAATTTTAATGGATGTGGAAAGCCACAAGCTCATGGACCAATACATCAAATCTCTGAGAGAAAAGGCCGTCATCGTCAAACACAAGTCGCTGTTAAAGTAGTTTCAACAGCCTATCCTGCTCTTTAAACATTTTCTTTTTAAGAGCGGGCTTATCGTCGCGGTATCCGCGCAGATGCAAAACGCCGTGGATAATCAAGGTGAGAATTTCCGCAAGAAGAGAATGTCCGATTTGAGTAGCCTGTCGCTTCGCTTGAGGCACTGAAACAAAAATGTCTCCAAAAGCGGGCTTTTCATCGTAGGGAAAAGAAATGACGTCGGTGTCATAATCATGACCCAAGAATTTTTTATTGAGAGCGCGCATCTCTTTGGAATCCATGAAAACAATATTCAAGCTTCCGTCTTTTTTCCAATCTTGACCCAAGGCCCATTTCGCAGCCAGACGAAACTTATTAATCTTTCTGGCAGGATCGGAAATCAAAGAAGTTTTAAATATGGAAATTTTCATTTCCATTTATCCGCGGCGTTTTTCCCATTTCTCATAAGCGCTTAGAATATTTTTGATGAGCGGATGGCGAACGACATCTTCCTGAGTAAAATGATGAAAAACAATTCCTTGGACATTTTTAAGAATTTCAGAAACTTGAACCAACCCCGAAGCCTTAATTGAAACCAAATCGGTTTGTGTCACATCCCCCGTTACAACCGCCTTAGACCCCCGCCCCATACGCGTTAAAAACATCTTCATTTGTTCCGGAGTTGTATTTTGGGCCTCATCTAAAATAATAAAGGCATTCTCAAACGTACGCCCGCGCATATAAGCTAGGGGAACAATTTCCAAAACTTCCGACTCCCGCCACATTCTAAACCGCTCTGGCCCCAACAGCGAATAAAAAGAATCATAAATTGGCCGCAAATAAGGATCTACTTTCTCCAAAAGATCGCCCGGCAAAAACCCCAGTTTTTCCCCCGCCTCGACCACAGGACGAGTCACAATCACGCGCTGAACTTGCCGCAAATCTAGAGCTTTTAAAGCGCAAGCGACAGCGAGGAAAGTTTTTCCGGTTCCAGCCGGGCCTATTCCAAAAACCAAATCGTGTTTCTCGATGGCCTCAATGTAAAGCTTCTGGTTTGGCGTCCTTGGAGAAACCTTTTTCCCAAAAGAAGTTTGGTAAGCCTCTTGTTCGCCCATGTGATCAGGAATGTTTTCGCGGGAAAACCCACCAGGGAAACCGCCACTTTCCGTTTCGCCGCGCAAATCGCTCAATTTCTGTTTGATTTTTTTCATGGCCCGTTCTACCCGCGTCGAATTTCCCTTAACCCATAGAACCAATTCGTTGGAGTCCGAATCCTGGCGTAAAAAAAGCTGAACTCCGTAATGGCTTTGCATTTCACGCAAGACGGAATCGGCCTCGCCTAAAAGTCCGACGGCTTCTTCCGTCGAAAAAATCTGAATTTTCTTTTTAATCATTTAAACACGTCACGCAAAAATCGTCATTCCCCGCGGTCGTAAGCGGGGAATCCAGACCGAACGAATCCGTCTTACTGGATTCCGGCTTTCGCCGGAATGACGGCCCGCCTAAATCCTTCCCGGGGTTTTACCGCGGGCAATGACGACAAGGCCCGAGGAATCAACAAAATAACTCCGTGCGTCTGCTTCGCGGTCGTATCCAATTGCGGCTTGGCTGGCCACCGTATTAAACCGATCCACAATCACCCGTTTAAGACGAGCTCCTCGCCCAATGCGGCAAAAATCCATGATAATGGAATCCTCAATAATCGCGCCTTCTTCAATTTCAACCCCACGTCCTAAAATAGAATTGGCGATGCTTGATTTCTCAATCAAGGAGCCGTCTCCAATGACGGAATTGACCAGGCGTCCGTCTAAAATTCGAGCCGGAGGCCCGTCATGCCGCTCCGAATGAATGGGCCAACGATGATTATTCAAGTCAAAACGCGGAGATTCTCCTAAAATATCCATGTGCGACTGATAAAAACTTTGAATCGTCCCCACGTCGCGCCAATACGCTTTTTCTTCATGGGATTTGAGGCCGGGAAGAATATTGAGAGCAAAATCATACGCATAGGTGCGCATTTTTTTGTGAATAACGGGAAGGATGGATTTCCCAAAATCAAATTCAGCCCCCGCGCCCAGGGTTTTATCGGAAAGAACCGAGACCAAGGCCTCCGTTGAAAATAAGTAGTTTCCCATTGAGGCATAGGCGCGGGCGGGATCCGTCGGCATGGGTTTTGCGATCTTGGGTTTCTCAACAAAAGACAAAATTTTCCCTTCTTCATCGGCCTCGATAATCCCAAACCCTTGAGATCGTTCAATGGGCACGGGAATGGCCGAAACCGTGATATCGGCTTCTCTTTTTAAATGAAAATGAATCATCTGGCCGATGTCCATCCGGTAAATATGATCTGAGCCGAAAACAGCTACGATATCCGGATCAAAATCATAAATTAAATTAAGATTTTGCCGCACGGCATCGGCCGTCCCCTGATACCAGTTTTGTCCTAAGCGCATCTGAGGAGGAACCAGGGCGATGAATTGATCGCGCGTAAGCCCGACGGTTCGCCAACTCGAACGCAAATACTCAATCAGACTTTGAGACATGTATTGAACTAAAACGTAAATAGATTGGACGCCTGAGTTAATGCAGTTAGACAGCACGAAATCAACGATCCGATGTTTTCCGCCAAAGGGAACGGAAGGCTTGGGCCGACTGACGGTCAGCGGATAAAGTCTTTCCCCCCGCCCTCCGGCCAGAATCAAAGCTAAAACGCGCTTTGTTGGTTCAATTGCCATAATTTTCATCCGAACTAGATTTTCGTTGTTGATCGCGAGAAGGCAGGGGCTTCACGGCCTTGAGTCTTTGCCAAAAAGAAGGACCTTTGGGTTTTTTTGGAATCACGGTTTGACTTGAGGGCTGAGCATGAGAAAAAGCGTGAACAGACGCGGTGGCAGTCGAGATTTCCGGTTGCAAGGATAGCGCGCGTTGAGGACTATATCGAAAAGCTTTATTGATTTGAGCGTCGCTCAAAATTAAAACCGGACTGTGTTCGGATAACGCCTCCGAAGCTTTTATTTCAGTAATTTTGTCAGTCGTAATCCCGGAAACAACCTCCATCGGCAAGAAAACCTTTCCCTGGTAGGTAATCAAAGAGGAGGTTGGAACCGATAAAACGCTTTGGGCCAAGGTAATGCGCCCGGCCCACCGAATATCCCGGGAATAGAAATTCAGGGGAATGGGAATCACAAAGGTTCCGCTCGGCGGCGTTTCTTTATTCAAAGAATAATTTTGAATTTTGATTCTCTTTTTTTTCTCGGGGTTGGAAACGGACCAAAAAACCAAATCCTGCCCGTTACGGATATAAGCAGCGTATTGAGCAGGAATTTTTCCCACCAAGGCGATTTTATAAGCTACTTTAAAGAGCGAATCCTGAGTTTTAATGCGCTGATTTCCCGAAACAAAGTGGTGAAGGATCAGGCAATCCTTGGGACAAGAAACCACGCTCAGAGAGTACATTGACTTCCAACGCTTAAGAAGCAATTGATTGGGGGTCATCCCTTTATATTTTAAAAGAGCAGCTGTTTGCGTATCCGCCAAATAAGCCAAGGGCTTACCCGCCTTAACCCAGGTTTTATCTTGAACATCTACCAACTCGACCCGTCCATCAAAGGGAGCCTTAAACTTTTCCTGGTTTTTGAAGACAATCGAACCTTGAACCGGAATGGAAATGTCCGATATTCGAGCGACGGCCACGCCTTGAGCGAAAAGCGATGAAGAAAAAAACGCCAACCCAATCAGCCAAATCATGCTTTCAAAACCGGCTCTCCATTCAACTCTTTTTTTCGGGCATCTAAAACGGGGTTGACCCCTTTCCAAACATGACCCAAGAAAGCCGCAAACGTCCAGGGCATTTTACTCTCAAAAAAAGCGGCAACCGCCTCCGCATATTTTTGAATTTCCCACTGGGCATGAGCGTCCGCTCTGAGCGCGACGAAATTCATCAAGCTCCGGGCGTTAATCGTCCAATAAAATTGCGTGTAACCGTTAAGCGGAAGAATCATCCTCGCCATTTCGCGGGCCGCACCCAATTTTAGAAGTTTTTGATACGCCTCATAAGAAGCCCGAACCTGTTCGTCAAGCAATCGAGTTAACTCCTCATGAGGGACGTTCGCGGGTGCGGAGCCTTGCTTATTTTTCAGGTCTTGCCCACGCCAAACCTTTGGAATATAAAATTCATCCTTAACCTCGGTATAACGCCCGGAAATTTCATTATAAGAGGCCATCCGATGCCGGATCCACTGTCGCATGACAAAAATCGGACAAGAGACATGAAACTTAAACACGGACTGTTCAAAAGGCGTCATATGATCGTGCTTTAGAAGATAATTGATGAGTTTGCGGTCCGCTTCCTCGCCCTTGGAATCGGAAGCATAAGACACCCGCGCCGACTGGACAACCGCGAGATCTCCCCCCATGAAATCAACCAAGCGAACAAAACCGCGATCTAAAACCGGCGTTCCTCCATCAGGAATACTCATTGCGCCCCCTTATCTAATTTTTGGGAAGTTCATGAAACTGGAACTCCCCTTTTCCTTATATTTACGCATATCGCCCATTTTCGCCCCATCCTCCGCAGATTTTAAGACCCAAGGGACAATCAGCGGGTTCGGCAAAAGCGTCTCTTCATTATAGCCAACTAAAATGTCCGAAAGAATATGGTGAAGCCGTTGGGTCAAAAGATCATCGGCAAGTTCCGTCGAAAAAACAAAAACAGGACCGCTCAACCTGATTTTTCGAATGGCGTCCTTAAACGCTTCTTCTGATTTTCCGGTCTCCTCCTGACTATTTCCTTCATTGAGTAGAAATACTCGGGACGATTTAAAGCCCGCCCGTTTTTGAATTTGGCCGGCGATAAGGCTTAACCTTTCTTTCCAATCTTTCGATTCTTGAGGAGATCCAGGAGATTCCGAGACAAGAACCAAGTTCTCATTCTTCCGGTTTACTCTCAAAGAAAGCGCTCGGCCCAAAAGAATCTTTTTAAATGCCGGGGAAAAATCAAGGGTTGGCGTTAAAACGACAGGCACGTTAATTTTGAGACGTTTTTGAGGAGGTCCCGCCAAATCCTGCCCCGTCTTAAAAAGACTTTGAGAAGGATTTTTTCCAATCCCCAGTAAATATCGAACCTCTTTCATAACGCTCGCTGAGGCAGAGTAAAAGAGCGGCACCACGATAATTTTTTTGACCCGACGGGCCTCAAGCTCGTTAATTCCATTTTGAATCTCATCGGTATCCGCCAAACCATAAGCGAAAGCAACCGGAAAACGCGCCATAAAAGCAGTTGAAATTTGACGCGCGGTTTTCGTCCACTGCGGAGCATCACCCTGTTCTAAGACCAAAACTCCAAAAGGGGGCTCTCCAAAACTGGGAGGCGGGAGCGGTGGAACGGCGGCCTGAAGCCTTAATCCAAAAGCGCTGATTAAAATTAAAGTTTGAAGGCCCATAAATGAGACTTATTGGAAGCTCCTACCCACAGAGCGACAATTTGTGGTGGTGAGAAACCGGAAGAAGAAAGAAAACCAATATCAGAAACGGAACCCGGAAACCGCTTTTCCCAATTCTTCTCAAACTCCCCATTTCTCCACACCAATGAAACAATTCTACCGCGATCGAAGATTCCAAACGATTCCGCAAGAATGCCCCATCTCGAATCATTTCTGACCGCAAACAAAAGCTTATTTTTAAAAATAACTCGAGGCGAAAACTCAAGCGTATGAGAGCTGGAAGCGGGCCATCTCAAACGGTTAGACGATTGGCCATAAGAACCAGGAATCACCCATCTCCGTCTTTGGGAGGAGATCTCAAGTCGATTTCCCGAGGCAATCGCGGCCCTCAAATTTTGACCGTTGACGCGCAAAAAAGTTTGAGAATAAAGCCAACGTGATAAAACTTGTCCATCATTTTTGTCGGCCGGGGAATATTCTCCTTTTTGATAAGTCAAGGGATAAATCAAGGACATGGGAAACGAATCATTGTCTAAAAGTTGCTGGCAAAACAAATTCTCCGCTCCCGCGCCAGAAATTACGCGAACCACATACGGAATTTGAGCCAGCCGCTTCCAACTTTTCCGTGATGATGAAAACTCCAAAATGCTGGTTCCCACCTGCCCCAATAAACCATCGTAATAAGTCACAAAGAGTTTAGGTTTTGGGTCCGCGCCCAACGACGAGGTCTCCAAGGATAAAACCCGAGACTGGCTTTCAGGCAAAGAATAGACCGAAACAGGAGATGAGGAAACAACAGGGTAAGAGTAGAGAAATATTTTTCGGGAAGATGCAACCGCTAATTGCAAAGATTTTCCGCCGTTAAAATTTGAGACAGCAAAATCAACGGCCTCAAAGTGAAGAGGAGGGCTTTTCCACGCGATTACGGGTTCCCCGGCCGCCACTCCCACCAAGGGGAAAAATAGCATGGATAGGAAAAGCAAGGAATTGGCGAAACGCATTTTAAACAGAATACCATATTTTATTTTTTAAATTTTTCTATTGAAAAAACGGGCTCCGTCTGTTACACTCTCATTTTAGCCAAAGAAATGTCCCAGAGCTGTCAAAAAATTGATATGCTCATTTTATCATGAAAACAAAAATCATTCTCGCCTATGCCTTCACTCTTTTGTCTACCGCCTCCTGGGGCTATGACACGGTCCATTTTCTTCCGTCTTTTTCCGTCTTGGAGGTAAAAAAACCGATAGCCGTCCGCGCCGGGCTTGGCCGATATTTCGTCTTAGACGAAAAAGGCCGCCTCCTCGTTTATCGAAAAAACGGAACCCTCGCTTCTCTTCCCGCAAAAGGCGCCCCCCGTTTAAGATATCCGGAAGGATTGGGCGTCGCATCAAATAAGATTTATGTTGCGGATACGGGAAATTCGCTTCTCAGAGCCTACGACCGCGACGGCAAATTTTTGTTTTCCTTAGGAGTTCCAGGATCTCGCGCCGGCCAATTTGACGATCCTTCCTCAATCTCCATCGGAGCCGACGGCCGGATTTACGTCGCCGACAGAGGAAATAGAAAAATTGAGGTCTTTACTCCCGACGGTCTCTTTCTCTTCTGGTTTGGAAAAAAAGGCGATCTGCCCGGAGAATGGTCTAGGCCCGACAAAATCGCCGTAGACGCCTCCGATCAAATCTATGTTCTTGATCGCTCCAACCAGCGTATTGAAGAATTTGATCCCTCTGCTCATTTTTTACGCGCAATTCCTTTCAAAGGAAGCGACTTTGCCGTTGACCGTTACGGCTTTATCTACGGAATTTCTCCGGCTAAGGGACGAGTGAAGGAATGGGGTCCGGATGGAGCCGAGCTGGGACATTTTGGGAGCCGTGGAACAGGCGCGGGCCAATTTAAGAGACTACGCTCAATTGCCATTGATCAAAATGGAAATCTGGTCATTCTCGACAGCGGGAAAAAAACGATTGATTTCGTCTCGGTGGTCAACAAATTTAAAGTCCACCCTATTTCACCCAGCGCAACCACGAAATTATTTCCTTCCGGCCCCGAGGCCGTTTGGAATTATCAGGCCAACCCCATCTTACTGAGTCAATCCCAAACCTATCTCTATTTGACTAAAAAAGGCATTTTCAATGTCCTCAACTCTTCTGGAAATGTTTTATCTCAATTTGGAAGCAAGGGCAAAAAAGAATATCAAACAGAAAAAGCGACCGGCTTGGCCTTTGACCCTTCGCTCGGGCTTTACGTTTCGGACGCGGCCAAGCATCGCATCGAACACTTTGTCCAAAATTCGACGAACTCATGGAAATGGGATAAAAACATCGCGGAGCCGGACGGCTGGTTTGATGGCCTCTCCAAGGAAGGGCGTGTTCGATACCCAGAGGGATTGGCCCTTAACAATGCCGGAACCCTCTACATCGCCGACCCGGGAAACCATCGCGTGGACGCCTATACGCCGGACGGAGTGTATCTCTTTTCCATCGGCCCCAAACTAGGAAACTTTCAACTTGAAAAACCGGTTTCCGTCTCCTGGGACAAGGCTGGATTTGTGTATTTCCTAGACAAGGAGCTTAAAGAAGTCTTCAAGTGCGGTCCTTCTGGAGAATTCATCAGCGCTTGGGGCCAAGAAGGAGAAGAGCCTGGAAAATTTGAAAACCCTATCGCAATGGCTTTTGACGGCGAAAATTATATCTATGTTCTAGATCACGAACTTAAACGTGTTTCTGCCTTTTCAACCAATGGGCGTTGGATCATGGATTTCTTTTCTGGAAGCCTGATCGGAGATCCTGTTTCTCTCTCTGTAGACAAGCAACTTTTGTTGATTTCAGACCGCGCCCAACACCACATTCTCTCTTTCCGAATCCACCCTTCTTTATCAGCCCCGCTTTCAATCTCAAACACCGCCAAAGAAGGAATCGTCGAACTCTCCTGGAAAACAGTCAAAAACTCCTGGACCAAAGATTATCTCGTCTACCGTTCTGATAAAAGATACGAGGATTTTATCCAAATTGGGACCACGGCAAAAAATCACTTTACGGATTCAAGCGCTCAAACGGGACACACCTATTATTATCGGCTAGCCACTGAAGCGAAAACTGGGGATATTGGAACACAAAGCCGAGCAATTAAAGTGATTGTCGGTGGAACCGCCAACCGCCCGGAAATTTCCATCTCCTCGGTCACGCTCTCTCCTATCTTCCCCGCCAACTATAAATGGTATCTCAAACACCCCATTGGCTCAGCCACCATCACAAATAATTCTGAAGCTCCATTTAAGGATCTAAAGCTGACCTTCCAAATTAAAAACTACATGGATTTCGGATACGATATGCGTATTAAGAAATTAGACCCGGCCAGCTCTGTCGCTATTCCTCTGATCGCCACCCTCAACAACACCATTCTCGATGTCACTCAGGAAACTCCCATCCAAGCGAAATTGACCCTCACCTATTTTGAAAAAAATAGGAAAAAAACGATTTCCCTTTCCCAACCGTTGACGGTTTACTCCCGCAACGCCATCACCTGGCAAGACCCGCGGCGAATCGCCAATTTTATCACCCCCAACGATACGCCCATCTTTGATTTTGAAAGAGCGGTTCTCCACCAGCAAGATAATTTTTCCGCCAACTCCGCTTTAAATTCCGATGTTTTGACCGCCATGCGTTTGTGGGAAGCTCTGGGAGTTTATGGAATGCAATATGCGGAAAACCCAACAAACTCCTTTGAAAAAAATTCAATAGACCCTAATTTTCCGGTGGATTACGCGCAGTTTCCCCGAGAAACCCTCAGGCGCAAAAGCGGTCAATGCGATGATCTGACGACGCTATTTATCTCCATGCTCGACGCGGCAAACGTCCGCACCGCTATCATTGACTATCCAGGTCACATGACCTTTATGTTCGATACGCACGCCTCTTCTTGGACCGACGCCGGCTTTCCCAAAGACACCCTGGTCAGTTATAAAGGCACTTATTGGGTTCCGGTCGAGTCTACGCTCATTGGAAAACCTTTTCTTGACGCAGTCAGAAACGCCGCCTACGCTTATAATGCCGAAACCAAAAAAGGCGACGTCCATATCATTGACGTTCGAAAAGCCTGGGAAACCTACGAACCCGTCACCATGCCGCCGACTCAATGGAAAGCGGAAGCTCCGAATATGGAAACAGTTGATAAGTTTGTCAAGGAAAGCTCAAAGGCTATTTTCAGAGCCGCCTATCATTCAATCCGTAAAAGGCTGAAAGAGAAAATTTCAGAAGATCCCTCTCTCATCGATCCCCGGCTAGCCTTGGGCATCTGGGAGTATGAAGACGGAAATATCAGGACGGCCAAAAAAAGTTTTGAATCCGTTCTATCTATTAGCTCCACCAGCGCGGCCGCTTACAACAATCTCGGCAACATCGCCTTCTTAAAGCATGATGACCTCAAAGCCGCGAGCTTTTATAAGAAAGCCGCGAAAAATGACCCCGGAAACCCTGATATCTGGATGAATTTCTTAAAGGCAGAAATTCGTCTTAAAAATGCGCGAAAGGTCTCCGCTGCCGCCAGTCAAATCAAGAAGCTTGATCCTTCTTACGGACCGGCGGTCGAAATTCTCATTAAAAATTTTCAGGAGGGAAACCCATGAAAAAAATAATTATCGCGATGACGCTTGGAATTCTCGCTGTCGGTTCGCTGAAAGCGGATGAACCTTCGAAACCGGAATCAACCACGACCCTGCTCATGAATTGGTTCTCCCAATTGGAGCAAAGCCTGTCTGAGTCTTCGGTGAGCCAAAACTACGAAAACAGAAACGATTTGGTCGCGGTTGCCGCGGTCAGAGGAAGCAAACAAAATCTCGCCGATATCAACCAGCCGACTTGGGAAAAATCAAATATCTCCCAAAGAGAAAAACTGCTTAAAGAAAGAAAAGAATTCGCCGCCGCAGTTAAGGAAGTCGTCTCTGGCAAGCTCAAGGAAGCTCAAGCCGACTTAAATTCGTTTGAAAAATCCCACCCCTCAAGTCCCCTCATCAAAGACGTTAAGAAAGCAGAGGAAAAAATTGCAGAACTCCAAAAATTGAACCTCAAGGGAAAGCCAAAGGCCGTAAAAACCGCAAAAAAAACTGCAAAAATTAAAAAGGAAACAGAAGAAAATAAAACTCAGGCTAATCCCTGAATTTTCTTAATAAGAGCCGTGGTCGAGTAGCCTTTTTTGAGCGGAATTCGGATGACTTTTCCGCTAAAAAGAGTTCCGGCAATTTGTTTTTTTTTGTAATCTGCGCCTTTAACGAGGATATCAGGCATAAGAGACCGAATCAAATTCTCAGGAGTTTTTTCCTTAAAACCGACCACATAGTCGACGGAACACAAAGCCGCTAAAACCGTCGCGCGATCTCTAAAGGAGTTAAGAGGACGCCCCGGCCCTTTTCCAAGCAAGCGAACCGATTCGTCTTGATTGAGACCTAGGATTAAAACATCTCCCAGTTTTTTTGCGCGAGATAAGACCTGAACATGCCCGGCATGAACGATGTCGAAAACCCCGTTGGTGAAAACAACAACTTTACGTTTTTTCTTTAACTCCGCGCGGATTTTAACCGCCTTCTTTGGAGAAACAATTTCCCCCATTTCAGTGAGCTTTAGGGGCGTTTGGAAAAAGAGAGTCTTCGATAATCCCGCACCAAATTTGAATGATGGCGATATGCGCCTCTTGAATGCGGGCCACCGTCTTGGAAGGAACACAAACACAGAAATCCGCAAGGCCTTTAAGTTTTCCCCCGCTTTCCCCGGATAACCCAATCACCAAAAGCCCCAGTTTTTTTGCCGCTTCCACCGCTAAGAGAACATTTTTGGAATTGCCGGAAGTCGAAATAGCCACCGCGATATCGCCAGGTTTTGCGTGGGCTTCAAGCTGACGGGCAAAAACGACGTCGTAGCCAAAGTCATTTGAAATCGAGGTCAAATCCGAGGTATTGGTCGTTAGAGCCAAAGCCGGAAGCGGCGGACGGTTTCTCTCAAAGCGACCCACGAGTTCATCGGCGAAATTTTGAGCGTCGCAGGCCGAACCGCCATTTCCAAAAGTCAAAATTTTATTTCCTCGCCGGTAACAAGACACCAGTTCCTCCGCTATTTTTTCAAGCAAGGGAGCCATTTGGGCGGACTCGGAAATAACGCGCCCGCTCTCTTTCAATTCTTCGGCAATACGGCTATCGGTTTTATTCATGGCTTTTATTATATCACAGGTCGGTTTTGCTACAATAGGGTAAGATAGAAAAAAGGAGAAATTTATGCCGACTGCCGCCATGGACTATAAAGTTAAAGATATTACGCTTGCCGATTGGGGAAGAAAAGAAATCGCGTTAGCTGAGGCGGAAATGCCGGGTCTTATGGCTTTACGAGCGGAGTATCGCGGAAAAAAGCCGCTCCAAGGCGCCCGCATCGCGGGATGCCTTCACATGACCATTGAAACCGCAGTTTTGATTGAAACACTGATTCAATTGGGCGCGGAAGTGCGTTGGAGTTCTTGCAACATTTTCTCAACTCAAGACCACGCCGCGGCCGCTATCGCCCAGGCCGGAATTCCCGTTTTTGCCTGGAAAGGAGAGACTCTGGAAGAATACGACTGGTGCATTGAGCAAACCCTGCAATTTGAAGGCAATCTCGGGCCCAATATTCTTCTGGATGACGGCGGCGATCTGACCAACATGATTCACGATAAATATCCGGCTCTTTTAAAAGATATCGTCGGCTTATCCGAGGAAACGACAACCGGGGTTCATCGCCTTTACCAACGGGAAGCGCAAGGAAAACTCAAGGTCCCGGCTATCAACGTGAACGATTCCTGCACCAAATCCAAATTTGACAATCTCTACGGTTGCCGCGAATCTCTGTTGGACGGAATTAAGCGCGCCACCGATGTCATGATCGCCGGAAAAATCGCGGTCGTGTGCGGATACGGAGATGTCGGTAAGGGTTGCGCGCAATCCTTTAAAGGAATGGGCGCCCGGGTTTTTGTCACTGAAATAGATCCCATCACCGCTCTTCAAGCCTCAATGGAAGGCGTTTCCGTCATCACAATGGATGAAGCCGCTTCCATCGGAGATATTTTCGTCACCGCCACGGGTTGTTGCGATGTCATTAGTCGTAAACACATGGACATGATGAAATCTCACGCCATTGTCTGCAATATCGGGCACTTCGACCTTGAAATTGACGTTGCATCCCTGATGAACGATAGGAAAATTCACAGAACGACCATTAAGCCCCAGGTCGATCAATTCACCTGGCCGGATGGCAAGGTTCTGATTGTTTTGGCCGAAGGGCGCCTGGTCAACCTTGGTTGCGCCTCCGGACACCCGTCTTTTGTCATGAGTATTTCTTTTTCCAACCAAGTTCTCGCCCAATTGGAACTTTGGACCAACCGCGAAACCAAAAAATATGGAAACAGGGTCTATACCTTGCCAAAACTTTTGGATGAGCGGGTCGCCCGAATTCATTTAGACAAACTCGGCGCCCACTTGACGCAACTCAACCAAAAACAAGCGGAATATTTGGGGATTAATCCCAAGGGACCCTATAAAGCGGAAAATTATCGCTACTAAAACGTGGATAGACCTAGCGGCAAGCCTGAAAGAGAAATCAACTACCTTAATCTCTTTTGGCTGACTTCGACCCCGGTGATTGCCGTCACAGGCGCGATTTGGTATTGGGTCCACAACGGTTTTCCCTGGGCTAATGGGCTGGTTTTTGCTCTGATGTATTTGGCAACCGGGCTCTCAATTACGGCGGGTTACCATCGCTATTATTCCCATCGAAGTTATGAATGCGGAAAAATCCTCCAACTTTTTTATCTCATCTTTGGCGCCGCCGCCGCCCAAAACTCGGTCCTCAACTGGGCTTGTGACCACCGCGATCACCACCGATATGTTGACGGAGAAAAAGATCCCTATAACATTGGAAATGGATTTTTTTATGCCCACATGGGCTGGATTCTCTATACGGATCCCTACGCGAATGAACGAAAAAAGAATGCGCCGGACCTCCTGAAAGACCCCTTGGTCCTTTGGCAAGACCGTTGGTATCCCTTTTTGCTCGTCGCCATTTCTTTTGGGCTACCCACTCTTCTAGGGCTTCTTCTGGGGCATCCCCTCGGCGGATTTTTATGGGGCGGACTTTTTAGAATGGTCGTCGTCCACCATATGACTTTTTTGATTAATTCCGCAGCCCATGTCTGGGGGGGCAAACCATATTCCATGAATAACTCCGCAAGAGACAACTGGCTCTTGGCGCCTCTCACCTTTGGAGAAGGCTATCACAATTTTCATCACAAATTTCCAGCGGATTGGAGAAACGGCATTCGTTGGCATCAGTTCGACCTTACCAAATGGTGGTTATGGACCACTCAAACCCTTGGGCTTGCCTCAAAACTTAAAAGCGTTCCTGAACCCTTGATTCTTAAAGCCCGCTTGGAAGTCGAAATGGAAAAAGCGAAACAAAAACTCGCCTTAAATTCGAGTCTTCGAGAAAAAGCCCAAGAGACTCTTGAGCGCGGGCGTCAACGTTTTTTATCGGCGATGGAACGATATCAAAAAGCCAAGACCGATTATTCCAGGGCGAAACGCTATTGGTCGACGGCCATGCGCCGGGAAATCCGCAAGGATATTCGCCAATATTCAAAGGAACTCGCCGCCGCGCGCCAATCCTGGAGGGAAGCTATGCGGCTCGTCAACGGACTTTCCTATTCTGGAGCGAAAAACATCGTTTTTCTAACCGCTCTGGCCGATATTTTTATATCTCGTTGAAAAACTCAAGGCAAATTTTGCTAACATTTCGCCATGAGAATAAAATTAGGCCTCTTCGTCTTATCGCTTGTCCTCTTAACACCGCTATCATCTTGGGCGGGCCCCTTTAACCAATTTTCTTCCCTGATCCAAGCCCAAGCGCTCAAGCCCTTCGCTCTTGATATTGGCGGCGTCTTGGGCGGCGCTGAGTTTGATCCGACTCCCCCAACCGGATTTCCCGGAGCTTCCGTTCAATTAGTTGGAGTCATGCAAACGACCCCTAACTCCAACGACATCGTCCTTAAAGACAACGGCGTCAAGGAATTTGGTCTTCCCATGCTCCAGGCGACGGTTGGACTCCCCTTTCACTTGGACGTGGTCGCGCACGGCTTTAGCTATGATGGAGCAACGGTATTAGGCGGCGGACTCCGTTACGGGCTTTTTACGCCCTCACGAATTCTTCTCTTTTTGCCGACTATTGAACTCTCGGCCATGGGAGACGTCATTAACGACAGCGCATTTTCCATGACCCATTTGTCCGCAGACGCCAGCGCCATCTGGAGACTCCCCATCATCCAACCCTTTCTTGGAGTCGGCTTTGACGACACAAAAGCCACCATTGATTCCGCTCAACTAGTCGGTCTTAATGGTCTTTCCGCCACCGCTACGGGTTCCCGTTTAACCGCCGGAGTAGATTTTACCGCCATTCCCTTCGTGACTTTGCGCGCGGCCTACATGGTTTTCCACGGAATATCGGGCGGAGAATTGACCGCCGGCGTCGGGTTTTAATCGTTAAGCGGAGTCGGCGGCATGAACGCGCGCTCAATCTCGCTTACCGCGCGCAAGGATACTCCGCTTAAAATTTGAGGGTTCAAGAGATAGCGTTTTGTCGGGTTTGACGAATCCGTTTTTTTCTTGTCTACGTGGAGAAACAAATCCGCCGCAACTCCTTCTCTCGGCGCAAGCCTTAAAAGAACGCTCATCACTCCCCCATATCCAGGATATGACTCAAACCAATGGGAACTGCCGTCCAGGATACCAAGAAATTCCCTGGATTGCTCTTGAGGAGAAAGGTTCCTAATTTTACTTAAATCGGAAATTAGAAGTTGCGCTTGATGAAAAAGTTCTCCCGCCCAGGATAAAACCGTATCCAGTCTCTTACGAGTCGGGTCAAGCAAACTCAGCTCATCGAGATGCCGGGCAAACGAGCGTTTAAAATGAATCGCCCCATCTTCTGAAATTCGCGAATGTTTAAGGGCATAGTCAAAAACCGCGCGGTCCCCTCCCGACAAAGACAATTGAAACGCGCGCAAAACCGATGAAGCCGACGCAGACACAATTTGATGAATCGCTTTGGGAGTCAGAATGACGCTCAGTTCCACATAACCCTTGTGTTGAGACCCCTGGGTTAACGCTTCAATTTCTCTTGGTATTTTCGTTTCAGGAACATCTTTTCCTAAACTTCCTATCGATCCTGTCAGAGAATCAATGCGGGCTAACTCTTTATGGATATCTCCTAATCTCAAAATACCCGTTTCTCGGTTATAGACAATCAACTGTTCGGCGCTTGGATTTATTCCCGCTTTGGGCTGAAGGAAAAGCACGGACTGAACGCTTTGACTTTGATTGTGGCGAAGAGACGAACCCAGAACCGGGGGCTTTAAAAAACCCCAGTTCGATTGTTTCTGCGATTTGTAAGAATAAAACTCAAATCCTTTGGGCGTCGCAATCACGTAATGATCTCTATTGCGCGCGACAGAACCGCTGTAATTAAACAGAAACGGAACTGAAAAATTGAGAGTCTTAAGGCTGTCTCTGTAGCTGTCGAGACCCGACAAAGATTCCGGCACGCGTAAATTTTGAGTATGCTTTTGCCTTAAAGCCTCAAGCGTTTTTTGGACGTTTTGAGTTTCCGCCCCGTCTTCCCAATTCGTAAGCAAATTTTTCATGGCGGCCAAAACGCCCAAATCTCCTCTGAGTAGTTTGGCTAGTTTTTTCATCTGTTCCTGGTTGGCCGGGTCCAGGCGATATTCCAAGAAAATTTGACGTCCACGCTCGCCTGACATTAAAACCGCAATTTGGGCCGCGAGATAATCATCCACCTCTCGCGTGAAAAGTTTCAGCACTGGATTAGAAATAAGATTGGGAAGCATTCCTGAAAGAAGAGACTCAATTCCCGGCGTTCCGATATCGGTCGCCGGAATGGGGCCAACGACGCTCCCACCAGAAACATTCACCTCCCGAAATTGGTCAAAATGTAATTTAAGGCGTAAGTCGTGCGGGCCTTTTCTAAATAGAGTGACGGTCGGGTCCGCCGTCTTGGAAAGCCCTACCGCAAAATAAGCGGAAAACGGCGCAAAAGACAGCGGGGTCTTAATGACCTGGGCTGCGTCCAAGGGTTCAAAAGAGATTTGATAAACCATGGGAATTTCCCACAATTCCCCCACTTCCATTTTTGAAATTCTATCGGCGCGAAGAGGAAGAATGGTTTTAAAGTCCATCACGTTCAAAAGGCGTTTCATTTGAGCGCAGGAATTGGCCGCATGAAGAGGCCGCGTCACAATCGATTGGCCATCTACGGAAACCCCGCCATAGACTCCCAAGGCTCTTTGAGTGGCGCCCACGGCTTTTTGAATGACCGTTTGCGCATACCCGGTTTGAAATTTAATTTCAAGAGTGTCGTTTAAAGCCAAGCTTCCATCCGGATAGCGAAGAAATTGTCTTGTCCCGGAAAAAGTTCCCCCGATGAGAGCGCTCCCCTGGCCCATATTGTTGACAAAATCCTGACTCAAAGGAACAATCAGCGGAAGCCGATCGCACCATTGATCCATTCCCTGGTTCTGGAATTGATTGCCGAAAGTAATTCGGTCCACCGTCGCAGGATTATCTTTCGAATAGCCGCCTGAGGAATCGGCCAAAACCCACGCAGACCCCAAAGAACCCGCCTCCGCGAAAGGAGCCGCCAATAAGATTCCGGAGAAGAGTAGTTTCCAAGATTTCATGAAAAATGGTTTTTCTTTTTCATCACGAGCCCCGAGAAAAGAAAAGCGAAATTTTATTATCTCCTTCGCGATGTTCAAGAGCCAGTTGATACTTTGCCCCCGAGTGAGCAAGAAGCTGATTACAGTCCTTGATCAGGTCTTCAACATCAATAAAGGGGTTTGCGAAAAAACCTCGAGCCGCTAAAAGCCCGGCATCAATAATATAGGCCCGCGGCCCGGAGTTTGAAGCCGTTGTTCCGATCATGACGTTACTGGGAGTCAAATCCGTAATGGAAAAATGACTGCGCAAAAATTGACTCAACATCCCCCGCAACAATCCTAAGTCCGCAACTCCGAATTTTTTTTGTCCGATTTTTGTTTCCAAAGTCTCTCCCCAAACGCGCTCAGAAACAATATAGGGAATTCCGCGAATCAGGCCCGTATCCACGGGATGAGGCGCAAGCCCCAGTTTCGATAGCTTTTCCAGATTTTGAAACTCCGGATGTTCGTAAAACGCGACATCTCCGTAAATTCTGCTCCCATGAATAATTTTGACGACCCAATTGGAATTGGCCGGGTGCTCAAAAACACGCCCGAACGAACCTTCCCCGATGAGACGGGCTTGTTTCCCGGAAAGCCATAAAGCCCCTTCAGAGTCATATTTCCAAGACCCAGGTTCCCCGTCAAATAAAGCCTCTCCTTGAACACGCGAGTGACCCGCTTGAAGGCTCTGGCTTTGAACCGGATTTTCCTGTTTTTGAATCGAGGCGACGCTTGCGGAAATAAAATGCGGGGAAGAAGCGTTTGGAGAATGAGTTTGCTTTTCGGCGGAACTTGAGGTTAAAGGCTTTTGAACAAAGACTTCGCTAGGAAAATGAATTTCCGGTTGAGCAATCCGAGCTTGAGACTGGCGACTTGCTTCTACGCCTTGATTGAAGGACTGTGAAAGGGGCTCTATCTCGTTTCCTGAAGGAAGAGTAAAATTAAATGAAGGGGTTGCGCTGGGAATACGCTCAGAAGACTCAACCGCCCACAAGGGACGGCCTATTCCCAGAGCGACTACGAGCGCCCAGAGGCTCGACTTCCGGCGAAGTTTTTCCAAACTCATCACAATTTAAGTATAAGAGAAAATCCTTTTTAAGGCCTGGGCCTAAAGGCCCATAAAACCCTCGGCAAAGGGCCTACCTCTTCTACCTAAGATTGCCCTCCGCATCCCGAACAAGCGCGCTGTCTGCTGAAATTTCAGGAAAGATTAAAAAAATTTGACGCCGCTGATAAATTAATCTAAGCTTTTCCTTGCGGGGCCGGAACGGCTCGCGAGAAAAATAAAAAAGGAGAATCCATGATCAAAAAAATGATGTTTGCGTTCGTGGCGGTGACGTTTGTATCCGGAATGGTTTATGCGGGAAATCAAAATGACGCGGGTTGCGGGCTGGGTAGCTTGGTTTTCAAAGAAAACAACGTCCCTCAGCAAGTTCTCGCGGGAACAACCAACAACTCAATCTCACCGCAAAGCTCCGCAATCACCACAGGGACATCCGGCTGTACCGCAGCCAACGGCGGCGGCAAAAACGCCCAGGCCGAATTGCGGCAGGAACGCTTTGCAACGCAAAATTGGCGAGATCTTAACCGTCAAATGGCTTCCGGCGGCGGCGCCTATGTTTCCACACTCGCAAGTCTCATGGGTTGCTCTAAAAATTCAACGGGAGCCTTCGCCCATTTCACGCAAACCCATTACTCATCCATCACCAAAAACGCGATGTCTTCCCCTTCTTCCGTAGTGAAAAATTTAAGAGCCGCCATCGCGAAAAATCCGAAAATGTCCATGTCTTGCTCGCTCATTTAAGCGGGGTCTTACATTATCATCAGAAACCGGCGGAGCTTGTTTCCGCCGGTTTTTCTTTTTTTTCTTACGATGCTCAGCCCCATCAATGCTCTCTGTTCCAGCCAAGCTCAAAAACTTATTCAAAAAGCGCGATCAGAAAATTTAAGTAAGCGCCGGATATGGCGACTTCTTCTTCACTACCGCGCGAGCCCCTTCAGACTCGAAAGCGATGCGTCTAGCCCTAACTTTTTTCTTTCCCCTCAAGGACGAAGGAATCCTAAAAAAGAGATGGAAGCCGACATCCAGGCGTTATTTGGATCGGATTTAAAGACACGCGAAAAAACCATCTGCCAATTTCCGGCCCGTTACGCTTGGCTCAAATCAAAACTCATGGTTCAAGACGCCTCCATTTCTTGCCCTGCTTTTGAGACTTGGAAAAAGAAAATGACGGCGCCCTCCATCACCCTCGTTTTCGCCTCGGCCTATATGGGAAATCCCGCTTCTCTCTACGGACACACTTTTTTACGCCTCAATAATTCCAGTGAACTCATGGATCCTTCCATCAGCTTCGCGGCTCAAGTCAACACCAAAAACGGCTTCCTTTTCATCGTTGATGGCCTCTTCGGAGTTTTTCCGGGCTATTTTTCCACGTTACCCTACTCATTGAAAGTCGAGCAGTACAATGATTTTGAAAACCGCGATCTATGGGAATATCAGCTCAACCTCGATTCCGCCGCGATTTCTCGACTTCTCAATCATCTATGGGAATTAAACGAGGTAGACTTTCCTTACTATTTCTTCAACAAAAACTGTTCTTATCAACTGCTCGCCCTTCTTGAAGTCGCCGATCCCAAGACTCACCTCATTACTCACTGGCCTCTTTACACCATTCCCGCGGACACCATTCGTGCCGTGAAAAAAGCGGGACTGGTAAAAAAAGAAACCTATGAACCCGCGATTCTAACCGAAATCATCAATCTGAGAAATCATTTGAGCTCCGACGAAATCAAAATGATCCCGAAGTTCATTGCCTCTCCAAAACAAACTTTAAAGACGTTGAAAAATTTGCCTCCAAAAAAACAAGCGCGCCTTTTAGACCTCGCAGCTGAATATCTGCAGTATCAAACGGATTACCGGAAGAAAAACGAAGACGCTTCTCGCGATGTCAGGCATCAAATCCTGTCGGCAAGAGCCGCCCTTGGAATTTCTTCACCGCCTGAAAAAGTTCCAGCGCCCACGCCGCCGGAAGAGGGGCATCCCAGCGCGCGTATCAGCGTCGGCCAAAGCGCCGGAAGCACGGATTTCACGGAATTTAATTGGCGTCCCGGGCTTCACGATCTTCTCGATTCCCCAAAAGGATATCTCCCCAACAGCGAGCTTGCGATGGTTAATTTAGATATGCGGCGCGATCTTAAAACCGGCCGTGCTTATCTGCACAATCTGGATTTAGTTCACATCCTATCCTTGTCTCCCCAAGAGCCGCTCATTCACAAACCCTCCTGGAATTTTAGTTTCGGCCTGAAAACCGCTGACGAGCTCGCGCCCAAGGATCCTTGGAACGCGAATTACTTCGGCCTCAGGGCCGGCGGCGGAACTTCTTTCAATATGCCGCTGGTTCCCTGGCATCAAATCAATTACATCCTCATCGACGCCGACGCGGGCGCGGGACAAATTTTCAGAAATTATTATCGTTTGGGCGGCGGAGGGAGAATAGGAACTGTCGCGGATCTGACATCCAAATGGCGGCTTCGATTGGAAGGTTTTGCCTTTGGATATTTTCTAGGTGATACCAGAGATGATATCGGCGCGAAAATAGAGAGTCAGTATGACTTGACGAAATCAGTTTCTCTCCGAGCCAAGGCCGAGAGAAACGGCCCCGACAAGCAGGCGGGACTCAATTTTTTAATTTATTATTGAGCCCTTGGTTTGATAGAATATAAAAGATAATCCCATGAAACCGACAACCTTTGTCTTTTCCTTATTATTAACTCCGCTGGGCGCATTGGCGCAAGGTGTGAAAATCTCGACCCCCACCGCGCTCGCGCATCCTCCGGCGGCCGCGATATCGACGAACGCTCCCGCTCAAATTCAAACCGCTTCCACCCCAGCTCCGGCGGCGCCCTTGGTTTCCCCCGCCCCTCCTAAAATTTCCTCATCCACCGCGATTCTCAAAACTCCCGCCCTCTCCTCGGCGACCGCGCAAGGACAAGCGCCGCAAGTCTCGACCATCCCCCTGGACGGGGTCTCCCAGGCAAAAGCGGATTACCAAGAAGGGCTCTCTGATTTTAAAAATGGGCAAGATAGCGCCGGACGGGAAAAAATGGCGGACGCATTTAGCATCGTGATCTCCCGCTTTCATGACACGGGCCTTCCTAAGATCCTCGCCCCTGATTTTGACGATATGCTGAAAAAAATTCGCGTTTCCATCACCTCGGAAACCGAACACATCGCCATCAACCCCAACGACCCGAACGTTCAAAAGATGATCGACCTTTATCTTCGCCGTCCCAAAGCGACCGAGGCGGCCTTATCGAAATCCGGGATGTACCGGGATATGATCATGTCGGCGCTCAAGAAAAAAGGGTTGCCGCCGGAATTGTTTTATCTCGTCATGGCTGAAAGCGAATTTAAAGACAATGCCTTGAGCCGCTCGGGCGCGGCGGGCCTTTGGCAATTCATGCCGGGCACCGCGGTTAAATACGGCCTTAAAGTCACCTATTGGGAAGATGAGCGTTACGACCCCGAGAAAGAAACCATGGCCGCCATTCATTATCTTTCGGATCTTCACCGCTGGTTCGGCGATTGGGCCTTGGCCTTAGCCGCTTATAATCGGGGAGAAGGCGGCTTGGGCTATGAAATGAAAATGAGCCGCGCCTTAAATTTCGGGACCCTTTCATCCCGCGGCGCCCTGCCGACGCAAACGAATTTCTATGTTCCTAAATTTGAAGCCTGCGTCTTAATCGGAGAAAATCCGGAAAAATATGGTTTTCATCCCCAATACGCCTCGCCCGAACCCTATGACACCGTGACTATTCCCCATGCCCTTGATTTGGGCATCGCCGCTCATTGCGCTAAGACAAGCGAAAGCGCCCTTCGTCAACTAAACCCGGAGCTTCGCGCCTGGTGCACGCCGGAAAACAAGGCCGGTTTCGTGCTTAAGCTTCCCCAAGGCACGGCTAAAAGTTTCGAGACGGCCTTGGCCCAAATCAAGGACTGGAACCCGGGGCCAACCATGCTTCGCTATCGCATTAGACGGGGAGACATTCTCGGCAAAATCGCGCGCCGCTATCACACCACCATTTCAAACCTCATCAAAATCAACCACATCCGGAGCGTGCGTACTTTGAGACCCGGTCAAATCATTCTCATCCAACCGGGAATAAGGCGAAAAACCCGCATACGAAGACTCGCCCGCCGAAGGCATCGGCAATCCCGACTTCGCCATCGAATTAAAAAAAGAAAAAGGGCTCGCGGCTGAAACAAGCAACGGAAAGCAAAAGAAAGAACGGAAAGAGGGGAAAGCTTTTTACTCTCCGTTACTTTCCGTTTCTTTCCGTCTTTCTTTTATCCGGCTGCACGCACGATTTCTTTTTTCCAAGCCACCGTCTCTACCACCGCCCGGAATCGCTGGGAATAAAATCCGAATGGTTCAAGTTTCCCTCTAAAGACGGAATTGCGATTACCGGGCTTCTCATGAAAACCTCCCAGCCGAAAGTCAGGGGAATTCTCGTTCAATTTCACGGCAACGGCGAAAACATGACTTCTCATTTCATGTTTTCATACTGGCTCCCCGCCCAAGGCTACGACGTCTTCATTTTCGATTACCGCGGCTACGGAGCCTCGGACGGAAAGCCCACGGTCAAGGGCGCTATTAAAGATGGAGAAGCGGCGATTGACTATGTTTTAAAGCGCCGGGACTTGCCCTCGGATATTTTCATCTGGGGACAAAGCTTGGGAGGCGCTCTTAGCATCGCGTCCTTGGCCCTAGGGCATTTCGCTAAAAATCCGCGCATCAAAGCCCTCATCATCGAAAATTCCTTCGATTCTTATCAGGATATGGCCGAAGACGTCTTGTCCCGCTCTTGGGTGACCTGGCCTTTCCAGTGGCCGCTATCAAGGCTTTTCATCTCCGACCACTACGCGCCCTTGAACTACGTTCGCCGATTGCCGCATATTCCCATTTTGGTCATCGCCTCCGCCAAGGACCGAATCGTTCCGTTTCGGCTGGAGAAAAGATTGTTTGAGGAACTTCCTCAACCAAAGACGCTTTGGATTGTTCCCGGAGGGGGTCATCTGTCGGCCTTTACCCGATTTGGAGACTCTTTCAAGCCAAAATTCCTTGAATTTCTCGATGAACACCGCCGCTGAATTATTTCACCCCGCTTCTCCCGGATTTGGTAGAATTGAACTTGAAGTTTTTCTATTCAACCATGAACCTTGATCTTCTCAACCCGGAGCAAGCGCGCGCGGTTCTTCATAAGGAAGGCCCGCTTTTGGTTTTAGCCGCGGCGGGAACGGGAAAAACGCGGGTCATCACCTACCGAATCGCGAGGTTAATTGAGGAAGGCGTCCCGCCCGAAAAAATTCTGGCCGTGACCTTCACCAACAAAGCCGCCGAGGAAATGCGGCAGCGTATCGAATCCTTAGCTCCGGGAAAGGGAAGCGCCGTCTGGGTTTTCACCTTTCATGGTTTTTGCGCGAAACTTTTGCGCCAGCACCACGAGTTGGCGAAACTAAGCCGTCATTTCACGATTTACGATCAATCGGACCAGAAAAGGCTGATTACCGAGGCGATGAAAGAACTGGGCCTCGACAAGGAATCGGCCAAAGCCTCGATGTATGCCGGAATTATCTCCCGCGCCAAAGACGATCTTCTGGACGCCGACTCCTACGCGATTTACGCCGAAACGACCATCGACGCGTCTCGAAAAACCGCCGCGAAGATCTACAGCATCTATCAAAAAAAGTTGGAAAATACCGGCGGGGTCGATTTTGGAGATTTGCTGCTGAAAGTCTGCTCTCTTTTAAAGGAACACCCCTCCATTCGGGAATACTACCAGGATTATTTTAGGCATATTCTCGTAGATGAGTATCAAGACACCAATCACGCTCAATACATCATCACCAAAACGCTCGCTTCCAAACATAAAAATTTGTGCGTGGTCGGAGACGACGATCAAAGCGTTTATTCCTGGCGAGGAGCCGATATCCGGAACATTTTGGAATTCGAGCGCGATTTTAAGGATACCGGCGTCGTCACTCTCGAGCAGAATTACCGCTCGACGAAACCCATCCTCGAAGCCGCGGGGCGGGTCATCCGCAACAACGGAAAGCGCAAATCAAAAACCTTGTGGACGCAAAAAGAAGGCGGAAACGCCATCCACGTCCAGGAACTGATGGATGAAAGAGAAGAAGCGTCCTGGGCCGTCCGCAGAATCGAGGAAGGAAAAAGGTCCGGGCATTCCCTTTCCGATTTCGCGATTTTTTACCGCACCAACGCGCAGAGCCGCTCCTTTGAAGAAGCCTTGCGCCGCGCCGGAATCAATTATCGCTTAATCGGAGCGATGCGCTTTTATCAAAGGCAGGAAATCAAGGACGCCTTGGCCTACGCGCGCGTGATTTTAAATCCCAAGGACGAAATCAGCCTCATGCGCATCGTCAATACGCCTCCCCGGGGCATCGGGAAAACCAGCCTTGAAAGAATTAAAGCCTACGCGAATTTTAAAAACCTCGGCGCCCTAGACTCTTTTAAAGCCGCATCCGATATCGAGAGCTTAACCCCTTCCTGCCGCAGGTCTCTGAAAGAACTGAGCTCCTTTCTCGAAAGGATGCAGGCCGATTTGCCGTCTTTATCCGCGGGAGCGGCGATGGCGCGCATTCTGGAAGAATCTCAATATCTATCCTGGCTGGAAAAAGAATGCGAAACCGATCTCGAGGCGGCGTCCAGGCTCGCCAACGTTCAAGAACTTTTAAACTCGGTCAAGGAATATGAAGAAAGAAGGCAGGCCGCCGGTTCCCCCCTCAGTCTCGGCCAATATTTGGAAGAAATCTCCCTTCAGACCGACCGCGACGAGACTCCGGGAGGCGAGGAAGCCGTAACCCTCATGACCATTCATCTCGCCAAGGGTCTTGAGTTTCCCGTCGTTTTTCTAACCGGCCTTGAGGAAGGTTTGTTTCCCATCGGCTCGAACAATTCTTCCGCGGAAGAACTCGAGGAAGAAAGACGCCTTTGTTACGTCGGCATGACGCGCGCCAAAGAAATGCTGTATTTGACCCATGCCTCGACCCGCCGCGTCTTCGGCCAAACTTATTCGAACATCCCTTCTCGATTCATCATGGAAGCGCGCGTCGAAGGCGAATTTTCAAGCCCCCGAAAAAGGCCGCTCGCGACGCCCGCCTCCGCATTCCAAAACCCGAACATCCCCGCGCAGAGAATGGGAGCCTCGCTCAGAGTCGGTTCCCGGGTCCGGCATCCGCTCTTTGGAACGGGAGAAGTGCTGGAAAAATCCGGCAGCGGCGAAACCGCCAAGGCCCTCATCCGATTTCAAAACGGCCGAATCGCCAAACTCGTTTTGCGCTACGCGCCGCTGGAGGTCATTTAATGGAAAAATCCTCTTCGATCACGGAAGAAGACGTCCGCAAAATCGCGGCCTTGGCCAAACTCTCATTAACTCCCGAGGAAATCTCCCGATATCAATCTCAATTCGTGAAAATCCTCGACTCCATCGCGCAGTTGTCGCGCTTAAACGTCGAGAACGTGCCGCCGACCTCATCCGTTTTGGGCCTCAAGAACGCCTTCCGGGAAGACCAGGCGGTTCCGTTTGAAAAAAACCACGCCTTAATCGACAACGCTCCGGAAAAAGACGGGCCTTTTTTCAAGGTTCCAAAAATAATCGAATGAAAAATCTTACTTCGCTTTCCGCGTCAAAAATCGCCCAAGAGGTCTCCTCCGGAAATCTCAAGGCCGAGGACGTCGCCCAAGCGCATCTTGACCGCGTCAAAACCGAAGACCCCAAGGTCAAAGCCTTCATCACGCTCTTGGAGGAAAAGGCCCTCTTTTCCGCCCGCGAAATCGACTTAAAAAGAGCTCAAGGGAAAAAACTCGGGAAACTGGCCGGAGTTCCCATCGCGGTCAAGGACAATATTTTAGTCGAGGGCGTCGAAACCACTTGCGCCTCCAAAATTCTCAAGGGCTTTAAAGCGCCTTATGACGCGACCATCGTCGAAAAACTCAAAAAAGAAGACGCCGTCATCCTCGGGAAAACCAATCTCGATGAATTCGCGATGGGGTCCTCCAATGAAAACTCCGCTTTCTTTAAGACCAAAAACCCGTGGAACTTGGAGACGGTCCCAGGCGGCTCCTCCGGCGGTTCGGCGGCCGCGGTCGCGGCTAAAATGGCGCCTTTGTCCTTGGGCTCCGACACCGGAGGCTCGATTAGGCAACCGGCTTCCTTTTGCGGACTCGTAGGCATTAAACCGACCTACGGTCTTGTCTCGAGATACGGCCTCATCGCGTTCGCGTCGTCTCTCGATCAAATCGGCCCTATGGCCAGGAACGTTGAAGATACCGCGCTTCTTCTTTCCTCCATTGCGGGACACGATCCCAAGGATTCAACTTCCGCGCCCCAGGCTCAAAACCATTTTTCAGGAATGCCGCTTGAAAGCATTCGCGGACTTAAAATCGGAATGCCGAGAGAATATTTTGCCGACGGTCTTGACCCCGAGGTTCGAAAATCCGTTTTGGACGCCGTGAACAATCTTAAAACCATGGGCGCCGAGATCAAAGAAGTCACGCTTCCGCACACTTCTTACGCGGTCGCGACGTATTACATCATCGCGCCGTCGGAGGCCGCCTCCAATCTCGCTCGCTTTGACGGAGTCCGCTACGGTCACCGCGCGCAAAACGTAAAAAGCCTTTCGGAGCTTTACGAAAAAAGCCGCGGCGAGGGTTTCGGGCCCGAGGTCAAAAGGCGCATCATGCTGGGAACCTACGCCTTGAGCTCCGGCTACTACGACGCCTATTATAACCGGGCTCAAAAAGCGCGAACCCTGATTTCAAGGGATTTTGAAAACGTTTTTAAGGAAGTTGATTTTCTGGCGACCCCCACCGCCCCTTCCGTCGCCTTTAAATTCGGCGAAAAATCGGCCGATCCGGTGGCGATGTATTTGTCGGACATCTTTACCATTCCGTCGAATTTAGCCGGCAACGCGAGTTTGTCCATTCCCTGCGGGCTCAACAAAGACCGTTTGCCCATCGGTCTTCAGCTGATCGCTCCCGCTTTTGAAGACGAGAAATTATTGTCTCTCGCGGCAGCCGTTGAAAAGGCCGTCAATTTTCCGCAACTGAACTAATGGCCCTTAAAGAAAGAGCGGCAGGCGGAATTTTAAGCAAAAATGGAAAATTGATGTTGGTCCGCGTAAAAAACCTGATGGGCCAAAAAGTTTGGACCTTTCCCAAGGGTCATATCGAAAGAAATGAAACGCCGAAAGCGGCCGCTCTGAGGGAAGTGTGGGAAGAAACCGGATGGGAATGCGAAATCATCCGTCCGTTGTTTACCGCCCGCTACGACTTTAAAAGAAACGAAAAGCCCGTCTCCAAAACCGTGCGCTGGTATTTGATGAAACCGCTTTTAAAATCAGGGAAACCGATGGCGGGAGAAATTTTTTCGGCTCGATGGGTGAGCCCCAAGGTCGCGAGCGAAAGACTGAAATACGAGTCGGATCTCAAACTTCTGAAAATTTGGAAAAAATTATGACTGAGCCTAAGCGAAGAAATGGTTGCTTCAACGGTCTCATGGAAAGAAACCATGAATGAATCCTTTGAAATGGTGGTGGGACTCGAGGTCCACGTTCAGCTCGATACCGAGACGAAACTTTTCTGCGCCTGCTCTAACGACGGTTTTGGCGCGGTTCCCAACAGCCGGGTTTGTCCGGTCTGCACCGGCCAACCCGGGGCGCTTCCGGTCTTAAACAAAAAAGCCGTCGAACTCGCCTTTAAAGCGGCTCTGGCTTTAAACGGAAAGCTAGCGCATCAATCCATTTTCGCCAGAAAAAATTATTTTTATCCCGACCTCCCCAAGGCCTATCAAATCTCCCAATACGACGAGCCCTTTTGCCTCGGCGGAGAAGTTCCCTTGCGCCTCAAGGACGGGAAAACGAAAATCGTCCCCCTCGCCCGTATTCACATGGAGGAAGACGCGGGCAAACTTCTCCATGCCGTAGGTTCGCAAGCGCTGAACCACTCACTGGTTGATTTCAACCGCGGCGGCGTGCCCTTGATTGAAATCGTCTCGAAACCCGAAATTTTTTCAAGCGACGAGGCCTACGCTTATCTGACGAGCCTCAAGGAAATTCTCCAATACGCCCGCGCCTCTTCCTGCGACATGGAAAAAGGCGAGATGCGCTGCGACGCCAACATCTCTTTAAAGCCGAAAGGCCAGACAAAACTCGGCACTCGGGCGGAAATCAAAAACCTCAATTCATTTAAGAACGTCAAGGACGCCTTGGAATACGAGTTTCTCCGCCAATCCGATATTCTCGCTTCCGGCGGGAAAATCATTCAAGAAACGCGCCTTTGGAATGGGAAGGAAACCGTTTCGATGCGCTCGAAAGAAGAAGCCCACGATTACCGCTATTTTCCCGATCCCGATTTGGTTCCCATCGATCTTTCACCGGAATGGATTGCAAAACTCGAGTCGGAAATTTCCGAGCTTCCCCAAGCGCGAAGAGAGCGTTTTGTCTCCGATTACCATTTATCCCCCTATGAAGCCGAGGTCTTGGTCGCCGACCAAACCGTTTCTGATTATTTTATTCAAGTCTTAAAACTGCCCGAAGCTCAAAATAGCGCCGGGTTATTGGCTAAACTGATCATGAATATTCCTGATTTTTCTCCCATTCCCGCGGAACAAATGGCGTCTTTAATCCATCTTTGCGCTCAAAAGACTATCACTCTCAATCAAGCTAAAGAACTCTATCCTGAAATTCACCAATCAAAAAAAGACCCCAAAGTCTTGGTTAAAGAAAAAGGCCTGGCTCAAGTCTTGGATGAGAAAATTTTAAGAGATTGGGTTAAGGAAGCTTTGGCCGCAAACCCACAGGCGATATCAGATGTCAAGGGCGGAAAAAAACAAGCTGTAGGAGCCTTGGTTGGAGCAGTGATGAAACTCTCCAAGGGAAAAGCCAATCCCGCATTAGTCAACAAACTCATATTCGAGGGGATTGACAAAGCTTAATTTTAGGGATATACTTTTTTAGCAGTAATGTCATGGGTGACAGAATTCGCCGATACGGCTATTTTTCCCCGTGATCTATTATAACGGCGAAAAGGGGGCATACCATGAATGAAACAAAAACAGTAAAAGGAGCGCGCGCTTCGGGATTCACGCTCATCGAACTCATGATCGTGGTCGCTATTATTGGTATCTTGGCGGCTATCGCCATACCGAAGTTCGCAAACCTCATCAGGCAGTCTCAGGAAGGAGCGACGAAGGGGAACTTGTCCGGCATCCGCTCGGCCTTGAGCATCTATTACGGAGACAACACCGGGGTTTATCCCACGGATCTCCCGGGGCTCACGGTCCAGGGGAAATACTTAGCCACAATCCCCAACGTAACCGTTCCTCCGTATCATACAGCTACGTCCTTAGACACCAATCAGACCGGCGGCGGCGGCCCTGGAGCGGCAGCCGATACGGGTTACTGGCTCTACGACAGCGCTTCGACCGATGGAAATTACGGCGGCGTGTGGGTTGATTGCACGCACACCGATACCCACGGAACGACCTGGACGACTTACTAATTCTTACCGTGTCGCATCTCAAGGGCCCCTCTGCATGAGGGGCCCTTCCTCTTGGACTCAAGATGCCCAAATCTCTCACGACCCCAATAAGTCGTCTCCATATCACGCATTGGGGCGGGCAGGGTCTTCCCGTCCTTTTAGTTCACGGACTCGCCGGCAGCGTCGCTTGGTGGGACAAGGCGGCGCCTCTCCTCAGTTCTCATTTTGAAGTCGCGGCGTTGGATCTTCTGGGACACGGCGACAGCGCCTGGGCTCAAGACGGACATTATACGACTCAGCTGTTATTATCGAACATCGAGGAAGCTCGGAAATTTCTCAATTGGGACAAATTTCTCTTGGTCGGGCATTCCTTGGGCGCCCGCATTAGCGTCGAATACGCCGCGAGTTACAGCTCCGCTTTGGAAGGCCTTGTCGCGATTGATTTCATGCCTCATGTTAAGGAATCGAGCCCGCGTTTTTCAAAATTGGCGAAGCTCCGGCAACCCGTTTTTTCAAATGAAGAGGCGATGATCAGCCGTTTTCATCTTCAGCCGCGAGAGACGACTCTTCCGGAAAAAGACATGCGAGAATTAGCGGGGAAATTAATCAAACCTTGGGAAAACGGATTTACCTGGAAATGCGATTGGCGGGCTTTTTTAACCCGTTATGATTCCGTTTGGCCGCTTTTACCCCGAATTCAAGCGCCCAGCCTCATGGTCCGCGGACAATTGAGCCCCATTATGGATCAAAACGACATTCGAGAAGTTTGCCGGCAAACTTCCAAGAGCGAAAGCTTGGAAATTCCGAGCGCCTATCATCATGTGCCCTTGGACGCCCCTGAAAAGACGGTCGAGGCCATTCTCCATTTCACCCGCAAACTCGCCACCCTATGACGCCTTCCCATTTCGTCGCCACCGGATATGTCGTTAAAGACGGAAAAACGCTTCTTTTGCTTCACAAGAAGCTGGGATTTTGGCTCCCCCCGGGCGGGCATATTGAGGATGGCGAAACCCCGGTTGAGGCGTTGTTAAGGGAAGTCCGCGAGGAAACCGGACTGAGCGTCAAAATTATCTCGCCTCTTATTTCCCCGCCTCCCAAGGAAAAAGACGTTTCTTTTCTTCACACGCCCAATCATTTCCAGGTGGAAACGCTTCCGGGACACGGAATTCATTTCGATCTCGTCTATTTTTGCAAGCCCATCGGAGGCCGGGAAAAATTTTCAACCCAGGAAAGCCGCGGCATGAAATGGTTCTCGCCCCAAGACCTGTCCTCTCTCGAAATACGCGACGAAGTCAGGCGCGTAGCTCTAAAAGCAATCGCGCATGTGGAATAGCCGCCCGGCTTTCGCCGAGGCGCAACCGCTCATGGAACAAATTCGCCTCTTGAGCCGTATATATTAATAGTTGCGGCCGGTTGTCGTCCGATGAGGACGAATGTTATAATGGAGGTGGAAATTATGCTGGAAAAAGATGCCATGGATATCTTGCTCAAATTTCTCGACAATAAAGCGCGCGAGGCGGAGGAAGAAGTGACCCAAAAGGGGGTCCTTTCGGATGACAAAGCCATTCCTCTGATCCTCAAAACGCAGTTTAATCATATCGCGCACCTTGAAACGGCCGTGGATCAAAAATTCGATCAAGTGGATAAGCGTTTTGAGCAAGTAGATAGGCGTTTTGAGCAAGTAGATAGGCGTTTTGAACAAATCCGCGCCGAGTTCAGGACGGAAATCGGAGAAGTCAAAACGGAAATGAACCGGCGCTTTGAGCGAATGGAACGGCATCTGCTCGGCGGCTTTGCCGTATTGGGCTTTTTGATGACCGTCTTCCGCTTCCTGCGCTAGCGCAGCATTTTTTGCTAATCTAAAGTAATGTCAACGGAAACCGTTTCACTTCTTAGAAAGACTCCCCTCAACCAAGCGCAAAAAGAAATGTTCGCCAAAATGGTCGATTTCCACGGCTGGGAGCTCCCGCTTTATTTCGAGAGCATCCTCAAAGAGCACGAAGCCGTCCGAAATCACTGCGGAGTTTTCGACGTGTCCCATATGGGACGGCTAAGAATAGAAGGCCCGTCCGCCTTGGAACTCCTCCAAAAAATCAACGCCAACGACGTGGGCTCTTTAAAACCCGGGGAATCTCTTTATTCCCACATGCTCAATTCAAAGGGCGGAATCATCGACGATTTGATTGTCAGCTGCCTTTCTCCCAACCACTATTACGCCGTCGTCAATGCCGCACGGCTTGAAGCCGACAAGACCTGGATTCTAAAAAACAATACTCACGGGGCTTCCATTATCGATGAGAGCTCTCACACCGCCATGCTGGCCGTTCAAGGGCCGAAGGCGGAAGATATTCTCTCGCGTCGCTTGGCGTTTAAAGAGGCCGCAACTCTTCCGCGCTTTGGCGCCGTCAAAACGGCAATTCTCGACCGCCCCGCTTTAATGACCCGCACGGGATATACCGGCGAAGACGGCTTTGAAATCATCGTCTCGGAGAAAGACGCGAAAGCGATTTGGCTGGGTCTTGTTTCCGGCGGCGCAATTCCTTGCGGTCTTGCCGCCCGCGACACTTTAAGGCTTGAAGCCGGGCTTCTTTTGAACGGCCAGGACATGAACGAGGAAATTTCAAGCCTTGAAGCCGGATGCGCTTGGCTGGTCAAATTTGAAAAAGAATTTATCGGAAAAGAAGCTCTTCTTGCGCAAAAAAAATCCGGCCTCCCTAGCCGGCTTTACGGCGTCAAGTTGTCGGATAAAGGCGTTCCCCGCCCCGGAAACGAAGTTTTTCTCGGCGAGAAAAAAATCGGAGTTCTCACCAGCGCGACGTTTTCGCCGACCTTAAAAATCGGAATCGGACTCGCGTATCTTCCCGCGGATATCAAGGCGGGAGACGATCTTTTTGTCTCGGTTCACGGCCGAAAAATCGCGGCCAAGGCCGGACCCATGCAATTCTACAAAGGAAAAATCCATGCCTAAAAACGAGGAATGCCGCTACACAAAATCTCACGAATGGTCTTATTTGGACGGAAACGAAGCCGTCGTCGGAATTTCCGACCACGCCCAAAAAGAAATCACCGACATCGTTTTCGTTGAAATGCCGAAAGTAGGAAAACAGGTTTCTTCCGGCGAAGCCGCGGCCACGGTCGAATCCGTCAAGGCCGCTTTCGACATCTACAGCCCCCTCTCGGGAGAAATTCGCGCCGTCAACCCCGAAGTCGCGAAAGACCCTTCCATCGTCAACAAAGAACCCCACGGTCAAGGCTGGCTTTTCCGCCTAAAGCTCTCGCGCAAGGAAGAATTTAATTCCTTGATGGACTGGAAACAGTATCAGGAATTCATCAAGACCCAAAAACATTAAGGCCCCTAAACATGAACTCCGCCATTTTAGAACAAGAACCGGCCGCGAAAGAAAACCAAATTCCCTCCGAAAGCCTTTTCGTCAACCGTCATATCGGCCCCTCGGACAAGGATATCGAGGAGATGTTGTCCTTGGTCGGAGCATCCAGCCTGGAAGACTTGATTGCGCGCGCGGCGCCCAAAACCGTTTTATCGCGCAAATCCGTAAGGCTGCCGAAAGCCTTGAGCGAACGCCAAGCCCTTCTCAAGTTAAAAGAAATCGCCGGCAAAAACAAAATTTTCAAATCCTACATCGGAATGGGCTATTACGACACCTTTACCCCGCCCGTCATCAAAAAAAACATCCTTGAAAATCCGGGGTGGTATACGGCCTACACTCCCTATCAAGCCGAGATCGCCCAAGGACGCCTGGAAGCGCTGCTTAATTTCCAAACCATGATAGAGGATTTGACGGCTCTACCTATCGCCAATGCGTCTCTATTGGATGAAGCGACCGCCGCCGCCGAAGCGATGCTCATGATGCGCAATTTGTCGGAAAACGGATCGCCGGTTTTCCTCGCTTCCGACGCCTGTTTTCCCCAAACCCTGGCGGTAGTCCTCACTCGCGCCAAGGCGCTGGGAATTCAAGTTGAAATCGCGCCCGAGGACTCTTTTGATTTTTCAAAAAAACCGTTCGGCGTCCTTCTTCAATATCCGAGAAAAGACGGCGGGGTCAAGGATTACGAGCCTCTGTGCCAAAAGGCCCATGCAGCGGGCGCTTTTGTCGCCGTCGCGGCGGATATTCTCAGCCTCCTTCTTTTCAAGGCCCCGGGAGAATTCGGCGCCGATATCGCCGTGGGTTCGACGCAAAGATTTGGAATTCCCATGGGCTTTGGAGGCCCTCACGCGGCTTTTCTAGCGACTAAAGACGAGTTTAAGCGCCATATGCCGGGAAGAATCGTCGGGGTTTCAAAAGACGCCGCCGGAAAACCGGCTTTAAGGCTCAGCCTCCAAACCCGCGAGCAGCATATCCGCCGGGAAAAAGCGACCTCTAATATCTGCACCGCGCAGGTTCTTTTGGCCGTCGCCGCCGGCGCTTACGCGGTTTATCACGGCCCCAAGGGGCTCCGTCAAATCGCGGAACGCATTCTCTCTTTGACCTCGGCTTTAGCCGACGGACTTCAAAATCTAGGTTTTTCCATCCAGCCCAAGGGATCTTTTTTTGACACGCTCCAGATTTTCGCGTCCCCGGATGAAATGAGTAAAATCCGCACGGCCGCCGAAAAAGAAAAAATGAATTTCTGGTTTGATAAAAATCAAATCGGCATTTCACTCGATGAAACAACAGAAGAAAAAGACGTCCTGGACATTCTGTCGGTGTTTGCCTCGGTCAAGGGCGTCGCCTCTCCGATCAATCTTCCGCGCTCCAGCGTCACGATTCCGGCCGCCTTTAAAAGAAAAAGCGCCTATCTCGCCCATCCCGTCTTTAACTCGTATCACTCCGAAACCGAGATGATGCGCTATTTAAAACGCCTTGAAAACCGCGACCTCTCCTTGGTTCACTCGATGATTTCTTTGGGTTCCTGCACGATGAAGCTTAACGCCGCCTCTGAAATGGCGGCCATGACCTGGCCCGAGTTCGCCCAAATTCATCCCTATGCGCCTCAAGCTCAAACCCGCGGGTATCAGGCCTTGATCAAGGATTTAGACAGCCGCCTTTGCGCTATCACCGGTTTTGACGCCTTTTCTTTTCAGCCCAACGCGGGATCGCAAGGCGAATACGCGGGACTCCTCGCCATCAAAAGATATCATGAGGCCAACGGCGAGGGAAAAAGAAATCTTTGTCTCATCCCCGCTTCCGCTCATGGAACCAACCCCGCTTCCGCCGCCTTGGCCGGCCTTGAGGTCCTCGTCGTTTCAACGACTTCAAACGGGGATATCGATGTCGCGGATTTAAAAGCGAAAGCGGAGGAATTTAAAGAACGCCTGGCCGCCCTCATGGTCACCTATCCCTCGACGCACGGGGTTTTTGAAGCCCAAATACGGGAAATTTGCGCCCTCATCCATAAAAACGGAGGCCTGGTTTATTTGGACGGCGCCAATCTCAACGCCTTGGTCGGCCTCGGCAAACCCGCGGAATTGGGCGCGGATGTCTGTCATCTCAATCTCCACAAAACTTTCGCCATTCCGCATGGAGGCGGGGGACCTGGCATGGGGCCCATCGGAGTTAACAAAATTCTCAAGCCTTATCTTCCCGGCCACCCGCTTGAAGGAAAAGAAAGCCATGCCGTCTCCGCCGGGCCTTGGGGATCGGCCTCGATTTTGACGATTTCCTGGTCCTACATCGCCCAAATGGGACCCGAGGGTCTTCTTAAAGCGACCCAGGTCGCCATACTCAACGCCAATTATCTGGCGAAGAAACTCGAATCTTCCTACCCCGTTCTTTTTAAAGGCCCCGGCGGCTGGTCGGCGCACGAATGCATCATCGAATTGCGTCCGCTCAAAAATTCCGCGGAAGTGACCGCCGAAGACATCGCCAAGCGTTTGATGGATTACGGCTTTCACGCGCCCACGGTTTCCTTTCCGGTTCCGGGCACGATGATGATTGAGCCAACCGAGTCGGAATCCAAGAAGGAAATAGACCGCTTCTGCGAGGCGATGATTTTAATTCGCGAAGAAATTCGAGAGATCGAGACAGGCCGCGCGGATAAGACGAACAATCTACTTAAAAACGCGCCTCACGCGCTGGAACAGGTTTGCTCGGATGATTGGAACAAGCCTTATAGCCGGGAAAAAGCCGCTTTCCCCTTGCCGAACATGAAGGAACATAAATTTTGGCCCGCGGTTTCCCGCATCGACAACGCCTGGGGCGACCGCAATTTCTTCTGTTCCTGCCCGCCGTGGGGCGAAACTCAAAACTCTTAGTTTCTCTCACACAAGGGAACAAATTTCCCCGCTAACCTGTAAGATAGGTAAGCCCCGCGCGTTGCGTTATCGGGAACTTGGTATAATGAGGAAAAATAATGATCTCAGGACACGAAAAAATATTCCGTTCCGAAGGCATTGTAGTCGCCCACGGCGATACGCTCGACATCATGGATGAGCTCGTCTCTGACTCAACGGCGAATTTGATCTTTGCCGACCCACCCTACAACATAGGCAAGAAATTTGGAATGTTTGTGGACCGATGGGAAAGTGACGATGCTTACGTGTCTTGGTGTACGCAGTGGCTCGACCTGTGTATTCGGAAATTAGCCCCGGACGGGACTCTGTATCTTATGGCCAGTACGCAAGCCATGCCGTATCTCGATTTATATCTCCGAACACGATTGACCGTTCTATCTCGAATCGTCTGGATATATGACAGCTCTGGCGTTCAAGCAAAACGCCATTTCGGCTCGCTCTACGAACCGATACTCCATGCCGTCAAGAATCCAAAACGGTACGTCTTTAATGGCGATGCGGTGGCCGTTGAAGCGCGAACTGGAGCCATCCGACATCTTATTGATTATCGCAAGTCTACCCCGACGCTCTATAACAGCAAGAAGGTGCCGGGAAATACCTGGGCCTTCCCCAGAGTGCGCTATCGAATGGATGAATACGAAGAACACCCGTCTCAAAAGCCGGAAGCATTGCTGGAAAGAATTATCCTGGCAAGCAGCAATACTGGAGATCTTATCGTTGATCCATTTGCCGGATCGTTTACTACCGGCGCCGTAGCCAAGAGGCTCAAAAGGCGCTTTATCGGCATAGAGAGAGAAAGGTCTTACATCAAGACCGGACTGCGCCGAATTGGACTTTTGAGAGAACTTGATGGGGAAACGTTAATGCCGCCGCGAAAAACCTATGTTCGCCGAAACGGAAAGCCCTTGCAAGGCATTCAAGAGATGAAAGGAAATCTTTTCAACGCGGCCACATGAAACACCCCTTCACGGAAATCATTCTTGCGATTCTCCGGAAACGCTTCCAAGGTGCCGCCGAAGATATTTTTGAAAAAAGCTTTCTAATACAATACCTGAATCTTAAAACTCGCTCCGCCGACAGCGGCTCAAAATCCCGCGGAGCCTTCGCCAATCATTACGCGCTCTATGTGCTTGTCGAGGACTACATCACGAAGGGCTTTCTCTCAAGAAAAAGAGGGCAGTATAAGAAATACGCGGGCGCAAGGTTTACCGATCTCATTCAACGACAACGCAAACTTCCTTTTGGATCGAAACTTCAAAATCATGCTCTGAACTCGCGCCTCAACGATGAATTCGCGAAATATTTCCCAACGAATGAGTTGCGCCCCATTCTGCGCGATCAGGCAGCCCAAAGATATTGGATAAACGAACGCTTACTTCTCGTGCGCGTTGGAACTGGCCAAAATGTTCGGCAAGTAAACATCGCAAAAGAAATAATTGAGATCATCAATAAGTATGTTGAAACAAAAAGAGCCGCATTCGATGGGTTCATCAAGGCATGTCGGGAGATATCGATTCTACCATCGGAAAAATCACAAGAAGTCATTGACTTTATAACCAGCCAGCTACAGCCGAATGTTGACGCCAGGATATTTGAGATCGTCAGTTTCTCAATTCTCAAGGCCCACTACGAAAAACAAGCTGTGTTTTGGGGATGGTCCGCGAAAAAAATCAAAAAAGAGTTCCTCATGCTTTATAAGACAGGCAGAACCAACGCAAATGACGGCGGAATCGATTTTGTCATGAGACCCTTGGGACGATTTTTCCAGGTGACGGAAGTAGTCGATGCAAATAAGTATTTTCTCGATATTGACAAGGTCCACCGATTTCCCCTGACCTTTGTGGTGAAGAGCGTTGAGCCTGAAGCGGAAATCCGCAAACAACTGCGGCAAGAAGCCCAGCACACGTATGGCGTCAACGCCGTCGTTGAAAAATACATGAGTGCCGTCGAGGAGGTCATCAACATCCCAAGGCTGCTTGATTTGCTCGCGCGACTCGTGAAAGACAACAAAGTCAAGCAGATCATGAATGAGATCGTTTTGCAAAGCCGCGTTGAATTCAATGTCGCCGAAGACGAAGAGGATGAGTTGGCCGCCGACGAATAGGTACCGGCAATTCGAGAACCTATATATTCATACCCGTGCGGCGTCAGGATTTTAGCTGGAGGAAATGTTTGTATGAAAAAATCTTCAATAAGAGAATTAGAAAGTGTTTTACGAATAGCTCTGACTAAACTCGATGAGCGTGGAACAAACGACTCCGTTTCAAAAGCCATGAGCATAGTTTCCGTCACCCTTAACGAGATGTCCAATGGCCGTCTCCTGACGCCGGAAAAAGCCTACAAAATCGGTATAAAAAACGCCGCTTGCGAATAAAATATTGAGAACTCGCCTTGACGCTTTTCCTCAAGTGGAATTAGGGACAGTCCCCAACTCAGACCGCTTGGACGTTTATTCTCAAATGGCCTTGGACGAGGCCCTTCTTCTTTTTTCTCCGAAAGAAAGCCTGACTCTGAGGTTCTATTCGTGGTTAGGGCCTGCGGCAACTTTTGGGCGGCATCAATCTTTTCAGTTTATCGAACAGGAGCTTCATCATCGCGGAAAAGCCGCCCTTCCCCGCGCGCGGCGAATCACGGGCGGAGGCCTGGTCTTTCACGAAAATGATCTGACCTTTTCCCTGATCTTTCCATGGACGGACTTCGTTTCGCCCTCGGAAATTTATCGAAAGCTCCATCATCTGATAGGCCATGAACTCGCGAAAGAAGGGGTTCTTCTCAATTTAAAGCCCGAACCCTCAACATTCCCGGGCCTCGAAAAAATTTGTTTTTCCATGCCCGAAAAATCCGATCTAATGGCCTCCGCAGGCGAGAAAATTTTGGGCGGAGCCCTCTGCCGAAAAAACAAACGCGGTCTCTATCAAGGCTCCCTTCAAGCGCCTCTCGCTTCTTTACCACTCTCTCAAATTAAGAGAGCCATTTGCCGCGCCGCCGGTTTATTCGGCGAGACAAAACCCAATGAAAAATTTGATTTTATTGACCCAAACCAGCTGCGCCTTCTCGTTGCAAAATACCGTTCCGATGAATGGCTCCTCCGCGTTCCTTAACACGAAAAATAAAAACTAATTTGAATTAAATCTAAATATGTGCTATCATAATTAAGTTATGTACGCGGTCATCGAAACAGGCGGTAAACAATATAAAGTTGAACCCGGGGAAGTCATTCGGGTTGAGAAGCTTGATCTAGCTTCCGGAAGTGAGATTAAATGGAAAGCCCTGTGGGCTTCCAAGGGAGAAGACTCTCCCATCACCGGCATTCCCAAAGCCACGGTTACGGCCGAGGTTCTTGCTCAAAAGAGAGCTGCTAAAATTTTGGTTTTCCGAAAGAAAACAAAAAAGGCTTATAAGAAAATGCGCGGGCATCGTCAGTCTTTGACTGAAGTCAAAATTAAGGATATTTCTTTTAACTAATATGGCTCATACCAAAGCACAAGGCTCATCCTCCAACGGTCGCGATTCTAATGGCCAACGCCTCGGCGTTAAGAGATACGGCGGCCAAAAAGTAAAAGCGGGTATGGTTATTGTCAGGCAACGCGGTACTAAATTTTTGCCGGGCGAAAACGTCGGACGCGGAAAAGATGACACCTTGTTTGCCAAGGCGTCGGGTTCCGTTCAATTCGAGTGGGCCTACAAAGACAAGAAACGCGTCAGCGTCCGCTAAGTCTTTTTGTCTTTCCCTTTCTTAATTTCCTGTCATGAATTTCATCGATCGAGTTCATCTTTTTCTTGAGGCCGGACGCGGTGGAGACGGATGTTTGGCCTTTCGCCGAGAGAAATACGTCGCCTACGGCGGCCCTATAGGCGGCGACGGCGGCAACGGCGGCGATATTTTCCTTAAAGCGAGTTTACGCCTCACCACTCTCTATGATTTAACCCGTCAAACTCATATCCGCGGGATTCCCGGCGAACACGGTAAAGGAAGTAATAAAGCGGGTAAAAATGGCGATCCCATCACGATAGAAGTTCCCGTTGGAACCTTGGTCTATAAAGACAAAGTTTTGGTTGCCGATTTAAACGTTCCAGACAAAACCTATCTCGCGGCTAAAGGCGGACGCGGAGGACGCGGCAATCTTTCTTTTAAGACTCAATGGATGACCGCTCCCCGGATTAGAGAAAGAGGCGCTCCTGGAGAAAAAGCTCATTTTGAGTTCGAGCTTAAGCTTTTAGCCGATGTGGGCCTGGTGGGATTTCCCAACGCCGGCAAATCCAGTCTCCTGGCCCATTTGTCCAAGGCTCGGCCCAAAATCGCCGATTATCCTTTTACGACTCTTTCCCCCAATTTAGGAGTCGTCGTTCACAAGGGAATTTCTTTTGTCCTGGCCGACATTCCCGGACTCATTGAAGGCGCGCATGAAGGAAAGGGCTTGGGGTTTGACTTTTTAAGGCATATCGAAAGAACGAGGATTCTGGTTCACCTGGTCGACCCTCAGGGTTTTGAATCTCATTCTCCGGCGGAAAGCATTACCCTCATCGAAAAAGAATTAAGCTCTTACTCCTCTACGCTTAAAAAAAAGCCCCGCCTTTTAGCTCTCAACAAAATGGATCTTCCCGAATCCGGGGAAGCCTTAAAGAAACTCAAGAAAAAATTTTCCAAACGCGAGATTTTTCCCATTTCTGCCGTCACGGGACAAGGCCTCAAAGCTCTTTTAGATTCTCTCATCAAAATACTTTCAAAAACCCCGCCGCCCATTTTCAAAACGGAAGAGGACTCAGAAACAAAACTTGAAATCAAAAAGGGCTTTGAAGTCGAATCTCTGGGAAACGGAGTTTTTATTCTCAAGGGCGCCTCTATCGAACGCGCGGCCGCGATGCTTGACCTTGGCCTTCCTGAAGCCGTCATGCGCTTTCAGGCCATGCTGAAAAGAATCGGGGTTGACCGCGCTCTGAGAGCGGCCCACATTCGGGAAGGAAATGAAGTTCGCTGCGGAGAAGTGTCTTTTGAATGGAGCGGGGAAGCCCAAAAACCCCTTCCAAAACTTTCGCGCGATAGACCGACGAGACTCGGCATTTACTAATGGCTCAAACTCTCAAAGCTTATCAAGCAAGACAAGAAAACCCAAAAGACATTTCCGCCGCTTACGCTTTTTGTTTTGATTTAGCCGCGTCTCATTATGAAAATTTCCCCGTCGCCTCCAACCTCATCTCACCCAAACTTCGGAAACATGTCGCTTGTCTCTACGGCTTTGCGCGCATTGCGGATGACTTTTCAGATGAGCCGGAATACGAGGGCGTAAGGCGAGAAAGACTTCTTGAATGGCGGGATAATTTAAAAAGCCTTAATCAAAAAACCCCTGCTCATCCTGTTTTTATCGCCCTTAAAGAAACGCTCAAAGACCTCCATCTCCCCGTTCAGCCTTTCGACGATTTGTTGGATGCTTTTCTTCAAGACACCGTCAAAAGCCGTTATCAAAATTTTGACGAGGTCTTGGATTATTGCCGGCGATCGGCCAACCCCGTTGGGCGAATTGTCTTGATGATTCACGGATACCGAGAGGAAGAGCTCTTTAAACTCTCAGATTCCATCTGCACCGGCCTTCAACTCGCCAATTTTTGGCAAGACATTTCAGTCGATCTCAAAAAAGACCGCATTTACATCCCGCAGGAAGACTTTACCCGCTTTTCTTATTCGGAAGCGGATTTAAGAATGGGGGTCGTCAACGAACGTTTCCGCGATTTGATGAAGTTTGAAATCTCCAGAGTCTGTCAAATTTTTGAACAAGGTCAAAGTCTCCCCCAAAAACTTTCCTGGCCGCTGTCTTGGGAAATTCGCCTCACTCTTCTGGGCGGCCGCCAAATTCTCAAGAAAATTAGAAAACAAAATTATAACACCCTCAACCAGCGTCCCACTCTCAGCAAATGGGACTGGATTCCGCTTTTGTTGCGGGCCGTTTTAAAATGACGACCGAAAGCTCGCTTAAAGAAACCCTCCCTCAGTCGGAAAAAAACTCCAATTTCTTTTTAGGGTTTCTTTTTCTCTCGCCGCAACAACGCCAGGCCTTGTCCGCGGTCTACGCCTACTGCAGAACCATCGATGACTTAGTGGATGACGCCGGGAAGAGCGAAAAAGAAGCCAGACAAGGCCTTGATTTTTGGCGTGCAGAAGTTGAAAAAATTTTCTCAGGACAAGGAACCCATCCGCTCTCACAAGAAATTGAAAAGGCCCTTAAGAATTTCCCGCTTCCCAAGGAAGCCTTCCTTGAAATGATTCGCGGATGCGAAATGGATCTCAATAAAACCCATTATCAAACCTTTTCCGACTTAGAGCCCTATCTTAAAGGCGTCGCGGTTTCGGTCGGACAAATGTCGGTTGAGATTTTTGGTCACAAGCATACGCCCCAGGAACAAATGAGGGAATTCGTAAACTCTTTTGGCTACGCTTTTCAGATGACCAATATTTTAAGAGACGTGGGAGAGGATTTAAGCCTTGGGCGCATCTACATCCCCGAAAGCGAAATGGAAAGAGCGGGATATAGCCGAAGCCACCTCTTAAAGAGAGAGCACAACGCGGCTTTTCGGCGCTTAATGCAGGGGCTCTGGCAACAAACCAAGGGCTTTTACCGCCATGGCCGGGCCGCCCTTGATTTTAAGGACCGCATGACTCTCATGCCGGCCGAAATGATGGCGCACGTCTATGAAGGGATTTTAGATGAAATTCAAAAAAGAGATTTTCGCGTTTTTTTCTCCAAAACAACAATATCTCCACTGAAAAAACTAAGGCTTGCGTTCAAGGCTTGGCTTTATTGTCATGGATTCTGACGTCCTAGTCATGGGCGGCGGCTTTGCCGGCCTCTCCGCCGCAACTCTTCTCGCCGAGAAGGGAAAAAAAGTTCTCGTTCTGGAAAAAAAACCGCATCTCGGGGGACGAGCCTATTCTTTTACCGATCCCAAAACCGGGTACGAGATCGATAATGGCCAGCATCTATTTATCGGGGCCTACATTGAGACGAAGAAATTTTTATCCCGCATCGGTTCTAGTTCTCTTTTACGCTTTTCAGACAAGCTCACGCTCCATTTTAAAGACGCCTTGGGACAAGACGATCTCTTATCCGCCCCGCAAGCTCTCTCATCCCCTATTGATTTTACTTGGGGAGTCTTAAATCTAAAACATCTCTCACTTAAAGAAAAAATCTCGGCCTCAAAGCTCATGCGGGAAGCCAAAAAATTTAAGGCCGATAAAGATTACGCCGCCCAGATCGAAGCCTTGACCATTCGTCAATGGCTTGACCGATTAGGTCAAACGCCTAATATCCAAGAAAGACTATGGGAACCATTGGCCATCGGCATTCTCAACGAAAACGCTAAAACCGCCTCGGCCTTGGGCCTCATCCAAGCCTTGGAAAAAATCTTGAGTAAAACCCCCAGCGATGCCGCGAAAACTGGATACTCCAAAGTGGGACTCAGTTCTCTCTATACCCGGCAAGCCTCGGACTATATTGAAAAGCGAGGTGGCCAAGTCCTTGTCTCTTCTAAAATTTCTTCCCTGATCTATGAAAATGAACGCGTCTGCGGCGTGATTTGTGAGGATGGTCGCCAATTTCGCGCATCCTCTATTTTACTCACGCTTCCGCCTTGGGATATAAAACGTCTTAATGTCCCTCAATGGCTAAAAACCAGTCTTCAAGCATTTTCGACTTCTCCGATTATTGGTCTTTCCCTGTGGTTTGATCGACCCATCACCGAAAACGAAACCACCGGGCTCATTCAAACCAGGTTTCATTGGGTCTTTAACAAAAATCGCATCTGGAATATCCCGGGGCCCGGCCAATATTTGTCCTTGGTCATTAGCGCCGCCCATGAGGAACTCAAAAAAGAGCCCCAAGAAATTCTCGAAATCGCGAAAAAAGAACTCCTTGTCTTCCCTGAATTTAAAAAAGCTAAAATAATTCACTGGCGATTAATCAAAGAGCCTTTTGCAACGCCTTCTCCAAAACCCGGCCTTGAAAAAATGCGGCCGTTTCCCGGAGAAGTTTCGCCGGGGCTTTTTCTCGCCGGAGACTGGACCAGGACCGGGCTTCCGGCGACTATTGAGAGCGCGGTCATGAGCGGACATAAAGCCGCGGAAGTCGCTTTGAAAAATTAATCGAGGAGAACTGTCATGTTGAAATCGGACCGCTGGATTCGAAAAACCTGCCTTGAAACTAAAATGATTGACCCTTTCGTCGACAAACAAGAAGGAGAAGGAAAAATTTCCTACGGCCTTTCTTCCTACGGATACGATATTCGTTTGGCCGATGAGTATAAGATTTTTACCAATGTGTTTGGCGCGGTTGTCGATCCGAAAAACTTCGACCCGAAATCCTTCGTCGACTACAAAGGTCCGGAATGTATCGTTCCTCCCAATTCCTTCGCCTTGGCGCGATCGGTCGAGCGTTTCAAAATTCCAAGAAATGTCCTGGCTATTTGTCTTGGAAAAAGCACCTTCGCCCGTTGCGGCATCATCGTAAACGTCACCCCGCTTGAGCCGACCTGGGAAGGCTATTTGACGATTGAAATTTCAAACACGACTCCGCTTCCGGCCAAGGTCTATTCCGGAGAGGGAATCGCTCAACTTCTTTTTTTAGAATCGGATGAGGTTTGTGAAACCAGCTATGCCGACAGAAAAGGCAAATATCAGTCTCAAACGGGCGTGGTCGTCCCCAGGATTCTTTCAAAAGCCTAAGCGGACTCTCGCGTTCATTTGTAGTTTGTTCCTAATCACCTTAGGACCGCCGCTTTTGTGCCTCGCCGAGAAAGCCGCGCCGCCTTTGACGAATCACTCTGTAGCCTTAAATCCCCTTAAGGAATTAAAAAAAAGGCAAATTATCTCTCCTGATGCCGAGGACTACACCGAAGAAGACCTTCAAACCCTCGTTCGGATGAAAAAAGCGGAAGCTCTCGGAGCCATTGATTTTCTAACCCGAAAACTAGGCGATATTCAAGCTTTCACTATTCAAAAACGCGGAGACCTCAATTCCCCCATCGAACTCAACAGAGCAGGCTTTGAAAAATATCTCTTTCTTCTCTCCCAGAAAGCCATCGGCTATTTTGATTTGCACCATGTCGAACCCAAACAGGTTTTTAATCTCACCGATACCAAGGACCGAAAAATTTTTGATAAAGACGGGCTTTTAACCTTGCCGGGAGAAACTCTCTTTAATCAAATTCTGGAAAAACGGCGCGTGGAATGGAAATTAAACGGAAAAACCATGGCTAACTACAGAATGAGACGAAAATCTTCAGCCGAAAACCCATGATCAAGGAAGAAATTGTCTTTTATCTTAAATCCAATCTTGGAAAGTTTCCGTTTTCAGAACTGAAGGCGCAACTTCTGTCTGAGGGAGTTTCGGAAGAAGACATTAAAGACGCCTTGAAAGCGGCCAAACACGCACAAAGCCGGGAGCGATTCGGGCGACTTCTCATGGTTTTAGGCGGCCTCGCTCTGTTTGCCTCCGTTGTTTTTATCTTTTTGCGTCCGACCCGGCCCCAATTGGGAAACCCCATCACCAGCCCCGTATTTTTGAGCCACTTCGGGTACACCCTTCATATTCCCGACGGCTACGAAGCCATTGTTGATCAAAAAACAAAAAGACGGGAAACCGTTTTTTTCTGCCAAAAAGGAACCGACCCCAGCACGTTTTTAGACCGAAGCCTTTATGGTCAGTTGGGAATTGTCCGCCTTAAGGTTTTACCCAATCCTTTTCCTAATGACCTCTCTGCCTTCCAAAAGCTCCGTCAAATGATTCTCTCCCGAGCAAAAACTAATCGTTCTCCTTTTCAGGTAAAACTTCTCAATATCGCCAATATGGCCGGTCTGGAGGTTGATTTCGACCCGCCGGCCTCCAAGATCTTGACCTATATTCTCGGTTCCAAAAATCTCTATATTTTCTTGACCGGGCCCAGCAACCCCAACGGCCCCGTCATTATCGGCAGCCTTCAAGAAATCTGAGGGCTCGAACTTTTCCCCTTTTCCCTGCGTAATAAATAAAAGCGGCGTGAGCAAAGACCATGAACAAGGCGCTCTTCTGTTTATTCCTAGGCATTTTTTCAACTCTTACAACCTGCGGCGGTCTTCAAGCTTCCTCGTTTCCCCAGCTCTCGAACCCCTCCCCGATCTTGGCTCAAAATTCCAGCCCGGATCATTCGCTCGCTTCCATCGAAAAGAAAAAAATTTGGCCGCACGCGGCGGTCGTGCGGGCTTTGTCGAATTGTTGGAAACCGTCCTGCTGGCCGTGGAAAAGCTCGCCGGCGGAAATCAAAAGCGAACGAAAATCGCTCAAAAAATATCCCTCCATTCCCGCGATGGGTCCGCGAACGCAAAAGAAAATCAGAAGCCGGTTAAAAAGCATGGCTTCCCGATACCCCAACGACCTATTGCTCGCTTCGCCCTCGACTCAAGCTCCCGTGGCGATTGACCAACGAAAAAAAATCCTCAACCGTTTCGACCAAGAACAAATCAAGCTTATTCGCAAATACTGGTCCGATTGGAAAGACCCCTCCGCTCGAAGTTCATCCGCTCCCATGGGCGGCGGCGGAGGAGGAGGCGGCGGGTCCGGCGGGAAGAAAAAAAATAAAAAGAGCGGAATTTCGGGTGGAACAAGCGCGGGAGCGGGAGGAGGCGGGGGCGGCGGCGGCGGATCCTCGGGCGGCGGCGGGGGCGCGCCCGGCAATTCCGGGTCCTCCGCCATGAACCAAGCAAAAGCCCTTAAAAATTCAACGCCAAAAACGGCTTCCGTCCCGAACCCCAAGGCTTCCCCAAAAAAGAATCAGGCCCATCAAAAATTATCCAAGCAAACTCTCAAACCTTCCGCGTCCAAAGCCGTTAAAAAAACTAAAGTCCCCCCGCCGCCTCCCAAGAAACCTTTAAAGCCAATCGTTCACCCGCGAACTCAGCGGCCCGCGCTCTTAAAACCGCACCCCCTTCCGTCAAAACCTCTTTCCAAACGGAAGAAATCCGCATCGCCGGCCAACGCCTCTTCTCCCAAAAGTCAGCCTCCAAAGAATAAAACCGGTTTGGCGCCGAATTTCCCGCCCCTCAAAAATAGTCCGCTTCCTTCCGCGAGCCCAAAAGCTTTTCGGAATTCCAAATTACCCGCCCATAATCTTGGAAGCCGCGTTAAAAATCCTTCCTCCGGCCTCTCCGGAATTCCAGGAAAAGGCGCGGCGAAAACGGCGGCAAATGAATTTCCCCCGCAGAATTCGGCCGCGGCTCCGCGAACAAACGGCGAAATATCCGGGAGCCTCCCGACGCAAGGAATCAATTCTCAGGCCGAACCGAGCGGAGAGAAAACCCTCGGAAACGACGATTCCAAGCGCTCTCCCTTGGATCTCGGCGCCCCGAAGGGAAAGAATTCGGAGGCGCCCGCTTTTCTCGTCTCGGCATCCTTAATCTCGTTAGGCGTTCTTATTCTCGTTCTTTGGCTTATTTAAAAATCTCAAGGAAACAATTTAGGCCTTGAAAATTGCGCGTTCCGGGGTTATAACAGGGTATGCGGCTCTCGAGAGGACAAATCCTCATTCCGGCGCTTTTGATGTTCCCGACCTTGATGCTTTTTGTTTATCTCATCTATGAGACCGCGAAACTCTCCCGCGAAAAAATCCGCCATCAATTCGCCATCGATTCCGCCGCTTTCGTCGAAATGACCAACTATTCCGATTTTCTCAACCGAACGGCCTATGTCAACGGCGCTTTTCCCATGCGCATTTTCTATGAAGGATTTCACTCGACGACCTTAAACAACATGGGGAAAACCAATTGCGATGCGGCCGTCAACGCTTTAGCGAGCGGCGGAAGCCTGGCTATCGACGACCTCTTGTATGGGGAAGGAGCCTACCCCCGCGATCCCGCTTACGCGAGTAACGCCGACCAGGAAGCCCCGGGCTCGGCTTCTTGGAAAATTGCCTTTGACCCCACCTCCGTTCGCGGCCCTAATCTCAACACACCTACTCCAACTAACTTTGATTCCTCCAACGCCCACACTGACTCAACCGGAAAAAACTGCGGAGGAACTCCTTGTCTAACCCTGATTAGCGAACAAACCGCCAATTGTTGGAATATAAACTGGGATGACGCAACCCAGGTCATGAATCTTTACGTTCAGATTTACCAACTGTTAGGCTCGGTTGAATCCGCCCAGTTTTCGGTGCTTCAGCGCCTCTCAACCGGCCATCAATTTTTTACGAAGTCTTATTGGCTCAATCTAGGAACCCAACAAGCCTTAAGCGAGGCCCAGGGCGTTCAATTTCCCCCTGTAAGTTTTACCAGTCAAGTCCAAATGCACTGCGTGCCTAAGATTTTTTACTATGCCAATAAACTACTGCCTGGAAATATGTACCAGCCGTACGGAATATTCAACAACTCGCCGGGAACCGGCATGGCCTCGACTATCAGCGGTTGCGATGGGCTTTTTCAATTGGCAACCGTTAATCCCGGCGCAATTGAATCAGCGGAAGGAGGCTGGCCTGCCTCGATTACCTGGACGCCGCCTCAAAACTCTTTCAATATTCCGCTAGGACAAGCCACAGTTCACGCCACCGCCTCTTTGTGGCCCGGAGCCAACAATGAAGCTGCCGTCTGGCCCAATCCCACTCCCCATTTTCAAACGAGACTTCATCCCTAACGGAAAGAACAGAAAGAAATGAAAGAACGGAAAGAAACGGCAAGAACTAGAGAGAAGCGGCGAGCAACGGGAAGTTTTTTCTCAACTTTTTTTTACTCTCCGTTGCTTTCCGTTCTTTCCTTGCCTTTCCGTTCCTTCCGCGCTTTCCGTTCCCGCGGTCAAGCCACGACTGAAACCGTGCTTCTGTTTCCCATATTCATGTTTTTTCTCTTTGTCTTCGCCAAAATTTTCGCGATGCTGATCTTAGTTCAAAAAATGGAAATCGCCTCCTATTACGGGGCCCGGAGATGGCAACTTGAATCTCACCGAAATGAAAGTCTCTATCCAGATAACGGACTTGAAAGCGATATTCAAAACAAAATCAGCGCCTATCTGGGGTATGGAAGTCCCTCGGAAAGTTTTCTAGGGCTTGCGCCCACAGGTTCCAGTGGAGGAGCTTCTTTTCAATGCACGCCCACTGAATTTTGGCAGGTCTGCACCCTTCAAGTCAAAACCCAGCCTATTGATATCGCTTGGATGTATCACTCCCCCGGATATACTTTTGAAGTGACGAAATACGTGCCCCACCGGGACCGCCCTATTCCCTTTGTCTTGCCGGGGATGGGGCCATGACGCCGCTTTTTATTGAGGGGAGTATATTGATATAGTTTAAGGAGCGCTATGCTTTCATCTTATCTCATCGAAGTGGCCGTCAGCGTCGCGTTTTTGTCTGTTTTAATGTTTCTCATCGGGCCGGGAAAACGCGGAAGCCTCAAGGCAAAAATCTGGCTTTTCTTCCAGCGAAACTGGCTTTGGTTTGCGATTATTATCGGCGTTCTTGTTTCAATCGTCATTCCCATCTGGTATATGTCCGGCATGGAGGAAAGCGTCCGCAAATACATCATCGGAATCAATATCGCCTCTCTTCCCTGGGGGATTATTCAAACTCTCGTGTTTGTTGGATTTCTCTATCTTCTCCAATACGGCGGAGGATTCGCTCAATTTAAAAAATCTCGCATTAAAGAAGGGCACGTCAGCGTTCGTTTCTCGGATGTCATTGGGTTGACCGAAGCAAAAAAAGACGCCTGGGAAATGGTCCAACTCATTAAAGACCGCGCGACCCTCAAAAAAGTCGGAGGAAAAATTCTGCACGGGATGCTGATGGTGGGCCCGCCGGGATGCGGAAAAACCTTGCTTGCAAAAGCGATTGCCACCGAAGCGGGCGTTCCCTTTCTCTCGGCCTCGGGCTCGGAATTTGTCGAGGTCTTTGTCGGGGTGGGGGCGGCCCGCGTCCGAAAACTTTTTAAGCAAGCCCGACAATTTTCAAAGGCTTATGGCGCCTGCATCATCTTTATTGATGAGCTTGAGGTCTTAGGGCGTTCCCGAGTTTACTTTGACGCCTTCGGCGGAAACCAGGAAGGAAATCAAACCTTGAACCAGCTTTTGGTTGAAATGGACGGGCTCAATGACGATGGAAGCCCCATTATCGTCATCGGTGCCATGAATGCCCAGGAAGAGGTTTTGGACGCCGCGCTTTTACGCCCGGGCCGGTTTGACCGCACGATTGCCATCGGACGCCCCAATCTCCAGGAACGCACCGAAATCTTCGAATACTACGCCAAAAAAATTAATATTGATCCATCGGTTGATATCGCCCGATTAGCCCGAAAAGCGGTTTATAAGACTCCGGCTGAAATTGAAAATATTCTCAAGGAATCGGCCCTGATCGCGACACGGGACCACCGGGAGATTATTACTTATAAAGATATTTCCGCCGCCATTGAAAGAATCGAGCTCGGCGTCGCCCATCGCCTGAACATGACTCAGAGAGAGCGCGAAATGACCGCGTTCCATGAAGCGGGACATCTTCTCATTCTTTATCTCACCCATCCGACCAACGACGTTTTCAAAGCTTCCATTATCCAACGCGGTGGAATCTTGGGAGTCGTTCACTCCATTCCCCGGGAAGAGCTCTTCAGTTCGGACATGAACACGCTTAAAGCCCATATCAAGGTCGCCTTGGGCGGATACATGGCGGAAAAACTTCGTTTTGGCGTCACGACCGACGGCGTGGCCTCCGATTTTGCGAACGCGACCACCATCGCCCATAACATGGTTTGGCGCTACGGCATGGGTGAGAAAGGGTTTGTCGGGGATTACACGCGCATTCCCAAGGAACAGCTTTCCGAAGCCCTCAAGGAACGCCTCAATGCGGCGACCCAAAGACTCCTTCAACAATCCCTGGAAGAAGTCGAAATGACTCTCAAGTCCGAAGCCCACATCTTGGATCGTTTCGCCCAGGAGTTACTCAAGCGCGACGAACTCGATTACGACGAAATTGTCGCCATCTTCCGCGAATATGGAAAGCCCCCGAAAGCTCTTCCCACCAATACGGAAATTCTCCCGCCGAAAACGGAACCGGTTCTTCCCGTCATCGCCGATAATGAGAGCACGGGAGCTAACGAATCTTTAAAGCCGTTAGAATGAACTGAACGCCAATCGCGGCCAGCATCAGCCCCATGAGTCGGGTAATGATATTGAGCATGGTCGAGCTAAGGCGTTTGGCCCCGGCGCTGGAAAAAGTCAAAATAAAATAAGACAGAATCGCAACTCCGGCAATTGTAAGATAAAGAATCCCACGGGACATCCAGCCATGCGCGTGATCGGATAAAACAATCGCGGTCGTAATCGCCCCGGGACCCGCCAACATCGGAACGGCCAAGGGCGTAATCGCGATGTCGTCTTTGGACATCCCCTCTTGAGTTTCTTCCGCAGTTTCCTGGAGCGGAGAACGCTTCGCTCTAAGCATATCCAAGGCCGATAGTAAAACGATGAGCCCGCCGGCGACTTGAAAAGCAGGCAAGGTAATTCCAAAGAGGCCGAAAATTTCAGAGCCCAATAAAGCAAAGCCGGTTAGAATCAGCCAACAAACCATGCAGGCAATTTTTGCTGTATGACACTTATCTTGATAGCTGAGTTTATCCGTCATCGCCAAAAAAGCTGGAATGGCGGCGAAGGGGTCCACAATCGCAAACAGAGAACCGAAAGTTAAAAGAAAATATCCAAGCATGTGCGGGGTTGCCAAGGTCTTTATTGTATCAAAACGCCATCACAATCGAGGTCCCGGACTGATAGACGTTGGTCAACCGGTACCCCGGAATACTCGCATAGGTATAGGCGCTGGTCGCGGTATTATGCAAATCCCAATAAGAATATTCAAATTTTAACCAAAAGTGATCGCTCAGTTGCCAGTCAATGGCGGCGGTATATTTATTCATCATCGAAGTCGCGTAACCATTGGCCGGATTAATGGCGCTGACCGAGGCATAAAATTGGTCGTTTAAGGTCTGATTATCTAGCAAATCTTCAACTGGGCCGCGGCGGTACATTTGGTTGTAAACGAGAACTCCCATCACATCCTTTCCATACTTTGGATGGCGAATAATCGGGGCCGAGGCCTGAACAAAATAGCCATAGTCTTCTTCAGCCGATTCAGCCAGCTGGGTGTTGCAACCTGTTGAGCTTCCCCCCGTCGTACACGGACTTCCCCCTGAAGGATTGACATATTGCCCGTTGGCTTCCAAAGGCGCCATGAACTGGGTATAGCTGTAAATGCCCTGTCCGGAAAAGTTAAGCCCCAAATAGTCGAAGCTCCAATCCAAGGAATAAACTTGATAATTTAAATTGCCTTCGAGATTGTATTGCCCCCCCGTTCCGGATAAATCCATCGTCACGCCTTCAAGGTTCGAGGCGCCTTCAGGAAAGGGCCAGGGAAATCTCAAATCACCCAAAGCCCAGACTAGTCTTGCGCCAATCGATTTTGGATTATTATTATCGGCGAGGTTATTGTCTTGGTGTCCGAAATCGATGTTGGTCCCGTTTCCCGGAACCGGAGGAACCCCCAGGTCGCCGGGGTTGGAAAAAGTCCGCAAGCGGTTATAAGCTTCTCCCAAACCGTTGACGACATAGAAGGTAATTTCATCGGGAACGAAAACATTTTTGACCGGCGGATAGAAACTAGTCCGGGCGCCGATATCGGTGTATCCAATGCTGATCGGAGGCGTGGGGGAATTGGCTCTTACCATCAAATCCAAACTTTGAGGGGAAGCCATGGAAAGCGGCTGCGTCACCGTCAGATAATCTTGCGGGTGATACAATTCGTTGTAGCGCCCAAAAGGAACCACGAATTTCCCCAGTTGAAAATCCCAATTTTGTATTTTTTGATAACTAAAATTAATCTGATTAAGGATCACGGAACCCTGGCCATTAGTCGGCATATGCCACTCGCCCACAATGGGAACGCTGTCAATGACAGGCCCATCAAAACCAAAATACATCCCCCCCAAATACACTTCATCTTGAATTTGACTTTCAAAACCTTCGTATTTGGGTCCGATATTGCGCCAGTTTAATGACATACTTCCCGTGGGCTTAAGCCGGGTCAGTTTAGAGAGAAAACTATAGGCATCCGACTGTTTCTTAAGGTCGGCAAAACTCTGTGTTGAAGCCGAGTTCTCGAAATCGGCAAAACCGGCGGCATGGAGTTTCGCGGTTAAAAACCCCACAAGCAAACCACAAAGCGCCCAAGGGCGGATTTGACAGCGGAAAGGAAAAGAGTTAATATGAAAACGTCGCATCGGATTAAATATTATCAAACAATAGGGAGAAGAGTTCAATGGCTCATGTGATCAACGAAGCCTGTCTCGGGGAAGTTTACGCATCTTGCGTCGATGTCTGTCCGGTTGAGTGCATTCATCCGGGCGAACATAAAGGCCAGCCGTTTATGATCATTGATCCCGAGGTCTGCATTGACTGCGGAGTTTGCCTCCCGGAATGCCCCATTGGCGCAATTGTGGGTTCCGTCGATGAGTCTCCCGAATGGGCTAAGGTTAACGCTGAACTTGCCCCCACATTTAAAAATAATCCAAAAACGACGCCGCGCCCGGCCAACGATCCGCCTCGAAAAGCCTCTAACAAGCTGGTCAAATAGTTTTTGATTGATTATAAAAAAACGGGCCGATTCCTTGGGGCCTGTAGTTTTTTGGCCTTCATGGCGACAAACCTTCAGGCTATGAGTTATACCTATCTTTTTCGCGCGCCCCTGGATTGGCGCGGAGCGAAACTCTCGGGTCTTAAACCAATTTCATTTGAAGAAGGTTTATTTAAAACCAGATCGAGTTCTTCAATTTTTCTCTCCAAAGTTATCTCTGCTCCAGTTTCCTTTGATGAACTCGTCGGTTCTTGGAACGCGGAAGTTCCATCCGGGAATTCTCTTCAAATGGAAGCGCGCGTTCAAATCAATAACCGCTGGACGCCTTGGTTTGTGCTTGGAACTCAGAAAGGCTCCTTCTTTTTCTCGCATAAAAGCGAAAAAAAATCCGTTCTCGCTTTTGTCGATATTGACACCCTTAAGCTCAAAGAAAACTCTCACTCTTTTCAATACCGGATTCTCTTTTCATCTCTAAAAAAACCGACCATCTTAAAACTCCTCGCGATCAATGTATCAAACGCCAAAGGACTCAACCACGCGCCTCAGCCCTTTAAGCCCGGGCCTTGGGTGAGAGAACTTAAGGTTCAAGCGCGCTCTCAAATGCTGGAGGAAAAGAAATATCGTCATGACGTCTGTAGTCCGACTTCCCTGGGAATGGTCCTTGATTACTGGAAGATTCCGCTTAAGACCGCCAAAATAGCTGAAGCCGTGCGGGATCAAACGAGCCTCAATTTTGGAGATTGGACGTTTAATACCGCCTTTGCCGGTTCATTTAATCTTGTGTCTTATGTCTCCCGCTTAAACGATCTAGCGGAGGTCGAAAAGGAAATCGCCCAAGGGCGCCCGGTAATTGCAAGCGTCTCTTTTAAAGCGGGAGAATTGCCGAAAGCCCCGATCAAAAAAACCGCAGGACATTTATTGGTCATCACTGGTTTCACCCAAAATGGAGACGTCATCGTCAACGACCCGGCTGCGCCCAACATCTCTTCAGTCAGGCGCGTCTACCCTCGTCTTGAGTTTGACAAGGCATGGAGAATCAACAAAAGAGGCTTAGTTTATCTCATTAGTCCCCTCCAAGGCCTCTCGGCCATTATCGGAGTCCCCGTTTCCAATCTCATGTCAAAGCCCGTTCCGAAAATAAAAGTCAAGCTTGACGATCCGTTGCATTTGTCCCAGCTTCTCTATGGCGAAAAAATAACTCTTTTAGAAGCCCGCGGTTCTTGGGTCAAAATCGCGGCCAATGAACAACTCGATTTTCGAAAAGGACATTGGCAAGGTTATCAGGGATGGATACAAGCTAAGGACATTTCATTCGCTACAAACCCAGCGCCAAACTCGGTTGTGAGAATTAGGCAAGCCATTTTACACCGCGGTCAAGAATTTCTGAACCTTTCGGTAGGAACGCGACTCGACAAACTTGGCAATAACGGAAGCCTTTCGGTGGTAGCTCTTCCCGATGACACCACCGCCGAAATTGATTCAAGCGCCCTTTATCCGTTCTATCACTCCATTGACGCGCAAAGCCGCGCCGAGATTATTCGCACGGCGGAGCTGTTTCTTGGAACCAGCTATTATTGGGGAGGAAGATCCGGAGTCCAACCGGATTTGTCCATTGGGGTTGACTGCTCAGGACTGGTCAGCCTCGCCTATCGCGTGATTGGAGTCGATATTCCGCGAGACTCATTTGCTCAAAAGCTCAAAAGCCGCCCCCTTAAAAATACCCAGATGAAAACGGGAGACCTGATTTTTTTAAGCGACCCCCAAAACCAAAAGCGCATCAGTCACGTGATGATTTACACAGGCGGAGACGGGTTCATCGAAAGCCGAAAATCCTCGGGGCAGGTCATGAGGTCTTCATTCAAAGAGAGATTTGGATACCCTTTAAGCGAGATTAATTACGGCGAAAAAGTCACCGATTATTCTTATCCCAAGCCCAAAAAGAGATTTATTTATTTTGGGTCTTACTTAGAGAAAGAACCTCATCTAAATTAATTCCCAAGAGCGGCCACTGGGAATTTTCATAGCGCGCGAAATACTCCAAAGCGGGAACATCTTTGACCACGCTGTTAAAAGCCGCATGGCGAACGTAGGGTTCCCCCCCTTTTTGAATAATAAATACCTGATGAGAAATTAAAACCGGATATTGAGGATTATCGCCGCGCACGAGATTAGCGATGGTGCCAGAGGGAATGTTTTGCAGACGGTCGGCAAAATCCCGGATGGGCAAGTATGGAATGGAAACCTCCTCATCCGGCATCTCTTCTCCGATATTACGCAGCTTTTGAAGGAGCAGATTTTTTTCTTGCGGCGTCAGCTTTGAAAAGCCTTGAATATCCGATATTTTTTTATCTTGATACCATTTTCTCTTGGATATCCACTTAGAAGCGACCTCTAAATCAGGCCCTGCGACAGTGGAAGTGATATCCTTAATAAACCCGGCGGCGATGTTATTGGGGATCCAATCAACCGAAGGGAAATGATTTCTTGTCTGATAAGAAATCACGCCATTCTTATAGCGAATACGCTGAAGGATTTTCTTGGCTTGACGAAGGCTTTTAGCCAGGGACAAAGCCATCGTTTCTTCGACAAAGGTCGTGCAGTCAACCGCGGAAAACGAAATCAGGGGTTTTTGGTCAAATTCTCCTTGAGGCCCTTCGCCCAAGGGGCCCAAGTGGTATGGGGTTCCGAGAAAATGCGCGCTAACCTCAATAATTCGCTCGGAAAGATTGGAAGTATGTTTATGGATTTTCGAAATAGTCCGGCTAATTTCACGAGGCGTCATCCGATAAAGTGGGCGATCGGAATTATCCAAGGCGCGGCAATTCCAACAGAGAAAAACCAGCGGAATGAATAAAGCTAAAAATCTTAGTCTATTGTTCATAGCCTTTGCGCGCGAACGTTTCCATAACACTTTACCAGAGTCAAACAAAAAAATCAATTCACGCGTTCGTCAATTCAAAATGGGGTCGAGTGATATCCCATTTTCTTGAGGATCCAGCCGTAGAAAAACGTCATATAAAGCATGCCGCGCTTCCCGATAAAAGAAGAATCAACCCCATACGGGGTTTGATAGGCCAGCCCAATCTGATACCAGTCCGTCTGGTAATTAATCTCGTAGCTGGTATATCCGGCGGTCGCGCCTTGATGGCCATTAGCGCTTTCGTTCACCAAGGTCCGGGCCTCGACCGCGGGAACTATTTGATCCAGAAATTGGGGCACGTTCCAGCCGACCACGTCGTGAAGATAGAGAAAACTGTATTCCAAAGCGCCGTCAAAACGGAAGGAATCTTGAAAATCATAAAGCCCGACATAGGGAGACAACGGCTCAGGCCCGTTTCCAAAAGGAGTAATTCCCGCGATATCGCTTTGAATGGCGAAAGGGCGAATCCAAGAAACGGGAATGTCTCCCATTCCTTTGTTAAAAAGCAAATAACCATAAAGCGTCATCGGGTTTCCCTGCCCGGCTTGAGAATAGCCCATCGGGGTCGTGGCGCGCACAATCGCGGTCGCCATGATTTCATGCGGCGCATTTTCGTAAAACATATATTTTCCCTGGACTCCGAAATATTGAAAACCCGAATGCGCGCCTCCGGGAGTTTGAACATCCTCATAATGAGATTCAAGGCGGAGGCTGAACGAATGAGTAAGGCGTTTTTCAAGCGTAATAGGAGTTTGAGAAATAGAAGAACCTCCATATCCCGGGCTCATGGACGGAGCGATGGTCAGTTGGTTGTCAATATCGGCGTCTTTGACCACCAAGGGCTCGATAAAAATACGCTCCCCTGCCCGCGCTAAATCGCTGTTATAGACCCCGGTCGCCGCAGGAGAACTGGTATGAACCGCCAAGGAAGCGGCGGCGGCCGTTTGAACAAGGCACAAGCCGCAGGCAACGGTTAAAAATAAATTTTTCATAGAAACCTCGCAATTTCATCTCGCGGAAAGCGCGGAAACGTCTCTTGCCTTTGCCCGCTTTTTAAGACAACTCCTTTCCCTCGAAAAGCCTGGCCAACGACGGAGGCTGGAATCTTAAGGCGTGAAAGCTGGTTGATAATTTTATTTGACGCACGCGGTCTTGCGGCAATTAAGAGGGAACCCGAGGACAAAGCCCCCAGGGGATTAAGACCGTAAAAATCCAATAGGCGACGCACTGGTTCTAAAATAGGAATTTCCTCTTTTTCAACGGCAATTTGAACGTGAGAAGCCTCGGCCATTTCATAGAGAGCGGAAGAAAGTCCGCCTTCCGTCGGGTCGTGCATGGCGCAAACGCCGCCCGCCTGATAAGCCGCCATGGCCTCTTGAACGACTCCAATGTTTCGTATCAGATTTTGGCATTCTCGAGTAAACCTAGATCCGAATTTGGAGTTTACCTCGATTTTTTTTTCGCGTGCGATGACCGAAGCCGCCTCTAACGCTATACTTTTCGTTAAGATAATCTCATCTCCCGGTCTTACCCCCGAGGTTTTCAAGGCTTTTGGGCCAAGGACTTCTCCCAGCATAATCCCGGTTAAAACCGGACGGGAAACGGCGGAGGTAATTTCCGTATGTCCCCCAATGGAAGAAACCCCAAATAAACGACAGGCGCGCTCCACCTCTGAAAAGGTTTTTTCAATCATTTTAGGATTGGCGCCAGTTTCGGGGAAAAGGGCGGAACAGAGAAACCAACGGGGCCTGGCTCCGCGGGTCGCGATATCATTGGCGTTGACGGCCACCGCATAAAGGCCCGATTCCTCAGACAAAAAAGTCACAGGGTCCACCGCCACCGCGATCATTTTTCCGCCAACCGACAAAACCGCCGCATCTTCTCCTACGGACGGACCCAATAAGACCGCAGGGTCAGAAACGCAAAATTTTTTCAGCATCCGGGATAAAAAAGCCGGCGGAAGCTTTCCGGCTGGGAAATTAACGCGCACTATCAATCACTCGCCTTTGAAACATCGAATAAGAATAAAATGCTCCCGCGACCAAAAGCCCCGGATAAATGGGGGCCAACCCCAAAGGCTGTTTAAAAAAAGTCCAAACCGACGCCACTCCGCTTCCGCCGAGCATGATTTTAACGGCGTCCTCCGCGCGGGGCTTTAAAGCCGGGAAATACCCCAAACACAGCGGAAACAAAAGGCCGGCAACCGCAATGGAACTGAGCGTATACCATATATCGACAACCGACGGTAAAATGACCGCGACGACAGTCCCTAAAATCAGGCCGACGACCAGCCCGGATTGGACATGCCGTGTCTCAGAGAGGCCTGGAACCTTGAAAAATTTCCAGACGATGTCTTTTCCCAATGTCGAGGCAAACAAAAAAGCCAGCGAACTAAACGCCGCAAAGATAGCGCCCAACATCCCCACATAGAAAAATCCTTTCCAAAGTGGCGGAAGAATTTTCGCGGCTAATGCCGGATAAGACAAAACCGGGTCTTTCAAATTGGGCAAAACAGCCCTGGCATAGAGCCCGGCAACCGTCGTTATAAAATCAAACAAAATCCAAAATAAGACGCTGATCACGATTCCTTTTCTAGCCGTTTCCGGACTTTTGGCCGCCAAACATTTTTGATAAAACGTCGGTTCAACCAAGGTCCAGAGCCCTAAAAACCACCAAGACCCGATATAACCCAGGCTTTTTCCCCCACTCCACTCCAAATGCGCTGGCGGAAGATGTTCTTTAAGAAAAGAAAGCCCGCCCCAAGCATGATAAGCATAAAGAGGCAAAACGATAAGGCCGCTGTACATCAAGATAAAATGCAAGACATCCGCCCGCACGTCCGAGCGAAACCCTCCGACAAAAAGAAACGCGGTCGCGGAAGCCATCGCGATAAAAAAAGAAGCCCACAGGGAAATTTCGGCCAAGGATTTGACCAAGACCCAAATCATAAGAATATAAGGAGCCGGGGAAACGAGCAAAAGTAAAAGAGCAGCCCCCACGCCGGCGGCCTTGGTTCCGTAGAATTTTTCCAAAAGCTCGGGCAAAGTCAAGGCGCCTGAACTCGCAATCTTAGGAGCGAGAAAATACGCGTAAACCAGGGCAAAAAAATAGTAGGGAAAGCCCAAAACCACCCAGTTCAAAAGGCCGTAACGGTAGGAGAACTCCCCCACGCCTAAAACTCCGCCGTACCAACTGGAGACCAAGGCCGCGACAAAAACGGGAAGGCTAAGTCCCCGGCCCGCCAATAAATAATCCGTCATCTCGGAATTGTTTTGGTTTTTCCGATAGGACCAAAAGCCTACCGCGAGGTTCGCCGCAAAGTAAACCACGATGACCGCATAATCAACCAAACCAAGAGAAAATCGCATACCGATTTCTTATAATACTAATATGAAAGAAACATTCCTAACGCGAGCCGGCTATGAGAAACTCGTTGGCGAACTCGAGCCGCTCAAAAAAATGAAAAACCAGCTGTCTCAAGATATCGCCGAGGCCCGCGAAAAAGGGGATCTCAAGGAAAACGCGGAGTATCACAGCGCCAAGGAAAAACTGGGCGAAGTGATGGGCCGAATCGCGAAAATACAAGACAAGCTTGAAGGCGCGAAAATCATCGACGATTTGGAGGTTCCCAAGGACGTCGTTGCTATCGGGAGCCGCGTGACCATTCAAAACGAATCCGGAGACGAGTCCGTCTACACGCTCGTCGGAGAAGATGAATCCGATCCTTCCGAGGGAAAAATTTCCGTCTATGCGCCCATCGCGCAATGCCTTTTAGGCAAGAAAGTCGGAGAAACCGCCACCGTCACTCTTCCCGCGGGCCCCCGGCGCTTTAAAATCCTTAAATCCGAGCCCGCCCTATAGACCAAGGCGTTGTCAAGAAATAATATCGCTCAAGCCTTAAAGGAACGCGCGCTTGAAATTGGAGCCGATCGTGTCGGAATTGCTCCCGTTGCGGCTTTTCCGGAGGCCAAATTTTACCCAGAATGGATCTCTAAATCTTACCATGGATCCATGGATTACATGGCGAAAAACCCGACAATCCGCTCAGATATCCGGTTTTGGTGGCCGGAGGCTCGCTCGGTTCTCATCTGCGCCTTTGACTATTCAGATAACAAAAAGACGCCTCTTCCACAAGGCCATGGCCGCGTCGCGCGCTATGTGGGAGAACGGGATTATCACCTCGTTTTAAGAGAAAAGATGGAAACCCTTTCCCTTCACCTCAAAACGCTGGAACCCGCCGCCGATTCAAAGGTCTTTGTCGACACTAGCCCCATTCTCGAAAGGCTCTATGGGCGTTACGCCGGTCTTGGTTGGATCGGCAAGAATACGATGCTTTTGTCGAAAAAAGGCTCTTATTTTTTTCTGTCGGGAATGGCGATGAATCTCGAACTCGCTCCCGATGAGCCAGAAACCGATCATTGCGGCAGTTGCCGAAGGTGTTTAGACGCCTGCCCGACCGACGCTTTTCCCCAGGAACGAGTGCTCGACGCCCGAAAGTGCATTTCTTATTGGACCATCGAACACAAGGGAGAAATTCCCCAAGAAAAACATTCCGGAATAGGCGAATGGGTGTTTGGATGCGACATCTGCCAAGAAGTCTGTCCCTTTAACCGCTTTTCCTCTTTCGGGCGCACGTTCAACGCGCCGGGATATGGAAGTCTACCGCTTAAGGAAATCACTCAATGGACGGAAAGCGAATTTAAATCCCGTTTTTCAAAAGCAGCCTTATCGCGAACTAAGCGCTCCGGACTTGCCAGAAATGCCCACATCGTCTTGAAAAACGTCGAGAAGCGCTCGCCATGAGATTAAGACTGCTATTTTTTTCTTTTCTTCTCATCATGAGCGGCATTCTGCGCGTCCAGGCGCAAGAGCAAAGCCAGGATCAAATTATCGTCAAGAATTTAAAGCCGCCTACGACCTCTCAAACCGACGTGGACAAAACCCCCGCCTTGGTGCGGTGGATGTTCTACAAACAAAATCGGAACATCCAAGTTATCGTTCCTATTCTCGCCACCGACCCCAATAGCGGAACATCAGTTGGAATCATGCCCATCTGGGTCAAGCAGAAAAAAAATTCAGATGAAATTCAAAGCATCACGGCACCTTCCATCACCGAGAATCAATACTTCGGCCCCGAAGGAACCTATCGCTATTATTATTTCCCGAATCAATACAAAAGTTTCACCGCCATAGGGACTATTGGAAAATATGAAAATGAAGCCCTCATCGAATACAAAAATCTGCGCGTTGAAGACACCGACACCGACTTCGATTTGCGCCTGCATAAAAACACAAACGCCGGCGGGCTTTTTTACGGAATTGGACAAAACTCCGCTTATGGAAACCAGTCCAGCTACATTTCCCACGCCTGGAGTTACAGCGTCACCGCCGGTCATTCCATCTTGCCTGGATCTAACTGGCGAATAGAAGCCAACAGCCACCTTTTATCCGAAAAAGTCACCAACGGCGTCATTCCCGGGATGCCGGGAATCAAAACCCAATTTAACGGCATTGTTCCACAAGATTTTCAACAGGTCCAGGAAGGAAGGCTGAGTTTTGAATACGACTCCAGAGACAGCGCGGTGACAACCACTAAGGGCGCTTTTCTTCAGGCTTACTCCGGTTATTCCGTGCGCGGAATCGCCAGCAGTTATAACTATAATCGTTATGGAATCGACGGGCGTTATTTTTATCCGTGGCCTAATCATCCGGACAATGTCTTGGCTTTTCAACTCCAAGGCCAACAACTTTACGGAAGCGCGCCTTTTTGGCTGATGCCGGAACTGGGCGGGAAATACAGTCTCCGGGCTTACGCCTACGGCCGGTATATTGATAACGGAATGTATGCCGCCAACATCGAGCAAAGGTTTAAAGTTTACGAGGCCAAAATGGCGGGAGTGGCCACAGAAATCGAAGTCGCTCCTTTTGCCGGAATCGGGAGCGTTTTTGCCGATCCCACCGATGCCACCGCCCGTTATTCCCGCCCGGTATTCGGAACCGCCATCCGCGCGGTCGCAAGGCCGCAAGTGGTAGGTTCCCTTGACTTTGGAGTCGGCCAGGAGGGCCTCGCCGCCTTCATGGACATCAACTACGCGTTTTAAAAGCGGCTAAGACTTGACTCAGTTCTCTTCCCAATTTTCCTCGTAGGAATCCTCGGAGAGAAAAGAGCGGCACCAGGGGCATCTTCTCACGGGCCCGTAGGTGCGATGGCAATCATTTTCAGAAGACCACCATTCTTCAAAGAACATCGGGACAGTCTTCCGGCATTTGATGCAAAAGCGGATCAAGGTCGCCCCGCAGGACCAGCAAAACTTGGGAAACTCTTCCCCTTCCGGGTGATGCATCAAGGAACGACACACCCCGCATTGGATATCGGTATGAACGTGGAACTTTGGCTTCAAGACCTCTTTCTTGTCTTTCCGCTCTTTTTTACTTTTAGCCATAAACTTCTCCTCAACAATATATAATCGATTTCGGGGATTAAGACAAGGCCGTCATCCAAACGGTTTTAAATTCCAGATATCTCCGCATCCAGGAACGCCCTTGGGCTTGAGAACTGGTCCAATCCGCAGGGTCATGAACCCAGGTCCGTTTCATGTTGCTAATCGACAGCTCCTCGATTTTTTTAGCCAACTCTTGAGGGCCCGAAAAATCAAGTCCCGCAACAGCGCGGTGCTCCGCCAAAATGGGAGAGAGCTCTTCCGATTTTCCAGTAACGAGATTGACCACTCCGGCCGGCATATCGGAAGCGTCCAAGACTTCAATTAAAATTGCCGCCGCCAAGGGATGTTTTTCCGAAGGAACGGCAATGACTGCATTTCCCGAGGCAATAGCCGGAAAAATCTTAGAAACCAGGGCTAGAAGAGAAGGTAATTCTGGAGAGACAAGGCCGAGAACGCCCATCGGCTCGGGATAAGTGATATTGAAATCGGTCTGGGTGACCGGATTGACGTTTCCCGTATATTTATCGGTCCAACCGGCATAGTAGAGAATGCGGTTAAGGCTGAGAGAGACCTCTTTTTGAGCCGAAGCCCCATCGCACCCAGTTTGCTCCCTCAGAACTTGAACCAATTCCGAAGACCGACTTTGAAGAATCTCGGCGGTGCGGTAGAGAATTTGCCCACGCAAATAGGCTGTCGATTTTGCCCAAGAAACTTGAGCCTTTAAAGCCGCTTCGACCGCATCACGAATATCTTTTCTCGATCCGAGAGGAACATCCGCCAGAAATTTTCCGTCAGGAGAAAGAACCTTATAATAGCGGCCGGATTCCGAGCGAACTTGTTTTCCTCCAATGAGCATTTTCGGGGTTTTCCAAATACGAGAGTTAGGGACAGTCCCTAACTCTATTTCAGTCGAAGAAGAATTAGGGACTGTCCCTAACTCCTCAAAATGGACGTATTCCCACAACCCTTGAGGCCCGCCTTCCCGGCCAAAACCGCTTTCCTTAAATCCGCCGAACTCCGCCGCCGCGTCGAATTTATTGGCGCCGTTTCCCCACACCGTCCCGGCTTTAATGGCGCGAGCCACTTCAATCATTTTGGCGACGTCTTTTGTCCACACGCTCGCGGCAAGCCCGTAAAAAGTGTTGTTGGCCAAATCAATCGCCTCTTCTTTCGTTCGGAAAGTCATCGCGGCCAAGACCGGGCCGAAAATCTCTTCCCGCGCGATGGTCTGAGAGGTCTCGACCTCGGTAAACAAGGTCGGCGGAAAAAAGAACCCGTCTTTCGGGCAAACAAAAGGCGTCTGATACTTCAGCGCGCCTTCTTTTTCGCCGATTTGAACGTAGCGTTCGATCATCTCAAGCTGCCTTTTGGAATTGATCGCGCCCATGTCGACGTTTTTATCCAAGGGATCGCCGATGCGAATCTTTCGCATTCGATCCTTAAGAAGGCGAATAAATTTGGGAGCGATGTTTTCCTGAAGCAGCAAACGGGAACCCGCGCAGCAGACCTGCCCCTGGTTAAAGAAGATGCCGTCGATAATGCCCTCGACCGCCTCGTAAAGAGGCGCGTCCTCGAAAACAATCGTCGGGGATTTCCCGCCGAGCTCCAAGGAAAGTTTCTTGCCGCTTCCCGCCGTCATTTTGCGGATGAGTTTGCCCACTTCGGTCGAACCCGTAAAAGCGATTTTACTCACCCCCGGATGCTCGACGATCATCTTTCCCGTTTCTCCGAAACCCGTCACGATATTGACGACGCCTTTGGGAACGCCCACTTCTTGGATAATCTCGGCCAAATGAAGAACCGAAAGAGACGTCGTCTCGGCCGGTTTTAAGACGACCGTATTTCCTGCGGCCAAGGCGGGGGCGATTTTCCACGCCGCCATCAAAAGCGGAAAGTTCCAAGGGATGATTTGCCCGACGACTCCCAGCGGAGAAACCTTCATCCCTGGAAAAGCCTCGTCCAATTTATCGGCCCAGCCGGCATAGTAGAAAAAATGCCGGGCGGCCAAGGGAATGTCGATGTCGCGGGTTTCCCGAATCGGTTTTCCGTTGTCCAAGGTCTCGATGACGGCGAGTTCCCTTGCGCGCTCCAAAATCACGCGCGCAATCGCGTAGACTAGACGCGCGCGTTCTTCCCCGGAAGTTTGAGACCAAGTCTTAAACGCTTCTTTCGCCGACGCAACCGCAAGATCCACGTCCTTTGGGCCGGCCTCGGCCACCTTCGCTAAAACCCGGCCGTTGGCGGGATTAATGGAATCAAAATATTTTCCGGAAGCCGGAGAGACCCATTCCCCCCCGATAAAAAGTTCGTAGCGGGGCTTGATTTTGACGTGGGAAATCGATTCCGGAGCCGGGCCGTAATCGGCCCAAGCGGCGTGACCCTGTTTTTTCCGCGCGGACGGCGCTTTCATTTGTTTAATCATGTTTCACCCTTTCGGAATATAGTCGTAAGATTCGTATTGGCCGGTCTTAAGATGATGAAGCTGGCGCGCGATATCATCAAGTAAAGAACTCGCGCCAAAGCGGAACAAATCCGGCGTCAGCCAATCGTCTCCCACGGTTTCCTTGACCAAGGCCAACCAGTGAAGGGCTTCTTTGGCCTGACGAATTCCGCCGGCGGGTTTGTGTCCGATGCGGCATCCGGTCCGAAGATAAAAGTCTTCGATAGCGTTGAGCATCACCAGACTCACCGGCAAGGTGGCGGAAACCCCGATTTTCCCGGTCGAGGTCTTAATAAAATCCGCTCCCGCCTGCATCGCGATTTCGCTCGCCGTCCAGACATTTTGAAGCTCACCCAGTTCCCCGGTCTCTAAAATCACCTTTAAATGAGCTTCTCCGCAGGCCTCCCGAATCAGCGCGATTTCGTCATAGACCCGGGAATAATCGCCCCTCAAAAACGCCCCGCGATTGATCACCATGTCGATCTCATCGGCGCCGGATGAGACCAAGGCTTTGGTTTCTTGAATCTTAAGAGGAAGCGGTATCTGTCCATGCGGAAAAGCGGTTGAGACCGCGGCAACCTTAACCGCGCTTCCTTCCAAGGCCCTTTTCGCTTCGCTCACAAAATTTCCGTAAACGCAAACGGCCGCGACTTGGATTTCCGGTTCATCAATCAAAGGTCTTAAGGCTTTCTGGCAAAGACGTCTGACGCGATGAGGCGTGTCAATCCCTTCCAAGGTCGTCAAATCAATCATGGACGCCGCATGAAGAAGCCAGTTTCTTTGATTCTCTTTTTTTGGGTTTCTAGTTTTCGTGATTTTGGACACGCGATCATAAACGCCGGTCGCGTCCATTTGCAAGCGACGCAAAACATCTAAGTCCAGGCGATGAATAGGGTTGCGACGAGTTTTAGCGATGGTTTCGGGCATATTATTTCTCGATGTAAACGTTGTCTCCGGTTTTGACCCAAGCGGCATTGGCCTCATCAGTGTCAATATGAAATTCCAGGCTATAGTCGGTTGAAATCCGGCATAAAACATTGGTGAAAAGAAGTTCCCTGGGCCCGCCGATTCCCGCGCGCACACAAACAATCTCCCCTTCTTTAATTCCCATCGCTTCCGCTTCCGGTGGGCTAAAATGAATATGGCGACTAGCAATAACCAAGCCTTCCTTGACCTCCAAACTTCCCTTGGGCCCGATGATTTTAATCGGGCTTGATCCTCCCAAATCGCCGGAGCCGCGAACCGGCGGACGAAGCCCCAGTTGGCTGGCATCGGTCTTGGCGATTTCAACCTGGGTTTTTTTCCGATGAGGCGCGATTAAACGCACGTTTTCGATTTTTCCCTTGGGGCCTTCCAAGGTCACCGTCTCATAGCAAGCCCAAAAACCCGGTTGTTTGACCGAACGAAATTTTCGGGGCTCAGTCCCAGACCCGAATAAAAAATCCCAATCGGCCTGACACAAATGAACATGGCGGTTGGAAACGCCTACTGGAATCGAGGTTTCAAAACGCGACTTTAAAGAATCAGACATGAATCACCTTCCTAATAAAATTAATAATTCTAATAAAGGATTCCGCCTTGAGGCTATCCCCCCCGACCAAAGCCCCATCAATATCAGGTTCGGCCATTAAGGCGTCGATATTATCCGCTTTGACCGAGCCTCCGTAAATAATCCGCGTTTTGAGAGCAAAATCGCGCCCCCACACGGCGGCGAGATGGCTGCGAATAAAATTGTGCATGCCTTGGGCTTGTTCGGGAGTCGCGGTTTTTCCGGTTCCAATCGCCCAAACCGGCTCGTAGGCGATGACCAAAGAGTTTAATTGCGCGGCCGAAAGACCAGACAAGGCGCCCGAAATTTGTTTCTCCACAACCTCCCTCGTTTTTTGCGCCTGATGTTCTTCAAGAGTCTCTCCCACGCATAAAACGGGAATGAGGGACTCTTCTAAAACCGCCGCGGCCTTTTTACGCAGGGAATCATCTGTTTCTCCAAAAAGGCGCCGCCTTTCGCTGTGTCCCAGCAAAACCGCTTGGCAACCGGCATCTCTCAATTGAAAAGCGGAAACTTCTCCCGTGAAAGCTCCGGATTTTTCCCAAAACGCGTTCTGTCCTCCCAGCCAAATAGGGGTTGAAGAGACAGCGCCTTTCACGACGCTCAAAGCCGTCAAAGGAACAAATAAGGCGACATCGCAACTCTGATCTACAGAGACCGCGGATTTAATCTTCTCGGCCAAGGCCTTGGATTCAACGAGGCCCAAGTTCATCTTCCAGTTTCCAGCGATTAATGGCTTTCGATGAGAATCCATTCTAAGCCCATTCTACCGCTTTCCGCCGAATCCGTCAATAAAACTTGCTGAAATCATAAAAAAATGTTTAGATTATAATTATGAATATTATTCCCCAGGTTATTGAAAGATCAAATCAAGGCTCCGTCATTGGATACGACATTTATTCCCGACTTTTGAGAGACCGGATTATCTTCGTCGGAGGATACGAAGGCGAATTTACGACTGATTCAGCCAATATCCTGATTGCCCAGCTTTTATATCTTGAATCAGACGACAACACCAAAGACATCAACCTCTACATCAACTCCCCCGGAGGAATGGTGACCGCAGGGCTGGCCGTCTACGACACGATGCAATACATCAAAGCCCCGATTACGACCATCTGCATGGGAATGGCCATGTCTTTCGGCGCGGTCATTTTAGCCGCCGGTTCCAAGGGTAAACGTTTTGCTCTTCCGCAATCTCGCATCATGATTCATCAACCCTTGGTGGGCGGAATCTCGGGCCAAGCGACCGACATCATTGTCGAAGCCAAGGAAATGGCCTACATCCGCAAAAACCTCGAACAGATTCTCTCCAAGCATACGGGGCAACCCGTTGAGAAAATGGCCCGCGACATGGAACGCAACTACTATATGTCGGCAGAAGAAGCCAAGGAATACGGCATTATCGATGAGGTTTTGACCGGGTCCAAGGTGGACGCCTTAAGAGCCGCTCTCACCGGCGCGAAATAAACGCGCTAGGGTCGCGTCAACCAGAACGGCATTTCGCACTTTTTTAAAGCGACTCCGTTAAAGTAGCGACCCGTATCCTCGGAAAAATTCGCGCCTCCGCTAAAGCGGAACGTCTTATCCGGCGACGATAAAATTTTATATCCGAGCGCGGCCAGGAGAACAGGGCCCAAAGCCCTAGGCGCGGCCCAGCAAAAGGTCTACCAGAAAAACCTTTGTTTCTTCCCAAGCATTGACAAATTTGAGTTCCTCCATTACCCTATCAACAGAATGCCAAATGTTGAACCGTCTCTCTCATCACTCGGGTTGCCCCGGCGTCTAACCGAGCTATTGGTTTCTCAAGGACTTCTCAGTCGGGATCAATTGTCGGAAGCTCTTAAGGAACAGCATAAAACCGGCGGGAAACTGGGCTCAATTCTTGTTTCAAAAGGCCTTTTGACGGAAGAGCAATTTCTCTCGTTTTTAGGAGACCAATGCGGAATCCGCTACGTCTCCTTATCTGAGTTCAAATTTGAAGACAATATTTTAGAGTTAATTCCCGAATCCATCGCCCGACAACATATTCTCATTCCTTGCCGCAAATCTGAGGATAATATCCTCACTGTCGCAGTTGCGGATCCTCTTAATGTGATGGTTTTAGACGACTTAAAAATGATGACGGGCTCTGAAATATCGGCGGTTTTGGCTTCGGAGTCCGAGATATTGGCCGCCATTGATAAGGGATATCACTCCATGAGCGCGGAAGAAGCGCTCGATGAAATCGTCCATCAAAGCGACGCTTCTGAAAACACCGCGGATATTGCCCTCGATAAGGATTCGGAAACCCAAGAAGTAGTTGAAGATGTTCGCGGACTTGAAAAATCGGCTTCGGATGCCCCTGTTATAAAGATGGTCAATTTAATTTTGTCTAACGCCGTGAAAGACCACGCCTCCGACATCCACATCGAAGCTTTCCCGAAGGAAATCCGAATTCGCTACCGCATCGATGGAGTTTTACACGAGCGTCCCGCCCCGCCGAAGAAATTTCATCAGGCCCTCACAACCCGTATTAAAATCATGGCCAACCTCAATATTGCCGAACGCCGCGTGCCTCAAGATGGACGCATCAAAATCAAGGCCAATGGAAAAGAAATCGATCTGCGCGTCTCGGTTTTGCCCTGCGCGCCCGGGGAAAAAATCGTCATGCGCATCCTAGACTCCTCCGGGCTCAAGGTCCAGATGAACCAATTAGGATTTGAACCGGAAGCCTTGGCCGTTTTCAACAAATACATGAACGCCCCCTATGGGATTAATCTCATCACCGGTCCCACTGGCTCGGGAAAATCAACGACCCTTTACTCCGCTCTCGCCAACTTAAATACCCCGGACACCAACATCCTAACCGTCGAAGACCCGGTTGAGTATCAGTTGCACGGTATCAACCAGGTCCAGGTCAATCCTCACACGGGGCTCACTTTCGCCTCGGCCCTGCGCGCCTTTTTAAGGCAAGACCCCGATATCATCATGGTCGGAGAAACTCGGGATCTCGAAACGGCTCAAATCGCCATTAACGCCGCTTTGACCGGACACTTGGTTTTTACCACTCTTCACACAAACGACGCCCCTAGCTCGATTACGCGTCTTTCCATGATGGGAGTCGAACCCTTTCTGATCAGCGCCGCTGTTTTGATGGTCGAGGCCCAAAGGCTTGTCCGCAGCATCTGCCCCAACTGCAAGGAAGCCTATGAAGTTGATGTCGGTTCCCTCATTAAACACAACATCTCGGAAGAAGCCCTCAAACCTAAAAACGGAAAGGTGACTCTTTATAAAGGAAAAGGCTGCGATCATTGCGCCAACACCGGCTATCGGGGCCGCCTGGGCCTTTACGAAGTTCTGGAGGTCACTGACTCAATTCGAGAGCTTATTTTAAACAAGGCTCCGACCTCGGAAATAAAAAAAGTGGGAATCAAGCAAGGAATGCTCACCTTGCGCGCCTGCGCCTTGAGGAAACTCCTCGAAGGAACGACGACGGTCGAGGAAATGATTCGGGTCACGGCTTCCGATATAGAAACATGAACGCATCTAATCATCAAAGGAGAAAATATGGCATCTTTAAGTGAACTCTTCATTCTCATGCACCAGCGCGGGGCCTCCGATCTCCATTTAACCGTCGGGGCCCCTCCCATTCTTCGCATTGACGGCGAACTCGTCCCCACTCCTTTCGATAAGTTAACCCCGGAGACGACCCAGCAATTGGTTTTTTCGCTTCTCAATGATCAGCAAAAACAGCGCTTTGATGCGACCAACGAACTTGATTTAGCTTTGGGAATTAAGGGCATCGGGCGTTTGCGCGTGAATATTTTTAGGCAACGGGGAGCGATCGGGGCCGCCATACGCTCGATTCCCAACCAATTTAAATCCTTTGATCAATTAGGTCTCCCAAAAACGGTTGAGGACCTCGTCAATATCCCCAAAGGGCTCATTTTGGTCACCGGCCCCACAGGCTCAGGGAAATCAACCACCTTGGCCAGCATTATAGACTACATCAACGAACATCAAACCGTTCATATCGTAACCGTTGAAGACCCCATTGAATACGTCCACTCTCATAAAAAAGCCATCATCAACCAAAGAGAAGTGGGCCAAGACACGGAAAGTTTTCCCACCGCCCTCAAATACGTCCTTCGACAAGATCCCAACGTTATTCTCATTGGAGAATTGCGGGACTTAGACACGATCTCTTCGGCCTTGACCATCGCCGAAACCGGACACTTGGTCTTTGGAACGCTTCACACTAATGACTGCGCGCAATCCATCAATCGCTTAATAGATGTCTTTCCGCCGCACCAAATCAACCAAATTAGGGTTCAGCTTTCTTTCGTTCTCCAAGCCGTCTTGTCCCAGCAACTTTTGTCCAACGCCTCGGGCACGGGAAGATCGCTCGCCTGCGAACTCCTCATAGTGACCTCCGCCGTACGAAATTTGATCCGCGAACAAAAAATAGAACAGATTCAACTTTCCATTCAAACCGGCGGAAAATTTGGGATGCAGACCATGAATCAGTCCTTAGCGAATTTGTGCCGCGAACGGAAAATTACGCCCCAGGAAGCTTTTTTACACTCGACGGATCCCGAGGATCTCAAGAGACTTTTAAATCAAAATCAGATACCATCCGTAGCCTAAAAAACAATAATCTATGCCCACATTCGCCTATAAAGTCAAAGCGGGAGACGGCAAAATTACGGCCGGATCCATTGACGCCGACGCTCCACGCTCGGCTATTGACCGCTTAAGAGCCCAAAAATTGGTCGTTTTGGAAATCGCGGAAAAAAAAGCCGGGGCGTCTGATAAATTTAAAGATTGGTTTAAAGGCAAAGTGTCATCCAAAGAACTCACTCTTTTTTCCAGGCAACTCGCGACCTTGGTCGCAGCCGGAGTGCCTATTGTCCAAAGCCTCGCTATTTTAGAGGCCCAAGCGGAAAGTAAAACCTTTCGAGAAATTATTGGCGCGGTCAAGGCCGACATCGAAGGGGGTCTTTCCATTTCCGACGCCTTAAAAAAACACCCGCGAGCTTTTCCCGATCTCTATACCGCGATGGTCAAAGCCGGAGAATTGGGCGGAATCCTCGATTCTATTCTTGAGCGCTTAAGCGTTTATTTGGAAAGTTCGGAAGCTTTAAAGGGCAAGGTCAAGTCCGCGATGACCTACCCCATCGTGGTGCTCAGCATCTGCGCGGCAGTCACTATTTTCCTCCTCATTTTCGTCATTCCCACTTTTAAGGCGATCTTCGCTAGTTTCCATTCCGCTCTCCCGGCGCCCACTCAAGCCTTACTAGATCTTTCGGATTTTCTCAGGCACAATTTCTGGATTATTTTTGTGGTTCCCTTGGCCGCGTGGAGAGGATTTAAAACGGCTTACGCTAATCCCAAAGGCCGCCGCTGGATTGACGGGCAAATTCTCAAAATTCCCATGTTTGGAGTTTTACTGAGAAAATTCGCCATCGCCCGCTTTTCAAGAACACTGGGGACTCTCGTCAAATCCGGGGTGCCCATTCTCCAGGCTCTTGAAACGGTCGCCCAAACCGCGGGCAACGTGATTATTTCAGACGCTATTTTTTCAGCCAGACAAGTCATTAAAGAAGGCGGACATTTAAGCGAACCGCTGAAAAAATCCGGCATTTTCCCAACCATGGTCACATCCATGATATCGGTCGGAGAAGAAACCGGAAATCTGGATCAAATGCTTCAAAAAATCGCCGATTTTTACGACGGGGAAGTCGACACCGCCGTCAAGGGTCTCACCTCCATGATCGAGCCCATCGTCATCGTGATTATGGGAATTGTCATTGGTTCCATTGTCATCGCGATGTTTTTGCCGATGTTTGATATGGATGAGCTCGTCAACAAGACGCAATAATTTCAGAGTTTGACCGCATCAACCCAGAAGTTTCTTATCCCTGAGAAGACGATGGTACCCAATCCCAAAACGGTGGGCCTCATCTCTTAGATTTTCTAAAAGATTGCGCGCCGCGCTCCCGCGTTCTAAAATGACAGACTCAGCCAAGCCGGGGATAAAAACCTCTTCTAAACGTTTAGCCAATGAGACCATGGGAATATGAACCCCAATCTCTTTCAGCGCCAATGCTGCGGCATGAAGCTGCCCCTTTCCGCCATCAATTAAAATCAAATCTGGATAGTTCTCTTTTTCCCTTTTTAAACGCAGATACCTTCTTCGCACAACTTCCGCCATGGACTTAAAGTCATCAATCCCGGCAGTTTCTCTAATCCGGAATTTACGGTAATGGGATTTATCGGGAACGCCCCCCTTAAAGCAAACCATGGACGCCGCGGTTTCATGCCCTTGAAAATGGGAGATATCAAAACACTCGATATGAAAAGGCGGGGTTTTGAGGCTTAAAGCTTCTTGAAGCGCGCTCACCGCTCGCGAAGAACCGAGAGTCCCGACTAAATCATCGGGCTTGAGAGCCCGCAAGCGCACATTTTCCCTCATCTGAGATAAAGCCGCAAGGCTATCTCTTAAGCGCGCCGCCCGCTCATAATCGAGCCTGGAAGAAGCCGTCTTCATTTCCAAAACCAAAGACTCTTTTAATTTCTCATACTCTCCCTTAAAGAACAATCTCGCGTTTTCAGCCTCCCGACGATACTCCTCATGAGAAATTTTCCCGGCACAGGGCGCCGGGCAATCGCCGGTATGATAGTAGAGACAAGAATTAATCTTCTGCGGAGCCAAGGGACGGTCAAAGCTAAAATCCCAACGACAGGGCCTGAGCCTAAAATACCCGCGCCGCCACAAAAAGCGCAAAAGCCCGCGCACCGGAGAGACCTTGGGAAAAGGTCCAAAATACGCGGCCCCATCCGTGTTTTTTTTACGGACGAGAAAAATCCGTGGAAAATCTTCATTAAGACTAATTTTGACGTAAGGATAAGCCTTGTCATCTTTAAGAGCGATATTAAAAAAAGGCTTTTTTTCTTTGATTAAGGTTCGCTCAAGAAGAAGGGCTTCCCGTTCAGAAGCGCAGGGGATATAATCGATTTTACGGATAAGAGGAGATAAGACCGCGGTTTTTAAATTCGTGCGCGCCGGATTAAAGTATTGAGCGACCCGTTTAGCCAAGTCCTTGGCTTTCCCAATATAGAGAATCTCGGAAGCGGCGTCTCTCATTAAATAAACTCCGCAAGTATGCGGCACGTGCCCATAGAGGTCTTTTCGCTCCATCAATCTTAGTATACGTAACTCTATTGACAAACGAAAATCGAGGGGTTACACTGGAAAGAGATGAGAAAACTGCAAGGATTTCTTTTATGGATGGCGCTATTAGTTTTGCCCGCCTTCCCGGCTTTATCTGCGGACTTAAATTCCAGCCTCATTTCCGCGGTCAAAGAAGGGCAGGAAAGCGCGGCTTTAAGTCTTTTGTCTGAAGGAGCCAACCCCAATGCGTTTGATCAGTATGGATATACGGCGACTATGTGGGCCGTCAGCCGCGGGGATTCAGTCCTTCTTTCCGCGCTCGTTAAAGCGGGCGGAGATTTACAGCATGTGCCTCCTTCCTTTAACCCCGTCATTGAAGCCGCCAAGGTGGGAAACGCGGGCAACCTGACCCTCTTAGCCTCTATTGGATATAACGTCAACAAAGTCGACGCCCTCGGGAATTCCGCTCTTATGTATGCCGCGGTAGATGGTTCAACAACCGCAGTTCAATCGCTTTTGACCGCCAAAGCCAATATTAACGCCGCGGATATTCATGGCCAAACGGCTCTCATCAAGACGGCCCAGACTGGAAACGCAGCCATGGTTTTGTTTCTTGCCTCCCATGGGGCTAATCTCAATTTCCAAGACCATTTCGGATACAGCGCTCTCATGTGGGCGGCCCACAATGGGCAATTGGCCGTGGTTCAAGCTCTTTTGGCTCAAAATGCTTCCACCTCCCTTCAAGGCCTCGATGGAATGACCGCCCTGGCAATCGCTCAAAAGCGGGGATATTCACAAATTGTCCAAATTCTCAAAGGTTAAACTCCAAATAAATAAGGTAAACTTACAGCATGGACGCAGGGGACGCCGACCAGAGCTCAAAAACCCTGGCTTTTTCATCTCTTTCGAGCAAATTAAAATTTTTTCTTAAAGGATTCACAAGAAGACCTTCCGCCTTGGTTGGGCTCTTTCTCATTTTATTTTTTATTCTCACTGCGGCCCTTAGCTCTTGGCTGGCTCCGGTGCCAAAAGACAGCCGAAATCCTTATTTGATTCCAGAATTTGGATACAGCCCGGAACCCAAGCTCCCCAGCCGCGCTCATATTTTTGGGACCACTGAAGACCAATATGACCTTTATTATGGAATGATTTGGGGAACGCGCACGGCTCTTAAGGTCGCTTTGACGGTGGTCGGCTTCTCTGTTTTCCTCGGAATCGTATTGGGAGGACTCTCAGGATATTTTGGCGGATGGGTGGATGAACTCATCATGCGCTTTACCGATGTCATTTTAGCTCTTCCAAGCTTACTTCTGGCGGTGGTCATCGTCGCGATTACCGGCCCCAGCCTCAGCCATGTGATGCTTTCGGTGACCGCAGTTTCCTGGCCGTCTTATGCGCGACTTCTAAGAGGAGATGTATTAGCGATTAGAAACCGAGAATTTATTCAAGCCTCGCGCGCGATGGGCGCTTCTCACCTACGCATTTTTCTAAAACATATTCTCCCGAACTGCATTTACCCGATTTTAGTTTTGGCCTCTCTCGATATGGGTTCCATCGTCATCACGGCCGCGGCGCTGAGTTTCTTGGGTCTGGGAGCGCCCTTGGGCTATGCCGACTGGGGGCAACTCATTTCTCTTTCGCGTAATTGGATCATGGGCTCTTCCGGAAACCCTTTTGCTTACTGGAACACTTTCACCATCCCTGGGCTCGCTATTTTTTTCTTCGTTCTAGGGTGGAATCTTCTGGGAGATGGACTGAGAGACATTCTAGATCCGCGCGCCGCCAGTCATTGACCTTTAACCCTTGTTTTGACAAAATAGACCCATGAAAACCTTAAATGAGCTTTTAGATTATGCCGCCCAAAACAGCCGCCCCGGCATAGGGCTCTTAACTGAAACGGAAAATCTTCCTTATACAGAACTCAAAAACCGCATTCTGACTATTGCATCAAATTTTGAGAGAAACGGAATCAAAAAGGGAGACCGCATCGCCATTATTCATCGAAATAGTCCGGTTTTTATCGAGGCCTATTTCGCTCTTTCTCGCCTGGGGGCCATTGCGGTCCCCATCAACTACATGATCCACAACCCCGAAGAGCTGTCTTATATGCTCAACGACTGCGGAGCAGTGGGAATCGTAACTCAGAAGGAATTTATCAAAGGCCTGCGCGAAGCCATGAAATTCTCCGAAAAAATTGAGTTTCTCTGGATTAGCGATGAAGATAAATCCACCGGCCTTGAAAAAGAACTTCCCTTCTCCAACTTATTGCAAGGTCATCCTGAAGCCTTTGACCCAGTATCGGTATCAGAAGAAGATGTGGCCGTCATTCTCTATACATCAGGGACCACCGGAAAACCAAAGGGGGTCATGCTGACCCACAAAAATTTAATCACCAATACGGAAGGCGGCATCGCCAGGCTCAATCTTTTTCCCCATGATTCAAGCTTGGCTATTTTGCCGATGTTTCACACCCTGGCTTGGACCGCAAATGTTTTAGTCTCCCTACGATTAGGCGCCCGTCTGGCTATCGCCCCAACGATTACGCCGCCCAAAACCTGGCTCAATTTAATGGCAAAAAGCAAAACCACTTTATTTTTAGCGGTACCTCAAATTTACTCTTTGTTGGCAAAATCCTCAAAAGGGCTTAAGGGATTTATTTTGCGCCATTGGTATTTCCGCAAAGTCCGAATGGCTGTTTCAGGAGCGGCTCCTCTCAACTCAGCAACTTGCCAAGAATTTGAACGAGCGTTCAAAGTGAAAATTCTTGAGGGTTACGGCCTTACCGAGACCTCTCCCGTCATCACTATTAATTCGCCCGAATATCCCAAGGCCGGAAGCGTGGGGAAACCCATCGAAGGCGTAGAGGTCAAAATCGTTGATGATGAGGAGCGCATCCTTAAAGCCGGAGAAGAGGGAGAAATTTGCGCCCGCGGGCATTGCGTAATGAAAGGCTATTACAATCTTCCTGAAGAGACAAAGGAAGCCTTCACGAAAGACGGATGGCTTAAGACCGGAGACATTGGAATTTTAGATGAGGAAGGATGCCTTTTCATCCGCGATCGCAAAAAAGACATGATCATCATCAAGGGACTTAAGGTTTTTTCTGCTCAAGTTGAAGCCGTTTTAGCGGAAAACCAGGAAATCCTCGAATCGGCCGTCATCGGGGTTCCCGATGAACACGGAGATGAAATCATCAAAGCCTTTGTCGTCCTTAAGCCGGGCTCCAAGGAAGATAAATCTTCCTTGATGAAATATTGCCGAGAGAAGTTCGACTCCTATAAGCGCCCCCGTGACATTGAAATCGTGGAATCATTGCCAAAAAATTCTCTTCAAAAGATTCTTAAAAGAACTCTGCGCGAGATGGAAATAAAAAAACGCGCGGCCTCCGTCGGTTAAGCGTTCGTGAAGCCGATCTCGATTCCACGGTGGCCCGAAGAAGCCGCCCGCCTTTTATCCATCGTATCCTCTATTGACCCTAATTCCTTTGCCGTAGGGGGTTCTGTTCGCGATCTCATTCTTAAGCGACCCATTTACGATCTTGATCTCGCGTCTTTAACGGCATCAACTCTCGCAAAAAAACTCTCAGTTTTTTTCCACGTCAAACAAATCACCTTAGATGAGGAAAATGCGGTTTACCGTCTTGTCCTTCCCCCTCAATACAAGACGACTAGACAAATCGATATCGCCCAAATCCAAGGGAAAACTATCGAAGAGGACCTTCTCCGGAGGGATTTTACGGTTAACGCCATGGCCTTATCCGTGCCGAAAAGAACCTTTCTTGACCCCAGATGCGGACTTAAAGATATCGGAAAGAAAATTTTGCGCTGTGAATCTGGAGATATCCTTAAGTCCGATCCTCTAAGAATCTTGCGCGCTTTTCGCCAATCCGCCCAACTGGGTTTTGAAATTGAGAAAAACACGCTTAAACTCCTCAAAACCGCCAAGGACTTAACTCTCAAGCCCGCGGGCGAAAGAATCCGAAGCGAAATACTCTCGCTCTTGGAAGCCCCGGATTCTTCTCGCCAGCTTTTCATGATGGACCAATGCGGAGTCCTCACTTCTTTATTTCCCGAGATGGAGCCCCAGAGAAAGACCGCCGTTGAATATTACGGGAAAGGAGGGGTCTTAACTCATTCATTGACTGCCGCCTCAAGGGCTGATTTTTTAATGAGTCATCTTAAACTCGTATTTCCCAAACACCATGAAACCATCAATCAATATCGGAGAAATATAGTTCTACTTGCCTCTCTTCTCCATGATATCGCCAAACCCGACACCGCCAGGATGGTCAAAGGCCGCCTCCATTTTTTCGGGCATGATCAGTTAGGAGCGAAAAAAGTCTCGGAAGTCCTTGAACGACTTCGGTTTTCAAGAGAAGAAATATCCCTCGTCCAATCCGCTACGCGCCACCATTTAAGGCCGGGCTATTTGGCCGAGGCGCCCCAAATCAGCGAGAGAAGCCTTTATCGTTTCTTTCGAGACGCAGGCGAAAATGTCCTTTATACGCTTCTGACGGCTTGGGCCGACCACACAAGCTATGTGCCGGAGAAATCTATCCTTGATTTCTTGCCTCTTACCCGAAAACCCGTGGGGAAAGAATTGGAAAAAGTTCCAAAAGATTTGAGGAAAACCCTCCGACACCTTCAAACCGTCAATCTTTTAGTTTCTCGGCTTTTAAATCCTCAAAAAGAAGTTATTCCTCCGCCCCTCTTGAATGGAAACGAAATTATGAAGGCGCTTAAAATTTCTCCAGGGCCCGAAGTTGGGAAAATACTAGAGAAAATACGTGAAGAACAAGCGGCGGGAAAAATTAAAAATCGAGAAAAAGCCCTCAAATTTTTACTCAAAAAATATCAGCGCCAAGAACTGGAGAGGCGCAAAGGCATCTGACAGCGATCCGAAAAATAAGGGATCAAGGCTTTAATGGAAGGAATATGTTTCTCAGCCGCCTCTTCTCCGGCCCGAATAATTTCCTTCGCCCTGTGGAGATCGCTCCACGAAAATCCCTGAATATCCGGCTGGATGACGATTTGAGAAAGCCCGGAACGGGATTTGGCGATCTCGTATTCGGCCGTATAGATCATGTGAAAAAAAACGCGCGCTAGACTGGGAGCCTTAAATATCGCGGGTAAGCCCGGAATCTCGGGAAGGGCGGTTTTTCCCCCGGTATAGTGGGCGGCCGGCAGGGTCAAATTAATTGAAATGAGAATATCCGCTCCTTCGTCAGCCACGACGCGAACGGGAACGGGGTTAATCAAACCTCCGTCAATAAGATAGCGGCCATTCATGAAATAAGGTTCGAAGATCACCGGCAAGCTCGAACTGGCACGAACCGATTCCGCTAAATTTCCTTCTTTAATCACCACCTCTTCCCCGGTTTCGATATCGGTCGCAACACAAGCAAAGGGAATTTCGCAATCGGAAAAATTTTTTTGACCGAACAAAGACCGGTAGAGATTCAACAAGGAATCTCCGGAGAAAATTCCCGAACGGGGCACGCTTAAATCAAGAAACAGTCGGCTATACATCCAGAATTTATCAATCCGCAAGGCGACCCTTTCCATTTCCTCCGGCTCCATCCCTACCGCGGCCAAACCGCCGATAAGCGCCCCCATGGAAGTTCCGGAAATCAAATCAACAGGGATTCCCTCTCGTTCAAAAACCTTGAGAACGCCGATAATGGAATACCCCAAAGCCGCCCCGGAACCGCACGCAAGTCCAATCCGAACGCCGCCCAAACGCCGCGCCAAGCGCTCGATGGTTGATCTTGTTTTCGGAGAAGCTTCAAGCGCTTCGTAAATACCAACTCCGGAATTGAGCTTCTCTTTAATACCGGAAGTCCAAGGAATCACCAAATCCCGACCAAGGCCTTCGCGCAAAACCTCCTCCGGCGGATTCTCTCCGCACCATGCCTTGAAAATTCTTGTCTCCGGCACAAAGGAAGCGAACTCTTCCTGTAGTTTCCGATAGGGAGACAAGCACGAAGTAGAGCCAAGCAAAACAACCTTGTCGGCTTCCATTAGAACTTTTTCCTCAACCGCTCCTATGGGGCCACTAAGCGCCACTAAAACCAAGTCATGAGATTCCCGCAAAAAATTAACGAATAAATAAATTCCCGTTAGAAGGCTTCCTGATAAATTTTCGGAGGGAATGCTTAAAACCTCGAGTCCCGAGGCGTGTTGTTGCGACAAAGTTCTAATACGACCCGGATCGCGCAAATTGATATTGAGTAAAAGTTGCCGAGTCACTGGAGAGGATTTGAGACCTAAGGACCGGGCAATAGCCCCGGCATCAGGATTCATGTCAATGAGCAAAACCCTTCTTCTGGTTTGTTCCAAAAGCTGAAGCCCCAGATGCGCGCTCAATAAATGCCGTTCCTCGGTTTCACAAGCGCAATAAAAGGCGAAAAACTGAGTTGACTCGATCGTTTTCTTCGGCGTTCCCCTTGTTGTCTGAATCAGACGTTTGGTCAAGACATGGGTCAGATGAAGAGAAATAGAGGGGTTCTCTCTCAAAACCTCATGAAAATCCGCCCGCGGAAGCTTGAGAAACTCGCAAGTGCTGACCAACTGAACGGTCGCTGTCCGCCTTTCACCAGTTAAAACTCCGCCTTCTCCCAAAGTTTCGCCTCTCCCTAAGAAAGCGTCTACGATTTCTTCATTTCCTCTTAGATGAACAACCCGCACAAGCCCTGAGGCGATGATAAAGAGACTATCCGGCTCATCGCCTTGCCGAAACAAAGTTGCGCCTTTAGGCAAGGACAACAACTGCATTTTTTGGGCGATTTTATTTAATTCTGATTTAGGTAAACCGGAAAAAATAGGAATGCCTGCCAGAAACAGTTCCCACGCGTCGATCTCTTCAGGAATCATAAGCTCCCAGCCACCATAAGCTTTAGTATAATGCGGAAAAGGCGTTAGCGCAACAGTCGGGGCTTGGATGCGCGCCCCCGCGATTGACAAGCCAAGAGGGCGATCACGGTTTTAGAGTCCTTGATTTCGCCGCGATAGACGAGTTTAAGCGCGTCGCGGAGTGAAATCACAGTTTTATCGATAAATTCGTCATCGTCGGGAGAAGAAGTTCCAGGCTTTATTTGTCGAGCGATAAACAAATGCAAAATTTCATTAGCGAAAGCCGGCGTGGGCCAATAGCTCAGCAAAGGTTCCAGCTTACCGCCGGAATATCCGGTTTCTTCCTTCAATTCGCGACGGGCGCAAAAAAGAGGGTTTTCACCCTTGGACAATTTCCCGGCCGGAATTTCCAAGGTGACCTTGCGCACCGGATATCGATATTGCCGCACCATCACGATGGTTTCTCGGTCGATAAACGGAACGATACCCACAGCCCCTGGGTGATCAAGATATTCCCGTGTCGCAGTGCGGCCATTGGGGAGACGTACTTCGCTGACGCAAAAATCAACCGCGTTTCCCTGGTAAACTCTTTTGGTTTTTAGATGTTTTTCAAACAGGTGTTTCATCAATCAAGTATAGCGGGATAAAACTAGACATGCAACCGGAATTTGTTCACCTTCACAATCACTCCGAGTATTCATTAATGGACGGCCTTATTCGTTTAAGCGACCCTTCCGGAAAACCTTCTTCCGCTTTGGAGTCTCTGGCCAAGCAAAAGGCCCGGGCCTTTGCTCTCACCGATCACGGCAATATGTACGGGGCCATCGAATTTTATCGCAACTGCTCTCAAGTCGGGGTCGTTCCCATTATTGGATGCGAAATGTATTTCGCCAAAGGCTCCCGCTTTGACCGCGGACACTCTCAAAAAGAAAATTGCCACCTGACGGTACTCGCGAGAAATTTTGAGGGGTATCAAAACCTCATGGCCTTAGTCAGCAAAGGCTATTCCGAGGGTTATTACTACGATCCAAGAATCGACAAAGAACTTTTATCGAAACACTCCAAAGGCCTTATCGTTCTGTCCGGATGTCTTAAGTCCGAAATCAGCCAACTGATTGTCTCCGGGAATTTAGTCGAAGCGGAAAAACTCTGCTCCTGGTTTAGAGACACCCTTGAACCCGACTGTTTCTATCTTGAGATTATGGACCATGGGATAGAAAAACAGCAGCAGGTGCTTAAAGCTCTCTTAGAGGTCCACGCCAAAACCAATATTCCACTCATTGCCACCAATGATTGCCATTATTCCCACGCTTCCGACCATGACGCCCACGACGCAAGGGTCTGCATTGCGACCGGACGAAAAATCGAGGACACCGATCGTTTGAAATTTGAAAGTCACCAGTTCTATCTCAAGACCGCGGAAGAAATGCACAAATTATTTTCCTTCGCGCCCCAGGCCCTGACCAACACCTTGAAAGTAGCGGAAATGTGCCATCTCAAGATTCCGATGGATCAGTTGATGCTGCCGCAATTTGACGTCCCGGAAGGCTTCACCCAGGACTCTTTTCTTGAAAAACTTTGCGTGGACGGGCTTAAAGCGCGATTAGGAGGAAGCATCCCCACCCAGTATCAGGAACGTTTGAGCTATGAGCTGTCGGTCATTAAGAGAATGGGATTTTCAGGGTATTTTTTAATCGTCAGCGATTTTATTCATTACGCGCGCTCTCAAAATATTCCCGTTGGCCCCGGAAGGGGCTCCGGCGCCGGGGCATTGGTGGCCTATTCTCTTAAAATCACCAACATTGATCCCATTAAAAATCGCCTCTTGTTTGAAAGATTTCTCAACCCCGATCGAAAATCCATGCCGGATCTGGACATTGATTTCGCCGATACCGGACGGGACCGCGTCATCGCCTATGTTCGCCAAAAATACGGCGAAGGAAACGTCGCCCAAATCATCACCTTCGGTTCCTTGGGAGCCAAGCTCGTCATTCGAGACGTGGCCCGCGTCATGGGCCTTCCTATTTCGGAAGCCGACCGCATTGCGAAAATGATTCCTGGAGGGCCCAATATTTCTCTCCATGAGGAAGTCAAAAATAATTCAGATTTAAAAGAAGCAATCAAAAATCCGCCCATAAAAAAACTCATTGATCTAGCCTTGAAACTAGAAGGGTTGAAACGTCATACCGGAGTTCACGCTGCGGGAACCGTCATCACTAAAGAACCGGTCGTTCATTATGCTCCCTTGGCCAAAAGCCCTCACTCCGATATCACGACTACTCAATACGACGGAGATTCTCTCGCAAAACTTGGGCTTTTAAAAATCGATTTTCTAGGACTAAGAACCCTCTCCATTATTGATGGAGCCGTTCGCCTAATTCGGGAGAGAAAAGACCCCAAATTCGATATTGATCAAATTCCAATGGAAGACGAAAAAACTTTCGATCTTTTGCGCTCCGCTCAGGCTCTTGGCGTCTTTCAGCTCGATTCCGAAGGCATCCGCAGTCTTTTGCGAAATCTGAAACCCACTACTTTTGAAGACATCGTCAGCGTGATCGCCCTTTTCAGGCCCGGCCCCATGCAATCGGGAATGCTGGATATGTTCGTCGAGCGCAAGCATGGGCGGAAAAGAATTTCTTACGCTCATTCTCTTCTTGAACCTATCCTAAAAGAAACTTATGGATGCGTAGTCTTTCAGGAACAAGTCATGGAAATCGCGAAAAAACTCGCCGATTTCACCCCCGGGCAAGCCGATAGCTTGAGAAAAGCCATGGGAAAAAAAATCCCTGAGGAAATTGAAAAACTAAGGAACGATTTCGTTCAGGGAGCAGCCAAACATTCTATCCACAAAGATATGGCCAACAAGATTTATGACCAACTGGTTGAATTTGGCGGATATGGATTTAACAAATCCCATTCCGCGGCCTATGGTCTCGTCGCTTACCAAACCGCCTATCTCAAGGCTAATTTCCCGCTGGAGTTTATGACGGCTCTTCTCACTTCCGAAATCGGGCATTCCTCCGTTCAAGCCGAAGGGAAAGAAAACAAGCTCGTCGTCTATATCAACGAAGCGGAAAGAATGGGCCTCAATGTTTTACCGCCGGACGTTCAATCTTCCGACATCTTTTTTTCGCCCGATGGCGGCAACTCCATCCGGTTTGGGCTGGTCGCCATAAAAAACGTCGGTCACGCCGCAGCGGAAGAAATCGTCCGCGCCAGAAAGGAAAAGAATTTCTCGTCCTGGGGAGATTTCATCGGCCGCATGGGCGGACAAGCCCTTAACAAAAGATCTCTTGAATCCCTGATTAAGGCGGGCGCCGCCGACAGCCTCAACCCGGAAAAAGAAATTCCGCTCAAACGCTCGCGACTTTTAGCCGAGATAGAAAATTCAAGCCGCGCCCAATCGGCCCGCCAAAAAGACATCGAAAGCGGGCAAGGACTTCTCTTTTCCTCGGAAGAAATCGCGCCCGTTTTAATTCAAGAGCCCAAGGATTTCCCTATTTTCAGCCAATCCGATATCCTTAAGTTCGAAAAAGAAATATTAGGCTTTTATCTTTCCGGGCATCCGCTGACACCCCTTAAAGAACAATTGTTGAAAGTATCCACCGGCCCGATTTCGGAATTAGGCCCGTCCCAGACCGAAAATGTTCGCGTCGCGGGGATCATCACTCAGGTTAAAAAAATGACCTCTAAGCGCAGCGGAGAACCCTGGGCCAAGATGAGCCTTGAAGACTTAAGCGGAGAAATGACTCTCTTGGCTTTCCCGCGAGTTTACGCGAGCTTGGGACCGGACAAAATCAAGACCGGCCTCATCGTTGTCGTTTCAGGCAGGCTTAACGCCAAAGAAGAAGACGCTGGAAGCGAAAAAGAACTCATCGTCGAATCCCTGGAAGATTTTGAATCCGTCTGGCAGAGAAAACAAATTCTCCAAGTCACTATTAATAATGCCAATGAAGAAGAATCCTTGATTACTCTCCGAGAAAATCTCGAGAAATACCCCGGGTCATCCAAAGTTTTTCTGGAAATTAAGGGCACGGGCGGGATACTCGAATTAGACTATCGCGTTAATATCAACCAAAATTTGTTAGAATCCATCGAGGCCCTTTTTGGAAAATCCTCATGGCAGATCAAAAGCGAATCTTAATTGCCGACGACGACCCGGAACTTTTAGAATTATTAAAGACCGCCCTGGGCTACCAGAACTACCTAATCTCTGAGGCCAATGACGGACGCCAAGCCCTTCAGACGGCGCTTTCAGAAAGGTTTGATCTTGTCGTCTTAGACGTCATGATGCCCTACATTGACGGCTATCATGTCGCCCACCAAATTTCCGATAAATTGGGCGAAAAATGCCCTCCCATTCTCATCATGAGCAGTCGGGATGTCCAGAGGGAAAAAGGCATCGCTTTGATGAGCGGCGCGGAAGCCATCTTACAAAAACCTTTTGAAATCACGGCTTTTCAAGCCAAGGTCGCTGAAATCTTAAACCGGCCTCAAGCGCAATGAGAGCGGCGATTTTTTCAGCTCTGATTTTAGTTTTCCCGCTCATTCAAGCCCAAGCCTCTTTGAGTTCGTCTTCCGCTCCTTCCGCAGAAACATCTCCCCAGATGATTCCCATCAAGCCAAAATCTCAACCGGAAGAAGACGCGCTCGGACTTATCCCCACACCCACAGGGCTTATTGAGCCCGACACCATGATCATTGACGCCAATACCGCAGACACCTTAGACCCCGGCACTTTTGCGACCCAAACGCGTTTTTATTCCGGCGGAGGCATTTTACAATATGTTTCTCTCGGGGTTTTTAACGGACTTAATATCGGAGCCTCGATGTCGGGAAACGGACTGGTGGGAAACGCTCCTTCTATCGCGGTTCCAACGCCTCAAGCCCAGGTCAAATACCGGTTTTTTGACGGCAATCATTACGTGCCGGCTCTGGCAGTTGGATATGACGGTCAAGGTTACGACTATAACCGAATCACTCACAAATACAATGACCCAGCCCGTGGATTTTATCTTGTTGGAACCCAAGAACTTTTTATTCCGGGCCTGGTCTTTTCTCCTTCCGTCAACGCCTCGGGAACTAATTCCGGCGCTGTTTATGGGGCCTTGCCCGTCACCTATACCATCGCCAACAAAGTTGAGATCATGGCGGAATGGGATAACATCCATAACATCTCCAACAGCCGGGTCAATGCCGGGCTTCGATTTTACATCACAAACCATTTAGACCTTGATCTGGCGGTCAGACGAGCGAATCAAAGCGGATATTATTCCGATGGAACGTCCCGCGGCCCGGAAAGAATCATCCAGCTACGCTATGTTGGAAATTTTTAAAATAACCTGAAAATACCCGCTAAAAAAACGTAGAATAACGGCAGGGAGGCAGTCCAATGACCACAATGACGATTCCAGATCAAAACAAAGTCGCTCGCACGCATTTTCTTCAACTCACCCCAGGAAAATTGATGGGGCTTCGGCGCATCACCGATGAGAAAAATCGCTTTAAGGTTCTGGCCTTAGACCAATCCAATTCTTTTAGAAAAGCCTTAAAAGCCCTGCATACAAAAGAGGGCTCCGCCAAAGATCCGGATTATGCCGAAATCCGGGACATTAAGCTGAAAATGGTTGAAACCTTAAGCCCATTGGCCACCGCCGTTTTACTAGACGTCAATTATGCCGCCCGGCAAGCGGTAAACTCTCTCGCCCTCCCTAAACATGTAGGGCTTATTGTGCGCCTTGAAGCTTCTAAGGACCCTGGAACGAAATCGGAATACGAACCTGGATGGTCGGTTGAAAAAATAAAGAAAATGGGCGGCGATGCGGTTAAGCTTTTGGTTTATATCGATACCGACGATAAAGACAATGTCAAAGCTCAAATCAATTTCGTCAAGGAAGTCTCCAAAGCTTGCGCGGAAAACGACATTCTCCTCATGACTGAAGAGTTGTCGTTCCCTCGGAAAGGAGAAGAAAAAACTTCCCCGTCTTTTAAGGCGCGAAAAGTAAATAATATCCTGGAAGCGGCCAAACTCATCGGGCCTTACACCGATATTCTTAAATTGGAATTTCCCGGTTTCATTCAGGAAGATTCTGTTTCTCAGATGGAAGAAAACCTTCATCGCCTCAACGAAGCGGCCATTCGCCCTTGGGTTCTTCTCTCTGCCGGCGAGAAGTTCGACCTTTTCGCCAAACAAGTGGAAATGGCCATGAAGGCCGGCTCTTCCGGCTATATGGCTGGACGCGCCATCTTTAACGAGTCTTTTGACAGCTCAAAAAGCCAAGACACCTTCCTTCAATCTACGGGAGTTGAAAGAATGGAAAAGCTCAACATCCTCGTTGACAAAAACGCGCGCGGCTGGATGGAAAGGTATCAAATTACCGCCCAGGATTTGGGCTCCTCCGTTGACCCGCAATGGTATTTAGATTCAAAATCTAAAGTCTCAAATTCCCCGCGCCCATCAGGTTCCGGAGACTATTAAAATGTCTAAAAGAATTGGACTTCTCACCGGAGGCGGAGATTGTCCGGGACTTAACCCCGCAATCAGGGGGGCCGTGATTCAAGCGCTGGAATTGGGCTATGAATGCTGGGGACTTGAAGAAGGTTGGAAAGGTCTTATTGAAGGAAACGCAAGAAAACTAACCCTTGAAAACGTTGAAGGCATCGTGGGCCAAGGAGGTACCATTCTTGGCACCTCCCGGACCAACCCTTTCAAAAAAGAAAACGGAGTCGAGAATGCCTTGGCGAGCATGAAATCTCTCGGCCTCTATTCTTTAATCGCGATGGGCGGAGAAGACACCCTCGGGGTCGCCCAAAGGCTTTACGCCGAGCATCAAGTTAAAGTCGTCGGCGTTCCCAAAACGATGGATAATGATCTTTCGGCGACCGACTACACTTTTGGTTTTGACACCGCGACCTCTATCGCCGTAGACGCCGCCGAAAGGCTGATTGATACTGGAAAAAGCCATCGCCGTGCCATGGTCCTTGAAGTCATGGGACGAGAAGCGGGTTGGGTCGCTTTATTTACGGGAATCGCCTCCGGCGCCGACTATATCGCCATTCCCGAAAAGCCCTTTGACGAAAAAGAAATGCTCGAACAAGTCAAAACCGCTTACGCGCGCAAAAAACACGCTCTCATCGTCGTCTCCGAAGCTCTCAAATTTCCAAAATCCGTCTCCAATGGAATCGGCGCTCCGGAAAAAGATGACTTCGGCCATGAACTTCTCAAGGAACAGGGCACCGGCGACGCAGTCGCCAAAATGATTGAAAAAGGAACGGGAATCGAAACTCGCGCTTCGGTTATTGGGCACATTCAGCGAGGCGGAAAGCCAACCCTCTTTGACCGCATGTTGGCGACCCGCGTTGGGCTCAAAGCCGCGCAAATGACCCATGCCGGGCAATTTGGCCGCATGGCCGCGATGAGAGGATCAGAAATCATTGATGTCTCTCTTAAAGAGGCCGCCGGAACCCTCAAGAAAGTTTCCACCGATTGGATTGAACTTGCGCAAACCTTATCCGCTAAAAGAGAGACTGTCACTCGATGACGGAAGAAACTAGCCCTAAATACCAACGGCGAACCATCGTCGTTAAGCGTTCGCTTCAATTTAAATATGTCGCTCTCGTCTTTCTTACTTCTCTAGTGGCGGCTCTTTTGGCCGATTTTGACGTCTATTACACCGTAGCCAAGTTGGCCCTCAGAGAAAACCCGGCACTCGTGACTTCTATTTCACATCTCTACCTCATTTTCGGAATCAAAATGTTTCTCTATCTGTTCCTTATTATCTTGACCGGGGTCTACATTTCCCACCGGTTCGCCGGCCCGGTGCACCGTTTTGAAAAAAGCGCTCAAATAGCGGCTTCCGGAGACTTGACCCACCGAGTGGCGCTCAGAACAGGAGATGAGCTTCATGAACTTCAAGAAGAGTTTAATGCGATGATGTCGAGTATCCAGAGCCTCATTCAAAAAGACCGCAATCTCGCGCAAAGATTATCTGAGAAGCTTGAGACTCTTGGGAAAAAAGTCGAGAGCCTAAACCCCCCACTTGAAATTAAAGAGGATATCGACGCCCTCAGAATCGAATTAAATCATCTGACTCAATCTTTTAAAATTTAAATGCGCACCGCTCTCAGTTTTAGGAACTTAGTCAAAACTCTTTTGTTTATTTTGGCTATTCTCTTAATTTCAAGATTTCTTCCGGCTGAAGATGAGACGGCCACCACTGCGGTTCAACGGTCCTCGGTTTTTCTAACCCAACCGGGAACATTTTCAGATAATGGGGCGGGAGAGTCGGATTCTTCAAACTCCGGCGGCGGAGTTCTTGAAAGAACTCTCACACTTAAAGACGCGGAAAGGCTCGCTCTTCTCAACGATGCGACGGTCTTGTCCGCCGAACAAGATAAAATCGTCGCGGCCGAAAGGGTTCGGGAAGCGGGCTATCTGTTTTTACCGGAAGTCGGGGTCCAGGCGAGCGCGAGCAAATATAACGCTCTCTATCCTTTCGCGCTTCCCGCGGCCGGAAACGCGCTTTTATTCCCCAAAAATTATCCGGGGTTTGGAAACAATTTAAACACCATCATGTTCGGCGGAGCCTACATGAACATGAATCTTTATGAAGGCGGAAGAGGCGTCAACACTTATAAGTTGGCTCAAGCCGCGCAAAAACAAGCCGACAGCCGCTATAAAGCGGCGCGGATGAACGCCATTCTCGCGGTTAAGCGTTCTTTTTATCATCTTTTACTGACGCAAAAAGAAAAAAAGTTAGATCAAGAATATCTCTCTCAAGTCAAAAATCTTCTTCAAAACGGAAATTTGGATTTATGGGGAAAACTTGAAGCCCAAACGCAATTAGCGCAAGCGGAAACGCAATACGCCAAAATATCCCACAAACTGAGACTGGAACGTCTTCAATTCCTTAAGAGCCTTAATCTCGAACTGGACACACCCTTTAAAATCGTGGGAAAAATTAAAACGCGTCCCGTGACCATCGATATTGAAAAAGCCGTCTTATGGTCTTTGGAACTGCGCCCCGAACTTCAATCCGAAACTTATAAAGCTCAAATGGACGCTATTTCCGTCAACCTGGCCCAATCGCGCCGCACTCCGACGGTTTTTATTTCTGGGGACTATGATCTGATGACGCAAGATTTTCCAGTTAATAAAAACAACTGGGACGCGACCTTGGGACTTAAACTCCCTTTTGCTTATGACTACTGGAGCGAACTGACAAAAAAGCGCGCACAACAAAGACAAGGAGACATCAGCCGCGCGGAACTCCAGGATCAGGTGCGTCTTGAAGTTCGGGAAGCCTTTTCAGACCTCATGTTCTGGCAAAAGCAATATCCTATTCTCAACAGCGAATACGAAAAGATGGAGGCTCTGTATAATCAAGCTTCAAAAAACGCAGGGAAAACTCTTCTTAAAATTCGAGCTCTTTCTTCTTTGTTAGGAATTCAAACCGCCTATTTAAAAGCCGTCACGCAGCATCTCTTGGCTAAAGCCAGACTCGAGCGGGCGGTCGGCCGAGAGATTGCGCAGTGAAACTTTGGCTCTTTTTCGCGCTTTTTTTGCCGCTCCGCGTTCATGCGGAAATGGATTTATCAGCCAACGCTGTTTTGCGCGATCATCTATGGAAGGATTTATCCGCTAAGCCCAAGAACGCGCGCCCCACCGTCGGCCTGGTTCTTTCCGCCGGCGGAACCAGAGCTTCAGCCCATATCGGAGTCATCTCAATCTTAAAGGAATCAGGGTTTCCCATTGACGTCGTCGCCGGAACCTCCATGGGCGCCATCATCGGCTCCCTTTATGCCGATGGGAAATCCCCGAATGAACTGAGAAAATTGTCCCTTAAAATGGGCGCCTCGACCGGATCGAACATTAGTCCTTGGACATTGATAGAGTATCTCTTCGCGCAAAAACTATTCTCCTCAAAAAACCTCGAGCGTTTTATTAAAAAAGAGCTCAAAGATAAACGCTTCGAACAACTTCAAAAGCCCTTTGCCTGCGTCGCGATGGATATCAATTCAGGAGAAGCTATTATTTTCCGCGAAGGCCGCGTCGCCCCGGCGGTCAGGGCTTCCATGAATCTTCCCGGCATTTTTAAACCCGTGGAATATCGGCACCGCTATCTTGTAGATGGAGCCATCGTCGATTATGTGCCCGTTGACGCCGCCAAACTTTTGGGCGCCCAATGGATACTCGCCAGCGTCACCGAGGATGACTTTACGCGCGCAAGACCCGACAACGTAATTTCCAGTATGCAACAAGTGATTGACATTAGGGGAGCGGTCATTTTAGACACCCAAAAAAAAGCCGCGAATTTCTTAATTGAACCGACCGTGGGAAATGTTCCCTCGGCAGGTGGAACAACTCTCTACATGACCCCGACTCCCTGGATTATAGACCAAGGAGAGATCATGGCCAATCGCCTTTTGCATCAAGCGGAAGAATCCTACATTCTTTTTTCCATGCCCGCCATCGCCAAGGGTTATCCATGAAAAAAATATTTTTAGCCCTTCTTCTCCTAAGTCCCTCCTGCTCTTTAGAGGCCTCTTGGAATTTTTTCTCGGCCCGAAAGGACCCTCTGGCAAAAGAAAAAGAATTATTCAAGGAGGGCAGATATAAAGAAGTCATCAACGATTTGGGCCATGACCAGTTTCAGTATTACCGCGGGAAAAACCTCTCTAGGGCCTATTTCTACCTCGGTCAAAGCTACGAATATACCGACCACCTTGGAAGAGCGCTTGGGTTTTACGAATTAGGGGTCAAGCTTTTCCCCAAGGACTTGCGTCTAGCCGCGTCCTTGGCGCTTCTCCTTCACCGGGCCGGACTTGAGACTAACGCCGAACCATTATTTGAGAAAATACTTCGCACTCACCCGAACAACGCCGAAGCTCATTTAGGCCTCGCGGAAATTGACGCTCATCTTGGATTTTTAAAACGAAGCGCCCATCATTACCAAGAAACCCTTAAATCCGTTCCTGAAAACGCCGACATCTGGCGCCACTATGCGGAAGTTTTGATGCAGTTAAGGAAATTCTCGGAAGCGGAAGTTGCAGCTAAAAAATCTCTATCTCTCAACCCAGATCCAAAAACAGAAATGGATACCGTTTTCATTGAGCGCGATGAAGGCCATTTAGACCAAGCTCTTTCGCTTCTTGATTCACCTAGCCTCAACAGTCAATATGGGGTCAAGGCGAAGCGCCTTAAAGGCCTTTGGTTATTAGAAGACAAACAGATCGAAAAAGCGATTTTAACGGCAAAAAATGTCCAAAAAATTTCTCCCGAGGACCCCATTGCTTTTTGGGTATTAGCTCAAGCCGCTTTAAGCCGCGGACAAATATCAAAAGCAAAGAAAGAACTTGGCCGTATTCGCGATTCTCAAAAACATTCTTTTGTCTATAAAGCCGCCCAAGCCTTACTTCGTTCTCTCCCCGAACCTCGGTCTAAAATATAATCTTGGACAGGTTCGTCGTAAATGAGTAAAATAGCTTACACGCCGGCGTGGCGGAACTGGCAGACGCAAGCGACTCAAAATCGCTCGGTGCCTCGCACCGTGTGGGTTCGACTCCCTCCGCCGGCAAATTTTTTACCATCATCAATGAATCAAAGCTCTATTCTCCGTCAAGAATTTTTGTCTTTTTTTGAAAAGCGAAAACACCGCATAACCCCCTCGTCTCCGCTTGTCCCGCAAGGCGATCAAAGCCTGATGTTTACCTCGGCCGGAATGGTGCCGTTTAAGCCCTACTTTTTAGGACTTGCCTCGGGGCTTGCCAGAGCGGCCAGTTGTCAAAAGTGTTTTCGCACAACCGATATTGGAAACGTCGGGCTCACCGTCAGACACTTAACCTTTTTTGAAATGCTGGGAAATTTTTCTTTTGGAGATTACTTTAAAGAAGACGCGATTAAATGGGCCTGGGAATTTCTGACCCAAAAAGCGAGCTTTGACCCTCGGCGTTTGTATCCCACCATTTTCAAAGATGATGCCGAGGCCGAAAAAATTTGGAAATCCCTCAATGTTCCCAACAAACCGGTCCGCCTTGGCGAAGAGACCAACTTCTGGACTATGGGACCGACCGGTCCTTGCGGCCCTTGCTCTGAAATTTATTTCGATCGGGGTCCAGAATTTTCCTGTGGAAAACCCAGTTGTTCGGTGGGATGTGACTGCGACCGATATCTCGAGGTTTGGAACTTGGTCTTCACCCAATTTGACCGCAAAGAAGACGGAAGTCTAAGCCCTCTTCCGCGAAAGAACATTGATACCGGAATGGGGCTTGAACGTCTATTGTTTGCCTCCCAAGGCAAACTTTCTCCTTTTGATACCGATTTATTCCTCCCCATTATTGAGAAAGCATCGTCTCTCTTAAACCGGGATTTTCGCGAAACGCCCCGAACCGAGACATCCTTTCGCGTCATCGCCGATCATTTGCGGGGTTCGGTGTTTTTACTCAGTGAAGGAATTATTCCCTCTAATATCGAACGCGGATATGTACTCAGACGCCTCATTCGCCGCGCTTCCAGATACGGAAAACTCTTAGGAGCCCAAAAGCCTTTTCTCCATGAACTGGTCGAAGCCGCTTTAAGCATCTTTAACGGAGTATATCCCGAAGTAGAAAAATCCAGGGATTTGATTCAGATGACGCTCAAATCCGAGGAAGAAAAATTCTTGGAGACCTTGGCCGTGGGCGAAAGTACGCTAGTGGGAATTCTTTCCAAACAAAGCGGAAAAACTCTGCGCGGGGAAGACGCCTTTAGGCTTTATGAAACCTTCGGGTTTCCGTTAGAACTCACAAGGGAAATTTGCGCCGAAAAAGGTTTTCAAGTAGACGAAGCGGGCTTTCAAAACGCCTTTGAGAAATCGGTTGAAGTCGCGCGCTCTTCCTGGAAAGGTTCCGGAGAAAATCATATCGAAATTCCTCACTTTGACCATCCCACTCAATTTTTAGGTTATGAAGAACTAACCTGCGAGGCGAAAATCGTCAACGTTGATTTTAGAGAAAACCGCGGTTTTGTCGTTCTTAATCAAACTCCTTTTTATCCGGAAGGCGGAGGCCAAGCGGGCGATCAAGGAGAATTTTTAGACGACAAAGGAGATATCCTGGCGCACGTCATCGACACACAAAAGCAAGGTTCTACAATTGTTCATATTTTAGATTCGGCAGACGCCACTTCTTTTCAAAAGGGCCGCTCGCTGATTGCCCGCGTCAACCAAAAGCGAAGAGCCCTCATCGCTCCGCATCACACCGCCACGCATCTTCTCAATGCTGCCTTGAGAACAATTTTGGGAACCCATGTCCGTCAAGCCGGTTCTTATGTCGGCCCCGATAAACTGCGCTTTGATTTCACTCATCCCTCGGCTCTGACCAGGGAACAAATAGAGAAAATTGAATCTATCGTCAATGCCGAAATAAAGAAATCCGACCCGGTCAGCCCAAAAGAAGATTCTATTGATAAGGTTCAAGAGTTGGGCGCGACAATTCTCATTGGAGAAAACTACGGAGACAAACCCCGCTTTTTACTCATTGGCCCCAAAGGCTGGCAAAACCCGCGCGATCGCTTTAGCCTTGAACTCTGCGGCGGCACGCACGTTTCCAACACTTCCGAAATTAAGACTTTTAAAATTATCAAGGAATCTTCCGCCGCTTCGGGCGTTCGCCGCATCGAGGCGGTCGCCGGCCTAGCCGCCGAGACCTGGGAAAAAGAGAAAAAAGAAGAAGAAAAAACTCTGATCGAAGATTTAAAATCCCGCCAGGAAAAACTTCTGGAGGAAATTATCGCCTTGGGTGGAAAAGCGCCCAATGGCAAAGGCCTAAGCCAAGACATCTCGTCATTGCGTATCCAGGGAAAAGAACTCCACAGGATTTTAGACCATTTAAAAACTAAAAAACTAGCTGCGGGTATTGATTCAAATATTCAGGTCATATCCGTCAAAGACATCTCGCTCCATCTTCAAAAACTTGATGACGCGGAACCCAAGATGTTGCGTGAAATCGTCGACAGAGCAAAGGCCCAAGCGAAAGCCGGCATCATCTTCATCGCTTGTCCCTCCAATGGAAAAATTTCTTTCGTCTTGTCTTTAAACCCAGACATAATCGCGCGCGGGCTTGACGCCTCAAAAATCGCAAAAAATCTTGTCTCGAGTTTGTCAGGGTCGGCCGGTGGAAGGCCCGATTTCGCCCAGGGCGGAATCGCTTCGACAGATTGGGACAAAATAACCCACACTTTAATTTCTCTTTTGTGAGAGCGCGCGTTACTCCGTATCTTTATCTGACCCTCAACCTATTTTTCTTCTCAACCTCTGGATGCGTCTACCGCCAACCTTATTCTCTTCCGTCTCCGCAGCTAGGCGCCACCTACGACTCACCAGAATCCTTCATCAGCGGAGAAGCGTCCTCTTGGAATTTTTTATGGTTTAAACCTATTGGAGACGCCGCCGCCGCACAGGCGCTTAAAAACGCCGAACGAAAACAAAATGTCAACGCGGACGCGATCGCTCAAGCCCAAGTCGAAAAAACCGTTTACTGCTTTCCAATCTGCAGCTGGCCGGTCATTGAATACACCCGAACGAAATTTAGGGGAACGCTTCTGGCTAATTCGCTCATCAAACCTTATCATCCGCTCCCCAAAATCGAAAACCCAAAAAAATTACGCCCGGGAGAACTCCCAAGCCCCAACGTCCTAGAAAAAAGCCTTGAGAGTCTCTTTCATCAAAACCCGCATGAAGCCTTCAATTTTTATTCAAATCTCAATACCGAGACCAGAGGCCAGATTAGAGATTTAATCGTGACCGAATACGGGACGCTGGATGAAAACCGGGATTTTTTTCTTATCCCAACCGAGACCAAACCCAAACATAAAAAATTTCTTCACTGGTTTATTTCTCGTTTCACGCCCTACATTCCCGAAGAAGCAAAATAGCCTAATCTAAGCCTGGAATAAAACTTTGAAATCTCGGGATCACAAATCACATCTTTTGCCTGAAGAGGCCGCGTAAGTGAAATATGGGACAAATCCCGGCAACGGCTGAGAGCGACATAGGCTTGACCCGAGGCGAAAGCGCCGTAACCCAAATCAATTTCAACAGACCCCAGCGTTTTTCCCTGAGCCTTGTGAATGGTCGTCGCCCAGGCCAAGGTTAAGGGAATTTGGCGAAATTGTCCGGCGCTCTCTTTATGAATAATTTTTTGTTCGGGATCCCATTGATAGCGAACCGATTCCCAAGCGGTCGCTTCAACCAAGGCTATCCTAGGCGTTTCATCCATGATTTCAACAATCACGCTGTCTTCCTTTAAATTCTTGACCACGCCGAGGGTCCCATTCACCCACTCACGCCCATTTTTGGTCAACATCACCTGCGCGCCCACTTTAAGCTTGAGAAATTCAGGAGACGGCAGGCGATCTCTGAGAGAATCAAAAGCCCCCTTGAACACTCCGGAATAAACCTTGCTGACCCCGGGCAAAGAGGCTAACGCCTGTTCATTACGCAAATCCGCAGCGCGGTTAGTGGTCGTTAAAAGAACGCTGGGAATTTCGGAAGCGTTCTTTTTCTTAAGACAATGGCGATTAATTTCAGCCGCCACCTCGGAAATATTTTCTCCGGTGCGAATCTGATTTAAAAGCCCGGAAAAGAAGCGGTCTTTTTGCCTAAAGGTTTCTCCAAGCTCGAAAAATTTGATCGGCATTTCCCGAAGAATCCGGGAACTAAAAAAATAAGGGTTTGGATAAACCTCGCTAAAAAATGAATTTAAGTCGTTTCCGGAAACCACCGGCGGCAGTTGAAACAGATCTCCCACCAAAAGAATCTGGACGCCGCCGAAAGGCTCTCCGGGATGAGGGCCATTTTTCGCGAGAAAGTGACCAATCGCATCCATCACATCCGCCCGAACCATCGAGATTTCATCGATAATCAAAAGCTCCAGGTTCTCATAAAGACCGCGCTTAGATACCCGGCGGACATCCGAATCCTGAAGAAGACGCGACGGAAACTTAAAAAATGAATGAATCGTCGCTCCACCCACGTTTAAAGCGGCAATTCCAGTCGGGGCCACAATGGCCGAACGCCATTTTTTTTGCTCAATAATCCAGCGAATCAAAGTCGTTTTCCCGCTTCCCGCATGCCCGCTGACAAAAACAACGGGGGCTTTTTCCTTAAGCGCATCCCGAATGCGAAGGTAGCTTTCCGTCACAATGAGTTCGTCAGAGTTCTCAACCATACCTCTATCTTCTACCAAACCTGAAGCCTCGCCGCCTAATTTTGATCCAAGCCAATGCAGACAAAATTGAGCAAGCCTCCGGCCTTTTGTGATAAAATGAATAAAAGTCGCTTGAGTAAAACAATGGATTTTACCGAAGAAACAAATATCGGTTTTCTGTTAACCGAAAAAACGATTGTCCGCTCCGAACCGTTTACAAATAAAGAAGTTCTCATGGATGCTCTTATCACCAGGATATGCGAAGCCCATCACATTGAGGATTTGGAATTCCTTCAATCAAAAATTCGTGAACGCGAAAAAGGAATCAGCACCACCTTGGACACGGGCTTAAGCCTCCCCCATGCCCGCATCGACGGTCTTAATGATTTCGCCGCCGCCTTGGCTTTACTCCCCTATGGGCTTAATGAAAAAAAAGAATCATCTTCTTCCATTATTCGCCTCATGTTTATTTTTCTGTCGCCCAACAAAAAAGAATTTTACTCCCGACACCTACAAATACTTCGAAAAGCCGCTTTACTCTTCCAACCTGATTTTATCGACACCCTCAACCTCGCCTCGGCTGAAGAAGCTTTGCGGCTCATTCGTTCCAAAAAAATATCATGACCGTTATGAGGATCACCAAACACGGGGAGAAGGTTCTCAAAACCGTTTCTTCTCCCGTTGATTACGCCGATATAAAACCCAAGCTTCCCAAACTGCTTAAAGATATGTGGAAGACCATGTATGGCGTTAACGGAGTGGGGTTAGCCGCGCCTCAGATAGGGCTCAATATCCGGCTTTGCATCATCGATGTAAAGCCCGAGGGAAAATCTCAACGACTCGTTCTCATTAACCCTGAAATTATCGATAAAGACGGTCGCCTTGAGGAAGAAGAGGGTTGTTTGTCCGTTCCAGGGGTTTACGCGAAAGTCAAAAGATTTTCCCACGCGAGAGTGCGCGCCCTCAATGCCGAGGGAAAGCCCTTTGAAATGTCCGGAGAAGGTCTCTTGGCGAGGGCTTTTCAACATGAGGTCGATCACCTAGACGGCAAACTCTTTATCGATCATCTTGATTTCGCCCATAAGCTCAAGGTTTTGTCTCTCATCAAAGACTTGAAGAAAGATTGGAACTGAGTCTCATGCGGACTCTATTTTACGGAACCCCCAGCATCGCCGTTCCTTACCTTGAATTAGCGGCCCAAGAGTCCCAGGTCGTCGCCGTCATTACCCGCCCCGATCGCCCCATGGGGCGCGGTCTCGCCATACAACCTAACTCGGTCAAGGAAGCGGCCTTAAAACTCAATTTACCAATTCTTCAACCCGAAAGGCCCTCGGAGATCGCCGAACAAATCCGCGCTCTCGACGTCGATTTGGGAATCGTCATCGCCTATGGAAATATCCTTAAGACCGACATCCTCAAAGCCACCCGACTTGGGCATATTAACGTCCATTTTTCTCTTTTGCCTCGCTACCGAGGCTCCGCGCCCGTTCCCTGGGCGCTCGTCAATGGAGAAAAAAAAACCGGAGTTTCTCTTTTTTGGCTGGATGAAGGAATGGACACAGGGTCTCTCTTTAGCCAAACAGAAGTGGAAATACTTCCGCATGAAAACGCCGCCCAAGTCATGGAAAAACTCCAACCTCTCGGGCTCCATTTACTTGGAAACGCGCTTCAAAAAATCGCCCATGGATATTATCCCAAAACCCCTCAAGAAGGAACTCCTACCTACGCTCCCTTGTTGAAAAAAACCGATGGACTCATTAATTTTGAAAATGCGGCTTCTCGGATACACAATCTTGTCCGCGGGCTTATCTTATGGCCCCGCGCCTATTTTATCCTCAAAGACTCTTCCGGAGAAAAGCGCGTCTCCGTTCTCCAAAGCGCCTTAGAGACGTCCAGCGGCGCGCCCTTTCCCGCCCCGATTGGAACCATTCTACGCGTTGAACAGGAACGGGGCTTTTTGATACAATGTGGACAAGGCAGTTCTGTTTGGATTTCGCGTGTCCAGCCTGAGGGAAAAAGTCCGATGGGAGCGGCCGAATTTTTAAATGGTCGACGCTTGACCGCGGGGCGAAGTCTCCCTTTGAAACGTGGAGAATAGAGAAAATTTATCGTTTGTGCGTTGGTGGGAAGCCGCCATCGCTCTTATTTTTTTAGGATTTGTATTATTTTTTATGTTCCAATGGGCTATCGAAGGCGCCGTACATAGCAGAAAAACGCAGGTCGTTCCCGACCTGCGCGGGAAATCATTATCGGCCGCCCTTGATATGCTTGCCCCCTTGCACTTAGGTCTTGAAAAAACCAGCTCTGATTTTGACGCCTCCGTTCCCATTGACTCGGTCCTAAGACAAATCCCTCCAGGGGGAACCGTCGTGCGCGAAGATAAAATCATTCGCGTCGTCATCAGCCAAGGCGGAGAAACCGTCCTTGTTCCGGGTATCACGGGTTTACCGCTGAGAAATGCGGAAATGCTTCTTCGAGAATCTCAGTTGACCGAGGGAGATGTCAGCAAGGCTTACTCGCTTAAGGAAGACAAAGGAGTCGTTCTTTCCCAAGACCCGAAAGCCGACTTGGGAGTCGCCCTTAATTCCGCGGTCAGCTTGGTGGTTTCCGATGGACCACCTCCGACCGGAGTCGTCTTGATGCCCGATTTTCTTCGCAAAAATATAACCGAAGCTCAGGCTTGGGCCGCGCAACAGAGTTTAAGTCTCACCATCAACCAAGACTCTTCCTCTTTGTTTCCCGCCGGAGTTATTCTCAGCCAAAGTCCGGATGCCGACACGGTTCTTTCCTCGGCGACCGCAATTTCCATTACCGTCAGCGCCAAACCCTCGGGTCTAACGCCCACCACCGCGCCTCAAACCAGCGAGTTTCATTACGATGTTCCGCAAGGATCCGGAGATAGTCTGGTCAGAATCGTCGCGGTAGACAAATACGGAGAGCATGAAATTTTTAATGGACTGAGAAAACCTGGAACTAAAATTGACGTTCCGCTCAATGAACCAGGCAAAGCTCAAATCCGAATATTTCTCAACGGAATTTTAGTCGAAGAAAAAGATTTATGACCGAGCTTAAGAGAGACCTATGACTATGACCCAAAAACGCGCGGTTGAAATCGTTCCGTCTCTGCTTGCTTGCGATTTGGCGCGCATGGGAGAAGCAATCGAAACGGTCAAAGCGGCCGGTATTTCCTGGGTTTCGGTGGACGTCATGGACGGGCATTTTGTTCCCAATTTAAGTTTCGGGCCCGATCACGTAAAAATGGCCAAGAAATACGATCTGACTGTGGATGCTCACCTCATGGTGCATGAACCTGAATCCATTGTTCCCTGGTTCATCAAAGCCGGAGCCGACATTATTACCTTTCATATCGAGGCGGCCAAGGATGCGCGAACACTCGCAAAACAAATTCGCGAGGTTGGGAAAAAAGCGGGCATCGCGCTCAAGCCCCAAACCCCCGCTGAAAAAGTTCTTCCGTTCCTCGGGGAAATTGATTTAGTTTTGGTCATGACCGTTGACCCGGGTTTTGGCGGCGCTCATTTCATGAAGGAAATGCTTCCAAAAATTTCGGCCTTAAGAAGCGCCATTGATGCGGGGAATTTCGACTGCTGGATTCAAGCCGACGGTGGAATCAACCCGCAAACCGCTCTTCTCGCATCTGAAGCAGGCGCCGACAGCTTGGTCGCGGGAACGGCGATATTCGGCCAAAAAAATCCGGCCCAAGCCGCTCAAAATTTAAAGGAACAAGTAAAAAATAAATAACAGGGGGATGTTTGATGTCAGTGACAATTAGACTTAGAAGAGTTGGAAAACCAAAGCACCCGCATTTCCGCGTGGTGGCAATTGAAAAAATGAGGGGCCCGTCCGGGCGTCCTCTTGAAATTCTCGGAACCTACGATCCGAAAGAAACAAGCGCGGCCAAGAAATTGACGCTCAATCAAGAGCGCATCAATCATTGGATTAAAAATGGAGCCAAGCCCTCGGATACGGTGGCGCAATTGCTCAAAGTCTCCTCTACCAATAAGGAGAAAGCCTAGTCTGAAGCGAACCGAACCCAATGAAAGATCTTACTCTCTATCTTATTCAGAACTTAACCACTCGTCCCGAATCAGTGGTCGTTGAGGAAAAAGAAGAAAATGGGATCACCAGTCTTATCGTCAAGGTCGCTGATGAAGACAAAGGGCGCGTCATCGGCAAGGAAGGCCGGATTATCAAGGCAATACGGGCATTGGTCGGAGCGGCGGCTGCCAAACAAGGAAAACGGAGTCATGTCCAAATCAGCTAAATCCCCCCTACAAATAGACTTCGTGACTCTTTTTCCGGATATGGTTGAGAGCGTTTTAGATACCAGCATCCTCTCAAGAGCCAGAAACAACAAGCTCCTCAAAACGCGTTGCATCAACCCGCGCGATTTTAGCGATGATAAACACCGAAAAGTGGACGCAAGGCCCTACGGTGGCGGCCCGGGAATGATTCTTATGGCCGAGCCGATTCACCAAGCGATTAAAAAGGCCGTCTCTCCAAAATCTCACGTTATTTTTCTTTCGCCCCAGGGACGACGCCTCAACCAAGAAATCGCCAAGGATTTGTCTCTCAAACCGCATCTAGTTCTTGTCTGCGGCCATTATGAGGGCGTTGACGAACGCTTGAGAAGCGATTTTGACGATGAGATTTCAATCGGCGACTATGTTCTGACGGGCGGAGAATTGCCCGCTCTCGTTTTGGCCGATGCCGTAACCCGGCTCATACCAGGCGTACTTAAAAAAGCGGACGCTGTCGAGCAAGAATCTTTTTCCAGCCCGCTTCTTGATTTTCCGCAGTACACCCGCCCCAAAAACTGGCGCGGAAAAGAAATCCCGGAAGTTCTCATTTCCGGAAATCATGAGCTCATTAGACAATGGCGAAATCAGGAGGCCGAAACCAACACCCGCCTCAAAAGGCCCGATTTAATGACGCAGAGGCAAGGAGAAAACAATGACCGTAGACCATAAGGACCCAATAAAGAAAAACCCTGAATTTCGGGTGGGAGACTCCGTTCGAGTTTCCATTAAAGTCGTTGAAGGAGATTCCGAACGCGTCCAAGCCTTTGAGGGAGTCGTTTTGCTCAAAAGAGGCGCGGGGATCGCGGAGAACTTCACGGTAAGGAAAATCTCTTTCGGCGTTGGGGTCGAAAGAACTTTTCCCCTTCATTCGCCTTTGATTGAAAAAATCGAAGTGATTCGCTCTGGAAAAGTTCGCAGATCTCGCCTCTATTACTTGAGAAACTTAAAAGGAAAAGCCGCGAGATTAGACGAGACATCCAGTTCTTCCGCTGAATCCATGAAGGGAACTGCTCAAGCCAAATCCGCTCCCAAGCCCCAAACCGGCCAGTCTGCCGCTGAGAAAGGAAATGGAACGGCCAATGCGGCACAGGCAAAGCTTCAGTCCGCTCCCGTCCTTGGAAGCGCCAAATAAAACCCCAAGAGACTTCGATCGAGAACTAAAGCGCGTCTTTAGTTCCGATTGTCTCATCGGAATTGATGAAGCGGGGCGCGGCCCACTGGCCGGCCCCGTTTTTATTGCCGCCGTTCTTCTCAAAAAAGACGATTTCCCGAGTTCCGAAGAAATCAAGGATTCAAAAAAGCTCACCCCGCAGAAAAGAAGTCGTCTATTCTTGGATATCCGCCGTCATGCCGAAAAAATTGCGGTTGCCTGGGCGCATCCCTCTGAAATAGACCGGCTTAATATTTTAAAAGCGACTCTTCTGGCCATGAGGCGCGCAGCCCAAAAAGCTTCCAGGTTTAAAGCCGCCCCCGTTCTCATTGACGGCCCTTTTGCTATTCCAGATTTCAAAGGCGATCAAAAAGCGATCGTCAAGGGAGATCAGAAATCCTTGGCCATTGCCTGCGCATCCATCATCGCCAAAGTCTGCCGCGATCGCTGGATGGAAACCATCAGCCGAAGGTTTCCCGGATATGGATTCTCAAGACATAAGGGCTACGGGACCGCTAAACATTTAAAGGCGCTTAAATCTTTAGGACCTTCTCCCGTTCACCGGAAAACATACGCCCCAGTCGCCAAAGCGCTCATATCCTAGCCCCTATGGACCGCAAGGACAAAGGCAAAAAATCAGAAGACGAGGCGGCCCGTTATCTCACGGGAAAAAACTACCAAATTCTTCAAAGAAATTTTCGTTGGAAAGGCGGGGAAATTGACCTCATCGCGCGGCAAAAAGATTTGATTGTGTTTGTGGAAGTGCGCTCTCGCGCTTCTTCTGAATTTGGGCTTGCCGCAGAAACGGTCCAAGCCCCCAAGAGAGAAAAGATTAAGCGCACCGCTCTTCTTTATCTTCAAAAAAACTGCCTCGACTCTCCCACGCGCTTTGACGTCATCGCTTTTGACGGGGAAAACATGACTCATATCGAAAACGCCTTCGATTAAGCCGAGAGCTTAGACGGAGCGATGCGGCCGCTATAATTAATTTTATCGCCCGTCAGGCGGAAATAGTTTCCAAAAACCTTTCTCACATAATCAATAGTCTCATGGAAGCGCGGAATCAACCCATAGCGAAAAGATTTTCTCCCCTCTCCGCTGTTATAGGCCGCCACCATCAAAACCTTATCGCCATTAAATTTCTGTTTTAAAAATCTTAAATAGCGAATCATACCCGCGATATTTTGCCTCGGGTCAAAAGGATTTGTAACTCCAAAGCGGCGCGCCGTGGCGGGCATGAGCTGTCCAAGCCCCATGGCTCCCGTCTTTGAAACCGCGTAACGGTTTCCCCCGCTTTCCTGCTTGAGCATCGCCAAAGCCAAGTTAGAATCAACGGAATATTTTCCTGCGTAATGTTCAATCAAACCGTGAATGTAATTGGGAATTTTAAGAGCGTAAGACTTGGCTCCTTTAAATCTCGATAGAAATTCATCCTTAATCCGACCTGAGCGGTCTGAATCTTTATGGGAGAGCGCAGGTTTAAGGAAGGGAAGTGGAACTTTGAAATGAGATTTTTTAACCGAACTTAAAAGCGAATTTGACTGGATAAAACGAGCTTGAGACGCTAAGGGCGCATTTTTAGAAGCCGAGGCGTGGAACCAATAAGAATGAGAAGGTCTCGCCGTCAACAACTTGGAGGATTTTTTTGGATTAAAAACATTCTCTTTTCTTAGTTTCGCTATTTTTCCCTTCACGCAGTCAAAATGTTTGGAACTCATTTCCCCTTGACAACTCTTGATCCCTTGAAGATTGTCTCTTTGATTTAAGCTCTTATTGGGAGTAGAAACAGAAGCCTTTAAAGAAGCTAAGCGCGCCGGATGGACTTCTGGGATTGCGGGGCTAGAAGGAATCACCGCGCCTAACTGCGCCTGCGCCGGAGAAACTCCCCAGAGAAGAAGAACTGTCGCTATCATTTCCTTCATACCTTAATGATAAGCGAAAACCCAGTCTCACGCCTGGGACTAAAGGCCTAGGTCTTTTCTAGGCCCTATTTTTAAGGATTTTGTGGAGAGTTGGAACCAGAATTCTGATTTCCCGGACCTTGACCGCGCTTGAGATATTTATTGAGTTCATCCAAACTCATATTCGCGGCGTTCTTGTGCTGAGCGCTCCCTTGAGGGGCCTGAGGCGCGGGCGTTGGAGCCGGTTTTGAAATCTGGTATTTCTCCTTAGGCTGAGGCAGGGCTTTTGCTTTTAGAGGATGAATTCTCTTCACTTCTTTTGGCCGGGGTTTTTGAACTGCGCCTCTTTGAGCCATTTCTTTAAGAGAATACGCCGGGGCAGAGGTTATTTCCTCATTAATGTTTTGCCAGAAAAATTCATTTTGCCTCGCCCACTTTCGAGCCGCGTGAGGATCTAAATCAAACCAAGCGTTGAAGTTAAGAGGCTGGACCGTTTTATTTTGAACATCACAATCAAAAATATCTTTCCGCCCCGATAACGACCAAGGCATCGGGGAAGCCGCTTCTATTCGGACATGGGAGTTAGAATTGGACACAGAAAAAGTCACCCATTCAAAAGCTAAATTTTTACTCAGAAAGGCTTCTCCCCAATTTTTCCAGGCATCGGCATTTTGAGCGAGAGCTTTTTCTCCTGAAATAGGGCTTAGGCCTTCCGCCTTTAAAATCATAAGAGCGTCCAAGGCCAAAGCCCCTAAGGCTTTGGCCTCAAGCAAGGAACCCAAGGTCTTAGGCGTTTTCCATTTTGAAGGCGCAAGAATATCCTCCATTTGAACAGGGTATGTCCGCTCCGAAGGTAACACGGGGAAATTCTTGACGATTTCGAGCGCTTTCGCGCTTAAATCCTGATGGGTCTCTGAAGAGGAGCTCAAATTAAGCGGCAAAGAATGGGAGCGAAAAGAAGAAAGCGCCTTTGGAAAAAAATAAACGGCCAAGGCAAGGAGAGAGGAAACGAGAAGAATTTTAAGACCGGTCCTATTTGGCGGAGAACTCTGTTCTCGAGATGCGGAGGCTGGAGTCGCTTTTTCTTCTTTTTTTTGCGCGGTCTCGGCCTCTTCAATTTCAGCCAAGCGTCCCATTCGATTTTTTTCAGGAAGTTGAGCTTCTTCGCGCACTTTTTGCGGCGGGGGCTTAATCAAATAATACTGAGCCGGCTTCCATTGATTGGAGCTTTGAGCGTTTTCTGGGCAAATGAGGCTTTTGGCGTTAAACCCGGGAAGATTTTTGAGTTCTTCTTCCTCAAAAGGCCCGGTCGGACTTTTCCCGTCGAAGAGCCAATATCTCAACGGAATCAGCCTCTTTTAATCAAGGTTTTTGAGACAAGCCTCGACAATATGCGGGGCGGAAAGGCCATGTTTGTGATAGAGTTCCTCGCCTGTTCCTGATTCTCCGAAAGACCTCGCGCCCAATTTTACAACTGGAATCGGCGTTCCGACTTCCGCCACCGCTTCACAGACCGCTCCTCCTAAACCACCGTTCACATTGTGATCTTCAACAGTCACAAAACGCGAACTGTCGAGCGTGAATTTTTCAATGGATTCAGGTCCGAATGGAGACAGAGTCGCAACATTGACAACCCGGACTTTAAAACCTTTTTCCAAAAGAGTTTTTGCCGCAGAAACAGCGGGCCCCACCGTCCCACCGGAAGCGAAAATTGTCGTTTGATAATGGCGCGGTTTTGATTCCGGCTCCCAAACGACATCCGGAACTCCAAAGGCAAAATGGTATCCAGCGTCATGAACGTCTTCAAGTTTTTGGCGAGTCAACCGCAAATAAACCGGCCCCTCATGCGCCAAGGCCCAGGCGACCACCTGCTTGGTTTCAACAGCATCAGCCGGTTGCAAAACCGCCATATTCGGAAGAGCCCTCATCGCCGCGATATCCTCAAGGCCCATTTGAGAAGCTCCGTCATCTCCAATTCCAAGCCCCGCATGCGTTCCCACCAACTTCACATTGGTTTTATTGTAGGCAACGGCAATGCGAATACTCTCAAGACGCCCACTTAAGAAACAGGCAAAACTCGCCGCAAAGGGAACTTTTCCGCACAAGGCCATGCCCGCTGCAGCGCCAATCATGTTGTGCTCGGCAATTCCAAAATCAAAATGGCGATCAGGAAATTTCTTCGCGAAATCCTGGGTCATCGTGGATTTAGATAAATCCGCGTCAAAAACCACAAGTTGCGGGTTTTTCGGAGCAAGCTCCGAGAGCGCTTCTCCAAATGATTCACGAGTTGCTTTAGGCATTGAGTATTTCCTCCACGGCGCGGTCCGCTTCCTCTTTGTTGGGGGCTTTTCCGTGCCAGGCAATGGCGTTTTCCATGAAGCTGACGCCCTTGCCTTTGACTGTTTTTGCGATAATGGCATGCGGGACCTGGCCCGCTTTCTGCGCTTGAGATAAGGCTTTTTCAATTTGCGCAAAATCATGACCGTCAATAGCGGAAACCTCCCATCCGAAAGATTTAAGTTTATCTTCCATGGGATCTATCGGCAAAACCTCATTGACGTGCCCATCAATTTGCCCGTTATTGTGATCTAAAATCATAACTAGATTATCCAATTTAAATTTTGGAGCCGCCATCAAAGCCTCCCAGCATTGACCTTCTTGAATTTCCCCGTCTCCCAAAATGACGTAGGTTTTGAAAGCTTTCTTATCTAGTTTGGCGGCCATCGCCATCCCCAAGCCGACTGAAAGCCCTTGTCCCAAGGAACCGGTTGAAAACTCAATCCCCGGAAGACGCAGGCGATCAGGGTGTCCCTGAAGCGAGCTTCCCAATTTTCTAAGCGTCATTAGATTTTCCTTCGGGAAGTATCCGGTATAAGCCATGACCGCATAAAGAGCCGGACAGGCGTGGCCTTTCGACAAAATCAAGCGATCTCGATCCGCCCAGTCGGGACGTTTGGGATCATGTTTTAAAAATTTCAGATAGAGAACCGTCAACAAATCAATGACCGACAAGGAACCGCCGGGATGCCCAGACCCCGCCGCCTCAATCATGCGAATGATATCGACTCGAAGCTGCTTTGTGATTTGTTTAAACTCGGCTGCTTGATTTTCAACTGCCACCGTCTTACTCATAAGAATACCTCTCGCGCTGACATTTCACAACTAACTCTACAATTCCATTATAACTAAATCCTGGGATATTGCAAATTTTTAATCATCTCCAGAAGGGGAATCCTAATCTCTTCATACGGGACATCCCGGCAAGAATTCCAATCCTCGCTTTTGAAAGCATAATCTTTTTTCCCTCCGGTATTCCAAATAGCATAGGTATAACCAGTATGGATGGCAAAGGTAGGAGTCCCAACGGCAATAGCCAGATGGGTCGTTCCGGTCGTATTGCAAAAAAACAAATTCATCTTTCCCATTAAGGCCGCAAGAACCCCCAAGGGAACGGAACTGATAACGGGAATAGATAAAGCCGCTTGATTTAATATTTCTTGCGTTTTTTGTTTTTCTCCGGGCCCCGCCAGACAATAAACATCCACGGCTGTGTTCTCAAGAATCTCTTTAATTAGGCGCGTAAAAAAGTCTCCCCGCCAACAAGAACTTTCGCGCTTAAAATTTCCCATGTGAACAAGAATCCGAAAAGAAGCGCCTTGTCTTTTCGGCAGCGAATCAAAAATTTGGTTCGCTTGAACACGGTCGTCTTGGGAGACGGAAAGTTCCAAACGCGGTTCATAAGGCGCGCCTAACGCCTGCGCCAAACGCTCATAGCGCCTTAGCATCGGCTCCTCATCCTCCGCGCGAGAGACGGCATAATTATAAATTTCCTTGGCGCGGGTTTTCTCAAACGACAATTTAAACGGAGCGCGCATCATCCGGCACAAAAGAGAAGCCGTTTTAGAGAAAGAGGGATTTAAATCTATCACTAAGTCGCAGGGACGAAAAAGCGCGTAAAAAAGACTCGCGTGCCGTATTATTTCCGTCGGTTTTCCCAAAACCAACCCTTCATCAATAAAGGGAATTAGGGAAAGAACTTCCGCCGAACGGTAACTCACTAAAAGACGAATGCGCGCCGCCGGAAAGCGCTCTTTTAAACCACGCAAAAATGGGGTTGCAACAATCACGTCCCCAAGACGCCCAATCCAAACAACCGTAATCGAATGAATCTCCTCCGCGCGAATTGCTTGAAGGAGTGGAAGGAGGGTTTTTTGTTTCATGTTATCTTCTCAGAATAGACTTGACCGCTTGATACGCTTGTTCGACCTCAACACCCCGGCAATCATGCCAATCCCCGGCCAAGCCTAAATCACGTTCTCCAGGGATTCGCCAAACCCGCCAGGCAGAACCCGTATAAATGGAAAAAGTGCAGACCCCAAGCGCCCCGGCCACATGAGAAGCGCCGTCAACACTTGAGATAAACAAATCCATCTGAAGCATAAAGGCCGCCGCTTCCCCTAATGGACGCGGGCCAACCACGCAAGACAAGTCTAGTCCCATATCTCGCGCGAGACTTTCAATAAAATTTTTTTCTCCCGGGCCCGCCAACAAAAAAAGAATAGAACCATCTTCTTTGAGCCGCTTTCCCAACTCGACAAACTTCTCTCTCGGCCAGCGCGCCCCGGATTCTCTTTTTAAGTCTCCGGGGTGGATGAGAACTTTCTTTCCCTTGCTGAATTGATTCTCTAGGTCAGTGATTTCGCTTCTGACAAAATCTAAATCTTCTGAATTTATCTTCAACTCCGTTCGCATTTCATAAGGCAGTCCGAGAAAATCGGCCATGCGTTGATAGCGAGAAAGCATAGGTTCATCCTTATCCGGGGTTGGAACGCGAATCTGGAAGCTCTCGTTTTTTTTCCTTAAAAACCCTCCTTTATACCGCGCAGAAATGAGATGCGAAAAAATCCAGCCGCCGCGGGAAAAAGCCGGATTGGGATCAAGATCAATATAGAGATCCCAGGTTCCTGAAGTCAACAGAAATTTCAAAAGCCGCAGATTTTGGCCGATATCTTCTGGTCGCCCAAGAACATGGAAGCTGTTCATAAAAGGAATGAGCGGCATGACCGCGGCACTTTTGGCTGAACAAACCGCGACGATTTCAGTTTCCGGAAACTTTTGGCGAAGCCCGCGCAGAAAAGGAGTGGTAACCACCCAATCGCCGATTCGGCGCGGATAGAATATCAGAATCCGCCGCGGTTTTTCAGTCCAGAGTTCCTTCATCAAACTCGTTTTTTAGAAAGAGTGTTCCTTGCCGGGGAAAACGCCTTTTTTGACGTCCTTAAGATATTCGCGCGCCGAAGAAGTCATCGTTTCCCGAAGATGAGCGTAGCGTTTGACGAATTTAAGGGTGGGGCCTTTGGAAATTCCCCACAAATCATCAGAAACCAAAATTTGCCCGTCGCAATGAATCCCCGCTCCAATTCCAATTGTGGGGATGGAAAGACTCGCGGTAATTTTCTTTGCCAAATCGGCCGGAACGCATTCAAGAACAACGGCAAAAGCCCCGGCTTTCTCAAGAGCTTTTGCGTCTTCCAAAATCTGTTTCGCGGTTTTGGGATCTTTTCCCTGAACTTTATATCCCCCTAAGCGATTGACCGATTGAGGAGTGAGGCCCAAATGTCCCATAACCGGAATATGGACTCTCAAAAGTTCCCGGACAATACCCGCGACAAAACCGCCGCCTTCGATTTTAACCGCCTGGGCTCCGCCCTCTTTGACCAAACGTCCGGCGTTCCGTAGGGCCTCTTTTAAATCAATCTCGTAGCTGAGATACGGCATATCCGCCACAAGCAAGGGTCCGGAAATTCCACGTTTGACCGCCAGAAGATGATGAAGCATCTCATCCATCGTCACGAAAACCGTACTAGAATATCCCAACTTCACCATCCCAAGAGAATCCCCAACCAAAAGAACATCTACCCCGCTTTCGCTTAGGATTTCGGCGGTCGGAAAATCATAAGCGGTTAAGGCCGCGATTTTCTCGCCTTTTTTCTTCATTTCAATAAGGGTTTGTGGAGTGATCATTAATACAATTTAACACTTCGCGAAACATCCTTCAACCGCGAAAGGGCTTGTTGAATCGTTCTGCCAGAAGATAATTTCGCTTGCGGCGCAACTTCGGACAAAGGAACCAATACAAAAACCCTCCGCACGGCTTCTGAATGCGGGACCGTCAACCAAGGAGTTTTTATTTTTTCGTTTCCGTAAGTGATTAAATCAATATCCAGAGGCCGCGGCCCCCATCTCAACCCTGGCTTTCGGCCAGCCAAGGCTTCAAGACGCTTAAATTCAATGAGAAGCCCCATCGCGCTTCGCGTCGTTTTTATTCTAAGGGCGCAATTGAGAAATTTTTTTCGACTGGGGCCCAATGGCTCTGTTTCATAAATCCGCGATTTTTTGAGAATTTTGACTCCCGTAATTTTTCCAATAGAAGAGACTGCTTTTCGCAAATGATGGGCCCGGTTTCCAACATTACTTCCCAGGGAAATCAAACATTCAATGGGTTTCACGCTTCTCTTCGTGTTTTTGAGCGGCATTCTGATAAAGACGGTACAAGGAAATAATAATCCCAATCAAAATAATCAAAGCTCCGAGATTTCCTACCCAACCTCGAAACACTCCCATTTGATAGGGAGAACCCTGATATCCATAATCGGCCAAGGTTTTAGTCCCTTTCCTCAATGAACTTAAGGTTGGGACAATGCCGACCTTATGATTATGGAGGAAAGGCATAGAACCTAGGAGGACATGAAAAAAAGGTCCCACTTTAGAAAAAAGTCCGCCGTCATAGACTAAAAGCGTCCACAAAAGCCAGTAAAGAAGTCCCAAGGCGGCCAAAGTTCCAACCAGAACCGCCGCCAAATGAATTGGATCATAAACGGGCTCATTGGGATCATCGTCTTCGCCAATCCAGCGCGTAAAAGCGGAAAAAAAAGAACTAATTTTTCCCATTGTGAACGAACAAATCTTCCATCCCATAAAATCCGGGTTTGTGAGAGGAAAGCCATTCGGCGGCTTCTAAAGCTCCTTTCGCAAATACGTCCCGGCTATGCGCCAGATGGGTTATTTCTAAACGCTCGAAAGGCCCGGCTAAAACCAAGGTATGCTCACCCACCACATCTCCTACCCGTGATGAGAGAACCTCAGCCTCGCGACCCAAGACGGAGACCAAAGCCTTCGCAGTGCCGGACGGCGCGTCTTTTTTGGTTTTATGGTGGGTCTCCAAAATAGACAAATCATAATTTGACAAAGCCTTGGCCGCGTCTTGAGCCAAACGTTTCATCCAAAAAATCCCCGGACTAAAATTAGGCGACCAAAAAATTGGGATTTTACGGGAAGCGGCCTTGATTTGAGATATCTGGGAATTTGAAAACCCGGTCACCCCAATCACAGCAGGGATTTTGTTTTTGACCGCTTTTTTCAAAACCGCCAAAGAACTCTCCGGCGTTGAAAAATCAATAAGAACATCTAAGTCAGACCACGGAGTCGTTTTAAAATTTCCACGCTCTATTTGAGCCGCAAGCTCAAAACGCGAATTTTCTTGGGCTAAAGCGCAAACGCGCCTTCCCATGCGACCTAAAGAACCAACGACCCCTAATTTGAACGCGTGTTTCATCAAGACCTTTATTTTATCAGTTCTTTTCGCGCTCTAAAGCCCCATTGACTTACTTATTTGACCTGTTATACTTCTAAGATGGGTTGGATGGACCCTCTGGAAATAAGTCCGCCTTCAAATCAACTCGGGGCAAGCCTCGTCGAAATGATGATCGCCCTGGGTATTCTTTCGGTCGCGACCTTGGGGCTGGTCGCATCTTTTCGGGACGTTCAGCGTTCCATTCAAATGTCTAGGGATAAAACTCTCGCCACCAATCTCGCTCAAGAACAGATACAGATCCTCGAAGAAGAATCCTACCCCAACGTCATTCCCACGCAGAGCCCTTCTTTTTTATCTAATGGAACGCCTTATGACACCGTCAATTTTCCTCCGGCCAACATTCTCGAAGGCGGAGTCAATTTTAACCGCTATACCTATATCCAAGTGATCTCGGATAAAAACGGCACGCTGACCCCTCTACCGCCGACCACCCCGGACACGGGAATGCGGCAGATCACCGTCACCGTCACCTGGACTCAAGATTCTCAGACACAATATCTTTCTCTTAACAGCGTTATGTCTAATCCTGACACCGTCGAAGCGAATTCTGGATTTACGGGAACCGTGACCGATGCCACGACCGGGAACCCCATTTCAGGAGTAAGCGTAAATGTCGCGGAAAACCTCGGCTGGAGCAGTTTGACCAACGCTTCCGGACTTTATTCCATCTCCTTGTCGCCGGGAAGCTTCAATTTAGTCGCTTCCGCCCCGGGATACTTTACCGGCTACGCTTATCAATCCGCTCCCGCCGACAATACTGTCACGGTTAATTTTTCCTTAACGCCAATGAGCTCCGGAACGGTTATGGGGCAAGTTTGGATCGAACCCAACCTAGTCATTAGTCAAATCGTCGTTTCTACTCCTCAAGCTAATGGTTATGACGTCGAATATGTCGAATTGTTTAACCCCACTACTAATACGATCTCAATTGAGGGAAATATAAGTCTTAATTTTGTGTCGGGCTACAATAATACTCAATGCACAAATATTCCCTTAAGTTATGTTCAAAACAGCGTCCCTTCCGGGCAATATTATCTCATCGCCAACACGATGACTTTTACTGTTAATGGCAGTTCTATTTCCGCCGACGCCTACTACACGAATACGGCAAATCTCAGTTGCAGTCCTTCCGCCTATGACTGGGGACCGCCCTCTGTCAGGGATATCATGGCGCGGGGACATAGCGGAGCCCTCTATTTGCAAGACGCTTCCGGGAATCTGATTGACGCAGTCGGATGGACCAATAACGGCTCAACCCACAATCCCAGCGATTGTAGTGGAACTTGTATTCCACAACCAAACGGAGGCCTTGCGGCCGGGCAGGAAATCGTGCGCGCTTCAAGTCCTTCTTTCATCAACAGCTCCTTCGGACCGGCTTATAACTCTGGAAATAACAGCGTTGATTTCGCCTATCCCGGAAACGCTAACGCTTCCTTGTCCATCTCAGGTATACCCATCTCCCCCAGCAATTCACAATTTCCCTCTGCCACAGTCATTGCCGGAGTTCCCGCCACCGGAGCTGTCATTACCTCCAATGACGGACTTTCTTCCTCAACGGAAGCTTTTCTCAGTGGGAGCCCGCCGGTGGCGGCCTTTAATCTCCTCAATGTCGCGACGGGAACTTGGAGCGTGGTCATCACCAGTTCCTCTTATGAGGCGGAGAATGATACCGTCACTGTTCCTGCCGCAAGCTCCGTCTATGTTTTCCCCAGCACGATGAGTATTCTAAACCAAACGACTAACTCCGGTTTTATTGCGGGTGTCATCACAGACGCCAATGGAAATCCGATCTCTATTCCCACCGCTATTGAAGTTTCAGCCGGAGGTTCAAACGCTTTCGCCAATACGATGACTGGAGAATATCTTTTGCGCGTTTCCAGTGGAATCGTCGACGTCACGGCCAACCCCTCGTCTCTGAATTCGAACTATGTCTCCATCTCCTCCAACGCCATCACCGTTTACCCGGGCCAAATCGTTAGCGGAATTAATTTTACACTGACCCAAGGGGGGCAGCTCAGCGGATGGATCACTCGAGATGGAATTAACGGCCTCCAGGGAATATCAATGTCTGCCATTGACTCAGATGGAAACACCCAAGATCAGGAAGTCACCGATGCGACCGGACACTTTCAAACCATCAACCTGGCCACAGGAGCCTACACCGTCCGCATTCCCTTGGACTCAACTGAAGTCTCCAATCCCACCGTGATTAGCGCAAGCGTTCTCTCCGGTCAAACTGTTTTCGTGGGGACATTTACCATTACCGGCGCTTTGGGAACGATCACGGGAAATGTCACCTTAAGCGGAAACCCTATTTCAACCGGAGTTCTTATCGTCGTCACGACCGACACCCTCCCAAGCGGGCCGCCCAATATCAGCTCCGCTTCTTTGACGGGGATTTCTTACTACGCCACTTCAAGCAAGGAAGACGGAACTTTCAGCGTTCAGGTTCGGCAAAGCACAGCTCCTACCTACAACGTTTACGGTTATTATCCAGAAATAACGCCCACGGGAGGAATCAATATCGTTCAGCAATCGCTGTCAAATGTCTCGGTTCTTCAAGGTCAAACCGTATCAGGACAAAGTCTATCATGGTGAAAAACGGATATACCTTACTTGAAATGATGATGGTCGTCGCCATCATTGGAATTATAGGCTCTGTTGGCGCGGGGCTCACCATTCAAGCGAACCGCTATTTTACGCTGTCCAACGCCAAGGTTCAACTCCAAGAAGAAGGCCGGAGCATTCTCTATGTGATTACTCGTAATTTGAGAGAAGCTCAAAGTTCAACGATTACGCTTAGCCGATACTCTTCCAGCCAACCTTATTATTCGCAAATTACCTTCACCACTTCCCAAGGAACGAGCATGAGCTTTTTTCAAAACGGAAATTTGCTTGAGATGCAAGTAGGAAACATGACCAAGGTTTTATCTTCAGATATAATCTATCTGGCCTTTACTTTTCCGCGCTCTGATGACATGAACATTATCTCTGTTTCCATGACCTTTCAAACTGGAATTTATCAAGGAGGAGTCAAAGCGCTTCACATGGCGTCTGAAGAAGTTCAGGTGATGAATTAATATTAATATGAAGAAAAACATTTTCACCAAGACATCACAGGGTCAGATCTTGGTTGGAACTCTCCTATTGATGCTTCTTCTCCTTGCGATTGTTCCCGCGGTCGTCCAATGGGTGCAATCGGAAGCGAAGACTTCCGTTAAAAACCAAAAATCCACCACCGCTTTAAATCTCGCCGAAGCGGCGGTTAACCGTGGTTATTGGAAAGCCAAAAGTTCAACAGGAACTTTCGCCGAAATGTCGGCGGGAGTTGGATTTCCAGGGTATCAATTCGATGCCAACTACACCGATATTCCGGGCGGGCAATACCGAATCCTCATTACTTCCGCTGCTAACGGTGGAATTACTATTTATGGAGAAGGTCGAGATAGCTCCACGAATGAACTTCGGGAAATTGAAGCCGTTTTTCAGAATCAAACAGTCTATAGTCCGCTTTTAACTCAAGGCAATGTCAATTACCAAAAAGGAATCAGCATATTCTGGGGTCCGATCATCTCTCAGGGAAATATTACGCTCGATAATACCACCTCTCAATGGTATTTTCCGCAAAAATACGCCAGAGCTGACGTCATTGGGACTTCAGCTAACCCGCGGGACACCACCTGGCCACTTCCCCCCAATACCGATGGTATCGAATGGTGGGCCAATTATCCCAAGGTGCCGGAACTACCCATCCTTGATTTTGCCGCTCTTCGCTCTTCTGCCGCCGCAACTAACACACTCAACGTTTATGGATGCAGGAACAGTTCTCGCTACACCGATCCAACGACGGGCGCGAATATGTCCGGACACGCCCCATGGGATAACCGGGGAAGCTGTCAATCCGGTTCTCCCCATTATTCCGGAACTGGAGGAGCCTGTTACGGATCCTCCTGCCACTTTGGAAATAATTGGAATCACCCCTTCTCTCCCAAACATCAACCCAATACTAACTATGTCTGGTATTGGGACGGAGACGTCACTTTTGCCGGCCAAGGGGCCGCCCCATCAGCCGGACTCGACTCCGGACTTCAAGGAACCATTATCGTTCGCGGGAACCTGACTATCGATAGCGGTGGAGATTACGACTACACCGGGCATGTTCCAACCAACGCCTGGCAACAGCATCAAAAATTTACCGAAACCCGTTACGATACTCCCGCCAGTGGTCAATATCCTGCCGATATCGGCTACCACCAAAGCGCGACCACCTGGGCTTTTGGAACCGATTCCTTCTGTTTCCCCAGTCACCCGCCCAATACGATGACCTGCGGCTGGGTCAACACTGTTGGAGTCAGGGGATTTACTTATGTCGGCGGAAACTTAATCATAAAAAATTTCATGGATTTTAATGGCGCCATTTGGGTCAATGGTTCGGTAACGGCCAGTTGCCCTTCCGGAGACCCTAATTGCCTCAGCAGTTTTTGCGGAGTCTTCTACAATGATCAACTCCAAGTTCCGACTTTGAACGTCGTTTTAGTTCAGACTGATTGGCAGGACACTAAGCCGCAGTCTTGGCCTTGAGTTTCAGGGCAAGGCGCTCGGCCAGGAAGGCTGAATTTCTTCCCACGACACGCGGGAATAGGCGGTTTTTGTCACCTTCAGATTATTGCCGACGTTCGAGCCATAATAAACCGCGACATGGGAATTGGAATTAAGATGAACAGTACCGGCGACCATGAGCACTCCATAAACGAGCGTGCTATTTCCACCACCGCTGGGACCAGTGAAATCCCCACCTACATAGAGAAGGCCCTGCACAACCGGGCTCATGGGGTATGTGATGGAAGGCGATGACAAGTAACTGCTGCTCAACCCCGGACAAGAGCTTGGATAATGAGACTGGGCATACGTATCGTTATAAGTCGTCAGATAAAAATTCCAATCGTTACAATATTGCGCCCAGGCATTTTGGGGCATGGCCGCGTTGATGGGTGCGCCGCTCAAAGTCCCATTAGGCGTCGTCATGTCTCCCAAGACAATGACATTCCCCAAAATCGGGCCTTGAAAGGAACTCCAGTTTCCAGTCACATAGTAGGTGTTCCCGCTCAAATCGCTGCAGCTTCCGGAACGGTTTCCGTTGGTGTAGTAGCTCCCTCCGCACGGGCTTACGCCCTGGGATTGGGCCAGATTCTGATAATAACTGAAATTCAAGGACGGCATCGGCGGCAAGTTGGGGTCATAGGCATGCCACCACCAACAGTTGGGAGAATCGCAATTAGGCGGGGAATTGGTGGTGTCAAACGGAGCGATTTCCCCGGTACTCCATAAAGAGGGGTGAAGCCTTGAGGAATTTGCCGTCATGGAACTTTGGCTGATGATCGCCCCCCATTCCACATGCATATTCACTCCACTCTCATCGACTCCGCTTCCGCCGACAATCGCGTTTTTCCCTCCGGCTCCATTCTCATAAAGAGACTGAATCTCACGAGTTTCTTTCTTTAAATTATCCCGTCCAATGCCCGTGATGATAATATCCGCCGAGGAATCGCTGGTAATTTGAATGGCGTAGGTCCCACCCGCAAGATCAGAATATTCCTGATCAAAATTATATCCCGGAATCGGAATATTGGCCGTCGGTGAACTAAGCTCGCTAATTTCCCAATAACCTCTTTCGGTCGCGGCTTCAGCCAGTTGAAAAGCGACGGTTGTCTTTTGTTCTTTGACGGTCCATTTGGACTCATAAAAAATATAGGAAATCATGGCGGCGCCCAAAATCATAAGCCCAATCAAAAGCGCCATCGCCCCGATGGAAATCTGACCGCGAGACTGCGCCTTGAGAATTTTTCTCATTAATTCATCACCCTCACTTCTTCAATAGAGAGTTCCAAAGCCTTACTCCGGCCCAGGTAGGTGCTTTTTTGGGTCGTCATCGCGACCGATAAAATGCTGGGATCCGAACTGTCCGGAAAAGTAAAGGAGACAAATTCCAAATTCTTGGTCATCATGGAAACTGTCGTATTAAATTTCTCGTAGAGATAATTTCCCTGTTGATAAAATGAAATCAAATTTCCCTTGATATCGGTAAAGCTGATCTCGGAATAGGGAGGTTGATTGGGATAACTCGAGAGAACAATCGTTGAACTTTGCGCCTGGCGAATGGCGCGGTTCATCAAATCCATGGAAACCCGAGCGTCGCGCTGAATCAAGGTCCGGGCTTGGGTCAAACGCCAAAAACTGGTCATATTGGTTAACAAAGGAGAAACCAAAGCGGTTACGACCGACATAATCGCAACCACAATCATGATTTCAACAAGCGTATACCCCTTCACGTTCAAATTTTTCATAACCCTGAAAAATTAACCGTCTGACTTTGACCGGCATTAACCGAACCGCTCTGAGATTGAGACGTGACGCTGACAGCCCCGTTTCCTTCGTTCACCGAGGGATAAATCGCCAACAGATTATAAGTATAAGAAGTCGAGGAATTGCTTCCGCGCACAAGCAAAGAATAACTGCCGTCTGGTTGGCTCATCGTCGCGTAATAAATTTGTCCGGCTCCTGAACCCGTAATATTAGGCGGCGGATAAGACAGGGTTCCCGTTGAAGCCATGATAATCACTCCCGTCGTAATTGGGTTTCCGCCCGCAGACACCGTGCCTGTAAAAGTTCCCATGATTCCAGAAATGGTGAAACTGGCCGAAAAAACCGCTAAATTGCCGCTGGTCACATTGACCGAAGCCTGCGCGGGGCTTGATGTTTGGCCGGTGGAGAGTTGTGGGGTGACCGTATAGGTTCCCGTGGTTAAGTTTGAGATATAAAAATGTCCGGTGTCGTCAGTCGTCCCAGCCTGGGAAGTCTCCGTATTAGACGCGACAAAGACAATTCCCGGCAAGACTGAAAGACCGCTGGTCGCATATCCCGTCACTTCCCCTCCTTGAGACAAGGCAAAATTTTGATTTGTCACTTGACCGGTGTAAACATCATCAGAGGCCTGCTCACTGACATAAAGAGGATTTTGCTGATTAGGATTAGCCGTCACCGTAATCGCCGTCCCCAAGGCCGCCGTTCCTGTTGAAGAGGGAAGGAAATAAAATCCTGATGAGTTCGTCACGACGCTGCCCGCGCCTCCCAAAATAGTAATCCCGCTTAAAGGAGTCCCTAAAATATTGGTCACTGTTCCCGCGATATAGCCCCCAACGCTCGCTGAAGAAAGAGGCAAGAAACCAACCGGAATAAAAGAAGAAACGGGCACCGTCAAGAAATTAAGAATCGGAATGGTTTGCCCGGTAGCAGTAATCGTAATGCTTGAAACCGTCTGTTCATAAGCTCCGCTCGCCACCGTCACGGTCCAGGTTCCAGTCGCGACATTGGTCAAATTGAAATTTGCATAAGGACAATAGCCGGCAGGCGACGTTGAATCAAAAGGGTTCGGCAAAAGAGATTCTAAAATTACAGTTGGAGCAGAAAGGCCGTCATCGGAAGAAGCGTATCCCCCGATGGCCGGATCTCCGGCAATCAGAGTTTGAGTTGAGGACAAACTGTCATAGGCGGAATTGATAAAATAGCCCCCGACGACCCCGGAAATATCATAGCCGAAGTTGTCGGCGTTATCCTGCGTGTCGTAGGCCCTCCCCAGACCGGGAATCACCGCGCAAGGGCTCGACATTCTCACGATTTGATCTCCGCTTTGAATGCCGCCTTTTTGAGGAATAGGGTTTCCCCAAGCCGTGACAGGGTTGTGACCATTGGCGGTATTAGACCAACCGACTTCATCAATTAAACCCGTTCCCACGCTCCCCGACCCCTGAATTTGAACCGCACCCGCATGTCCTTCCTGAATCACTTCAGTCGTGGGCCACATGTCATCCGGATAATAGTTATTTCTAAAATAAGCGTCCGGAGAAATACTGCCCCCGTTCACTTCGAAAGTTTCACTGGTGTTGGCTATTAAGTAATATCCGCCGGAAGGAACGGAAGAAGAAATGTAACAAATAGAAATAGGCGTTTGATCGCTGGAAGTACAACTAGAGCCGTTGCCGCAATAATAATTTACTTGGATGAGTGGCGTCACAGAATTGGAGCATCCCGGACCCGAGATATCGCTGGCCACTGAAACAGGCGCGGTTGTGGGATTAAAAAGCTCTACATACTGAATATCTTGGCTACTGCCGTCTGAGACCAGGGTTTTAGTATCGGCGACGATTTGACTAATGAGAACATGACTTGAGAAATAAACGCTGTCAGAAATCACGGTTCCCGAGGCCATCTGGGTCAAATAAAAATTCTGATTGACCGAACCGCCGGAAGGCGCCGATAAAAGCGAAGACGACGCAGAAAAAAAACCAATGGATGAAGCAACCACGGTATAGGAACCCGCCGCAACGCTTAAACTATAACTCCCATTCAACAATGATTCAGTGTTCCATTGTGGGCTTCCCAAAACGCTGAGAGTCGCCCCGGACAATGGAGCGTTTCCAGCGGAAGAATCATAAACAAAACCGGAAATTTGAGAATTAAGAGTCGAGACATTGGGATTCTCCAGTAAATTTTGCATTTCAACCTCGCGCCAAGCCACACCGTCGTTCCACCAAACATAAACGCTAATCATTTTAAGCCCGGGGTCATTGGAGGTGTAAGGCAAAGGCTGAATCTGTCCGCTAACAGGTGCGGCATACTGGATATAAACCGCCCGCGTCAGAGAATTTCCCCAATAACTGAAAGTCTGGGACGGATAAGAAGCATTGTCGTAGGTCAAGCTCGGGCTAAAGTTGCTATTGACGGAAGTCGAGGTCGTCACTAGAAGAGTGTAATAAGAAAAATTTTTAAGGTATTCCACTTCTTCCTGCGCCAAATTGGTCGCGATGGTCCGCATTCTTGAAGACTGTAAAGCTCGGTTAATTCCTTGAAAAGCGCTGATAAAGGCCATGGCCCCAACCGCAATTAAAGCGATGGTGACCATCACTTCAATAATTGAGATTCCCCGGGATTGTCCCATAGACGCGCCTAGAAAGTAAGTGTAACGGAGAAGACAAAGACTGTCAATAGAAAGGAATTTTCCGAAAAAAGATTGGTGCCCCCGACGAGAATCGAACTCGTGTTTCGGCCTTGAAAGGGCCGCGTCCTAGCCGTTAGACGACGGGGGCTTAAATTTCACAAACCCACTGTGAGCCCGGTGGGATTCCTCCTCACCCGGTTTCGCTTTCGCTCAACCTCCTTCGGAGCCCGCTGCGTCAAAAAGCCAAACCCTTGGCCTTTTGACGTCAGCTTCGAATCCCAAAAACCCACTGTGAGCCCGGTGGGATTCGAACCCACGACCCCTCGCTTAAAAGGCGAATGCTCTACCCCTGAGCTACGGGCTCAACTTTGTCATTTTACAATATTAATGTAGAATCGTGGTATGCGGCCTTTAAAAATCCTCGCTCTTGTTTGCGTTTTATCGTCAAGCGCCGCTTCTCTCAAAGCTGAGATGCTGGCCGCCGCGGGGAAAGTGGACATCACTCCAAACCTCAAAACGGAAAAGACCTATCTCGCCGGATACGGGTTCATGGGCCGCAATCCTCTCGGCGTCCATGATCCTCTTTACGCCCGAATTCTCGTTCTTTCAAATAAAAAAGAAACCCTCGCCATCGTCGGCCTGGATCTCATCGGATTTTTCAGAAATCAAGTCGAGGATTTGAGGAAATTATCGAATTTTAACCAGCCTGGACGATATCTCTTCGTCGCCTCGACCCATGATCACTCCGGTCCCGACACGCTGGGGCTTTGGGGGCCGTGGCCCGGCGCCTCCGGAGTCAACCCTCAATATCTTAAGCGCATCGAAGGGCTTGTCGCAAAAAAAATAGCGGATTTATCCCAAAATTTAGAACCCGTCCATCTTTCCGGAATAACCAAAGTCTTACCGCCCAACGGTCTTTGCCGCGACAGCCGGGACCCGGTCGTCATTGACCCCTATTTTTCCTTGGTTCACATCCAAAAGCTCAATGGACAAACGCTGGCCAATCTCATCCACTGGCCTTGTCATGCGGAGGTTCTCAATCACGCCAACCAATTTTTAACCGCCGATTTTCCCGGGGTCCTCTGCGCCCGCGTAGAACAAAAATCAGGAGGGACATGCCTCTTTGTCAACGGTCCCATCGGTGGGCTTTTGACTCCGGAAGAAACGAAGGGCAAGGACGGCTCTTGGGAAGAAAACGACCGTATTGGAAACGCCGTCGCCGATTTCGCGCTTAAAAATCTTCCAAAAACGCACGCGATTACGAGTTCAAAGATCCTCATTTCAAGCGCGCCCATTCTTGTTCCGGTCGAAAATTCCCGATATCTTCTTTTCCTTTATTCCCTTGTTTTCGGGCACAAGCTTTTTCTCAAAGACGGCGCGCCTCTCAAGGAGAGCCCTTACTGGATCGCGATTAAGCACGCTTTTGGGCTCTTAAAACCGGAAGAAAGCCCGTGGATTAAAAGCGAACTGAGTCTTATACGCATTGGGCAACTCACCATTTTGGGGATTCCCGGGGAAATTTTCCCGGAACTGGTCATCGGCGGATATCACGGAAGGTATCGCTTTGGTCATCCCTTGATTAAGCCGAACAATCCAAATCCTCCCGATCTTTCAAAGGCTCCGGAAGGACCCTACTTATGGAAGGAAATACCGGGACAAATTAAAATCGTCGCGGGTCTTGCCAACGACGAGCTCGGCTACATTATTCCGGGATATGATTTTAAAATCACCCGTGATCTCATTATGGAACCGCGCCCCAAGGGAGATCATTATGAGGAAACTAATTCCGTCGGTCCTTCCATCACACCCATTCTCCTCAAAGCCGCACACGCTCTTCTCAAAAAATAGAAAGAAAAGTGATTTTTTGATAAAATAAGGTCAAAGGATGGGCGATGAAGCCCATTTTTTTAGGAGAATACTGATGAAAAAACTCACCATTGCCTTCTTAGCCGCGTCCCTTCTGACCGCCGCTTCCGCGAGCTGGTCTCATGACATGGACATGAAAGGCATGAACATGAAAAGTGAAAAGCACGAGATGGCTGATAAAACCATTACGGGCGAAATCGTCGATCTCGCGTGCTACCTTGGCCATGGAGCCAAAGGCGCCAAACACGCGGACTGCGCGAAGGAATGCCTGACCAAGGGATACCCCATGGGGCTTCTGACCAAGAAAGGTTCCCTCTACCTCCTGGTCAACAACCACGAGAAACAAGCCGCCTACGAAACGGCGAAAAAACTCGCCTCAAAACTGGTTAAAGTCACCGGCGACATGTCCCACAAAGGCGGCCTTAAAGCCTTGATCGTCGACAAAGTCGAAAAAGTAAAAAGCTAAACGGAAAGTCACGGAGAGTAACGGAGAGAACGGAAAGCTACGGCAAGAAACGACAACAAGCCGTTTCCCGTTGCTTTCTTTTACTCTCCGTTCTTTCTTTTGCTTTCCTTTTCCGACATGAAAATTCCTCCCGTTTATCTTTTTCACCCCGTCGCCGTTCATTTCCCTATTGCGCTTTTATCCTTGGGTTTTATCTTGTCGCTTGTGGCCGGATTTTTAAGAAAAAAGAAGCCGTTTGAATGGATCGATGCCGTCGTTTCCTGGCTTTTATGGTTAGGAACTCTCGCCGCCTGGGCGGCGATGAGTCTTGGGCTTTTAGCCGAGGACAAAGCCCCGCATGTCCCTCCGGCCTGGGAAGTATTGGCGGATCATAAAGCGCACGCTTTTTGGACGGTCGGAATTTTCAGTCTCTTGTCCTTGTGGCGAGTCTTTAGGAAACAAGACAAAATCCTGCAAATTATTTTCTGGGCCGCGGCCTTGGGGCTTCTTTTATCGACCGCTTACCTTGGCGGACGTCTCGTCTTTGACTACGGAATGGGCGTCGTGAAAGTCGGCTGGGGCGGATAAGCGCCGGCGAAATTAGAAGCTGTCCGCGGAAGATGAGGGTTTGGGGCCCAAAGACAAAAGATAATCCGCGACATCCGAGATTTCAGACTGGGACAATACCTTTCCCCAAGACGGCATGAAGATCATCGGAAGGGGTTTATTGGGATCAGCCGGAGCGGGCTGCAGAACGCCGTCAGTAATTTTCCGAATCAATTCTTTGCGGCTGTATCCCAATGAAACCTGGGTAAGCCCGGGAATCTGACCGCCGACGACATTATTATTAGGATACCCACCGCGCCCGTCTTGCCCGTGACAAGCCACGCAACCCGCTTTGTTAAAGAGTATATGACCGCGTTCAAGCTCGGTCAGCCCCGGCTTATTCCAAGGCCTTTCGGCGTCAGTCCACGCCTGACCTTTTTGAGAGGACAAATATGACACCAAAGACGTCAATTCATCCTGGGTTAAATGAAAATTAGGCATGACGGTCTTTTGATTCCACGAGTGCGGGCTCTTAAGCCAAAGGGCCAACCACTGAGGGCTTTTCCTAAACCCGATGAAAGTCAAATTCGGTCCCCAGGTTCCACCTTCATTTCCAATCTGATGGCACTGCATACACCCCAGGGCATGGAAATAAACTTTTCCTCGGACCACCGGATCTTCAGAGACCGTCTGACAAGCGGCTAAAACTCCCATCAAAAGCCCGAACCCAATCAAAGTTTTCTTCATCATGTTACGCTCCTATCCAAAGCATTCCAAAAATAAGAGGAAGATAAAAGAGCGACGCGAAAAACAAGCGTTTCGTGTCCGTTCTTTCCAACCCCCAACTGGCCTTAAGACCCAAACCCATATAAGCGGTTCCCACGCACAAGGCTCCTAGTTCATATCCCGTTCCCGCCATGCCGCAAAAAGCCGGCAAAAGAACTACCGGTAAAACGGAAAAGGAATGAAGAGCGATCTGGGCGGAAGTAATTTTTCCCTCGGGATCGACGGCCGGCATTACCTTAAACCCGGCGCGGGCATAATCGTCGCGATACATCCAAAATAGAGCCAGGAAATGCGGAATTTGCCATAAAAATTGAATTCCAAACAAAATCCATGCCTCTAAAGAAAGTCGGCCCGTCGCCGCGGCCCAGCCAATCAAAGGGGGCATCGCCCCGGCAAAAGCCCCAATCCAAGTGGTTTGCGGCGTTGACATTTTGAGCGGAGTATAGACTAAAACATAAACCGCGACCGTCAGTTCAGTTAAACATAAGGCGAGAAAATTGGACTTAAAAAAAAGAACCAGAAAGCCGAGAGCAGCCAAAGAGACTCCGAAAACAAAAGCTTCTTTCGGTGTAACTCGACCTTGCGGAATGGGACGCTTTTTTGTCCGTTCCATGAGAGCGTCTTGCTTAAATTCCATCCATTGGTTCAAGCACGCGCTGGCGGCTGAGCTCAAGGTAACTCCAATGAGCATCCAATACAAATGCGCACCGGAAACTCCATGGGCCAAGGCATATCCCAAAGCCGCGGTTAAAGCGACTAAAAGAGAAATGCGGGGCTTAGCCAGAGACAAATAATCTTTGATCATTGTATTTGAGAAGCGCGAAAAGTCCATAAAACGGAAGACCCTAAGAGTAACGCCCCTAAAGCCACGTGAATGGAGGTTAAAAGAGCGCCTTGGCTATATCCTGGCTGCATATCAAGAGAAACACGCCGCATATAAGCTAAAAGGCCCAAAGCCACCTGAAAAAAAACGAAAACGCCCGCGAAAAGAGAGAGCGCCTTTAAATTCTTGATTTTGCTTTTAAGTCCCACAATGGATAAAACAATCAAAGAAATGGCCGCCCCAATAGACCAAGTGTAATGAAGATAGCCGTATTTTCCTGAGTGTCTTAAAACCGCGCCAAAGAGAAGTTGAAGGTAGAGGGCGGTTACTGCGACAGCGCCGTATTTCCAAAGACCGGGTTTTGAAGGCTCAATTTTAGATTTGAGAGATGGGGATGAGGCGTCGGCTAAAATTAAAAGAAGACAAAAAACGGTTTGCCCCAAGAGAGCGTGAAAGACGGCGATAGAAGGCGGCAAAAGAAGAAGAACGGTCAACCCTCCTAAAATTGCTTGAAGTAAAATAGAAGAAGCGATGAGATAACTCAAAAGCTTCACGGGTTTGGATAAGCGCGAGAAATAAGCCCATAAAGCCAAGGCCCAGGTCATCAAGGCGACAGAACCGGCAATCATCCGGTGCCCGTGCTCGAACAAGACTCCGCCCGTCATCGGCGGGAAAAACTTTCCAAAAGAAAGCGGCCAATCCGGAACCGCCAAGGCTGATCCGGTCGAAGTCACCATCGCGCCGACAAACACCAAAATAAAAGCGCAAACGGCCGTTAGCACTGCAAAAAGATGAAAGGACGGCGGAACCGGAGAAACCTCAAGCGACGGGGAAGAAACTTCACTCATGAATGGCGGGAGGCGTCAACCGCATTTTTGCGGTTTTCCATATCATAGACGGTTTTAATTAAAACGCCCAAAATCGAAAAAACAAAAGCCAGAAGAATAACGCCGCTAATGATGAGGCCGCGCAATAATTCCGGCGAACTTTTGGCGCCAAAACAAACCGCGCACGCAAAAGAGGAACGCGCGATTTGATTCATCACTGGAAAGACAAAATTCATAAATTTTTATATTTCACCCTAAACCAGTTCGCATAGAAAAGCCCCGCGATAAAACCCATAACCGCCATTAATCCTGTTCCCATCCAGTCTTTTCCCATGCCCATTTGAAACTGATAAACAACCCAAGCGCCGACAAAGAGCATCAAGGTCAGGCTCGTCGTGATAAAAAATAAATGAAATTTTTTAAGAGACATTATTTTTCCGCCTGCATCGCAACCGGCGCATGCACAGAATGCCCGCCGACACTCACGATATCGAAAGAAGGCCCGGCAATTAGGAAAAGCACGAAAAACACGGTAATGCCTAGGAGCCCGTAAATGATGATTCGCTCTCCTTTGAGGTGCATGAAAACGGCCGCCACTAAGGCAGATTTCAAAGTGGCGATAGCCAAGGCCACCGCAACCGCCATTTTAATCGGCAAATGCCAATAAGAAACCAGAACCGTCACGACGGTTAAGAAAAGAAGCGCCCCAAAAACAGTCATATAGGCCCTGACATTCGGCCCATGAGAAGAATGCTCGGCAACTGCGGCGACATTTGCGCTCATGACTTCCTCCAACTATAACAGGTATAGGGCTGGAAATAAAAAAATCCAAACAATATCGACAAAATGCCAATAAAGCCCGGCCCCTTCAACGCGGCCCACAAAAAGCGGATGATCAAAGTCCGTCCGTGAAAGATAAAGGAGTCCTGAGTTTACGATAATGCCGCCGATGACGTGAAGGCCATGAAGCCCGGTCAGGGTAAAATAGACAGCATGAAAAATAGAAGTCGATGGAAACTCATTATGGCGAAAATGAGCGTCCCACTCAAAGCCCTTGACGATTAAGAATACAAAAGCCAGAAAGATCGTCAGGGAAATGTAACGTTGAAAGCCTTTAAGGTCCCGGTCATGGGCTTTGGCGTAAGCCATGACCATCGTGACGCTGGAGGTAATCAGAACAAAAGTGTTGAGCATCCCCAGTGGAACATTCAAAACATCCCAACCCCTAGGCCATGAGGCGGCGCCAAGCCTCAAAACGATATAAGTCGTAAAAAGGGTCGAGAAAAGCATAATCTCGGAAGCCAAAAAAAGCCAGATGCCCAATTTAGCATTGGTGACCCCCGTTGATTCTCCGGGTTGATGAACGAGCGTCGCTGTCGACGAACTCATGCTAAAACCTCCTCATTTTGGGGAACCCAATCGGTCTTGTGTCCAACGGGGGAATATTCATAGGGACCGTGATAGACGCGGATGGGCTTGGTGAAATTGCCATGAGGAGGCGGAGAAGGACACGCCCAGTCCAGAGTCGTCGCCTGCCAAGGATTATCGTCGGTTTTTTCGCCATGACGGATGCTGTGAAAAAAGTTATAAATAAAAGGAATTTGGGCGAGAAAGAGAAGCCCCGCAAAAACGGAACTGACAACGTGAAGGGGTTGAGTGGGAACGCTGTGCAAGGCCGCCATCGGATCATAATAGCGGCGGTCTTGGCCGGCCAAGCCCTGAATAAACATGGGGAAAAAGATCCCGTTCATGCAAATAAGGGAAGTCCAAAAATGCCATTTTCCCAAAGTGTCATTCATCTTTCGGCCAAACCATTTGGGAAACCAGTAATAAACGCCGCCCATCAAGGCCAGAAGAGAACCAGGGACGACAATGTAATGGAAATGGCCGATAATATAATAGGTATCATGCAAATAAATGTCGGTAACCGTTAATCCCAAGGGAAGCCCGGTCAGCCCTCCAATTCCAAACATTGGAAGAAAGGCCAGGGCAAAAAGCATTGGCGTCGTAAAACGAATGGAACCCCCTCTTAAGCTAAAGACAAAGCTGGTGAGAATAGCGACCGAGGGAACCGAGATAATCATGGTCGTGACCAAGAAAAAATCGCTTAAAACCGCACTCATTCCGCTAATAAACATATGATGGGCCCAGACGACGAAGGCCAGAATTCCAATGGCAATCATTGATCCCACGATTACATTATAGCCATGAATGGGTTTGCGCGTATTATTGGCGAGTATTTCGGAAACAATTCCCATTGCCGGAAGCAAAAGCACATAAACCTCGGGATGGGCCAAGAACCAGAAAAGATGCTGCCATAAAAGCGGCTGCCCGCCGCCGGAAGCGATGTGACGCATCCCTAAAATCACGAGACCTTGCGGCAAATAAAAACTGGTATGAGCAATGCGGTCCATTAACTGCAAAACCGAAGCGGCTTCAAGAGGCGGAAACGCCAGCAAAAGAAGAAACGCCGTTACAATCTGAGCCCAAACAAAAATCGGAAGGCGAGACAATTTCATTCCCAAGGCGCGCATATTAAAAGAAGTGACTAAGAAATTCACGGCTCCCAACAGAGAGGAAGTAATCAGCATCACCATTGCGAACAGCCAAACCGTTTGCCCGGGATTGATAATGGCTAAGGGAGGATAAGAAGTCCAGCCCGATTGCGCCGCGCCGCCCGGCATGATGAAAGATGAAAGCATCAAAAGACCGCCGAGCAGAAAAAACCAATAGCTCGCGAGGTTAAGACGCGGAAAAGCCATGTCCTCCGCGCCAATCTGAAGAGGAAGAACATAGTTTCCAAAACCACCGACTCCCAAGGGAACAATCCCCAAAAAGACCATAATGGTTCCGTGCATCGCGCCCAAGGCGTTGTAAAAATCGGGGGTCATAACGCCGTTGGGAGCCAATGCCGGGGAAAGAATATGACCCAAAAACGGAATTGGGCTTCCGGGAAAAGCCAGTTGCCAGCGCATGACAAGCATCAGCATGAAGCCGCACAAGAGAAAAAATAGAGCGGTAATCGTATAGAGAAGGCCAATCACTTTATGATCGGTGGAGAAGAAATAGCGGTAAAAGGGTTTTGATGAAGAGTGAGAATCTTGACTCATTAGAAGGCCTCGCTTGCGGAAACGGGTTGCGCGGACTGGGGTTCACGGCTTTTGAGCCAAGCGTCATAATCTGCCCGACTCTGGACGACGACTTTCCCCCGCATGAAACTGTGCGCCATTCCGCACAACTGGGCGCAAGAAATTTCAAAAGTTCCGATTTTAGTGGGTTTCACCCAAACCGGTATTTTCATCCCCGGCACCGCGTCCTGTTTTAAGCGAAACTCCGGTATAAAAAGACTGTGAATCACATCCATCGAAGTTAATTCAATCACAGTCGGCTCGTTAACCGGCAAATGAAGCTCGTTCGCAATTACAATATCGTCTTTCGCCGCCGGATCGTTATAATCTAGGCCAATGGGATTAGAGAAATGAACATATTTAGATTCGGTCTTTCCAAATTTTCCATCCGGGCCGGGATAGTGAATGTTCCAAGACCACTGCTGGGCTTCAATAGCGACTGTATTCACATTGCCGGAAGCAGGAGTGTCAATTTTAATCTTACTCCAAACGGGAATCGCATAAACCGCAATCAAAACAATTTCAAAGACCATCACTATGAGATCGGGAATCAAACTTTTGAAAACCCCGTGGGCCTCATCACGCTGGGCCGCAACCCCTGTTTTCTTTCGGTATTTAATAAGGAGGTAAGTAAAAAAAACGCCCCAGATGATGAAAATCAAAATCATTACGGCGTGAATCAGATAAATTCCAAAGTCGATACTCCCTGCGTAGCTTGACGCGGCCAACGGCAAACCCCATCCATATTGCTTCATATCTTTATTAAATCAAAACCCAAACAAGGGATGCAAACTTTAAGACGGAGGTCAAGGGATTAGGTCATAAATCAGCCTGGCATTCCAAAAAATTTCTAAAGAATCTTTTTCCTCTAAGGATTTTGTTTAAGCTCTCGGGGTAATGTAAAATTTACGCCTTAGAATTAGAGAAGACAAAAAATAATTACAAAAACCGCAAAAAAAGGGCCAAAACGTTTTAATTGATGGTCGATCAATATTTCATCTGGATTAACAACAGCGTCCTCGGGCCCTTCAGCGTCAATGAGCTTGTTGACATCAATAGCTTTGGGCCCAAGACCTTGGTTTGCCCTGAAAGCTATTCGGGAACTATTTCAGGACATTGGCGCCCCGCAGAACAAAATAATGGTATTTTTGAGGCGCTTGAAAAAAATTCTGATTCAAATCAAACAGAAGGGCTACCCGGCATTGTATCCCGCGATGAAGGAATTTCAGATTTTGGCAAAGAAGTCAGGGAACTAGAAGGATCTTTTGAGAGATCTAACAAGGCAAAAAGTTCTCTAAAAATCATTAAACGAAACCGCTCTCTGGCTGAATCTCTACTCATACGCTTACGTCGCTATGAGAACAATCTACAAAGCGTTCCCGGTCAACCCGAAAGGCCTCTTCGTCTAATTCAAGCGGCTGCGGCCGCCCGCATGGACGCGTGGATTCAAATTGAAGCCCTCGGACAATTCATCGATCATCTACGCAATCTTGAATCTGAAATTCATGCCCGCAAAAAAGCTCAAGCGGAAAAACGCATCGGTCCGAGACCAACGACAGATACCCAAGCCGCCACCGTGGAGCCAACGCAATACACATTCTTAGGACGCTTAGCGGCCCTCACAGGGAAGTGGGCTTTGATTGCCATCAGCGCGTTTTTCAGTCTCCGATATCTTTTATGGCGCAGTTTTTACACTCTCAATTACGCAGGCAACCTGCCGCTCCTTATCAGCATTCTTCTGCTCGCCGCTGAAATCTTTGGCTTTGTCTCGGTCTTATTGTTTTTTATTCAAACGCTGGCCCCTGAAATTGTAAAGCCGGTCCCACTAGAAGGAGACTTCCCAAATGTAGATGTATTCATCACCATCTATAATGAGCCCTTGGAAATCTTGGAGCAAACTCTTATCGCGTGTAAAGCGCTGGATTATCCGACCGCTAAATTGCGCGTATACGTGCTTGACGACGCTCCTCGCGAAGAAGTAGAGAAATTGGTCACAAATTTTGGCTTCAACCACCTCCGTCGCGAAAATCGAAAACATGCTAAGGCTGGAAACCTCAACGCGGGATTAGAGCGCACAAACGGAGAATTCATCATGCTCTTAGATGTTGACCACATTCCTGTGAGGAACTATCTGCTTGAGACCCTGGGCTTTTTCAAGAATCCCCAAGTCGCATTCGTCCAAACCCCGCACCACTTTTACAACCCTGACTGCTATCAAAAAAATCTGTCCATGGAAAGACACCTCGTCAACGAACAAGATCTTTTTTTTCAGATCATTGAGCCGGGTAAAAACGGGGCCAACGCCGTAATATTTGCAGGAAGCTCCGCGGTCTTTCGACGCAAGGCACTAGAGGAAGTTGGAGGCTTTAAGACCGACTGCGCTATTGAAGATATGCACACCGGCATGGAGCTTCAAGCTCGCGGTTGGCGAGGCATCTATTATAACCGCATCTTATCCGCCGCGCTTTCTCCCGAGAATTTTTCAGGTTATCTGACCCAACGCAAGCGCTGGACCAAGGGCGGCGTGCAGCTTTTTTTCCTCGACAACCCTCTTTGGAAAAAAGGCCTCTCATTCCAACAACGTTTATATTATTTCTCTTCATTAATTTATTTCTTCAGCAGCTGGTCCCGACTCATTTATCTGCTGACTCCGCTGTCTTTTTTGCTATTGAGCTACAACCCCATCGTCACGTCAATTCCCATGTTGCTATGGTATTTCATCCCAAACTATCTAGCCTCACACCTGGTTTTTTCCCTCTTTACGCGCGAATACCGCAATCCCTTTTGGTCCGATGTCTACGAGTCTGCGTCTTGTTTCTCTCTATCTTGGACGGTATTCGAGACGCTTTTTCGCCCAGATTTCTTAATCTTTAACGTCACCCCCAAGGGTTTAAAGACAGACAAAGAGAATTTCAAATGGCGTTTGGTCTTGCCCCATATCATTCTAAGCGTCCTCTTCATTCTAGGGATCATTAGAGCCACCGAACATTTTCTTAGCGGCCATACACGCTTTAACGCTTTCGGACTAGCTTGTGTCTGGGCGCTTTTCAATCTCATTTTACTCCTCAGTTCCATTGCAGTCGCTAACGAACGCCGACATAATCGTCGCGCTATTCGCATCAAACGTTCTCTGCCAGCAACTTTATATATTGGAAACAAAGAGTTCATTGCTCGAACTACAGATATCAGTCTCAATGGCGCGCTAATCGAAATCAAAGAGCGCACGGATTTCCCACGCTACGGACTAATTCACATCATCGGCAATGGAGATACCTTTTTGGCTGAATGCGAAATCCGGCGCAACCGATGGGAAGACAAAATAAAAATAGCCCGCGTAGGAGTCTTTTTTCATAAGATATCGGACGTGCAATTTCACCAACTAACACGCTTGCTGTTCTCCTCCCCCGATAGTTGGACTAAGGTAGAACGCCCCCTTCGCGATTCCGCGCGTTCCTTCAAAGATATTATGACGGCCAGTATGCAAGCCGTCCCCAAAAAATTAGTCCACTCAATGTCGCGCGCAAATGAACAAATAGCCTTCTTGATTTTTAAAGGAACTCGGCTCCGAGTTCACTTAGATGAGCTAAACGATAATCAAGCCATTGTCCGTTGGCCTCATGGTTTCACCCCTCCAGAGGGGCATCTACTCCTATGGATTCCTTTTAAAAACGGCAAGGAGCGGCTTTTCTCGGTACGTCTGGAACAATTCCTCGGTGGGGCGGGAGGAGAATGGAGTTTTTCTCTATCTTTGACGCAACCTAAGGACCCGCCCACAGCTCTCACAACCGTCGTAAAGAATATTCTGCAAAATACGTCAAAAGAAAATATCGGAGTTAAACAATGATTGGATGGTTATGGGCAGCCTATTTTACAATCAAGCTATGGCTTGACTTCAAGGGGGTCATCGCTATCTCTTTCTGGCCCAACCTCGCTCTTCTAGTCCTAGCCATGCCCTACGCTCCGGTTAGCGATCAAGGGAAAATCAAAAAATCCATAGTTGTGCGTCAATGTCTCGCTGTACCATTGGGAATCGCCCTGTTATGGTACGATTCTTATCTACCTCCATTTATCTATTCAATGAAATTCTTACTCGCGAACAAAAATTTAATCTTCAATGGTTTCTCCGGACAATTTCTAACAAAATGGTTTGCCACGCAAGAGACGAACTTTTTGGCGTTCGCGATTCTCATTCTCGTTTTTATTTTCATGGCAAAAAAAAAGATTCACCCAACTCCTATTGTTTTTCTAACGCTTATGTTAGTCTTTGTTGAATCTCTCCGCCTAGGAAACAACGGAATCTCTATCGATCTGGAGCATTTTTACGCCCAACAAGCTCAAAAGCAAATTCCCTTCCCAGTCAAAACCGATCAAAAACCGCCTTTTGATATTATTTTTATCCATATCTGTTCACTGGCTTGGGATGACTTAAACGTAATTCATGACACGAACCCGTTGTTTTTAGACAACGCGAACATTTTATTCACCGACTTTAATTCGGCGACCTCTTATAGCACGCCCGCGGCTCTCAGGCTTTCCCGCGCCCCCTGCGGTCAAGTTTCTCACAACGCGCTCTATCACACTTGGCCCTCTCAATGCGATTTATGGACACAACTACGTCGTGCAGGGTATAGAACCTATGCGCAGCTTGATACCGATCCCGCTTACTATGGAATGGCCGCCGAACTTAAAAAATTCGCCGATCTCAATTGGCCCGGTAAAATTAACGGTCTACCCATCCAAATGCTCAGCTTTGACAATCAACCGGTCTACGCAAACAAACCGGTGCTTGATCGCTGGCTTGCCAAACGACAAAAAAATGCCGAAGCCCGCGCCGCGCTGTTTTACAACACCATCACGCTTCATACGGGTGGACATAAAGACATTCCCGACTGGTGGAAAGAATCACTGGTTGATGAATACATCCAAGCCTTCTCCTCACTCAAACAAGACCTCATCTCTTTTGAGGGCGACCTCGCCGGCGACGGACGGAACTCAGTTGTAGTCATTGTTTCCGAGCATGGCGCAGCATTACGTGGAAGCGTCATTCAAGCCGCTCAGCTCCGTGATATTCCCCTTCCGCGCATCACTGAAGTGCCCGTCGCGATACGTTTTATCGGTCCTCTGTTCAAGAATGCGCCCAAAAAAATAATCGTTTCGGCTCCGTCAAGCTATCTCGCTCTAGCCAAACTCCTCTCAGATATTATTTCTAATCCGCAGATGGTCTCACAGCCTGGAGCTTTGGCAACCGAGGTCCAAACCTTACCCACAACAGAATACTTATCTGAAACTCAAAATTGGAAAGTTTTCAAGGATAAAGGCCGATACTACCTCCTAAACAAAGACGGAAAATGGCGCCCATTAGATCATGCCGATGTTCCAGCCAAAGGGGAAATCCCATGAAACGTACGGCGTTAATTCTGCCTCTACTTTTTTTTGCCTCCGGGGCTCGCGCCTGGCAACCCTTAGGCTATCCCACAACTAACTGGGATGAGTTCTCAACTGACTTCAATAAGGTTCAAGGAAACATGTCCATGGGTTGGCTTCAACAAGGCGTTGACTGGTTTAAGCTTCCAGGAGATATTGTGTTTGATACTTTTGGCGGTTATTATTGGATGGCTCGTTCGGATAATCAAACTTATTTCAATCAGAATGGGCCTTATCTCGGAGCCATGTTTTCCCGTGGAGCTTTTAGTCTTGGAGCTCAATATTACTGGGAAACATTCCCAGCCCTAGGCCAATACGTTCGGGATCCACAACTATTTGGCACTTGGTATAAAATCCTGGATTTAGGATTACCTAACGCCCTTTCCGGGAAAGCCCTTGGAGCGCCGTTTTCCACATGGGGACGCGTCCAATATGACGCCAATGCCATAGAGGGCCTAGGAACCATGGGTTGGTTTCAGCAGGGCATAGACTGGTTCAAGCTTCCGGGCAATGTTATTTTCGACACTTACGGTATTTTTCGTTGGTTTGAGCGCAGTCGAAACGACACCTATTACAATGAACTAGGCCCCGCATTAGGAGTGGAGCTAAGCCGAGGGCCCGTGAATCTTTACATAGAATATGACTGGGAACGTTATCCCAATATTTCAGAATATGTTGATGGACCGCAAATCTATCTGTCTGTCTATTTCGGTCGAGATTTAACCAAAATATTTTAAGAATACCTCTCTTTATCGAATTAAAGACCCCGGGCCTAGGCCCTTTGCCGGAAAAGGCCTAGGCCTTTAGGCCCAGGCGAATCTTCACCGTCCGCATTATCCTAATATCATGCAAACAAAAACTTCTCTTCCCTATAAAATTTGGGCGTTTTTTATCGTCGCGCTTTTGGCCGCGCCCCGCGTTTGGGCCCTACAGGAAGCCTCTCAAACCCGCGAAGCCCTAGGTGAAATCGCGCCGGTAGCCATCCCGTTCGCAATCCCGCAAAATTCATTGAATATTCCGGACTCGCCCATTGGCGATACCGATCTCTTGGAAGAACCATTTTCCCCCGCCGAAAAGGAACTGTCCAGAACCTTGCCTGTCGTTCAAACAAAGCAAAAAGCCTTCAGGGCGGAGACAACTCGAACGCTCCAAGAAGCGCAGAATGAAAAAACTCCGCTGAACCCAAGCCTTTCCGTTCAGGCCAAACAAAACTTTAAAAAGTCCGAGAAAAAAGTCGCAAAGACCCTCGCGCCATTTGCCCATTCTTTAAAAGAATCCAACGCCTTGGGGGCTCTCTCGCATCTAATGGACGGCGCCAAAACCTTTCCGGTCGCGGATATCGGCGAAGGCGAAAGATTTGCCCGTGAGATTGAAGAAGCGCCGAAGGAAATCAATAAACAAGGGGTCGCCGCATCGATTACCATTTTCGGCAGCGCGCGTCTCCTGCCTCGACAAAAAGCTCTCGCCGAACACAAAAAAACTTTGGCTTTGGCGCGCCTAAACCCTGACGATAAAAACGTTCAAGAAGCGCTAAAATTGGCCCGGCAAAACTTACAAATGTCTAAATACTACGAGGAAGCCTATCGGTTCGGCCAAATCGTCGCCAGGGAAAGCGGCGGAAAAATAGCGGTTGCCACCGGAGGCGGCCCCGGCATCATGGAGGCGGCCAATCGCGGGGCCTATGAGGCGGGCGGAACCTCCATCGGCCACACCATACGCCTTCCCCATGAAGAAGCGTCTAACCCCTACATCACCCAAGGACTTAATTTTCTCTATGACGATTTTGCCCCAAGGAAAATGAATCTCCGGCGCGGCGCGGTGGCCCTCGCGTTTTTCCCCGGCGGTTTTGGAACGATGGATGAGCTTTTCGAGACCTTGACCTTGATTCAAACCGGGAAAATCCCGCGCGTCCCCATCGTCTTAGTGGGGAAAAAATATTGGAAACAGATTCTCAATTTCGAGAATTTTTCAAAAATGGGCGTCATCTCGCCCCGAGATCTTTCTCTTTTCAAAATTGTTGACACGGCCGATGAGGCCTGGGCCGCTTTGACCGCGCCCGCGCCGCTGACACCTTCCCCGGAACGCGGCGTGGACTCTCGGCCTTAGGCCTTGACCGCGGAAGAAAATTCCGCTCGCTGAAATTTTCCGCAAAACCTCTCTTCGGAAAACGGCGCGCCCCTCCATGGATGTGCTAAAATTCAAGACTAGATGAACACCCGAATTTACCTGGAGATGATTGAAGAGTCCTCTCGGTTTATCCGCAAACAAGTCAACCTTAAGCCGCACATGGGAATCATCTTGGGCAGCGGGCTTTCCAAAGCGATGCCGGAATTATCCCAAAGGCGCGAAATTCCCTATCAAGATATTCCAGGCTTTCCCAAAACCCATGTCGCCGGACACCTGGGGAAATTGGTGTTTGGAGAATATCGCGGACAGGCGCTTGTTCTCATGCAGGGACGCCTTCATTATTATGAGGGGCACGATTTATCCGAGGTAACCTTCCCCCTTCGGGTTCTCAAAACCTTGGGCGTCCATTCTCTTCTCATCACCGCCGCCGTGGGGGCTCTCCATACAAAATTAAAACCCGGGCAGATTGTCGTCATTAAAGACCATCTCAATCTCATGGGACAAAATCCCCTCCGCGGCCTTATTAGTCCGGAATTTGGAACGATGTTCCCCGATTTAAGTCATGCCTACGATCCTCAAATGACCAAGACCGCTTTGTCTGTCTGCCGCAAGCTTAAGATCCGCGCGCACATGGGGGTTTATGTCGCGGTCTCAGGCCCTTCCTATGAAACTCCCGCTGAAATTCGCGCGTTTAGGAAACTGGGCGGAGACGTCGTGGGAATGTCGGTGGTTCCGGAAGTGATCGCCTCCGCTCAAATAGGAATAAAAACCGCGGCCCTAACCTGGGTTTCGAACATGGGGAGCGGCCTTAAGGGCGCTCTTCTCAGCCACGAAGAAGTTTTGTCTCTAGGCGAAAAAGTTTCCAGTTCCATCGGTAAAGTCCTGGGAGATTTGATTGCGGTTCATTGACCTCATCGAAAAAAAGAAATTAGGACAAGCCCACGCCCCCGAGGAACTTCGTTTTATCGCCGAAGCCGCCGCCAACGGTTCCGTTCCCGACTACCAGCTCACCGCCTGGCTGATGGCGGTGCGCTGGCAAAAAATGAAGGAAGATGAAATCGCGGAACTAACCCGCAACATGGCTTCTTCCGGAGAAACTCTCAATTTAAAAAGTCTTAAGCGCCCCAAAATCGATAAACATTCGACCGGCGGAGTAGGAGACGGGGTTTCTCTCGTTTTAGCCCCGCTTTTAGCCGAAGCGGGCCTGCTTATTCCGATGATGTCGGGAAGAGGTCTTGGTCACACCGGCGGGACCCTGGATAAGCTCGAATCCATTCCCGGCTTTCGCGTCCGGTTTTCAAAACGGGAAATTGAATCTCAAATCAGAAAAATTGGAGTTTGCCTTTTCGGCCAAAATCAAGATATCGCTCCCGCCGATCGAAAACTTTATCAACTCCGGGACGCGACCTCCACGGTTGATTCTTTGCCGCTTATTGTCTCAAGCATTCTCTCTAAAAAAATGGCGGAAGATTTGGACGGTCTGGTCTTGGATATCAAAGTGGGAAGTGGAGCCATTTTTAGAACCGCCCAAGAGGCCGAAGACTTGGCTGAGGCCCTCATTCGAACCAGTCGCCGCCTTAAACTCAAAGCGGTCGCCGTCTTGACCGCGATGGAAGAGCCCTTGGGATGCGCGGTAGGAAATGCGCTTGAGGTTAAACAAGCCGTCCAAGTTCTCAACGGCGATTTCTCGGCCCGGGATTTTGTCGAATGCACGCTCGCTTTGGGCGGCTGGGCTCTTAAAATCGCGCGCCTGTCCAGAAACGCCGATGAGGGCCGAGAAATTTTGGAAAAACTTCTTAAAAACGGAAAAGCTCTTAAGCGCATGGAAGAAATCGTTCGCCACCAAGGCGGAGACGCGCGCGTCTTAAAGAACCCTTCCCTTCTTCCCATCTCCAAAAAAATGTTTACTTTTAAAACCGCGAAATCAGGCGTTATTTCCCACATAGACGCCCGGAAAACAGGCGAAGCGGCTATTTTATTGGGCGCGGGACGAAACCAGGCGGAAGACGCCGTTGACCCCGGCGCGGGAATCGTCTTTTTTAAAAAAGCCGGGAGCCCCGTCAAAATTGGAGAAGCCGTCGCCGCCTTCTACGCTGAAGATGAGCAAAAAATCAAAAGAGCGCTGACTCGCTTTCAGGAAGGTTTTTTCATTTCTTCTAAGACAGTGAAAGAAAAGCCGATCGTCATCAAAATATTAGGAGTTTAAAAATGCCCGCGAAAGTCAACGTCTCCGATCACCCGCTCGTTCAAGACAAACTCTCGACCTTGAGAGATAAAAGAACTCGTCCCGAGGATTTTCGCCGCATCCTGGGCGAAATTTCAGCCTTAATGGCCTACGATATTTTTAAAGGCTTAAGAACCAGAAGGTCCTTGGTCCAAACGCCGCTTAAAAGCGCCCCGGCGGAATTTATCGATCAAGAAATCGCCCTCATCGCCATTTTGCGCGCCGGACTCGGGATGGTGGACGGCGTCAGCCAAATCGTTCCCAACGCTCAAATCGGGCATATCGGGCTTTACCGAAACGAGGAATCCTTAAACCCCGTACGTTATTACGTTCGGCTCCCTAAACAAATCTCAGAATCCTTCGTTTTACTTTGCGACCCGATGCTGGCGACCGGCGGTTCGGCAACAGAGGCCATTCAAATTCTTAAGACCGACGGAGCGCGGCAAATTTTCCTTTTGACTCTTTTATCTTGCAAGGCGGGAATTAAGCGCGTTCAAGAGGCCCATCCAGATGTGCCCATTTACACCGCCGTCATCGATCCCATCCTCAACAAGTCCGGTTACATTGTTCCAGGCTTAGGAGACGCGGGAGACCGAATTTTCGGAACCTAAATAACGGGAAAGTATTGATTTAAGAAGCGGAGGAAGCCAAGCGGCGTAGTTCGTCTTCTTTGAGAATCTTAATATTTTTTTCCGCGCGCTTGATAAGACCTTTGAGCTCAAGTTCATGGAGGGTCCGCACCGAGGTTTCAAGAGTCAGCCCCGCGAGTTCCGCTAAATCTTTTCTCTTGATGTTAATGAGAAGCGGATAGGATTTCCCTTGCGGCCGCGCGGTTCTTAGAAGGGTATCGGCAATGCGGGATTTAGCGGATTTAAAGGCGATATCGCGGGCTTTGTTTTCTCCGCGCCGAACATCCCGAGATAATTCTCTTAAAAGAGCGCGCGCGCCGTCTGGAAACCTGGCCAAGAAATCAAAGAAGCTTTTCGCGTCTATCATGGAAATGACGCTCAATTCCAAGGCTTCGGCGGTGCCGGTATAAGGGCCATCGTCGGCCAACAAAGTGATATGCCCCAGCAAATCTCCAGCGAGCTCAATGCGGGCGATAAGCTGTTGTCCGCTTCGAGTGGATTTATAAACCTTGGCGCTTCCCTTGCAAACGACGTAGAGACCGGGCGCGGGGGTTCCTTCGTGAAAAACGACTTCGCCGGATTTAAACGGGGAAGCGACCCGCATTTCTCGCCAGGCTTTTTTGGCCTCGGCGTCCCCCAAGAAATTATAAAAGCAGGTTTTCTTGTGTTGACACCAATCGCAATTGGGCGCTTCGCTCTTTAAAAATGCCATCCTAACTTGAATATACTATTTTTTGCCCCTCTTCGGACGAAATAGTATAATAACCCATCTTGGTGGCTGTAGCTCAGTTGGTTAGAGCGCCTGGCTGTGAACCAGGAGGTCGGGGGTTCAAGTCCCCTCAGCCACCCCAGTTTTTTCTCGCCTTTTAGCAGCGCCAAGCGGCGTTGAGGACACGGGACACCGACTCGCGGTCGGAGTTCGGAGTATCGGCGCGGCGTTTGAGATCCACGCAACCGAAAAGTCGCGGATAGGATTCGGCCTCAAGGCCGTGGGCTAGAATATAGTCCTGATCATCCGGGTTGATAAAGGAAATAATTTTTCGCGGCGCGTAGAAAGAGGCCAGCGTCTCAAGCATCTTGCGAGAGGACTCTTCTTCCACGCGTCCGACAATCTCAAGCTCGATTCGCCCTTGGAGGCGCATATCTAAAATAGAAGCGAAAGCGGCTTCCGCCCCTAGAATTTTTTCATCCAAAAACCGATGAAGCCCCAAATCAATCCACTTAAAATAGGCGTTTTGCCCCTTGATATATCCCAATCTCCACAAAGCCTCAAAAGCCCGCGCATTATGAAAGAGCGCCTCTTGGGAAATTTTTTCTTGCGATGCCGTTTCTTCATAATTTTTAGGGACGGCATTGTCCCGACCTAAAATTATTGAGGAACGGGACGAAGAATCCGCCTTGACATGGGACAAAAAACCGCCTTTCTCCCGGTCCCACAATTCTTGAAGCATGGACTTAGCCAATACATCGGCGAAATCCCGATAAGATTTATTCCCACTTTGGAGATAGGCGTCGGTAAAAGCGAGAATGGAAGCCGCGCAATCATCCAAGTATCCGTATTCCAAATCTTTCGAGACGGAAGGGAAACGGCGAATTAAACCCAAGAGCGGATCATAGAGTTTTCCTTGAATAAACTCAAGCGCGTTCTTGACCTTGTCCTTTAGCTTTTGGTTTTGAAGATAGGGATAAGCCGCTAAAAAAGACCGAACTGCCGCGGCATTTTGCGAGGCGAACGCCGCGCCTCTTTTAGGATCGACCAAGGCCCCTAACTTGTCATCATAAAAACCACTCAAGAACTCAACAAGCTTTTGTCCCGACTCAAGAAATTGTTCCGTTCGCAAAACCGAAAAGGCGTCCCAAAAAAGCCGGGCCGTCTCGGCCGCTTGAAAGAGGTTATCTTCGCCTTCTATGGAATCAGAAAACGCGGAGAATTTCTGTTCTAAGAACTCCGCAAGACCCGGGTCTTTGTTTTCAGCGAAAGCATAAAGAAGAAAATAAAGAGAGTTTAGATCAAAACCTTCTTGGTCAGCCAAATGAGATTTCAGCTCTTTCAAAACCCGCGGAAAAATATCAGGGTCAAAGCCTAAAACCGGTTTTGAAGTTCCCGCCGCGCCCCCCCAACCAGCTTCCATTAGAGTTTAACGGCGTCCTCCGACATCTCAAACATTTTTTCAATCGGCTTTTTGGCCCTTTCGGTGATTTCCTTGGGCACTTCAACAAAGCTTGCGGGTTGTGGGTTTTCAAGAGCCCGCAGAATTGACTTTAAATCCGTCGCCCGCATGTGCGGGCAAAGGCGACACATGGGGACAAAAACTTTATCTGGAAATTCCGTTCTTGCCAAATCTCCAAGTCCGCATTCGGTAATGAGCATGTAATACGGAGCCTTGGTTTTCTCGACATAGCGCATCATGTCTCCAGTTCCGCCAACCAAATCAACCAGAGAAACCAGTCCCGGGCTGCATTCTGAATGAGCAAGAATCTTGACCCCGGGATAAATCTTCCGGTAATAGTCGATAGAAGCATCGTCAAAATTTTCATGCACAATACAACGGCCTTTCCAAAGAATGAGATCTACGCCAATTTTTTTATTCAGGGCTTTCGCTAAATTTTTTCCCATCAGCTCATCCGGCAAAAAAATGATTTTTTTATGCGCCTCAAATAATTTAGAGAGAATTTTTGGCGCATTGGCGCTGGTCACAATCACGTCCGATTCGGCCTTGACCTCGGCCGAAGTGTTGATGTAAGTCGCAACGGGGGCTCCGGGGTGTTCCGCGCGCAGTTTGCGAACGTCTTCTCCGCTAATACTTTCAGACAAAGAGCAACCCGCCTGGGGAGCCGGCAACAACACCTCTTTTTCCGGGTTTAAAATTTTGGCGGTCTCGGCCATAAAACGCACGCCGCAGAAAACAATGCGCTCAGCCGCGCTTTTTTGACAGAGGCGGGCCAGTTTATAAGAATCTCCAATAAAGTCGGCCACCCCGTGAAGAATTTCAGCCCGCTGATAGACATGAGCCGGAATCACGGCGCGCTTTTCCTTTTTAAGGATATTGATTTTCCAGGTCAAAACAGCGCAACGCCGCAAATCTTCCTCGGAATAGCCCAAATCGCCGAGCCCTTTTCCAAACAGGCGATCGACTTCAAACGCAAGCTCTTTCTCCGTCGGTTCTGGCAATTTTAAAAAAGTTTTAGTCTCTTCCTTCATATCCATAATGTCGGGACAATGCCGTCTCTAAGATTATGAGGAAAAGGCATAGAACCCATTTTTCATTTCCGGAAAATTGGTAAAAATTCCGTCCACTCCTATTTTCTCAAGCCGCCTGGCTTCCTGAATTTTATTAACCGTATACACTAAAACCTTAAACCCCTTCGCATGGGCCGCCGAGATAATTCGGGCATTAACTTGCCGCCCGCTCAAATTCAGGCTCTCCGCTTTTAACTCCGCCATTTCCTTAAACGCTCGCGCAATTGAGGTTCTCCCCAAAAGATAACCGATACGCGCTTTTTCGTCTAAAGCTCGGAAATGAAACAAAGCCTCATGATCGAAACTGGAAATGAGAAACTGAGACCTTTGGGCCTGCTTTTTGAGCAGGCGACTCAGCTTCTCTTCTATTTTAGGATAAATTCGGCATCCCCCCTTCATCTCAATGTTAATTTGCGCTTTCTTTCCGACTAATTTCAAGACTTCATCCAAAGTTGGAATACCTTCCCCGGCATACTCTTTTGAAAACCAAGACCCCGCGTCCATTTTTTTCATTTGAGAGGCGGTATAGGCCTCAACTCGGCCGGGCATTCCGGCCACTCTTTTGAGATTATCGTCGTGAACGACGACTAGGCGCCCATCCCGGCTTTCGGCGATATCAAGCTCGAGGGCTTTAGCTTTCAGATCAAGGGCCTTTTTAAAAGAGATTAGAGTGTTTTCCGGCGCGTGGGCGCTGGCCCCTCTATGAGCGATAAATTCCATTTGAGCACCTCGACAACCTATCTAAGAACTTCTGATAAATTTCATCTGGAATTTGAACTCCGAAAATTTTATCTCGCCCGCTTCCCGGACCGTGAAAATCGCTCCCGCCAGTGAGTATCAGATTCTTTGAATACGCCAAATCCCGCCATTTCTGGGGATGACTTAGATCCGCGTAATAGCCCTCAAGGCCCTCAAGTCCGCCTTCCATCCACTCTGAAATTTTTTCAGATTTTCTAATGAGATGGGGATGCGCCAAAGAAGCAAAACCTCCAAAGAGACGAATAATCTCAATGGCCTCTTTCGGGGACGGGCCTAAAGACTCGACATAGCCGGGCTTTCCTCCGCTTAAAAACCGGTCAAAGGCTTCTTGTCGGCTTTTGACAATACCTTTTTTAATCAAGGCGTCGGCGATATGCGGGCGCCCTAAACTTTCCTTGGAGACGTTTCCAACATCGTCTAAAGAAATCGGAAAGCCCAGAGATTTCATCTTCTCAACCATCTTCTCAACCCGCATCAATCTTCGCGAGCGAAAATCAGACAAAATTTTCGTCAAAGACGGCGATTCCCATTCAAACCCGTAGCCTAAAACATGGACGCCGGAATCGGCGGTATTAATCTCAATTCCACAAGAAACTGAAATCTTGCGGGCTTTGGCCGCATCCAAGAGTTCCGGAAAACCCGCCACGGTGTCGTGATCGGTTAAAATCAAAAGCTCAAGACTGGCTTTTTCAGCGCGCAGAGCCAAATTTTCCGGGCTTGAAGTTCCATCGGAATAATAAGAGTGAGTATGGAAATCTATTTTCTTCAGAATGAATTCGCCAGCACGACTTCTTTAATTTCCGGCGCCTCGGCTTTGACTGCTTTCTCAATTCCGCCTTTTAAAGTCGCCTGCGCGCTGGGACACCCATGGCAAGCCCCCTTCAATAAAACGCTGACCACACCCCGCTTTTCATCAATCCCGGACAGCGTCACCTTGCCGCCGTCCATCTCAATATAAGGGCGTATTTTATCTATCCCCCGCAAAACGCGAGCGTTTAAGGCCTCCCCATTCATTGAACCGCCTCCGCCGTTGGCGACGAAAGAACTTGAGCGCAAGAGGTTTTTTCTCCCATCAAATCCTCAACAGTCACGGAATCAAGATAATCCTCAATCAAGACCCCGAGTTTTTTCCAAACTGGAGAAATAGCGCAAGAGCCGTGACGCCCGCATTCTCTTTTTCCGGATTGATATTTTTCACAGACGTCATCGAAAATCCGCCCGTTCATTCCGCGCAAAATATCGCCCAGTTTAATTTTAGACGGCGAAAGAGCGAGAACATATCCCCCACCCGCGCCCCGTTGGCTTTTCACGAGTCCCGCCCGGCGCAAGTGCATGAGGATTTGATCGACAAAATCCGCCGGAATATTTTCAATCTCGGCTAGTTTTTTTGATGAGACCGCTTCTGCGCTATGGAATTTTCCCAGAGCGACGACCAGACGCGTTGCGTATTCAATGGAACTTGTAATTTTCATCTTACCACCTCTTTAGAATAACCCCAATTGTTCTTTTGCTTCCTCGCTGGCCATGGTCTTAGGATCCCAAGGCGGATCAAAAACCAAATCAATATCCACTTGTTCCATCCCTACGATTTTAGCCAGAGAACTATGCGCCGAGGAAAGAAGCATCGGCCCGTAAGGACAAGCGGGAGAAGTCAAGCTCATATACACTTTCACCATCGGAGTCTCGCCTTTGCGAATTTCCGCGCCGTAGATAAGCCCCAAGTCCACGATGCTCATGTGAATTTCAGGATCAAAAACCGGGCGCAAGGCGTCTCCGATTTCTTTAAAAGTAATTTCTTTGGTTAACTCACTCACGCTGTTTTCTCCTCCGGGAAACTTTTTTGAATGGTATTCCAAGCCAAGGTCGCGCATTTAACGCGCAAAGGAAATTTGCGAACCCCCTCAAGAGATTTCATGGCCGCAAGCTCCGACGGCAAAGCTTCAAGCGGGGTTTTGGAAAGCATCATGTCCTTGAAAGCCGCAACCAACTCGCGAGCTTGCTTGGGAGTTTTTCCCTCTAAGCATTCCGCCATCATCGCGGAAGAAGCCTGGCTAATGACGCAACCATGCCCGCTATAGCGGATTTTTTCAATGAGATCGCCGGCATTTCCGGTTTTCATCGTAATTTCGATCTCATCTCCGCAAACAGGGTTAATTCCGTGAGAATGAAAATCAGCGCCTTGAATAGTTCCCTTATGCGCTCCGCTTTGGGAATAATCCAAGAGAACGTCCTGATAGAGTTCTTTAAGTTCTTGATCGCCTTCCATTACTTGGCCCCCGCCGTTTTTAATTTAGGCTTAAAAAACTCAATGGTCTTTCGAAGCGCTCGGCCAAAAATTTCGACTTCCTCAAGCGTGTTGTAAAAATAAAAACTGGCGCGCGCGGTTCCGCCGATGCCCAAGCGGCGCATGAGGGGTTGACAACAATGATGTCCGGTCCGAACCGCCACTCCCTCCAAATCTAAAGAAGTGCCCACATCATGCGAGTGAAGGCCTTTGAGATTAAAAGAAATAACTCCGCCGCGATTTTCCGGAAACGGAGAACCGTAAAGCTCAACTTCCGGCTCATTTTTTAAAATCTCAAGAGCCCTTTTTAAAAGTCTCTGCTCCTGTTCCTCAATGGCGGCAAAGCCGATTTGAGAGAGATACTTTAAAGCCTCCGGGAAAACGGCGGTCTCGGCAATCGCCGGAGTTCCCGCTTCAAACTTCGCGGGCAGAACATTCGGCGTGAAACTTTCAAGTTCTACTCTCTCAATCATGTCGCCGCCGCCCAAAAAAGGATCCATCGCTTCAAGCAAACTTTCCCGGCCGTAGAGAACTCCAAGACCCGTCGGCCCCAACATCTTATGAGCGGAAAAAACTAAAAAGTCCGGGTCCCAGGCCTTGATATCAGTTTTAAAATGCGGAGTCCACTGAGAAGCGTCTACAAGAGTCTTTGCGCCTGCCTGTTTTGCGAGGGAGATTATCTCCTTGACCGGGGGAAGCGTCCCTAGAACGTTTGAAGCCGCGGTAAAAGCAACAAGCTTGGTTTTACCTGAAAAAAGTTTTTCGGCAGCGGATAAATCTAAATTCCCATTTTTATCAATGGGAATAAAACGAAGCTTAACTGATTTTTCCGCGGCCAACATCTGCCAGGGAACCAAATTAGAATGATGCTCAAGCTCGGTCAGAATAATTTCATCCCCTGCCTTAAGAAATTTCCGGCCCCAGGAATGGGCGACCAGGTTAATTGCCTCGGTGGCGTTGCGGGTAAAAATAATCGTCTCTGGCTTGGGAGCGTTGATAAAACTCGCGGTTTTTTGACGCGACTCTTCGACCAAGGTCGTCGCTTCCTCGGAAAGGGTATGCGCCCCGCGGTGGATATTTCCGTTATGATTCTCATAGAAAGCGCTCAAAGCGGAAATCAAGGATTTCGGTTTTTGGGTCGTGGCCGCGTTGTCGAAATAAACGAGGGGTTTCCCATGCACCTTTCGGGAAAGAATGGGAAAATCCCGGCGAATTTCCGAGACCTCAAAGCCCATCGAAAGACCTCTCCAATCCGGATTTCTTGAATAAAAGTTCCAAAACCGCCAGGCGAACGCTTTCAATAGGAATAGAATTAATAATCTCGCTTTGAAACGCGTGGAGAAGAGCCTCTTTCGCCTCTTTTTCACCGAATCCGCGACTCTTTAAATAAAAAAGAGCGTTTGAGTCCATTTGCCCGATGGCCGAACCGTGTTTACAGCGAACATCATCAGCCTCAATTTTAAATTCAGGGCTAGTGTGAACCTGGGCCTCTTCTGAAAGAATGAGATTTTTATTATGGAGGCTTGCGTCGGTTTTTTTGCGCCTCGGGTTTAACCACAATCAAGCCCTCAAAAGCCGCTTTTCCCTTTTCGTCTAAAATCCCTTTGTAAAGCTCCATGCTTCTGGTGCGCGGTTTTGAATGGGTGATGGTCGTCTGAATATTTTTGCTTTGAGATCCGTTTGAGCGGTAAAGCCCGTTAAGGGAACACTCGGCGTTTTCTCCCTGAAGCTCAACTTCTATTTCTTGTCGGGAAGACGATTCTCCTAGAAAAACCGAGGCAACGGAAAACCGGCTGTGGGAAGCCTGATGAACCGCGATGGATTCCAAATGAAAAGCCCCCGCGCCTTCTCTTTCAATGATGATTAAATCAAGCTCCGCGCCCTCATCCAGAAAAACTTCCGTAAGCGCGTTGGTTAAACAAGTGCCCGGTTCTCCGCCATATTCCTGGACAACGACCGCCTTCGCGCGCGGGCCCAGAGCGATTAAGTTCAGAGGATGGGTCATGGAGGCATGATTAGACGGACGATTCAGAAAAAAGAGATGAACGGGTTTGGGAGAAACAAAACCTTGCGGCAAAACAATCGCCGAACCATCTTGAAAGAAAGCTCCGTTTAAAGCCTCAAAAGCCCCAAGGTTCCCGACCGGGCGATGTCCCCAAAAATTTTCAAACCGCTCCGGATTATTTTTTAAAAGAGAGGCGAGGCTTCCAGCGATAAAACCCTCCGAATGAGGCGCCTTGATATCGGAAAGATAATAGCCATTTAGAAATGAAAGTGAAAAACAATCTTCTTTAGAAAAAAGCGAGGAGTTTTTAAAATCCGCGGCGCGCGCGCTAACGGGAAACTCAAAAAGTTTCCAAGAAGTCTCTTTAATTTTAGAAACCGGAAAAAACTTCCACCCCGGATTTTTCTCTTGCGGAAAACCAGTTTCAATAAAACGCTCAAAAGAGCGTTTTCTCAGGCGTTCAACCCACGGAACCTCTCCAGCGGGCAAATAGGGAGCGGCTTGTTCGAATTCAAGTTCCAATGGAGATTTTTCCAAAACCGCTTCCTTCATCCTTTGGCTCCCGCAAACTCCTCTTTAGCCCAAGCGTATCCTTCTTTTTCAAGCTGATGCGCGAGTTCTTTGCCGCCGGAGCGAATGATGCGCCCCTCGGACAAAACATGGACAAAATCAGGAATGACATAATCCAAAAGCCGCTGATAATGGGTGATGACCAAAAACGATCTTTCAGGGCTTCTCATCGCATTGATGCCGTGGGAAACGATTTTAAGGGCGTCAATATCCAAGCCCGAATCGGTCTCATCTAAAATAGCGAGTTTGGGTTCCAAGGCCGCCATCTGGAGAATTTCGTTTCTCTTTTTCTCGCCGCCGGAAAAACCGGCATTGACCTGCCGGCTCAAAAGAGCCTCGTTCATCTCAACCATCTTTGCTTTTTCCTTAACAAAGGAAAGAAATTGCCCAGCGCTCATTTCCGGTTTTCCCTGATATTTAAGTTTTGCGTTCACGGCGGCTTTAAGAAAATATTTATTGGTCACCCCGTGAATCTCGACGGGATATTGGAACGCGAGGAAAACGCCTTCCCGGCTCCGAATCTCGGTCGGCATGGAAAGCAAATTTTTTCCGTCATAAAGAACTTGCCCTTCCGTCACCTCATAGCCTTCCCGTCCGGCCAAGATATAGGACAAGGTGCTTTTTCCGGAACCGTTCGGCCCCATAATGGCGTGAACCTCTCCGGGCTTAACGGTCAAATTAACTCCTTTAAGAATGGGTTTATCTCCCACCTTCGCGCACAAATTTTTAATTTCTAGCATGAATTTCTCCCGTGATCCTATCCCACCGCGCCTTCAAGACTAATGCTTAAAAGTTTGTGGGCCTCGACTGCAAATTCAATCGGCAACTCCTGAAAAACTTCTTTGCAAAAACCGTTGACAATCAACCCCACCGCATCTTCCGCAGAAAGCCCGCGACTCCGAAGATAAAAAAGCTGATCTTCCCCGATTTTTGAAGTCGTGGCCTCGTGTTCGACTTGAGATGAGGTGTTTCCCACTTCCAAGCTCGGAAAGGTATGCGCCCCGCACAGATTTCCCATCAATAGCGAATCACATTGGGAATAATTGCGGCTGGATTCCGCCCCCTTGGCGATTTTAACCAGGCCCCGATAGGTGTTTTGGCCGTGTCCCGCCGAGATGCCTTTGGAAATAATCGTACTTTTGGTGTTTTTCCCGACATGAATCATCTTGGTACCGGTATCGGCTTGCTGGAAATGATTGGCCAAGGCCACGGAATAAAATTCTCCGACGGAATTTTCTCCGAGCAAAAGGCAACTGGGATATTTCCAGGTAATCGCCGATCCTGTCTCAACTTGAGTCCAGGAAATTTTGGAATTTTTCCCCTGGCATTTCCCGCGTTTGGTCACAAAATTATAGATGCCGCCTTTTCCGTTTTTATCGCCGGGATACCAGTTCTGAATAGTCGAATATTTGATTTGGGCGTCGTCCAATGCAACCAGTTCCACAATGGCCGCGTGAAGCTGATTTTCATCCCGCATGGGAGCCGTGCAACCTTCTAAATAAGAAACCGAGGCCCCTTCCTCGGCGACGATGAGCGTCCGTTCAAATTGTCCGGTTTCCTTCGCGTTGATTCGAAAATAGGTCGAAAGCTCCATCGGACAACGCACGCCCTTGGGAATGTAACAGAAAGAGCCGTCTGAAAACACGGCGGAATTGAGCGCGGCGAAGAAATTGTCGGTGTAGGGAACAACCGAGCCCAGATATTTTTCAACTAAATCAGGATGTTCAATCGCCGCTTCGGAAAAAGGGCAGAAGATGACTCCGGCGTCGGATAAAGTCTTTTTAAAGGTCGTCGCGACGGAGACAGAGTCAAAAACCGCGTCCACCGCGACGTTGGAGAGCATTTTCTGCTCTTCCAGGGGAATTCCCAATTTTTCAAAGGTTTTCCGAATTTCAGGATCCACCTCATCCATGCTGGCAAGTTTTTTCTTTTGTTTCGGCGCCGAATAATAGACGATGTCTTGGTAATTAATCGCCGGATAGTGGACGTTGGCCCACTCCGGCTCCTTCATTTTAAGCCAATGCCGATAGGCTTTTAAGCGAAATTCTAAAAGGAAAGCCGGTTCTTTTTTCTTTTGCGAGATCAGGCGAATGAGATCTTCGCTCAAGCCCTTGGGAACTTGATCGGCTTCAATATCGGAGACAAAGCCGTATTGATATTCGCGCTCGGTAATCTCATTGAGAACGTCCGGTTTTCCATTGGCCATAAACTAAGTATAACATACCTGATTAAATTACTCAAGTTATTTTTTCCGGCGACCAGCATGGTTCAACGTGGATAAAATAGGAAGGAAATTAAGCTATATTTATATTATGACAAATAAACAACCTTTAAAGCGAGTCAAAAATATTTTGATTTTGTCTTTCTCCGGACTTATTTTTATCCCGATTTTTTTATCCGCTCAAGACACGCCCACCACTATTTCAATTTCTTCAAGCTCTTCTTCCGCCCCTCAAGCTGCTTCTCCGAAAAAAGCGCGCAAGAAAAAACTTGTCGTGAGCCATCAAAGCCGCCCCATAAAATCATCCGTCTCATCTGAAACCGCCACGAAGACCTTCGACCGAAAAGCAGAATGGAAGTTTCTCAGCTCCGAACCTTCTCCGCGAAATAAAAAAGAGGCGGCGGCCTTGGCCAAGGCCATGAGCCTCTTTATTGCCGCAAACCCCGATTTTCCCAAAACCCCCAAAGCCTGGATGCTTTTAGCTTCTTTCCATCAAGCGGCCAGACAAAATAAAAAAGCCCTCATGGATTATCTCTGCCTCATCTACGAATACCCTCAATCCTCTGAAGTCCTTGAAGCTCAATCAAATTTCCTGACTTTAGCCAAAAAAACCTTAGGACGAAAATTAAAGCCTAATTGGCAAAATTTGGCTACTCCGCCCCAGGGAATGAATAAAGAAGAGCGTTTAGCTTCTCTTCTTGAGGATATTCCCCAATACACCGGAGGCTCTTTAAGAAAAGCGGCTGAAAAAGAGTTTCGGCGTTTTGAAGTTCGCTTTCCGCGCTATCCCCATTCCGATGCCATTTTGATGCGCTTGGCTCAGTTATTTGAGGGCGACGATCAAAGACACAAAGCGATTATTTTCTTTAGAGAGGTTTTCTCAGCCTATCCGGAAAGCGCTTATGCCCCCCAAGCCGAATTTGAAGCCGCTTCTCTCTACAAAAAAGTTGGAGATTATAAAAACGCCATCAGGGTTTATCAAAAACTTATCTCGGATTATCCGCAAAGTGATAAGGTCTTGGGCTCTTTACAATCTTTAAGCGCTCTTTTTTCAAAACTCGATCAGTGGACTTTGGCGATTAAAACCGATCAGCAAATCATTAAACTCTACCCCAACGCTCCCGCCTCAAAAAAAGCTTTTGAAAACGCGATTAAAGCCTCCGGCGAAATGTCTGATTTTGCCGGCGAGGTTAATTTTCTCGTTTCTTTCGCCGACGCTTTCTCCCAAAGCCGACAAGCGCCTATTTATCTCTACAAGGCCGCGGGACTCTGCTATGAAAAAACGAAAGACCCGGCCCACGCGGAACAGCTTTATCAACGCTATCTGACCTACCCGGGACATTGGTATGACCCCGCTTCCTGGTGGAGACGCCATCGAGCCCGCCATCGCCTGAGCGTTTTATCTCCTTTAGAAAGCCAGAGTGGGAACTCAACCGCTTCATGAAGCCACTCGCCTTAGCCGCCCTTCTCGTTTTTGAAAGCGCGATTTTTTCATCTCCCGTCAAGGCCGACGTTCAAATCAAGGAGAGCTATCAAACAAGCGGTTTTATGGGAATCGGAGCGACGACCGGAAAAACCGTTCAAAAAATCAAAGGAAGCGATTCCTGGGTTGACTCTTCTCAGAATTTATCCGGTTCCATGATGAGCCTCGTCGGTGGTACACAAGGGCCGCAACGCAAGATTGATCTCATTCATCTTGGAGAACAAAAAAGATGGATTCTTAACCCGCAAAGCCACACCTATGCTGAGGCCCCACTGGCCTCAAAGCCGCCAGCGCCCCCCCCGATGAAGCACATTCCGGTTCGCTTAAAAGGAACTTCTTTTAAAATAGTGCCCGCAAAAGCGCGAAAAATTATTCATGGATTTAAAACCCGCCTTTACAACGCCACATTTACGATGAAGCTGGAAAACACCACCAACAAACAAATTTCTACTTTCAAGGTTAAAATGAAAATTTGGGTTGCGCCTTGGACCCTGACTTTGCGAAAAGCCCATCGGGAAATAGAATCTTTTAATGCGCGATATGTGAAGGCGGCGGGAATTGGTTCAACCGGCATTGGGGCTCAGCTTCAGGGTCTTGAAATGCTTAAATCCATCACCCATTATAACGGGGCCACGGGGACAGCGCTAACCCAGGGAATTACCGAGTTTCGAAAAAAAATGGCCGAACTACCGGGGTTTCCTATTGAAATGAACAGTGATTGGTATTTGTCTCTTCCGGGACAAAAACCCCAAGCCTCCGCCTCAAGCGGCTTCGATGCCTCGCAACTTCCGGCCGGCATGCCCGCCGCGACCAAAAATCTCCTTCAGGGAATTTTAAAAGCCGCAAATCCTAACGGCGCTTCCCCGCTTATGTCCATGAAAACCGTCGTCTCGTCAATTAAACTCGCGCCCTTGCCCCAAGCCGATTTTATCATCCCCGCTGATTATAAGAGGAAATAACCAACCAGCCTACCCTCAAATCCAGGGGCTTCGGAAGTTTAACGCCACCGGCCGCTTATAAGCCCCGCGAAAATTTCCAGGAACGCATCACGCGGGATTAATCACCAGGGTCTTAATTTCTGAGTATTCCTCCATCGCATAGCGCACCCCTTCCCGTCCGATGCCGGAATCCTTACTCCCGCCGTAAGGCATGGCGTCCGAGCGAAAAGCCGGAATATCGTTGATGATAATTCCGCCATAGGGAAGCTCCCGCCAGGCTTGGAGAGCCAATTTTAAATCCTTGGTGAAAATCCCGGCCTGAAGGCCGTAAGAACCCTCCGACATTTTTTTAAGCGCCTGTTCGGCATTCTCGACTTTTTCAAGCGTCGCGACGGGCCCAAAAACCTCCTCGCAATTAAGCCGACAATTTTGAGGCGCATTTTCAAGTAAGGTCGCGGGAAAAAGGCCATTTCCCATGCGTTTTCCTCCGCACAAAACTTTCGCGCCTTGACCAACCGCTTCCGAAACCCAATTTTCAACGCGCTCTTCTGATTTTGAATCAATCAAGGGGCCGATATCGGTGTTTTCATCCATTGGATCGCCAATCTTTAGAGCCGCTATTTCTTGAAGCAACAAGTCTTTAAACTTCTCATAAGAAGACGCAACAGCAAAAATTTTCTGAAGCGAAATACAAACCTGGCCGCTGTAATAAAAAGCCCCCCAAGCCGCCCTTTTGGCCGCGAAAGCTAAATCAGCTCCTTCATCCACATAAAGCGGAGCGGTTCCCCCCAATTCCAGAATCACGCGCTTTTTTCCGGCCAAGGATTTGAGCTTCCATCCCACCGCGGCGCTTCCAGTAAAGGAAAGAATGGAGAATAAATCGCTCTGAACCAGTTGCTCCGCCGCTTCGTTGGAGCAAAACGCGGCCGTAGCGGCGCCCTTGGGCCAACCCGATTCAAAAATAATGTCCATTAATTTTTGGGCGGTTTTGGGAGCCTGGGGCGCGGGCTTAAGAACAAAAGGAATTCCTAAAGCAATCGCGGGCGCGACTTTATGAGCGACGAGGTTGAGCGGAAAATTAAAAGGAGAAATTAAAAGCGCGGGGCCGCGCGCGAAACGGCGGGTCAAAGCCAATCGCCCAACGCTGGACGTGTCCAAATCCAGCGGCAAAACCTCGCCGCCGAACCGTTTTGATTCCTCAGCCGCCCAATTAAAGGTGAAAACTGATCGAGAAACTTCTCTCCGCGCTTCTTTGATAGGCTTTTTCACTTCCTGACAAATAAGCCGCGCAAAATCTTCGGCCAAACCCGCTATTCTCCCCGAAATTTTTTGCAGAATGTCGGCGCGAATATAGGAGGGCAATGCCGCCGTCTCATTAAAAGTTCGTGCGACCAGGCCCGCTGATTCCAACACTTCGTCGATGTCTTTAATTTTATCCATGGAATGATCCTTTAGGTCTTTTGAGCATAGTATAGCGCATCATTGACAGCTATAAGGCGTAATTTATAGTTTAAGGACATGGAAAAGAAAGTTCTAATTGTTGATGATGAACCGGAAATGCTGAAAATGATTTCCTACGCCCTCGAAAAGGCGGGCTTTAAGACCACGACCTGCGACAGCGGAAAGCAAGCCCTATCCGCCATCTCCGCGCATAAACCGGATCTTCTCATTTTAGACGTGATGCTTCCGGGAATTGACGGCTATTCCCTGGGGCAACAAATTGCGGAAAACCCCGAGACTAAAACAATCCCCGTCATCGTTTTGACCGCGCTTGAACCTTCTAAGCCCCTCTTTCAAAAATTCCCGCAAGTTGTTGCCTTCATGACCAAACCCTGCGACATCGAGGCCCTGGTTTCTCAAGCTCTTAAAGCGGTGGGACAAACGGCATAATCATGGCCGATGAATATGATGCGCTCATCGTTGGGGCCGGCCCGGCGGGTCTTTCCGCCGCAATCACAATGGCCCGCGCGAATCTCAAAGTCGTCGTTTTAGAACGAGGCGAATATCCCGGAGCCAAAAACGTTCAAGGCGCCGTTCTTTATTCCAAGATGCTCCATGAAATTGTTCCCAATTTCTGGAAGGAAGAAAATGCGCCGGTTGAGCGTCCGGTGGTCGAGCAAAAACTTTGTATTACCACCGAAGACTCTTGGGTTACGACCGGATACCGCTCGCTGAAGTTTCTTGAAGGCGTTCCCAACTGCTACACCATCATCCGCGTTAAATTTGACCGTTGGTATGCTCAAAAAGCGGAAGAAGCCGGGGCTGAAGTTTTCTGTGGCGTTACCGTCAAAGACGTCATCAAGGAAAACGGAAAAATCGTCGGCATTAAAACCTCCGAAGGCGACGAACTTCGGGCTTCGGTTGTTATCGCGGCCGACGGCGTCAATTCAATGATCGCGCAAAAAGCGGGCTTTATTGACGAGCTTAAACCCGCGGAAGTAGCGTTAGGCGCTAAGGAAGTTATCGCGCTTGACCCTAAAATCATCGAAGACCGTTTTCAACTTAATCCCGGAGAAGGCTCGACCATGGAGATGTTTGGTTCGACCACTCTCGGCATGATGGGATACGTTTTTCTCTACACCAACAAAGAAAGCGTCTCTTTAGGGGTGGGGTGTAAATTTTCGGATTACCAAAAGAAAAACATCCGGCCCTCCGATCATCTCGAATATGTTAAGACTCACCCTTTAATCAAAAAATTAATTTCCGGCGGCAAAACTCTTGAATATTCCGCCCATTTGATCCCTGAAGGCGGGCTTAAATCCATGCCGCCTTTGGCCGCAGACGGGTTTTTGGTGGCGGGCGACGCGGCGCAGATGACCAACCCCGCTTACCGGGAAGGCTCGAATCTGGCCATGACCTCAGGCAAACTCGCCGGGGAAACCGTCATCGAAGCGAAAAAGAGAAATGATTTCTCTAAAAACTCTCTTTCCGCTTACGTTCAAAAACTTAAGGAAAGCTACGTTCTTCAAGACATGGAAGAAGTGAAGGATTTAGAGGACGCGGTCGAAAAAAGCCCCGGATTTTTGGAGTTTTACCCTAAACTCGCCTGTGATTTAGCCCATCTCCGTTTCTCCGCCGATGGACGCCCCAAAAAAGGCCATTTAAAAGAAGCTCTTAGTTTGGTCGGAAAGCGCGGTTTTTTTAGAATCGCCAAAGACTTGTGGCCGCTCAGAAAGGTTGGAATCTAATGGAAGAAAATAAACTCGCCGAGGTCGTCAAGGAAACGACCGAGACTAAGCTCGGAACCCTTGAATGGAAAAAATCTCCCAACGCCCACATTCACCTCAAAGATTCATCTGAAAGCGCTCCCTGCGCAACAAGTTGCAAGGATAAAACCTGCGTCACGGTTTGCCCGGCCAAGGTTTATGAATGGCACGGCGAAAAGAATTCGATTGTCGTCAATTACGAGAACTGTATTGAGTGCGGCGGCTGCCGAATGCTGTGCCCTTTCGACAATATCGTCTGCGATTGGCCCGAAGGCGGCATGGGCGTTAAATACAAATACGGCTAAGATCTTCCAGTCTTAAGCTCCGCAAATGTCTTTTATCTTAAAGGCTAACTCTATTTTGGACGAGCATCCCCAAAGCCGCAAACGCCGGAATTTCAAGATGAGGAAAACTCTCGCAAAAACGAAACAGCAGGAAAAATGTTAGAATAGTCCAAGTTGGGGTCGTGGTGCGTTCGAGGCGAAGCCTCGCGGCGCCCGACCCACTTTAGGAATGGTTTTGGGGTCGTGGTGTAGTTGGCTAACACGCCGCCCTGTCAAGGCGGAGACCGCGGGTTCAAGTCCCGTCGACCCCGCCAGTCTTTTCCAAGAAATCTTGTCCCGGCTTAAGCTCGACGAGCTTGAATTAAGGGATGTGCCCCTCGAATTCCCGAATTCCGCTTTACGAATCGCTTTACTTATACTTTACGTATTCGCGCTCGCCACCATGAAGCCCATTAAGCCGCCGAAAGATTTCCCTCGGAAATCCCGTTCAACGCAATCCTTCCAGGCCCGCATCCACTAAATCAGCAAGCGGATACTCTTGATCTGATGAATGAAAGAGGGAATTTCATAAATAATATGCCCCATTGCTCCAAAAGAGCTAAAATTTTCAGAGCCATGCAACAACTAGTAGGCGTTTTGACTGGTGGGATCCTCACTCTTGTCGGCTCATTTGTAATTCCAATCCTTCAAGAGAAGCGTCAGAGCAAGCGCAAGGCCCGGAATCTAGCGCATGCTTTCCGTGGAGAAGTTCTCGCCCTTCGGGAAATAGTTCAGCGGCGAAAATACGCGGAAATACTTTCGACCGCTATCGAAACAATGCGGAAAACAGGTCAGCCTTATGAAATACGGATTCCAGTAAGGCGGAATTACTTCGCAGTTTTCAATAACAACATTGCGAAGATAGGAATGCTTGATGGAAAACTTCCAGAAACAATTGCCACCTTCTATGTTCAAGCCAACGCCATTTTAGAAGACATTGCTAGCATTAATGAGGGCTTCTTTTCAAAAAATATCCCTAGCCTTATACAGGTTTACGAGGACCTTGTGATACTATTAACCGACTCCTCGGAACTAGCACTCCAGATCGCCAATGAAATTGAACAAAAATATCCACAAGCCGCCGCAACAGCAATCTCATCCGACAAAAAAAGAGCTTGAGGCCGCGCGGCATAAAACCGTCAAGGACATCATCCGCCCAGGTCTCAACGTTCTTTTTGTCGGCATCAACCCCGGCCTCTACACCGCCGCGATCGGACACCATTTTGGGCGGCCCGGCAACCGCTTCTGGCCGGCCCTAAACGCATCGGGTCTCTTGAAAAATCCCCTGACGCCTTATGATTCCGCTCGCCTTTTAGATTCGAGTCTCGGCATCACGAACATTGTCAGCCGCACGACCGCGAGAGCCGACGAGTTGACGCACAAGGAATTGCGGGAAGGCGCGAAAGAACTTACGCTTAAAATTCTTAGCTATCGGCCCCGGCAGGTCGCCTTTCTGGGGCTTGGTCTCTACCGGGACGCTTTTG
>DAHXMM010000037.1:0-41533 GCA_027371715.1 Elusimicrobiota bacterium | reverse complement strand
ATTAAAATTTGTGCGCTTGAATAATTCCATGAAACCACGCTTTGACTGGAATACTGAAGATAGTAAAAACTGCCGCTCTGCAAAGAGCCAAGAGATCCGTCCACTCCAGGAGCGTTCCAATTAATTTCTACCGCTACACTTGAAAGAGAAATTGATGAAAGATTGGATGCTAATCCAGGAAATGAATTAATGGCCGTGAAGCCGGGGAAAAGAAGGTAACTGCTGTAAGAGATCGTTGAACCCGAGAGTTCGCCAAGATCGCTATTAAGTTCATAACTGGTGTATGTGGAAGTGCTTCCTGATTGATTGATGGTATTGCGAACAACTTTGTTTGAAGCCGTATCGATTTCCGCGCCAGACCAAGCCGTTTTAGGAATTAAAAGCACGATAAGCAAAAAGAAAGAAGCAGGCAGTAAAAGAAAATTCTTTCGTTTGTTCATTAGCTTTGTAGATTCTATTAATTTAACGCGCGCGCGTATGAGGAAGTATGCCGCTTTTTTAGGAAAAAATCCCGCGAATTTATTGCGAATTTAAATTCGCAAAAGAGTGAGGAGATTAGTTTCCTTGCCAGATAAGAACCGAGAAGGTTTGTCCCGCTCCGGTTGTTCCAGTGATGGCCTTGCCAATAGGAGCTCCAGCGGTGCCGCATGAAGCTACTGCTCCAAGGGTTGTCGTTGTACAAACACGCGCACCAATGGCGATAGTCCCATTCGAAACGGCTTCGCCAAAAATCCCGGTTGCGGCAACCCAAACGGTTTGACCCGCAGTGGCTGATGTCACAGCAAAGCCGGCGGAAAGAGCGCTGCTGTTAACGCTGGCGGCCGCAACCCCGCCGCCTTGTAAAATAACGGCATTTCCAAAAGTAATGTTATTTTGCGCGGTAAAGGGATAAGCAATATAGTTGTCTCCATTAGGAGTTCCATTAAAAAAGACGCTGGTGCTAAACATGACTCCGGGTTGACCATTGGGAACGGTAATTCCGGTGGTAGGCGCATTAATCGTCAATGGGTCTCCCAAAATAATCCGATTGGTTCCACCGGAATCATTGAGGTTTCCTCCATTGATTTGGGCGTTGCCGCCAACAGTAATATTTCCGTTAAAAATTTGCGGGCCAGCTCCATTGACAACAAGAGTTCCGGCAATGGTTGTATTGCTGCTGATCTTCACTGCGCCTGTCGCGCTTCCCAAAGTTACTGTTCCCGTCGCGGCCAAAGGTCCGGCGACCGTTCCACTGGAAACATAGAAAACTGCGCCGGATTGGAGACTTTGGATATTTTGGATATAGTTGGGACTTCCGGGATCGAGATTTTCAGCGGTCATGGCAACTGTTGCAGTATCAGCATTTCCAGAACTAAAAGCGTAGGGACTTGCGATTAATTCTTGTCTGGGGCTTCCGGTTTGACCAGCGATATCGACTTCTAAATAAGTGGGGGAACTTGCAAAAACGTTTGCGGGAATCGCGGTATAAGAGCCAAGCTGAACTGAAAAAACTCCGTTACTCACCGGAACATTGGGTTGAGTTTCTGTCCATAAATCTGTTCCACCCGTGGGAACATTGTAAATCGAAAAAGTCATGCTGAAAGTTCCATTTTCGGGGTTATTGCTGGTGTTGAGTAACTTTCCTTGAAAATTAATGAGTCCCGGAATCTGGGCCTGCGCCGGAATTGGGGACAGTCCCCAATTCATCGCGAAGAAGGTCAAGAGTAATCCCAAGAGGGTTGTCTTTGATTTCATTTCTTTTCCTCAATCATGGATGGTGATAGCCGATATCCCAAGCCGTGAACGGTCTGGAGGCGGCGGGACTCCGACTTGAGTTTCTTTCTGAGAGTTTCGATATGCTTGTCCAAGGTTCTGGTTTCAACCTCTTCAGGGTATTTCCACACTTCAGCCAAAATAGTTTTACGATCCATGGCTTCCCCGTCTTTTTTAAGAAGAAAAGCCAAGAGATCGAATTCAAAACGCGTCAAGGGCATTGCCTTTCCTTTCAGTTTCGCTTCCCGCGTTAGTAAATCAACAGAAATTTTTCCGCTTTCAAAGGAGGTGCGCGGAAGTGGGTCTATTTTCCCGTTTCTTAATTCCCTTCGAATAAGGTTCTGCGATCGAGCAATGAGAATTCTTTCATCAAAGGGATGATGAATGAAATCGTCGGCGCCGGCATCTAAACAAGAAGCGATTCCGTTGTTCGAGGCTTCGGATTGAACATAGAGAATGGGCGGGGTTTGTCCATTACCTTCTCCTTTAAAAGAACGAAGAGAACTTAAATTTTTTCCAGGACCAACCCAAATTAATAATTGCGGGGAGAAGGTCTTAATTCCCTTATAAGACAAGCGCCCTTTGAGAAGGCGAAACTGGCGAAGTTGGTAGCCTTGTCTTTCAATTAAAAGCGCGATTTGAGGTGATGAAGAAACGCCTTCATCAATCAGTGCGACGCGCAAAGGATACGAAGAAGCGTCATTCATACCGAAAAAGTATATTAATTTTAATTAAACTTTTCATTTTTCGCGGCGGCTTTTTCGATGTCTTTGGCCAGCTTTCTAAGAGCCGCTTCCGAAACGGCTTTAAGGCGAACCTGCTTTTTTTTGCGATCGGACTTGGGGAATTTTTTTAAATCAGCGGCATCCCTAGTTCCCATTTCCGTTTCCGACCAAAACACTTTTCCAGTATGGCTATTAATCAGTCGAGCCTTTAAAATAACCGGAGTAAAGAAGCGATCCATGAGATACGCTCCGCCCAACCACTCTGCGGTTTCTTGAAGGGCCTCTTCTCCCCCTATAGCGGCGGCAACCCATTGCTGTTTGGGTCCCAAGGCGAAAGACGCGACCACTCCATCAAACAACCCTTCGGCCAAACCGCTTCCGACGAGGTAGGCTAGCCAAATCTTTTTGATATGTCCATAGCCTTCCACTTCGATTTGAAGAAAGATTGAAGCGCCGGATGATTGGCTCAAATTTTCCCAAGCGGTTGAAGAAATAGGCAATTCAAAATGCGTGAAGGGAATCTTTTTATCAAGAGAGATCACATTAAAAAAATAACTACGCGAAAGCCGATCTCCCATATACTGAGTCATTTCTTGGCTGATGCCTTCTAGTTTCGCCTGGGTCAGAGCCGCTTCCTTTTTATAAGAAAGTTTTTTTTCGTCTTTGGGGATATCCTCAATTTCCTTGCGTTTAGAGATTTTAACTGAAAATTGAACGGGGAGAATGGCCAAATTAAGTTTATGGGGTGGGGTTAGGATGACGCCCTCTTTGGACCAATGGGCGCAGCCACCTAGAATAAGAACACTGCAAAGAACTAAACAATAGATGTATCGCCGCGCTGACATTTTGATTATTTTACATTAAAAAATAGATGAGGAAAATTTTGCCATTTTATTTGTTACAATAAACAAAGGTTGTCCTGGTTGCAACTAAATTATTAGGAGAGGTAAAGAATAGGTGAATAATATTCCGATGAAGTCCTTGCTTGAAGCCGGCGTCCATTTTGGTCATCAGACCTGGCGCTGGAACCCTAAAATGTCCCGCTTTATTTTTGGAGCGCGCAACAACATCCATATCATTGATTTACAGAAAACGGTCAAGGAAATTAAAAAAACCTATGCTTTCGTCAAGGATGAGGCCGCTCAAGGAAAAACCTTTCTGTTTGTTGGAACAAAAAAACAGGCCCAAGAAATTATCAAAACCGAGGCTCAAAGAGCGCAGGTTTCTTTCGCCGCCGAAAAATGGCTTGGAGGAACGCTGACCAATTTTGCGACTCTTCGCAAATCCGTTAAAAGGCTTGAAGAACTTGAGAAATGGCAAACGGACGGGCTTTTCAAGGTCATCAGTAAAAAAGAAGCTTCCCGGCTGTCTAAAGAGATGTTTAAGCTGAATAAGAATCTAACGGGAATCCGGAAAATGGACAAACTTCCCGATGTCGTTTTTGTCGTGGATCCCGTGGAGGAAGAGTTGTCCATCGCCGAGGCCAAGCGCTTGAATATTCCGGTCGTCGCCGTTTGCGACACCGACTGCGATCCGGATTTAATTGATTACCCGATCCCGGGCAACGATGATGCGGCGCGCTCGATTAAGTTTTTCTGCTCCTTGATGGCGGATGCCGTTCTGGAAGGCCGCGCCGAACGCACGGCTGGGGAACCTGCCAACGTTGAAGCGGCTGAAAAACAAATGATGGAAGCCGAGATTTCCTCGGATGGAGAAGTTTCCCTGGAAGCGACGGAAATGCTGACTGAAAATTCAACGGAAGCGGTTCCGGAGGCTTAAATGACCACCACCATGGATCTAAACAAATTGATTATCGAACTTCGCGCTAAAAGCGGAGCGGGAATTAGCGACTGCAAAAAAGCTTTGACCGAAACCAACGGCAATTTTGAGGAAGCGTTGACCGTTTTAAGAAAAAAAGGGCTTTCTGATGCGGCCAAAAAGTCCGGTCGTGCAACCAAGGAAGGGGCCGTCGCTTATGCCGTTTCCGGAAAATCCGGGGCTCTTATTGAGCTCAATAGCGAGACTGATTTTGTCGCAAGAACCTCCGAGTTTGGGTCCTTGGCGCAAAATCTGGCGGACAAATTCGCCTCCGGGGAGATGAAAGATATTGCTCAAGCCTCATCTCTAATTCAGCCTGTTTTTCAAAAGCTGGGAGAAAATATTCAACTTCGGCGTTTTGAGCATTTCACTTTGAAGGGACACGGCCTCATCAGCGGATATATTCATCTTGGGGCTAAGAAAGGCGCCCTTATTGAGATTTCTACTTCCACTGAGAAAGCGGCGGCTTCCGAAGAGCTCTCAAATCTTTCCAAGGAGCTTTTGCTCCAAATCGTGGGTTCTTCGTCTAAATATCTCTCCAAGGCCGATGTGCCCCAGGCGGAGATCGAGAAAGAAAGAGAAATCTATACCGAACTCTTAAAGAAAGAAGGAAAGCCGGAAGCGTCTATTCCAAAAATCGTGGAAGGAAAAATCAACAAACTCTTCTATCAATCCTTGTGCTTGCTTGAGCAATTGAGCATTCGGGACAATAAGACTCCGGTGTCTCAAATGATTAAAGAGACGGCGACCAAGTTGGGCTCTGAAATTTCAGTCGTCCGTTTTGCCCGCTATCAGCTGGGGGAATGAAGCCCGCGTCTTCTGATCCCGCGTCTCAAACGAATAGCGCCGTTTCCAAAGGCGCGCGTGGGCGTTATAGCCGGGTTCTTCTTAAGCTTTCGGGGGAATCCCTTTGTAAAGAAGGAGAACACGGAATTGATTCCGCCCAACTTTCCTGGATTGCGCGTGAAATCAAGGCGGCCTACGATGAAGGCATTCAAATAGGCATTGTAGTCGGCGGCGGAAACATCTGGCGAGGGGCTAATCGAGGAGAAGCGATTGGCCGCGTGACGGCCGATTACATGGGAATGTTGGCCACTGTCATGAACGCGATGGCTCTTCAAGACGCGCTCGAGGACCTTCAAATTCCAACCCGCGTTCAAACCGCAATCGAAGTTGCTAAATTAGCCGAACCCTATATTAGAAGAAGGGCCATTCGCCATTTAGAGAAAAAGCGAGTGGTCATTTTTGCCGGAGGGACCGGAAACCCTTATTTTACGACCGACACCGCGGCGGCATTAAGGGCGGTTGAAATCGAGGCCCAAGCCCTTCTTAAGGCGACCCAGGTGGACGGCGTTTACACCGATGATCCGAAGAAAAACAAAAACGCAAAAAAGCTGGAAGAAGTGCGCTTTATGGATTCTATTCGCGATCGTCTTAAAGTCATGGACGCGACGGCCTTGACTCTTTGCATGGAAAACCAGATGCCGGTTCTTGTCTTTGATTTACATGTAAAAGGAAATATCGCTCTAGCCGTATCTGGACAAAAAGTCGGAACTTTGATTAAGGAATAGAACAGGAGAAGCCTATGCCGGTCACCGAAGCGGTTAATTCGATTGTCGTCAAAATGGAAGAAGAGATGAAGGAACGCCTTCAGAAATTAGCCAAGGAATTTTCAGTGATGCGGACAGGAAGGGCCAACCCCTTGATTCTTGAGAGCGTCAAGGTCGAGTATTACGGTCAAAGCGTTCCGCTCAAGCAAGTGGCGGCTGTTTCCGTGCCCGAGGCCCGCACGCTTGAAATTCGCCCTTGGGACCCTTCCGTTTTAAACGATCTCGAAAAAGCCCTTCAAAAAGCCGATCTTGGCGCCCTTCCTCAAAATGACGGCAAAATGCTCCGCCTTTCCATGCCGATGATGACGGAAGAGAGAAGAAAGGAAATCATTAAGCTGGTTAAAAAAATCGGGGAGGAATTTCGAGTCGCCATTCGTAATGAACGCCACGGAGCCTTAGATTTAATCCGCAAAGCGGAAAAGGCCAAGGAAATTTCTCAAGACGACGTGAAGGCTCTTGAGGCGCGCGTCCAAAAAACGACGGATTTATATATTCAAAAAGTGGACCAGCAGACTTTGGCCAAAGAGCAGGAAATTTCCACTATTTAAGCGGCGAAATCAGTGTTGCCTTTTCTTCGCGCCAAGAAACCCTCGAATAAGTCTTCCACACAAACTCTTGATTCCAGTCGAATGCCCAGGCATATCGCCATCATCATGGATGGAAATGGGAGATGGGCTAAAAAGAGAAATATGCCGCGCGTTGTGGGCCATAACTCAGGCGTTGAGTCTGTTCGTGAAATCGTGAGGGCCTGCGCGGATTTAAAAATAGAGGTTTTAACGCTCTATTCCTTTTCTACCGAAAATTGGAAGCGGCCCAAAGAAGAAGTTCGGGATTTGATGGAAATTCTCGCGCGCGCCCTCGAAAAAGAAACTCCCGAACTCTCAAAAAACAACGTGCGCCTTAAAATTTCCGGAAAAACCGAAGAACTGCCGGAGAATGTTCAAAAATCCTTGGCCAAGTCAATTGAGGTTCTCAAGAAAAATAACGGACTTATTCTTAATCTCGCTTTAAATTACGGTTCCAGACAAGAAATTACGGATGCGGTCAATAAATTAATCGCCCAAGGTAAAACCTCCGTCTCTGAAAAAGACATTTCCAATTCCCTTTACACCGTCGGTATTCCCGATCCTGATCTTTTGATTCGCACCTCGGGAGAAAGCCGGGTGTCTAATTTTCTTCTTTGGCAAATTGCTTATGCGGAAATTTATGTGACTCCCGTTTTATGGCCGGATTTTAGACGCCCCGATCTTGTGAGCGCAATCCAAGACTTTCAGTCTCGGCAAAGGCGTTTTGGAGGCCTTTAACCGATGCTTATTCCACGGCTTTTGACCATCCTCGTCGGGCTTCCAGCCCTGGTTTTTCTCATTCATCTTGGGGGAATGACATTTTCCGTGTTTGCGCTCGTGGTGTCCTTTCTTTGCCTTTATGAGTATGAGATTCTCTTAACCTTGGCCAAACGCCCGGTGCAGAACCTCAGTTGCGTTGTTTTGGGAACTTTTTTGGCCGTCAATCAAATTCTGGGAGGCTCGACGGCTTTTGGGATTTTCGCGGTCATCACTTTTATTTTGCTTCGCGAAATGGCGTCTTCTGCCGTGCGCTATTCCTTGGACCGCGTCGCCTTGACTCTTTTGGGAACCTTATGGCTGGGGCTTTTGCCGCCCTACATGGCTTCGATTCGCGATTTAAATCCAAATGGCGAGCATTTTGCCTTTCTTTTATTTATCTCGATTTGGATCATGGACTCCGGGGCCTACGCCGCGGGACACTGGTTGGGACGGCGCAAACTTTCGGCTTTAAGCCCCAAAAAAACCTGGGAGGGGGCCATCGCCGGATTTTTGTGCGCGATGGGAAGTTCTTATGTATTTCATATTTTTTATCCCGGCGAATTAGGACTCTTCAAGGCCCTGGGAATTGGCGTCATTATTTCGCTAGCGGGACAACTCTCAGATTTGGCAGAATCTATGATTAAGAGGGCCTTGGGAGTGAAAGATTCCGGAGCTCTTTTGCCCGGGCATGGGGGAATTTTGGATCGTTTTGATTCCTTTCTTCTCGCTTCTCCGGCGGTCTATTATTGGTTGATATTAAAATGAAAAAAGTTGCGATACTTGGTTCGACGGGTTCCATTGGCGTCAATGCCTTGGATGTTATCTCTAAAATGCCCGATGATTTGAGCGTGGCGGGTCTTGCGGCCCATTCAAATGCCGAGCTTTTGTTTAAACAGGCCAAAAAATTCAGACCCTCCTTGGTCTCTCTTTTTGATCCCAAGGCTTCCGAAGAATTTCAAGGCCGCCTTAACGGTTCATCTCGTTATCTTTCCTCGGGAGTCGAAGGCCTCGTTCAGATGGCGTCTGACCCCGAAGTGGATATTGTCTTAACGAGCTTGGTCGGAGGAGTGGGTTTCGCTCCGCTCTTGGCCGCCATTCGAGCGGGAAAAACGATCGCCTTGGCCAACAAGGAACCCATGGTCATGGCCGGCGCGCAGTTTATGAAGGAAGCGGAAAGGTGGGAGGCAAAAATTATTCCTGTTGATTCCGAACCCTCCGCCATCTTTCAGTGCGTTCAAGGCGAATGGGACAGGCGGGGCGCCAGCCCCGACGTGCCGGCTTCCAGCGGGGCTAAGGGCGAGCCGGCCAGCCGCGGCCGCAAGGAACCCTTTTCAAAGATTATCCGGCGAGTTTTTTTAACCGCTTCCGGTGGAGCGTTTTACCGAAGAAAAGGCTCTCTGGATAAGGTAAGCGTAGACGAAGCTCTTCATCATCCAACCTGGAAGATGGGCAAAAAAATTACGCTGGACTGCGCGACCTTGATGAATAAGGGTTTTGAATCCATCGAGATTATGAATCTCTTTGGTCTCAACTATTCCCAAATTGAAATTTTGATTCATCATCAGTCCATTATCCATTCAGCGGTTGAATTTACCGACGGTTCGGTCTTGGCGCAAATGTCTTTACCGGACATGAGACTCCCAATTGAATACGCAATGACCTATCCCAAACGCGGAATGAGGGTCGTCAAACCGCTCAATTTGGCTGAAATCGGTTCTTTGACTTTTGATAAACCCGATTTTCGAAGATTCCCTTGCCTGGAACTCGCATCGGAAGCGGCGAGAAAAGGCGGAGGGCTTGAAGCCGTTCTTAACGCCGCCGATGAGATCGCCCTTGAAGCCTTTATGCGAAAAAAAATTAAATTTACCGATATTCCGCGTTTGATTGAAAAAACGATGAAAAAATTTAAGCCGAAAGGCTCTCTCCCGAGTCTTTCAGAGATAGTCGAAATTGATCAGTGGGCCCGCCAAAAAGCGGAGGAGATTGTTTCCAGATTATGATTTTCCATCTTTGGTCTTCTGTTGAGTCCGCCGCCGCGATTGCCTTTACCTTTGGTCTAGTGATTTTCTTGCATGAGTTCGGGCATTTTTTTGTTTGCCGCCGTCTAGGGGTTCGGGTGGAAAAATTCGCCTTTGGAATGGGCCCTGAACTTTTCGGCATCACCGACAAAAAAGGAACTCATTTCGCGGTTTGCGCTCTTCCCTTGGGGGGATATGTTAAGCCCGCGGGAGAGGATATTTTTGAGGGGACGGGAAAACCTGACGAGTATTTTTCTCAGTCCTGGGAAAGACGGGTCGCCATCGTCATGGCCGGGCCCATCATGAACTATGTTTTGGCTTTTTGCGTTTTTACCGGGCTTATTTTTCTCAAGGGGGAAATCAAGCCGAGTTCAAAACCGATTATCGGAGACATGCTCAAAACTTACCCGGCGGCCAAGGCCGGGCTCAAGGTCGGAGACGCTATTGATTCAATCGACGGCAAAAAAATCTCCACCTGGAAGGAAATGGCGGATTTGGTTCATCAAGACTCGGGAAAAGTCATCAGCCTGACCTATAGCCGGGGAGAGACCAGCGCGACGATTCAAATTACTCCCAAGCAAGATCCTCAAACCGGATACGGCGTCATTGGAATCGTGCCCGAAACCATCACTAAAAAATTAGGCTTTTTCGCCTCGGCCAAAGCGGGGGCTAAACAGTGTTTAGACATCACGGCTTTGACCGTCAAAACTATTTATACCAAGATTGCCAAAAGAGAGCGCCCGGATTTGGCGGGCCCGGTCGGCATCATGCAAATGGTTTCAAAAGCGGCCCACTCGGGCTTAGATGATCTTTTCTTTTTGATCGGCCTTATTTCTGTCGCCATTGGTTTTTTTAATTTTCTTCCGGTGCCTCTTTTAGACGGCGGGCACGCGGCCCTTTATATTTGGGAAGGCCTTTCCGGGAAAAAACTGACCCAAGGGCTCATTGAGACGACTAACAAAGTGGGAATCGTCTTTTTAGTCTCTCTTTTGGTTTTTGCGACCTATAACGACATCTTGCGCTTGCGCGGAAAAACTCCTTCTTCCGTCCTTGTCCATCCATCCGCCCAAGCGGCATCCTCAAAAAAATGAGCGCTCAGGCAAAAGCCGTTTCTTCTAAAGAGGGCATCACTGCGCGTTCTCAAGATTATGCGCAGTGGTATTTAGACGTCATTAAGCGCGCGGATCTGGCCGAACATTCCGGGGTTCGTGGATGTATGGTCATTAAGCCTCACGGTTACGCCATTTGGGAGACGATGCAAAAAGAACTGGACTGCCGCTTTAAAGAAACGGGGCACGTCAACGCTTATTTTCCGCTTTTTATTCCGCTGTCTTACCTTTCCAAGGAAGAAAACCATGCCGCGGGTTTCGCCAAGGAATGCGCGGTGGTCACTCATCATCGGCTTAAATCTCACGAAGGGAAGGTCATTGTCGATCCCGATTCAGAGTTGGAAGAGCCCCTGGTCGTTCGCCCAACGAGCGAAACTATTATTTGGGCGCAGTATAAATCCTGGATTGAAAGCTACCGCGATTTGCCGCTTTTAATCAACCAATGGGCGAACGTGGTACGCTGGGAAATGCGTCCGCGCCTTTTTTTAAGGACGGCCGAGTTTTTATGGCAGGAGGGCCATACCGCGCACGCAACCGAGAAAGAAGCCCTTGAGGAAACATCCCGGATGCTTGAGGTTTACGCGGATTTCGCCGAAAACGTGATGGCCGTTCCCGTCATTCGCGGACATAAAACTCCCGGCGAGAGGTTCGCGGGAGCGGTTGACACTCTTTGCATCGAGGCCATGATGCAAGATGGAAAAGCCCTCCAAATGGGCACCAGCCATTATTTGGGCCAAAATTTTTCAAAGAGCGCCGAGGTTAAATTTTTAAACAAAGAAGGTAAACTTGAATACGTCCATGCGACGAGTTGGGGGGTGAGTACGCGGCTCATCGGCGCTTTAATCATGACCCATTCCGATGACGACGGTCTTATCTTGCCGCCAAAACTGGCCCCTATTCAAGTCGTCATCGTTCCCATTTATAAAAGCGATGAGGAAAGAGAAAAGACTTTGACTGAGAGCCGCGCGGTTTTGGCGGAACTGAAAGCTCAAGGCATTTTAGCGCGTTTAGACGACCGCGACGGTCTCATGCCGGGCGCGAAATATTACGAATGGGAAGCCAAGGGCGTGCCGCTTCGCATTGAGATTGGACCTAAGGATATCGAGAAAGGATCATTGTGTTTAGTCCGACGTTTTGTTTTAGAGAAGTTAGGTGAGAAACCGGAGGATTTAAGACGAAGGCGAAAATCCTTTTTGCCAAGGCAAGAAGCCCTTGGCGCGGTTAAGCCGATTTTGGAAGCCATGCAAAAAGAACTTTTGGAAAGAGCGCGGGCGATTCAAAAATCGCGAACAAAGATGATTGACACTCTTGAGGAACTTGAGAAATTCTTTAAAACCGGTGGGGGGTTTGCCTTGGTCCATTGGGCCGGAAGCGCCCAGGATGAAGACGCGATCTCTAAGCGCTTTGAAACAAGCATTCGCTGTATCCCTTTCCCGGAGGAATTGCCGCTCGAAGCAAGGGGGGAGGGAAAATGTATCTGGACAGGGCGCCCTTCTTCCCAGCGCGTTATTGTCGCCGCGGCTTATTGATTGGAAGCTCGCGAGCCGCGAAGACCGAAAACTGCCTTTCGGTTTTTATATAATTAAACGGGTACGCCGTTTTTCGGGCCATTAGCTCAATTGGCAGAGCAGGCGCCTCTTAAGCGCAAGGTTACAGGTTCGATTCCTGTATGGCCCATGGGTTGCCCGGGCGGGTGGCGGAACTGGCAGACGCGCACGGCTTAGGACCGTGTGCCGCAAGGCGTGGGGGTTCAAATCCCCCCTCGCCCATATCAGTAAAAGATTTGAAGCCGACAGGCAAAACGCCAATGGCTTGGCGTTTTAAATGCGGCGGGTTGCGGAGGAAATCGAAGCAAGGCGAAGATTGGGGGAGCAAAAATCCCCCCTCGCCCATATCAGTAAAAGATTTGAAGCCAATGGCGCAAGAGGAGAAAATATCATGGGACTTTTTACATTCGCGGAAAAAACGGACAAGCCGAAGTTCAAAAAAAACAAGGAAGAAGGATGCGTCGTTTCCGCCTCCATCGAAATTCCCGAGCCCCTGGTTCAAAATGAAAAACATAATGTTTTACTTTGGGTTCAGGAACAGGCCAAAATTCCCGGCTTTCGCCCCGGCAAGGCGCCGATGGCGATGGTGGAAGCCCATTACCCCGATACGATCCGGGAAAGAATCCTTAACCGTATTGCCGAAAAATTCGTTCCCGATTTAATTAAAGAATTAAATTTGGTTCCCGTAACGGCCTCGACTATCACCAATGTTGATTGGAATAAATCCATGAAACTGGAGGTGCAAATCGAGATTGCTCCCCAAGTGGATCCTAAAGACTACTCAAAAATTTCAGTTTCCTACAAGAAACGAGCTGTAACCGATGAGATTCTTTCCACAGAATTAGATAAACTCAGAGACGCCCATTCTCGCCTAGAACCGTCTGAGGAAGAAGTCTTAGGGAACCAGCATTATGCGGTGATTAGTTACACGGCTTCTCAAAACGGAAAACCGCTTCCCAAACTTAAGAATGACTCGGAACTCGTTGATATGTCTTCTGATCAGCTCATCGAAGGCTTGTCTTCTGGACTCCTGGGAATGAAAAAAGGGGAAACAAAAGAAATCAAGGTTAAATTTAGAGAAAAAGACACCTTGCTTAATGTCACTCTTGTTGAGATTAAGAAAAAGGTTCTCCCGAGTCTTGATGATGAATTTGCCAAGGATATGGGGCTTGAGTCTTTGGGGGACTTGAAGAAAAATCTTAAAGATTCTCTGGAACAGGAGTATTCCAAGCAGGAAGAAGATGAAATTCGCCGGGAAATCGAGAAAGCCCTTCTTAAGTCCAACTCCATTCCCGTGCCTCCGACCTTAGTCGAGCACGAGGCGGAACACTTTATCGAAAGCCTTGAAAAACAAAGCCGCCGCTCCATTCCCGAGACCGATCTGGAAAAACTCAAAAAAGAAATTCGCCCTCAGGTTGAGGACAATTTAAGGCTTTCCTATATTTTTCTGGCCATCGCCGATAAAGAAAAACTAGACATGACCGAGGAAGACTATCAAAAAGAACTTGAGGAAGGTCTTAAGGTTCTCAAATCGGATGTCGAAAAAGAAGAAAGGCGAAAATTCTTTGAGAGAAATAAAGCCGGGCTTGCGCGAATTATCCGCGAGAGAAAGGCAAGACTCATGGTGCGGGAAAAAGCGGTTGTGAAGGAGGGATAATCATGCTCCCGACAATACTTGAAAAATGGACTCAAGGAGCCGCTGTCAGTTACGATATTTTTTCGCGACTACTTAAAGAAAGGGTCGTTTTTGCCGGCGGACAAGAAGGAATGTTTACCACCGACGCGGCCAATGATCTTATTTCCCAGCTTCTCTATTTAGACGCGGAAGACCCCACCAAGGACATTCAGCTCTATATTAATTCTCCCGGCGGAATGGTGACGGCCGGTTGGGCGGTTTACGACACAATGCAGTATATTCGCGCGCCCATTTCGACCTTGTGCATTGGAATGTCGATGTCTTTTGGCGCTATTTTACTTGCGGCCGGAACCAAGGGCAAACGCTATATTTTGCCTCATGCCCGAGTCATGATTCACCAACCGCTAACCCGAGGCGGAATTTCCGGGCAGGCGACCGATATCATTATCGAAGCCGAGGAAATCTCAAAGACTAAAGAAAAAACGGTCGAGATATTGGCCTTACACACCGGGCAATCCCCGGAAAAACTCCGCAATGATATGGAACGCAACTTCTATCTTTCAGCCCAGGAAGCCAAGGAATACGGAATTGTCGATCACATTCTTCCGCATAAGAAATAATGGAAACCCCTAAAACCCAAGAGCCCGTGAATTTGCCGAACGTTCTGCCCTTATTGGCGGTCCGGGATGTCGTCTTTTTCCCGCACACCCTTTTGCCTCTCTCGGTTGGACGCATTCGCTCCATTCGCGCTATTGAGGCCGCCATCAAGGGGGAGAAAAAATTCATCGCCGTAGTCGCGCAAAAAGACATGCGGGTCGAGGAACCGCAGATATCCGATGTTTATCAAAAGGGAGTTCTGGCCTCAGTTGAACAGTTTCTGAGGATGCCGGACGGAACGCTCAAGGTTTTCCTGAGAGGAATTACTCGCCTATCGGTTATCGCATCGAAAGACGTCGCGGAAGGTTACTGGGAAGCCGAAATTGATTACCCGGAATCCAAAATTAAATTGGTCCCAAGTAATTCAACCAAGGCGTTGATGCGCCATTTATTGGAGGTTTTTGAGGAACAGTCTCAAATCGCTCAACACCCCATTGCTGATATTCTTCAGGCCCTCAAAGAAGTCTCCGATCCGGCCCAATTATGCGATATGGTGGCCGCGCATTCTCTCTCAAAAGCGGCGGAAAGACAAGAAATTCTTGAGATTATTGACATTGATCGCAGACTTGAACGTCTGATTGAACTGATCCGAACCGATATCGAAATTTTAAGTCTTGAACGCCGTATTCATTCGCGCGTTAAAACTCAAATTGAGAAAAACCAGAAAGAGTATTATCTCAATGAGCAGATGAAGGCGATTCAAAAAGAGCTCAAGCAAAAAGACGATTTCGCCCAAGAAATAGAAGAGCTCAAGAAAAAAATCGCCGCGGCTAAAATGCCTAAAGCGGCCGAGGAAGCGGCAACGAAAGAGCTTGGGCGTCTTGAGAAAATGATGCCCTATTCTCCGGAATCAACCGTTTCAAGAACTTATCTCGACTGGATGATCAACATTCCATGGTCCAAAAGAACGCGAGAGCGCTTGGATATTGATTGGGCCGCCAAGATTTTAGATGAGGAACATTACGATCTTAAAAAGATCAAAGAAAGGATTCTGGAATATATCGCGGTTTGCAAACTCACCAAGGGCCTTAGAGGGCCTATTCTCTGTTTTGTCGGCCCTCCAGGCGTGGGAAAAACATCCTTGGGGCAATCTATTGCCAAGGCGATGGGGCGCAAATTCGTTCGTTTAAGTTTAGGCGGCGTCCGGGATGAAGCGGAAATTCGCGGTCATCGCCGCACCTATATCGGCTCTCTTCCAGGCCGTATTGTTCAGTCTCTTCGCAAGGCGCAAAGTAAAAACCCGGTCTTTCTTCTCGATGAAATCGATAAAATGGGCATGGACTGGAGGGGGGATCCCGCCGCCGCTCTTCTTGAGGTCTTAGACCCAGAACAAAATTCTACTTTTACCGATCATTATTTGGACGTTGAATTTGATTTGTCCCAGATTATGTTCATCTGTACCGCCAATACTTTAGACGGTATTCCTTCCAGTCTTCAAGATCGCCTTGAAGTTCTTCGCTTTAGCGGATACACCCATCAAGAGAAAAAACTCATTGCCCGAAAACACTTATTACCCAAACAGCTGAAAGAACACGGGGTGGGCCCAGACTTACTCTCTATTTCCGAACCGGCTCTTGAAAGGGCCATTTTAGAATATACCCGAGAAGCCGGCGTCAGAAACCTTAACCGGGAAATGGCTTCCTTATCCAGAAAAGTCGCGATGCTGGTGGTCAAAGAGGGAAAAAAGAAAATTGAAATCACCAATGAAAATATCCCGCAATTTTTAGGCATTCCAAAGTTTCATCCCGAAAAAAATGTAAAGAACTCAGTAGGGGTTGTGACGGGACTAGCCTGGACCGAGGCGGGGGGCGTGACCATGCCCATTGAAGTCGTCAGCTCTTTTGGAAAAGGGGATCTTAAGCTGACTGGAAAGCTTGGGACCGTGATGGTTGAGTCCGCCCAAGCCGGGTTTTCATATCTTAAATCCATCGCGCCTGAAATGGGAATTTCCAATGAGGTTTTTAAGGAAAAAGATTATCATATCCACGTTCCGGAAGGCGCTGTTCCCAAGGACGGCCCTTCGGCGGGTATTGCGATTGCGACCGCTCTTTTAAGTTTGATGAGTAATCGCCCCGTTTCTCCGGATTTAGCCATGACGGGAGAAATTACTTTGAGAGGCCGGGTGCTTCCCATTGGGGGGCTTAAGGAAAAAGTTTTGGCCGCTCACCGGGAAGGAGTTAAAACCGTTCTTTTCCCGGAGCAAAATAAAAAAGATTTAGAAGACATACCGTCTGAGATATTGTCTGATTTAAAGATGGTGCCGGTCTCTCATTTTAAAGAAGTGGTTGAGTCCGCTTTTCTCTCCATTAAAGGGACGCCGGCGCTTAACGTGCCGCGTCCGGATTTTCCGCCCCAAGGGAAATCCGCTTCTTCGCCCGGCGCCGTCGCTTAAAAAGGAACCTTATGAACAAAAAATACATTCTCCTCACTCCCGGGCCGACCCCGATACCGCCGTCGGTTCTTAAGGCTTTATCCCAGCCGATTCTTCACCACCGCACGCATGAATTTGGTTCGGTTTTTGAATTTGTAGCAAGTGAGCTCAAATCCATTCTTCATACCCAAAACTCCGTTTTAATGATGACGACTTCAGGTACCGGCGCGATGGAGTCTTCCGTCGTCAATCTTTTAAGCCCAGGGGATAAAGCCCTCGTTCTTAACTGCGGCGTGTTTGGAGAACGCTTCGCCTATATTTTTAAAGCCTATGGCCTCACTCCCCTGGTTCTCAATTCTTCCTTGGGCTTTGCCGCTTCCCCCGATGAACTGGATTCTTTTCTTAAAAAAAACTCCGACATTAAGGCCGTTTACATTCAACATACCGATACCTCGACGGGAATTCTCAATGACTTAGCGGTCTTAAGCCGGGTGATACGCCAAAGAGCGCCTGGAGCCTTGATTATCGTTGACGCGGTTTCGAGCTTAGGCGCGGAAGAAATGAATATGGACGCCTGGGGCTTAGATGTGGTCGTAACCGCTTCCCAAAAAGGCCTTATGAACGCTCCGGGGCTTGCCTTTGCCGCCGTTAGCCCCCGCGCATGGAAAGCTTGCGAAGAGGCTAAACTTCCGCGTTTTTATCTTGATTGGAGAACGATGAGAAATTCTCTCAAAGACAAAGAGACTCCCTACACTCCGGCAGTTCCCTTGGTGGTCGCTCAAGCGGAAGCCTTGAGACTCATTAAAGAAGAAGGGCTTTCCCAGGTTCTTAAGCGCACCGCCGATATGGCCGCTTATGCGCGCGCTTGGGCCAAGGAAATGGGTCTCAAAACTCTGGCACACAACCCCGCTCATATTTTGACAGCGGTTTATCTTCCATCTGGAATAGATGGAAATGAATTAGTTAATTCTCTTCGCGAAGAAGAGGGAATTTCCATTGCCGGAGGGCAAGAGGCTTTGAAGGGAAAAATTATCAGAATCGCGCACATGGGATATATCTCCCAAGAAGACTTGACTACAGGCCTTAAGGCTCTTCAAAAAAGACTTTCTCCGGTTCTTGAGAAAAAATGATGAGACGCTTTCTTTTTCCATGTCTTCCGTAATCTCTTTTCGCGAAACGGCAAAAGTTTACCGTTCATCTCATTTAGGCCGAACCACAAAAAAAATTGGGCTCATTGATTTCTCCCTCGATATAGAAAAAGGGGAGGCCTTTGGACTTCTGGGCCTCAACGGAAGCGGAAAAACAACGACTTTTAAACTCGCCTTGGGGCTTTTGACGCCGGACTCCGGAACAGTCAATGTTTTTGATCTCTCTCCTAAAACAAAATCCTTTTATTCGCGCATTGGGTATGTGCCAGAGCTTCCTTATTTTCATTCTTTTCTGACGGTTAAGGCCTGCCTGAAATTTTACGCAAAGCTTTCCGGCCTTTCTCAAATTGATATCTCCGCTCATCTGGAGCGGGTTCTATGGGAAACCGGTCTTGTCGCCCATCAAAATAAAAAAATTTCAGAATTATCAAAGGGGTTGTCTCAAAGAGTGGCCTTAGCGCAAGCGACTATTCATAATCCGGATCTTCTCATTTTAGATGAACCGATGAGCGGGCTTGATCCCCTGGCGATTAGAGACCTCAGAGATTATCTCTCCAGGCTTTTGGAAGAAGGAAAAACAATTTTTATTTCTTCCCATAGTATCTTTGAAATCGAGAAATTGTGCCACCGAGTGGGGATTCTTAAAGAAGGGCGTTTAGTTCGCGTTCTTCAAAGAAAAGATTGGGAAGGGGTTTCCGGCGGGCTTGAAAACCGTTTTGCCGAAATCATTCAAAATGACCCAACCTCTAAAGCCCTCCTTAGAAATTCCATCCAATGAAACAAGTATGGGTCTTAGCTGTTGATTGCCTCCTTGAAAATATTTGGAATAGGATTTTTATTTTAGTCGCTCTCTTCGGCGGCATTTTGATTTACCTGAGTCTTCTTCTGGGAGTGCTAGCCGTCGATCAAGAACTGCGCGTTTTAATGGACTCGGGATTAGCCCTGATTGAACTCGTCACGCTTATTTCAGGGCTCTATTTTTCCGCGACTCTATTTTTAAAAGAAATAGAGACAAAGACCATCTATTTGATTTTATCTCGCCCTCTAAACCGCCTGCAATATCTTTTGGGACGCGTTTTGGGATTGCTTCTTTCCTTGCTTTTGATTATGCTTCTTATGTCGGGGCTGCATCTTGTTTTACTTTTTCTTCATCACTGGAGTTGGAACAACTCGTATCTTTTCTCTATCGTGGGAATTTTCCTTAAAGTCTTGATGGCGACCGCCGCCGCGGTATTTTTTTCTCTTTTCTCGACTTCTTCCATCGCCGCCATTGTTTTTTCAGGTTCTCTCTGGGTTCTCGGAAATTTTACCCCTGAAATTCGTTTTATGACGCAAAAATCATCCGGCCTTGCCGCAATTTGTGGCCGCGCCGTTTTATTTCTCTTTCCCCATTTTGAACTTTTAAATTGGGGGGCCCGTTTTAACCGCGCCATGATTTTAAGCGGCGCAAGTTATGCCCTTCTCTATTCATCCGTTTTCCTTGTCTTATCCTGGCTTATTTTGCAAAGAAAAGAATTCTAATGCGCTTTTGGGGGCCTGTTTTTTTATTTTATTTTCTCTTCAACGGGCTTTTCGCTTCATTTGAACGTCCTATTTCTCTCCCTGATTTTTCGTTATCAAAACATCCGGTTGAAACCCTGGCTTTCGTCAATTTGGGGCTCAACCGTTTCGCGGCCGATATAGACATGATTCGCCTTTTCATTTATTATGGAGCGAGCGAGGCCATGGCCGATGATTTAAACCCGCCTAAAAACGCGCCTCTCTACCCTGGAATTTTTCCCCGGGCGGAAGAAATTTTAAGTCTCGATCCGTATTTTAATTATGCGCGCCTTTATGCCGCGGGGGCTCTTGCTTTTAATTTAAACCGTTCCGATGAGGCATTGCGCTTAATGCAAGAAGGTTTGAACCTTGAACCTGAGAACAAACAATATAAATCCTATATCGCAGCGATCGCTTTTTCAAAAAAAGGAGATCCTCAAAAAGTTGTCGATACGCTCAGCCCTTATCTTAAAAATCCCGACACCCCCAGCATGCTTCTCAATATTTCCGCGTTTATTTATTTTAGATTAGGGGAGATGGATCAAGCGACTACTCTCTACCAACGGCTTTTAGATTCCAGAAACCCGGAATATCATTTAACAGCAAGGAAGATGCTTCAAAAGATTAAGCGTCATTCCTACAAAACTGTTCAGTTTAAGAAACTTAAACGCTGAGAAGTTCCTCGACTTTCCTTGATTTTTGCCCCAGGGCCTCGGCCACGGCTTCGCAGGTGATTTCTCCGCCGTAGGCATTGATGCCTTTTTTGAGGGCGGGATCCCGCCGAGCTGCGTCTTCAAGACCAAATTTTGCAATGGCCCGCGCGTATTTAAGGGTGACGTTGGTCAGGGCGTAGGTTGAAGTATTGGCGACAGCGCCTGGGATATTGGGAACCGCGTAATGAAGAACGCCGTGCTTAATGACCACGGGGTTGTCGTGGCTGGTCGTTGCCGCGGTTTCAACGCATCCCCCTTGATCCACCGCGACGTCCACGATGACAGATCCTGGGCGCATCTTTTTGACCAAGGCTTCGGTGACAAGTTTTGGGGCGACGGCTCCAGCAATTAAGACCGCTCCGATGACGAGATCGGCGTTGACGACGGCATTATGGATATTTTCCTCGTGACTCATTAAGGTGGTGACGGAATTTCCAAAGACATCATCAAGATAGGCCAGGCGTTGAGCGGAAATATCCAAAATATTGACGCGCGCGCCCATTCCCACCGCGATTTTGGCCGCGTTGATTCCGACCACTCCGCCTCCGATAATGCTGACGGTTCCCCGATGGACGCCCGGAACTCCGCCCAAGAGAACGCCTCGTCCGCCGTAGTGTTTTTCCAGAAACTGGGCTCCGATTTGAACGCTCATTTTTCCAGCCACTTCGGACATGGGAGTCAGAAGGGGAAGGCTTCCATCGTCAAGCTGAATCGTCTCGTAGGCGACCGCGCGCAAATTCATTTTTTTAAGAAATTGAACCAGTTCCGGAGCGGGGGCCAGATGGAGATAGGTGTAGAGAATCTGGTCTTTATGAAAATAAGAAAATTCTTCCGCCAAAGGTTCCTTAACCTTGATGATCATGTCGGAGTCCGAGAAAAGTTTTTTCTTGTCTAAAATCGCGGCTCCGGCCGCTTTATATTCTTCATCGGTAATGCCGGATCCAAGCCCAGCTCCTTTTTCAATTAAAACCTTATTTTTATCAGCGATCAGCGCTCGGACACCGCCGGGAACTAGCCCGACCCGATGTTCTCTGTTTTTAATTTCTTTAGGGACTCCGATAATCATTTTGCCTCCAGTTCAAACGTAAAGCGACTTCCACCTCCAGGGCGGTCTTCTACGAAAATAGTTCCTCCCAAAGTCGTGACGGCGAGACGACAAAAAGCCAGTCCAATTCCAGTTCCCGATGCTTCCGAAGTAGACTTTGCGTGTCCCACCGCGTATTTGTCAAAAATATGGTTTTTAAGATGCGGCGGAACGCCGGGGCCCCTGTCGGACACGGAAAAACGGGTTTTATTGTTTACTCGTAATACCGATATTTCGACATCCTGCCCCTTGGGTGAGAATTTAACGGCGTTGGAGGTTAGATTGACTAGAATTCTAAAAAACAAGTTTGCGTCGGTCGTTATGGTTTTCGCTTGGGGGTCAAGCGTCGATATAATTCGGATGCTTTTTCTTTGAGAAGCCGGGTTAAACAAAGATTTTAATTTTTCCATCAGGGCGTCAATCGAAACAGAGGAGAACTCAACCGGCAATGCCCTCTGTTCGGCGCGTCCAATATCCAAAATATCATTGACCATGAGGAGCATAAAATCGGCGGCCTCGCCGGCATTGGAAAGAAGATTCTTATAAGTCTCCTCGTTGATGAGCCCCCGGCTTTTGATGATGTCTAAAGTTCCTTTAATCGAGGTTAGAGGCGCCTTGAGATCATGGACAATCATATCGGAAAGATCTTGCTGAACGCGGTGAAGAATCTCAAGATCGTAATTTCGCCGGGCGAGCTCGTCTTGAGATTCCTTGATTTTTAAATGGACCCTGACGCGCGCCAAAAGCTCTTCAATAGCGAAGGGCTTTTGAATATAATCTTGGGCTCCAACTTCAAAAGCGGCAAGCCGCGTTTGAAGATCACCTTTAGCCGTCAGGAAAATAACAGGGACAAACGGGCCGACCCCGGTTCTTGTCATTCGGCAAACGTCAATCCCACTTCCATCGGGTAGACCGATGTCGACGATGATTAAATCCGGGCGCTTTTCGCTAAAGAATTTAAGCCCTTGAGCGGCGGTTTCGCACGCCGTGACCGCAAAGCCGTTCGATTGAAGAACCGTCGCCGCGAAAGAGCGGATGTTGGCGTCGTCTTCAATGAGCAAAATATTATAGGCCATGAATTAATTTTAGTCTAACATATTAGAAAGGCGTTCAATCCTTACCAACTGGAGAATCTTAAAGCTGCGGCGCAAAAGATGATTCCAGACAAGATAAAAAGATTAACCGTTCCCCAAATCTTCATTTTAGAGGCAACCGCTCGTAATTGCGCGGGGTCTTTTAATTGAAGCATTTGAGGACCCCAAATATAGGTATGAAGAAGACTTAAGACAACCATGAGGGAAACTAAAATCATTTTTACGGCAAAAATCCGGCCCCAGGGACCCCAAAAGATTTCGGGAGTTTCTCGGATTTCCCAAAGTTTGTAGAGTCCGGTCAGGAGCAAGGTCGCCCAGCATCCCCACATAATTGATTTGAAGCGGGCGCCGATTTCTCGATAGATTTCAAAGCGCGTGGAATCTTTCAAAAATTTTCGCAATATCGGCTGAACCGCCAAAGACATGGAAAAAGTTCCGCCGACCCATAGGATTGCGGCCATCAAATGCAGCCAATGAACAAAGACGTCCATTAATTTCTCACCGGGATAAACTCATCCCAGCCGAAAAGGGCCGGATATTCCTTCCAGGGGCCTTCGCAGACAAGGTCATAACGACAATTGCGACATTTTTGAGTCTTAGATTTTCCTTCATCATGACGATAAGCCGTGTAATCAGCGATGACCGCCTCGGCATCATAAACGGCGGTATGGGGAATGATTTGTTCGGCCACGTATTTTTCATAGCCCTTCATCAAACAATAGGGAATGGCTTCCGTCATGCAGGAAACCCCGGTTTTAATTCCCACCTCAAGACCTTGAAAAACAAAGGGCATAATTTTAGATTTTTTCGGCACGATTTTATTTTTGTTTTTATCGGCTTCGCCCAGAATATGAACAAAAGCGAATTGATATTGATTGACTCCCAGAGAAACAAGAAGTTTCGCCAACTGGGGGAGATCCTGGTAATTGCGCTCGGTGATGACCGTATTCGTCAAAATTCGCTGGCCTAATTTCCTTAAATTTCTAATTCCGGTGACGACTTGGACAAAAGCCCCGGGAACGCGGGTCAGTTCATCGTGAATCTCAGGTTTTGAACCATGAAGAGCGGGGGAAAACTCATTGGCTCCAGCATCAATTAATTCACGGCAGAAATCCTCATAGAAAAAACGCCGACCGTTTGACTGTATTTGAATGGTCTCATATCCCAGCTTTCTAGCCAGGCGAATCGTATCCAAAAGATTTTTATGGACCGTCGGCTCCCCACCGGTCAAAACCAAGCTTGTCGCGCCGTTTAAACGGCCCTCTTCAAGGCTTTTGACGATTTGTTCCGAGGTTTTAGGCCCGAACTTGCTCCGTTTGTCTCCCTGAACGCAAAAATGACAGCGATTATTACAAGCAAAACCGAGTTTAAGATCGACTCTCTCGGACATGAATTATTTAGGGACTGTCCCTAACTTTTGTCTCTTAAGCGCGTTCTCGGCAATTAAGTCTTGCGTCCGGCAAGAACAATAATAAACCGACATCTTAAACTTATGAATCAAGGCGTAAAGAAGATGTCCGTAAACAGTCTCCTCGCTTTGAGCGACCGGAGACCAGGTGAGCCTAAAATCGGGAGATCCGCTTGAAGAGGCGCGGTAACCGCGTTTTTTGAGCGAATCAATATTGGCCGCGCTCGCGAACAGCTCATGCAAAATAAGCTGTTTGACTCCCAATTCATCAAGGTAGGGCATGAGATCGCGCACGATTTTTTTATCCTCAGGAATCGCCGGCATCTCAATTTCGACATCGTTAAAAACTTCCCGCGCCAGTCTCACGGGCTCGGCATCATATTTACGAGCGGCCAAATCAATTCTAAGCCCAGAAACCCCGGCGGCTTTCAGTTCCTTAAGAATGGGAAGAGTCAAGCGATCGGCATTCGTATAGAGATCAATCCAAAGCTCAGAACCCAGATTTTTCTTTAAAGTCGCAATAACTTCAAAAACTCGTTTGGGAAAAAGAAGCGGTTCACCGCCGCCGATTCCCACGCTTTTAATGCCGAGGCTTTTTAGGGTGAGAATGGCCTCATCTAATGAGTCAACGCTTCGGCCATGAACGCTTAAAACATCCTTGCGAGGTTTGGGATTAAAGCAGAAAAAACAGTCGCGATTACAGAGAGTGGTGAGGCTTAAATGGCTTGCTTCTCCAGACAAGCAGGGTTTGCATCCATCGGATAATTGACGCGTATAAAAGGTTCCCCGTTCCGGCCACCCCTTGATTCCATGGGCTTTAAGGAGGCGCAAAAACTTGTCTTTTCGGCGCTCCGCCATTTCGGCATGAAGTTCTGAAGGCAAAGACTCCTTGCGAAGAAGCCCCAAGGCATAGCTCTCAAAGGTTTCAGACAGTGGCTGGGTCATGGTTGCGGTCATAGGCGCAAGCAGGTTCTTGGGCGAGAACATTCTTGTAGGCGAAATAAGCGCGGGCGCGACATCCTCCGCAGATGTTTTTAAAATCGCAGATCCCGCAACGCCCCTCAAGAAGATCAGGCTTGCGAAGTTGGTCAAAGAGTTTAGATTCATTCCAGATTTTTTTAAGCGGAGTTTCTTTCACATTTCCGGATGAAAGAGGAAGATATCCGCAAGGGAAAACGTCTCCTTTATGGGAAACAAAACACATATGAATTCCGGCCAGGCACCCTTTTCGCTCTTGCGCGGGATCATCCTCAATACGATAATAATGGGGGGCGCATATCGCCTTAAGAGGGAGATTGCCTTCGTTGTCTTTTTTCGCGACCCAATGAAGCCAATCCTCGACTTCATTGGAACTCAACATATCGGAATCGGCAATCTCAACCCCGCAACCGACCGGAACCAAAAGAAAAAGATAGAGCGCAAAAGCGCCTAATTCTTTTGAAAGGTGATAAATGGATTCCACCTCGGAAACATTCTTTTTGGTGACCGTAAAATTAATCTGAACTTTTATCCCCGCGTTTTTAAGCGCCAAGAACCCTTTTAAAGCCTTGGCGAAATTTCCCGCGCCTCTAAAGGCGTCATGGGTTTCCGCTAAAGATCCGTCAAGCGAAATCGAGGCGTAGTAAACCCCGGCCTCGGCCAAACGCTCCGCGATTTTATCAGTGACCAGCGTTCCATTGGTCGCAAGGCCCGAGGGAAGCCCCTTTTCTTTTGCATAGGCGATGAGTTCGAAAATGTCTTTTCTAAAAAGCGGTTCTCCGCCAGAAAAAATAAGGACGGGCCGCCCCAGGTCGGCGAGTTGATCAATAAAAGATTTCGCCTCTTGAGTCGTCATCTCATCAGGAGAGCCCTTGGTCAGAACGTCGGTGCGGCGGCAGTGAATGCAACGGAGATTGCACCCTGCCGTCGCTTCCCAATAAACCCGCCTCAAGGAATGTCCAAGAGGCGGGTTCATGGTTATGCTCCAGGGTAATTAAGAATGTTGGGCTGGTGCGGAAGCCGGGGTTGATGAAGCCCCTCCGGAAGCGGTTTTCTTTGTGGAAGACGCCCCGCCAAAAATGCGCGCATAGTCTTTCGGGTAATTTTGCTTAAAGCTCTTTAAAAGCTTTTCGCGGTTCGCTTCCCAGGCCTCGGCATTTTTCCCGATTTTGCGAACTTTTGAATCGTAAACCAAGAATTCAAAAATTCTTTTGCCTTCGGCCGGCCGAATATTGGCCCCGGGTTTGGACATCATCTTGTGGACATATCGGCTCCAGACTTTTTGGCCGATTTGCCAAACCTTGGGATTTTTGAAGATTTCCGGGTCGGTTTTTTTCTCCACCGCTTGTTCCGCGGCGCTTAACTCCACGAATTGAGAGTTTATCGGACGCGCGATGGTGTGGCAAGCCGAGCACTTGTTGAGAAACAAGTGATAATACATTTTCATTTTGGGCGGATACTGAGAGACGTCAATGGACGTCGGCCCAAAGTCATTGGGAAACACTCCTCCGGACTTGTCCGCGGAATATCCCATTGAGAAAAGAGCCGAATTCATGGCGACGGCTCCAACGATGGTAAGCACAACTTTCTTTAGCTTCATGTTAATTTCCTCTCTTGTTTATTTGTTCCATCAAAATCCGACTTCAAACTGAAGGCTTAAGCGATTGCCCATCGGCAATAAGGCAGCAATGTCCGAGACGCCGCCGTAATTACCCGTTCCGCCGCCACCAAAGCGGTTGGTGTCCACCGTATATTCAAGAAACCCCTTGAAGTTCGGCGCGAAATAGTGAGCAACTTGAGCCGTCACATAGTTAAAGCGTTCGGTCCCATTCCACAAAGTCATCCAGTTTTCTCTTAAGAGGGGAACCAAGAAAGCGTAGTCATGGTAATCCCGTTTGTAGGTGTAAAAGATTTCCGCGTAAGCGGCCTGATCGCTTTCCGCCGCGCCCATCGTCATGTCCGAGTCATGAGCGTAGGCATAAACCGCTCGAGCGTAAAAATCATCATGTTCCCATAGCACGTCAAAGCCTCCGCGAACGTTCTGGACGTAATGGTTGGCGATCGGAGTTGTTCCGCCGCCTGGTAAATTTCCGGTCGACCCCGGAGCGCCGGCATCAGTAATTCCACCGGATTGGCCCCACTGTCCGAAGGTTCCAACCATCAAACCATTTCCCGTATCATAAGCGAAACGCGCATAGCCATTTCCCGCGCCGCCTTGACCGGTATTGTTGGATGAAGGATCTTTGGAATAACCAAGAGAATAATAGACAAAAGAAGAACTGGTGCTGGAAATATGAACCTGCCCGTAGATTTCCCCCGTCTGGGTTTGGGTGTTAGTGGGAAAGCCAGAGAGGTAAGCTTGCCCTTCCATCAAGAAGTCCGTCGAACGGTTGGCGATGGTGGGGCTTTCGGCCGAGGTAATCGTCTGATAAGGATCATCGACAAAGAACCCGCGGCGCATCATGACGACGTTGTAAAGAAGGGACGGGTGATAACCGAACCTCAAATCTCCCATGCTGGGATTAAAACCCGCTGCTTGATTAGCGTCCATTTCTCCAAAATAAGAAACGTGCTTGGCGGCGTCTCCGCCGGCGATAAACATATCAATATCATTAATGGGTTGAAACTCCGGCCCATTAAGAGGACCCGTGCCGCCCATTTGCGTCCCTGTGGTTGCGGTTCCATGTCCGGTATCCAAGGGCCTTGAGCGCACAATGACGGCCCAAGGCATGGTGGCCTCCGTCCAAAGCTCTTGATTTTGACTTTGGAGGACTCCGTCGGTTGAACCGCGGGTTCTCACGTAACCGTTCATTTTAAACTGTCGGCCGTAAGCATTTAAGGTAGGATAATCAGCGTGACACTGAGAACAGCTCATGTGATATTTACGCGCGAAAGCCGGAAGAGCCGAGGCTTGATTGATTCCGTCGGGCCTGACCGGACACAAATGTCTTAGACTATGGAAGTAGGGCGGCAAAAGCCATAAAAAGGCCAAAATTAAAGCGGAAATCCCTATTTTTCGGCCGATATTAATAGACGCCTTGAAGTTCCCATCACTTCCATCTGTCATTGATCTCATCTCCTTTTATTTTTTGCGGACCTGGGTTTTCCCAAGTGTCCCGCTTTTAAATTCTAGCGTTTTATCTAGCACCCTGATAAGGTCAAAGGCGGTAATGACGCCCACAACTTCATTTTTTTCCGTTACAAAAACGCGGTGAATGCGCTTTTTAAGCATTTCTTTAACAATCTCGCGGAGAGGAGTTTCCTTTTTAACGGAAAAAAGCTTGGGGGTCATCCATTCCGTCACCTTGTCTTCTTCACTCTCCGTATGAAACCCAACGCCTTGGGCGATAGTCTCAAGAGCCCCGAGAGTTCTTAAGGCTCCGCGGTCTTCTCCGCCAGAGAAACAGGCAACATGATCGCGCTCGTAATGAGTGATGTCGGTTTTGGTCAGAACCCCGACAGGGAAAGCGCCGCCGTTTAAAACCGGGGCCCCGCTGATGTTTTTATCCAGAAAAACGGAAGCGGCGCGCTGCATGGTATCTTTTGAAGAAATCGTAATCACAGGGGAAACCATAACGTCTTCCGCATGAAGTTGAAAATCGTCTTTTCGGGTTTGTTTCATTGAGGAGCCTTGACTATATCGTCTATCGCAACAAAATGACTTACCTTCTCAATCGGAAATAAGTTTTGTAGAGAGAAATCTCTTTTTTTTCGGAGAGAAGATAAGACCTTGGCCAATACGTAAGAAGGACACCCTGAAGTTGAAAGGACTTTAGAATTGCAATCACAGAGCAAAACTAGTTTTCGGCGCAAGGAGAGAAGAGCTAAGGGTTTCATTAAGTTAAGAGCGTAGCTTGAGCGGAGCTCTTTTTCATAAGCCGCTTGAAATTCTTTTTGGGTCAGAAGTCCGAGGGTTAGGCGTTTGCGTAAAACATAGCTGGGGGCCAGTCCGGGAATCCAAGCGTCCATCGCGCTCAAAACTTTTCCGCTGGGGCGTTTCCAGGAAGGAAGTATCTTATAACCGTTGCCGCGTTGCCCCATCTTTTCTACGGCGATTCCGCTTTCCATAGAGTTAGTATAGCGCTCAAGGATGATCCAGTTCCATGACCTGGGTCATATTTTTAAAAATAAATTTTGGGAAGAAGTTTTAGCGGCTCAGATCAACGAGAAGTTCCGGCTTCTGAATGACGATTTTTCCGCGGGATGAGGAAAGAATTTCTTTGTCCTCGAGTTGTTTTAAAGTTCGGAAAGTGGTTTCCAGGGTCGCCCCAACAAGCTCGGAAAGTTCTTTTTTAGTAAAGGGTACCGTCGACCCATGAACCTGAAAAAGCCTTGTCAAAATAGAGGCGATCCTTTTGGGAACGGCTTCTTGCCCCAAACATCTAAGACCTTGAACATCCTTGAGGCGTTCCGAGCAAAGAGAACAAAGTCCTCGAACAAACCCTCCGTTTCGCGAATAACAATCGAGAAAGACTTTCTCCGGAATCAAAATCACCTGACTTTCCTCGGCGCAAACAGCCGTGCAAGGGTAGGCTCTGTTATTGGATCCCAAGCGGCACAAGGTGCCGAAAATCTCCCCGGGGGCCAAACTCTCAAGCGCGAAAGATTTCCCGTCCGAGGTAAATTTAAAGACTTGAAGTCTTCCTTTATATAACACCCAGACGCCTTCCGCAGGCTCGCCTTCATTATAAATGGTATCGCCTTTTTTAAAGGTCTTAATTTTGGAGACTGAAACCAAGGACGATAATTCCTGTGGAATGAGAGTTTTAAACGGGTCTATCGAGGATAGAAATTTTGTGATTTCGTTTACGGCCATTTCTTATTATATCTCTTTCCGGGATTACAAGTCATCTAACGGGGGAAGATTCAGCTTTCGTATAGCGTTGGTGATCATCAACTTGGCGCTGACATAGGGAATGGGCCCGCAAACGGTTTTTATAGCGGAAAGATATTTTTTGACGTCCTCGGAGTCGCGAATGAGGATGGTTCCGTCCGTAAAAATCCTTAGGCCCGACGAGGATTGAATTTGGCTGACCTTGCTTTTATAGAGTTCCAAGACGATGAGGGCATGTTCTTTAACCGCGTCGCTGTAATTGGCCATGACTTTATAATCTTATTTTATAATTTTGTTCGTAGAATTTGAAAAAACCGTGCTATAATAAATCGAGTAAGGAATTAACGAGCTAGTTTCTCGTTAAGAAAACTTACCGAAGACGTTAATAACAAAAGAGGTAATAATCATAATGAAAGGAACAGTTAAGTGGTTCAACGATCAAAAAGGCTATGGATTCATCACGCCCGAGGATGGAACGCCGGACGTATTTGTCCATCACAGCTCCATCGTCATGGATGGGTTCAAAACCTTGAGCGAGAACCAACAAGTCGAGTTTGAGGTGACCAAATCGGACAAAGGTCCGAAGGCCGCCAACGTCAAACCGCTCGTCATGGCCTAAACCAACGACGAACGACGAACCCCGCGCGGATTTTCTTCGCGCGGGGTTTTTTTATGCCACGCTGGAATTTTTGTAGAATAATCTCGCGCCGGGGTAGCTCAACGGTAGAGCAATCGCTTCGTAAGCGATAGGTTGTGGGTTCGAATCCCATCTCCGGCTTTTTTTATTGGAAAAGGATTCGAAGCCGATGGAACAAAGCCAAGGATTTGGCTTTGGGACACGGCAGGCCGCAAAGGAGAACGGAGTTCGGGTGAGCGGGAATCCCATCTCCGGCTTTTTTTGTCACGAGCCCTTACCGCCCGAAAGCCTTGACCTCGATAAAAATTTTATTACACAATGGAGGAAGAAGGGTTGGATGGAGGTCGTTATGAAAAAGTCAGCGTCCGCCGCAAAGCTAGGCGAAGTTCGTTTGTCTTCTGCAGCAAAGATGAAGAATGTTGCCATCGCCAAAAACTCCCAAACGCCAAAATGGGTCAACATTGATTATCCGCGTCCGAGTGAAAAAATTTTAAAAGGTCATTACGCCATTCGCGTTCATGCGCCTTGGGCCAACGAGGCGCAGGTTTCTTTCAATGGAACTTCTTGGAACGCTTGTCGAAGCGATGTTGGGTTTTTCTGGCATGACTGGCGTCCGGAGAAATCTGGAATTCAAAAAATTTATGCGCGAGCCCGAAACGGCGCGGGGGTTTGGACCAAGGCGGAAACAAGAGAATGCGAGGTGGAATAAAATGCACAAATCATCCGAGAACAATAAAGTTAATCCCTTAAAAGCCCTTGAGGCTTTTGGGCAAAGCCCATGGCTTGATTCTTTAAGCCGCAAACTTATTGAAAGTGGGGATTTGGCCAAACTTGTTAAGGAAGACGGGCTCAAGGGGATTACCTCCAACCCTGCCATCTTTGACAAGGCCGTTTCCCAGGGTTCCGATTACGACGCGGCCATCCTTAAAAAATGCGATCAAAAAATCACTGATACCGAGGCTTTGTTTGAGTCCATCGCTATTGAAGATATAAAGGATGCCGCCGAAATTCTCTATCCCGTTTACAAAAGCTCCGGCGGAAAAGACGGCTTTGTCAGTCTTGAGGTGTCGCCGCGCCTGGCCCGAGATTCGGCCAAGACTCTTGAAGCCGCTCGCCGTCTTTTCAAGGAATTGGCTCGCCCCAACGTCATGATTAAAATTCCCGGAACTTATGAAGGGCTTTCGGCAATAGAAAAATCTCTTGCGGAGGGCATTAATATCAATATCACGCTTCTTTTTTCCGTGGATCGCTATAAAGAGGTTTTGGAAGCCTATATGAACGCCTTGGAGTATCGAAAGAAAAAAGGTCTTCCAATTTCCGAAATTTCTTCGGTCGCAAGTTTTTTTGTCAGTCGCATTGATACCGCGGTGGATGGCATTCTCAAAGACGCTTCTCTCAAGGGAAAAACCGCTATCGCCAACGCGAAAATGGCCTACAAGCATTTCCAGGAAGTTTCGCAAACGCCTAAGTTTCAGGAACTCCTGAGAGCGGGGGCAAAACCCCAACGCCTTTTATGGGCCTCGACTTCGACTAAAAACCCGGCCTATCGCGATGTCTTGTATATTGAAGAATTGATTGGAGATTCCACGGTCAACACTATTCCAATGGAAACTTGGACTGCCTTTAAAGACCATGGGAAATTGCGCGCTTCTCTAAAGGAAAACATATCCGACGCCCAGTCATTGCTTGAGAAGTTGCCCAAGGCGGGAGTTTCTTTGGACAAGGTCTGCAAGGATTTGGAAGATGCCGGAATCAAGGCTTTTGCCGATTCTTACGCCCATCTTTTAAAGAATCTTGAGGATAAAATGAAAGCCTTGGATTTGAAATAGACCAGGGAATTTATGAGCGAAACAGTTGTCATTCCCAAGGTTTTAAGTCAGCCGGAACTCAGTTTAATGGAGGAGCGCCCGGAACCCTGCGCCTTGGTTATTTTTGGAGGCATGGGAGACTTGGCGCACCGAAAACTTTATCCGACCCTGGCTTATCTTCACCAACAAAATCTTTTACCCTCAAACTATGCCGTGGTCATCGTCGCTCGCCGGGACATGAATGACGGGAGCTTAAGGCAAAACATAGGAGAATCGCTCGCCAAATCAGGAATGAAGGAAATTCCAGCCGGATTTCTAGAAAGGCTCTTTTTTGTCAATGGCGACCTATCCGATCGAGATTTTTACGCTCGCCTTAAAACCAGGCTCCTAGAACTCTCGAAGGATATGCAATTGAGCGGACATTTGTTTTATTTCGCGACCGCTCCGACTCTCTATCCCGTTATTTTGAGAAAAATGGCGGAGTCGGGGCTCAACCAGCAAGAAGGCTTGTCTACTTGGCCCCGGGTCATTATCGAGAAACCTTTTGGGACGGACCTTCAATCGGCCATTTCTCTAAACAAGGAAATCCATTCCATTCTTCCGGAAAATCAGGTTTATCGCATAGACCATTATTTGGGAAAAGAAACGGTGCAAAATATTTTAATTTTGCGCTTTGCCAACACTTTTTTTGAGCCGGCCTGGAACCGGGATCATGTTGACCACGTTCAAATTACCGTGGCTGAATCCATCGGAATCGAGGGCCGGGGGCCGTACTACGATCAGTCGGGAATTCTGCGCGATATGTTTCAGAACCACCTTCTTCAACTTTTGAGCTTGGTGGCCATGGAGCCGCCGGCGCGCTTTCAAGCCGATCCGATCAGCGACGCGAAAATCAACATTTTGCGCGCGATTCCCGATATGAACGCTCAAAACCTAGTTCTGGGTCAATACGCCGGAGCCCATATCGATGGAAAATATTTTCCGGGATATCGGGAAGAAACGGGAATTTCAAGCGATTCAAGAACTCCCACTTTCGCCGCAGCGAAAGTGGAAGTCGATAATTGGAGATGGCATGGAGTTCCCTTCTATCTGCGTTCCGGAAAAAGACTTCCCAAGCGGATGACTGAAATCGCCGTCCATTTTAAGCATGTTCCCGTTTCAATATTTAAGCCTTTGCTCGCCGAAGAATTGGCCGCCAATACTTTAAAGTTAAGATTGCAACCCGATGAGGGGGTTTCAGTTTCTTTTGAGACCAAGCACCCGGGCTCTAAAATATCCCTAAGCACCGTGACCATGAATTTCGATTATTATAGAGCCTTCGGCATTTCCCAACCGGAAGCCTACGCGCGCTTGATTTTGGACGCCTTTATCGGCGACCGGACGCTTTTTACGCGCAGCGATTTCGTCGAGGAAGCTTGGAGAATTTTAGCCCCGGTATTAGAGGCCGGCAATAAATCTAAAGTCATTCCCGTCCGTCCTTATGGCTCGACCGCCGGCGACTGGGGCCCTCACGGGGTGGGAGAACTTTTGGTTCGAGATGGCCGAACCTGGGATCATTTTTAATTTTGTGAAACCCTTGGTTCGTTTTTTTGATCGGATGCCGGAGATGAGTCTTGCCTCCGCCGATTTTGTGCTTAAAGAAGCTTTAAAGGCGGTTAAAAAAGAAGGACGATTTTCCTTGGCTCTTTCCGGAGGCACCACGCCGCGGGAACTCTACCAACTTCTTTCCCAACCAAGATTTTGCCAATCATTTCCTTGGGAAAAAACCCATATTTTCTGGGGAGACGAGCGTTGGACGCCAAAAAACAATCCCGATAGCAATTTTCTCATGGCCCAAGACGCGCTTTTATCTAAAATACCTCTCTCCAAGTCCCAGATTCATCCTCTGGAAACGGAGGGAATTGCCCCTGAGAAATCCGCGGAAGAATATGAGAAGTTGCTCAAAAATTTTTTTACGAAAAAGCCGGGCTTTGATCTCATGCTTTTGGGTATCGGCCCGGACGGGCATACGGCCTCTATTTTCCCCAACGGTCCGGCGGTAGGAGAAAAAACGCGATGGGTGATGTTTGTTCCAGCGCCGGAAGGCATTCTGCCCCGAGTTCCGCGAATCACCTTAACGTTTCCCATCATTAACTTGTCCAAGAAAATTCTTTTTCTCTCGGGACTTAGCGCTAAGGAGAAAGTCATTTTCGATATTTTAGAATCCAAAAGTTCTTTGCCGGCTTCCCGCGTTCAAGCCCAAGAAGAAACTCATTTTTTTATTCAAGGAAAAAAAGATTCGTGAGCGTTGATGAAATCGCCCCAGGCGCTCCGGGAATAGAACCGCGGTGGACTTCAAGCGCCAAAGAAGGCGTCGGCACCTCCGCCGATAACAGAAGCCGGGTGTGGTTTACCCTCTCTCACGGAATACTCAATGAGGTTTATTACCCACGAATTGATTTAGCTAATATCCGCGATTTTGGCTTTCTGGTTTCCAACGGTCGCGATTTTTTCTCGGAAGAAAAACGGGATTGCCTGCACAAAATTCGTCCTATCGCTCAAGGAGTTCCAGGCTACCATCTAAAAAACACTTGCGTTCAGGGCCGTTACCGAATTTCCAAAACCATTATCACCGATCCCTCGGCGGACGTTCTTTTGCAGGAAATTCAATTTGACGCGCTCATCGGAGACTTGGATGATTATTCCCTGTTTGCTCTTTGGTCTCCTCATATCAAAAACGCCGGGCGCGGAAACGACGGCTGGATTGGAGAATATAAAGGCCACACCCTTTTGTTCTCTCAAAAAGAAAGCATCACCGTGGCCTTGGCTTGTTCATTGCCTTTCAAGGCGCTAAGTTGCGGATATGTCGGTTTTTCGGATGGTTGGCAAGACCTTCACGCCCATAAAAAAATGGAATGGCGTTATCCCAAGGCTCTCAATGGAAATATTGCTCTCTCGGCTGAAATTCCGCTCAAAAAATCAGTCAAGAAAATAGTTCTGGCCCTGGGTTTTGGCGCAAACGCAAACGAGGCGGCCCTGCGAGCCATTCAGTCTCTCTGTGGAAATTTCAAGGAAAAAGTAGAAGAGTATATCGCGGGATGGAACGAATTTCAAAGCCATTGCATGAATCTTGGAACAGAGGGAGAATCTGGTTTTGATATTTACCGAGTCAGCGCGGCGGTTTTAAAAACCCACGCATCGAAACGCTTTTCCGGGGGTCTGATCGCGAGTTTATCTATTCCTTGGGGGTTTTCCAAAGGCGATGAAGACATCGGCGGATATCACTTGGTTTGGCCGAGAGACATGGTTCAAAGCGCCATGGGTCTTCTGGCGGCAGGGGACGTCCAAGGGGCCAAACATTCTCTTTTATATCTCGCGGGAACCCAAGAAGCCGACGGACATTGGCCGCAAAATATGTGGCTGGACGGAAGTTCCTATTGGCCGGGAATCCAGATGGATGAAACCGCTCTTCCTATTATCTTTGCCGATTTTTTAAAAAGAGAAGGAAAAGTTTCTTGCGTCGCGGCCTGGCCGATGGTCAAAAAAGCCGCCGCCTATATTTGTCGATACGGGCCCGCCACCGCTCAAGACCGCTGGGAAGAGGACTCCGGATATTCTCCCTATACCTTGGCGGTTGAAATTGCGGCCTTGCTCGCGGCGGCCGATTTCGCGGATGAAAACGGCGAAAAAGACATGGCCCAACATTTGCGGGAAACGGCGGACCTTTGGAATTTTGAAATTGAGCGCTGGACTTTTGCCTCGGAAACTCCCTTGGCGCAAAAATACGGAGTTAAAGGCTATTATGTCCGCATTACACCAGAGCAAGAAGACCGCGTAAGTTTCCCAAATCGAGAGATGGTGTCTCTCCGCAACCGCAGTTTTACCGAAAGCGAAATCGCGGCCCATGATCTCATCAGCCCGGATGCTCTCGCCTTGGTGCGTTTTGGGCTCAGAGCCCCTGATGATCCCAAAATCCTAGACACCGTCAAAGTCATTGACGCTCTTCTTAAAAGTGAGACTAAAACCGGAGTTTCCTGGAGAAGATACAACGGAGATGGTTACGGCGAACATGAAGACGGAACTCCGTTTAATGGGACCGGCGTGGGACGTCCATGGCCGCTTTTAGCTTTAGAACGCGCGATGTATGAATTGGCCTTGGGACGCAAAGAGGTAGTTCAAGAGATAGTTAAATCCGTAACCGCCCAAACCAGCGCCGGCGGGCTCATTCCTGAACAAATATGGGACCAAGAGGACATTCCGGAACGGGAACTTCTTAATGGGCGTCCGGCGGGTTCTGCCATGCCGCTGGTCTGGGCTCATGCGGAATACATCAAACTCATGCGGTCTCTTAGAGATGGAAAAGTTTTTGATATGCCGCCTCAGCCAGTTGAACGCTATCAAAAGAAGCCGATGCGTCCCTGGGGACGGATGTGGAGACTCAACCATCGTCTGAGAAGGCTTCCCACTGGAAGAATACTGAGAATTGGTCTTTTTGACCCCGCCGTCATTCGCTATTCCTTTAATGAAGGGAAAACTTGGTCTGAAATCACCGCTAAAGACTGCGGCTTGGGCATTTATTGCGCCGACCTTGAAAGCAAGGGTCTTCCCGTTGGCTCTAAAATTTCATTTACTTTCTTTTGGACTGAATCTCAAAAACAAGATGAACAAAAGTTCGAGGTTGAAATCGTGACGGAAAAATCTTTTTCCTCCGATTGGACTCACTCATGAAAAGTCTTCTCAACGCTTTGCAAGAAGGCCGCTTAGTCGAGCTCCCGGAAACCGATAAGGCCAAAGCCCTTGAATATCTCGCGCATTTAATCGAAGCGGTTCCCGATTTAGGAGTTCGTCCGGAATTGGCGGAAATGATGCTGGCCCGGGAAAAAGCTCAAAACACGGGAATTGGGCTCGGGGTGGCTTGTCCGCACGTACGAGCCGAGGGAGAAGGCGAGCTTTTGTGTTCTCTCGGCTGGAGCCCTCAAGGAATCGACTACGGCTCTTCCGATGGGAAAAAAGTTCACTTGGTCGCGATGTATTATATTCCGGTTTCCCAAAAAGGCAATTATCTCAAGGAAGTATCTTCTCTGGTCGCCGCCGTCCGCCGGGAAGGATGGATTCAAGAAATCGCCAATGCCGCCGATATCGCAAGCGTCCGGGAAAGGCTTTTGGACTGGGTCTCAAATTCCATCGATCAAAGCGCTCCGGACACGAAAGCGCGCATGATTCGTCTGGAGGCCAAGCAAGCCGAAGCCCTGGCTTCGGCTTCTCCGGTCGTTGCGGAAGGAAGACCGTTATCGATCGTAACAGCCCTCATTTTGGTCATGGCCGATAAAGCGATTGCCCTAAGCGAAAAAAATGATTTAGTCGCGGCTTTGGAAAATGACCGCGCTCTCAAGGATCTCACGCTTCAAAAACAGCCTTTCTCGAAAGCCGGATATTCTCTCACTTTCCGTTCCGTCACCCATTACGGAGAGCGCTCTCTTTACGAGTATCTCGCTATCAAACCCACCTAAAATAATTAGGGACAGTCCCCTTTCCTCACAGCGCCGACCGCGAGAATTATGAAGAAGAGGCGCAGCCCTCATCTCCTTAGAAAAGTAAAAAATTGGTAAAAACGGGAAAAACCCCTTGACAGCGAGGCCTTCGCGCTTTACACTTAAAGATATGAGAGCAAAATATTTGCTCGGGGCGTTTCTTTTAACGGCGCTTGAACTGACGACGCTTTCTTCTTTTACTTTCGCCGATTCAGGCTCTGATAGCAACCAATACCTTCCGCCGCTGGTGGTTCAAAAAGAAGAAATGAAAATCGCCGCCAAAAATGACGACATGGCTCCTATCGTCCTTCAAGTGAAAAATGACTATCACGGTCCGCTCACTCCCGGGCAACTTCATAGTTTTGATCAGTATGTCGCCTCCAGAGAAGCGATTCGAGACAGTATCCGAAAATATATTCCTAACATTGATTTTAGCCATCCCAATCAAGACCATCCCGAAATCGCGCAAGCCGCTCAACAACATCCTGATCTTTATCAAAAAATGATGGTCTTTGGTCGAGAAAGCGCGCGGAATTTAGAAGCCATCCAACAAAACCCAAAAACAGGAGACCCTTTTCTTTCGGCGATTATTAAAGCCGACGGGTATGGGAAAGCCTTTATTAAGTCTTTCGCTCCTGGAGGCGCTTACAGTTCCGTAGCGCCGACACCCGCGGATTATCTTCTTCAGGGGCGCATCGCCTCTTCTTCCGGGGACAATAAAGCCGCTCTTAAAGACGCCAAGGCGGCGACCAAAATGGATCCTCAAAACGCTTCCGCCCAAACCTTACTTGCCCAGGCGGCCTTTCAAACCGGCAACTATCCGGAAGCGGCCTCCGCCGCTCAAGAAGTATTGCAAAACCATCCTAAGGATAAGACCGCTTTGGCGATTTACGGTCTTTCGCAAGGAAGAAACCCAAGAGTCGATGAGTCTTTACCCTCTAACGCAGCGCCAAGCTCTTCCGTGCTTTTTCAATCCAACAGCTATAGTGGCGCGCAAAGCGCAAGTTCTAAAGCAAGTTCTTCGCCTTCTCTCGCAAGCGCCCTGCCTTCATCCGTCCCTTTGGACGCTAATCTCGCTTTTCACATGGGAAATTACCGCGACGCCTTGGCCGGGGCCGATGAAGCGCTTAAAGCTAATCCCTCAGACCTTGCGGCGAACCTTCTCGCCGCTCAAGCCTACGCCGGAATGGGAGATTACGGCAACGCTTTAAGTAGGGTGAATGCGGGCCTTAAAGTTTCTCCAAGAAATACCCAACTTTTAAACTTGCGCTCGCAATATCTTTCAAGACAAGGGCGTTATCGCAAGGCTCTGGCCGCTTCCAATGTCGCTCTTGAGGGAAACCCCCAAAATGCGGAGGGCTATTACAGCCGCGCCATGGCCTTAGCAGGAGTGGGAGACAGAAACGGAGTTATTGATTCTCTTAAAAGAGCCGCGGAACTTGATTTAAAATATCAGAAACTTGCTGAAAAGGCCGCGAATTTACCCGCAAATTCCGATCTCAGGCTTTTGTTTAATAGCCCCGGCAAAAAAGGACATTCTAAACTTAGCCTCTTAGCTCTTTCCTGGATTCCAGAGTTAAACACGCGTGGAAAAATGATTTTAGGAATTATTCTTTTGTCCTTGTCCGGCTTCATGTTTTTGGGGGGCAAAAAAACTTTGACTCGTGCCAAACCCGAAATGCCATTGCCTGAGTCCGAGGGAAAAACCAGGATTCTTTCCGCCAATCGTATCGCCGGACAATACCAAATCACCCGCCGAATTGGTTCCGGAGGAATGGGGCTCGTCTATGAGGGCGCCGATGTCAATTTAGGCCGCAAAGTTGCTATCAAGCATTTAAGAGAAGATTTAGCGGGCAACCCCCAGGAAAAAGCGCGTTTCTTGTCCGAAGCGCGCCTCGTAGCTTCCTTAGACCACCCCAACATTCTTCGCATTTATTCCATCGCCGAGGAAAAGGAAGAAGTCTATCTCGTCTTTGAGTTTATCGAAGGAAAGACCTTGGAGGAGTGGACCCAGAGGCGAAAGCTGAGTCTTCCCCAAGTTTTTCAGGTTTTTAAACCGGTGGCCCAGGCCTTGGACTATGCTCATAGCAAAGGCATTATCCACCGCGACATGAAGCCTTCCAACATCATGATCGGAAATAACGGCGTTGTTCATGTCATGGATTTTGGCGTCGCCCGAGAGGCCAAGGATCCGTCAATGACTTCACAAATGACCAGGACCATCGTCGGAACTCCGGCTTATATGGCGCCGGAAACGCAAGACGGGTTTGTCTCCAGGGAATCGGATATTTACGGTCTGGCGGTCTGCGTCTATGAATCTCTTTCCGGCCAACTGCCGTTTACGGCGACCCCCTCTGGGACGGTCAATAAGATTAAACGCGTTTATCCTCCAATTTCAAGTTTTGGTTTGCCTCAAGGGCTTGACCCTGTTTTTAACCGCGCCTTTGATCCAAATCCAAATTCGCGCTTTAAAAGCGCCCGGGAATTTATGTCGGAACTGGAAAAAACGGCCGGAGTCGCGGCCTAGAGGAAATTATGCCTAAAACAGATATCATCGAGGCCAGGCGGGCGTTGCGCCGAAAAAAGCGCGACAAAAAAGGCGGCGGCTTTTGGCTTCTGTGGAATAAAATCCGCTCCGCCTTGGGGCTTGTTTCCGAAGGAGCTGGAACGGAAAGCGGCGCGGCGACCTCTGCCGCGTCACGGGCGGCGGCGGAAGCTCTTGAAGCAGGCCAAGGCCTTGGACGAGTTTCCGTTCTCAGCCCTCAAGCCGCCATTCCCGCCTCTCAAAGTTCAGTTTGGGCGACGCGCGCGGCTCTCGCGGCGGCAGGAATGGGGGTTTTCGCCGCCGGGGCGCTCGGGCTTTCTCACGTATTTTCAAATTCATCCGCGCAAGGCGGCCCGCATTTTGGCCCAATTGCGTCCATGATTCATATTTTTAGGCCGCAATATGGAGCTTCTCATTCCAACAACAATTCCTTGGGATCTGGAAATTCCGCTTCTTCCTTATCCTCAAGCGCGGGAAAATCAGCTTCTCCCAACTCCGGGAAGACGGGAAACGCCGCTTCCGCGAAAAACTCCGGGAAAACATCGGCTTTTCCTTCCGCTTTTAACGGACTTCCCTCCGCCAAATTAAGTACCGACTTAAATGACGGCGGCCCCGTAGCCGCGCAATCTCTCAAAGAAGCCGGTCAAGCGGCCCAAGAAGCGGCCTTGGTTAAAAACGGAGGTTTTAGCGCCAACAATAAAATCGCGGTCACCCCGATGGTCGCCACTGCTTTATCACCCTACCTTGTCGCCGGCGTTTCCATTGGAACCAAGGGCCGGGGTTTTAGCCGTTCTTACGGGGGCCTTCGCGGAATGTCCGAATATGTTCATCCCATGGACGCTTCCGCCTCCGGTTGCGCCTCGGGCGATTCTTCTTGCGATTCCGCAGCTGGAAACGCCATCAATCAATGGCAAAACGCTCCCATCGTCAATAGCGGTCAGGGAATTTCCATGGGCGGCGCCGATGCCGGTACTGCGGATAATCCGCCGCCGGCCAACGCTTCAAGCGGCGGCGGCGGAACTGGCGGAAATTACGCCAACGCGGCCGGAGATATTTCCAACGTTTGTTCCGCCGATCAAATTCAAAAGGGATATGTCTCAAACGGCGGGGCTTGCGTTCCAGGGTTCACGCCTGGACCAGGTAATAATGCCAGCCCGTGGCAAAATGATCTTGCGACGGCCAATCTCTTGATCGAAGCGGCCAGCGGCATGGTGCCGATCGCTTTGCTTCTCATCGCCATTTATTGGCAGGAATTGTCAATTCCCATCGTCGGAACGTTGGACGCGCTGGCATGGGAAACGGTAATAGACACAATGGCGGCAATAGTCTTTGCCATGGGTGCCTACGTGACCTATTTGGGTTTCAAAATTGGGAGCGAGGGCGGTCATTCTCAGAGTCTTGAAACCGCGATCATGGGTGGCGCTATCGCGGCTATGGGAGCCACCATGTGGCTAGATGAAGCGGGAGATTTGTCTTCCGCTTGGGAATACGCCATATTGGGTGTCGGATCCGTAGGTATAATGATCACGAAGCTTCTCGGAGGCTAATATGAAAAAAGCCACTATTAATTTAAAAGAAATGCCGGGCGGAATCATCAATTCTCCCGCGAAAAAAGATAAAAAAAGAGCGGGACTGGCCTGGCTTTGGAGCAAAATCAAGGCCCCCTT
>DAHXMM010000023.1:0-78709 GCA_027371715.1 Elusimicrobiota bacterium | reverse complement strand
AAAAGAAAACTTTAAGGGCCTGGCCATTCTCTCGGGAAATCTTATCAACCAAAAATCATTACTCCCAAAAGCTTCCCTCAAAAAAGGATTGCCCTTCTTTCAAAGCCACGGGATCGCCGATCCGATTTTAGGGTTTTCCGGAGCGCGAAAACTATTTGATCTTTTGACAGAATCGGGACTCAAGGGAGAATTTCTCAAATTTGAAGGCGGGCACACTATTTCACTTGAAACCCTTGAAGCCTTCGGTTCTTGGGTTGATAAAATCCGCTGACCAATTTCTCCCATGATTTTTTCTATTTTAAGCCTTCTCTTATCGCAGTTTCTCGCCGCCGCATCCGCGCCCTCGCCGATTCCTAATTTCGGCCAAGTCGAACCGGGAATCTATAGAGGCGCGACTCTTTCAAAGGATGATCAATATCGTTACCTTAAAGAAAATCTCAGCGTTGATGATGTGGTGGATTTAAGACTCAAGCCGGATAATCAAGACTCCTGCCATAATTGGAATTTGAATTGCGAAAATTTTCCCATCCGGCTGTCTTTCCCAGGGGAAGACGCGACTTTCGATATGGAAATGTTTAAGAAAGCTTTCTCTTTTGTCCTTTCTGAACGCGCGGCCGGACGCCAAGTCTATTTCCACTGCAAGAAGGGTTCCGACAGAACGGGGGCCTTGGCGGCGGCTCTTTTAATTCGCGAAAAGGCTTGTCACCGAGATTTCAATCCGGATGAGTTATGGAACGAAGTGAAAAACCGCCTCAAACAACATCATTTTCACTTCTTCTTCATCTTTCTTAAGAAAGACATCCGCTCCTGGGTTTATCACTTTGATAAAAACCCGTGGCTGTGCCAAGAGCCCCATTAAGAACTACTCTTCTTCTTGGTTCTGAAGTTTTTCGAGAGCGCCCAAGTCCTCAAGGGTCGTGATATCGCCTTTCACCGCGCCGCCGGAAGCGATTTCACGAAGAAGCCTTCGCATGATTTTTCCGGAACGGGTTTTAGGTAAGAGAGGCGTAAAGCGAATATCGGCGGGTTTGGCGATCGGGCTAATGGTGCGCCCGACATATTCCGAAATCTCCCGCTTAAGCGACTCGTCGGGATTTTGTCCGTCTTTAAGAGTCACGAAGGCGCTGACCGCTTGCCCGGTCAAATTATCCGGACGTCCGACCACCGCCGCTTCCGCCACGGCGGGATGAGAAACCAAGGCGGATTCTATTTCCATCGTCGAAAGCCGGTGGCCGGAAACGTTCAGGACGTCGTCAATGCGGCCCAAAACCCAAAAATACCCGTCCTTGTCTTTTCTCGCGCCGTCTCCGGTGAAATAATAGGGATGACTTTTCTTATCCGCGGAATGCACTTGGCTGAAATATTGCTCCTTGTAACGGGCGGGATTTCCGTAAATGGTTCTCAGCATCCCGGGCCACGGTTTTTTAATGACCAAATACCCGCCCGCGCCCAACGGAACCGGATTGCCGGACTTGTCCACAACCTCGGCGTCAATTCCCGGAAGAGGAAGAGACGCCGAACCGGGTTTGGTTCCCGTCGCGCCCGGGAGGGGGGAAATCATGATGGAACCCGTTTCCGTCTGCCACCAAGTATCCACAATCGGGCATTTTCCGCGCCCGATATTTTTGTGATACCACTGCCAGGCTTCCGGATTAATCGGCTCTCCCACGCTGCCCAAAAGCCGGAGAGAAGATAAATCATGTTTTTTGGGCCAAGATTCTCCCAAGCGCATGAAAGCGCGAATGGCCGTCGGCGCGGTATAGAGAATGGATATTTTGTGCCGCTCGATCATGGACCAAAAGCGATCCGGCGCCGGGTGCATGGGAGAGCCCTCATACATGAAAATCGTTGCTCCATTTAAAAGAGGACCGTAAACCACATAAGAATGCCCCGTCACCCAGCCGATATCGGCCGTGCACCAAAAAAGATCGTCGTCCTTGAGATCAAAGACATGTTTCGTCGTCCATGCGGCCTGAACCAAATATCCTCCGGTCGTATGCAAAATGCCTTTCGGCTTTCCGGTCGAACCCGAAGTGTAGAGAATAAACAGCGGATGTTCGCTGTCCAACTTTTCGGCGGGAGAATCATCAGAAGCTTCGGAGAGAGCTTCCGACCAATCCACGTCCCGCCCTTGAATCCAGGAAGAATTTTCCACGATGCCGCGGTTCAAAACCAAGACTTTTTCAACGCTCGAAGCTGTTTTAAGGGCCTCATCGACGACGTCCTTGGGTTTAACGATCAAGCCTTTCCGAAAGAACCCGTCGGCCGTAATGACCAGTTTGGCCTGGGCGTCTTGAATGCGTTCGGACAACGCCGAAGCGGAAAACCCGGCGAAAACCACGTTGTGGGGAGCGCCGATTCTCGAACACGCCAGCATCGCAATGACCGCTTCTGGAACCATCGGCATATAAATTGCCACGCGATCACCTTTTTTGATTCCCAGATTCTTCAAGGCGTTGGCCGCGCGGCAAACCTCGCGGTAGAGCTCAAGGTAGGTTAGGACTTTTCTCTCGCCATTTTCGCCTTCCCAAATCAAGGCGGCTTTATGCCGGCGAAAACCGCCGAGATGCCGGTCCAAGGCGTTGTAAGAGGCGTTGATTTTCCCGCCGACGAACCATTTGGAAAACGGCGGCTTCCATGCCAAGGTTTTTTTCCAAGGCTTATGCCAAAAAAGCTCCCGGGCTTGCGACTCCCAAAATTTTTCAGGAGAGGCAAGCGCCTGTTTTCTTAATTTCTTAAGCTCGGCGAAACTTTTGACGTGCGCCAAGCGGCTGAAAGACTGAGAGGGGGGATAAACTTTTTTTTCTTTAAGAAGGACGTCTATCGCCGCTTCGCGGTTTTTTGTTTTTTCATGGGCCATGGTTTCCTTTTGAAACGGACTCTGGCGCCAACCATTTCCTCGCTTAGGCTCGGTCATACCTCGATGGTAACATTTTGAGGAACGGCGTTTTCAAGCGATATTTTACGGCTGGAAAATTCCGATTTATTTAACGAAACGCAAAAGCGCGATCAAAAAGCTCAAAAAAGTGACTCCGCCGACCAGCATTTTCTCCATATGCCGGAAGCGATCGTCCATTTGTCCCAATCGCCTATCAATCTGATCCAATCGCTTATCCACCTGCTCGAACATATTCTTCCTCCTTATTTTAGCATCTCCTCGACATTCGCGCCAGGGGTCTTGCGCCGCCCTTATTTATACGGCCAAAGCCCTAAAATGTTCCCTGCAAGAAATTTGATAATCACCTCGAAAACGGTTTTTAATATAATAAACTCATATCATGTTAGACCGACATATAATAAATAGAGGAAACTAAAAAAATGAAAAACTCAGGCAAAGGAGCTCTTGTCTGGGCATTCGGGATAGCTCTTTGTTCCAGCGCACTGGCTCAAAACAACTCAAGCGGCATAATCACACCACCAACAAGCCAAGCGACATCCATACCTATCCCCAGCCATAAAAAAACCTACAAGAAAGCTCATCCCATGCGCAAAGTCGTCAAAAAAATGGGCAAGATGGAAAAAGAAAGATTATACGCCGAGGAATTTTTTACAAAGCCAAACTCAGAAATGACGGAAGACAAGGCCCGAGCTATATTTAAAAAAATCGCTGGTACGAATAACAAACTCGCAAAGGCAGATTTAAAAGCATTGGATAGATACGATGAAATGCAAAAAAATCCCATTATTCAAACATTAGAGAGTATATGGTACAACTGTTTAAATAATCTTAACCATTTGGGGCACATATCGACAGCGTCGAGTAAAAAGGCGTGCCAGAATGCTATGCGTTCATGTGGATGGCCATTTATTACGAGCGATGCTTCTTTCCGCGCACAAGCAATGCTTGGGATAAGCCCTGCGAAGTATAACAATTTAAAAATTGACGACGTTCAGTCATTAGATGCCTGTATGGCCCAACAAATCCAGAATTATCTTACTGAACAATGAAATAGCGGCTTAGTTAACGATCCCAATGATTAGGCGAGAGCAGAATAATTCCCGCTACATCGTCGACTTGCTCAAGCGCGTCGTTCGCGTAAGCCATGAGATAATGAGAGTCATCAAGAAACTGCCGTTAATTTCCGAAATCTCCCCATGAACGGCTATATCGGCTTTTTCGACATTTTGGGGTATAAAAATTTTCTTAAAAATACCCCGAATGATGATGCGCAAAAGGCCGTTCTTCAACAAATCGTAAATATAAAAAAATCGGTAACAGAGTCATTAAAGACATCCTGTAACGGCAATCTCCCGCAGGGGATTGACGCGCTGATTAATCAAACTCAATGGATTATTTTTTCGGATACGATTGTTTTTACTATTGAATCCGTAAAATCTCCAGAAGACAACCATTTTCGTTGCATAGTCGCATTTACCACCACAAAGCACCTAATGACTCAGATGTTCAACTATGGTTTGCCGTTGCGTGGAGCGCTCCACTTCGGCCAATATAACGTGATTGAATCAAGCATGGCTGGAACTGGAATCATTGAGAGTATTGAATCCGGACAACATTTAAATGCGTCGGTGTGCGTTTTGACTCAGAAGTTGGTCGACCAATGGCTGTCCTTTAACGACGAAAAAGATTCAGTATTTCTGGATGAAGTATCCATTGAATATAAAATTCTGAATCGCGAAAATAAACGAGAAAAACAAAAATGTCTTATGTGGTTCGGCAAAGACGATGAAGATAAAAAAATGCAATCAGATGAAATTAAGAATATTTTGAAAGAAGACAAATACGGTCTATACGTCCGTAACGCTTTCTGGAAGCACAATAAAACTGTCTCAGACTCAAAAACCAAACGGAAACTTAAGGAAACGGAAAGATTCATCCGCTATTGCGTTTCAAAGCAGAAATAAGAGCGAAGGTTCCCTTGACAAAACCCTATTTTCAGTGCATACTATTAATGCGTGGACTTTGAATGGGACGAGCGCAAGAGAGAAATCAACAGAAACAAACACGGCATCGCTTTTGAGAAAGTGGTCGAAGCCTTTACCGACCCCTTTAACTTAATTTCTCTCGACTCGGCGCATTCCACAGACAATGAAAAACGACAGATTCTAATAGGCCGCTCGGAATGCGGGATAGTCGTGGTCGTATTTACGATCAGAAACTCCGCGATTCGCCTCATCAGCGCACGAAGAGCGAACCGACGGGAGAGGAAAAATTATGAAGCCCATAAAGACCGCTAAAAACGAGATTCCTGATTTTGACTTCTCACGCGCGCGAAAACCTACCAAAACGGAGCGCGCGGTCTTCCAAGAAGCCGTCAGGCGCTTCCAGCGCCGCGGCCGACCGCCCAAGAAGACGGATAAGTATCGCCGCATCACCATTCGCATCCATCCGCAGGTTTTGACCTGGGCCAAAGCCGAGGCCCGAAAGCGCAAAATGGGATATCAGACCTTCATTAACGAAACCCTCCTGGCCGATAGGCTGGGTTAAATTTCATCAGAAAAACAAGGCCGGAAGAATTTTTGATATAATAGACCCATTATGCTACCTACATTTAGACCGCACAATAAGAAAAGAAAAAGGGCCATCGGATTTCGAGCTCGGATGAAGACTTCCGGCGGAAGAGGGGTTTTGAGCCGCCGCAGGCAGAAGGGCCGTCACGTCCTCGTCCAAGCCTAAAACCGCGATTCGCCTTCGCCTTAGTTCTTCTCAGCGGCTTAAATCCCGCAAGGAATTCGGGCGGGTCTTCGCTTATGGGAAAAAAGTCGCCGTTCCGGGAGTTGTATTGCGTTTCTCCGTCCGCCCCACGCACGAGATTCCAATGCCTTCAATAAAATCTGGAAAAGCTCGCTTCGGGGTTTCCGTCGTTAAAAAGACGGGAAATGCCGTCAAAAGAAACCGGCTGCGGCGCCTGGCCAAGGAAGCCTTTCGGCTCAATCAAAACCGCGTCAAAGACGGAATGGACCTTATCGTCTCGATTCAGCCCGACTGCGCCTGGAAAAACTTCGCCGAGGCGGAAAAAGATTTTCTCAAGCTCTGCGAGAAAGCGGAAATTTTAACATGAAAAAGTTTCTTCTCTTTTTCATTTCTATTTATCAAAAACTTCTCCGCCCGTTTCTGCGTCCCGCCTGTCGTTTTTACCCCAGCTGTTCCGATTACGCGAAAGAAGCAATTGAGACGCGGGGCTCTTTGCGCGGAATTTATTTCTCTCTTCGGAGACTGCTTAAATGCCACCCCTTCCACCCGGGAGGATATGACCCCGTAAAATCTGAGAGTTTATAATCATGGAATCAATGAACACGGAAAAAAATCTCTTGATCGCCGTCGCACTGTCCGTTCTCGTCTACGGATTATGGTTTTTCTTCCTCGAGAAAAAGTATATGCCGCCAATACCGCCCAAGAGCGCCATTTCTCAATCTCAAGGACAGACGACTACTCCTGCAACCCCCGCAACGGCGGTCAACTCCAACTTCCCACTTGCCGCGCCCCTTAAAAATTATCCGCCTATGAGCGCCGATTTTGGGAAAGCGAAACTTAAAATTGAACCGGCGGGGGCGGGCATCGTCAGCTGGCAATATCAAGAACCTCTCGGAATGGTTGAGTTGGTTCAATATCCCACGCCCGGTTTCTTTGCCGCTTTTCCCAACTTAAAATTTATCCAAGACCCCAAGACGCCGAACCTGACATTCACGGCTCGCCGCCAGGACGGACTAGAAATCACGAAAGAATTTATTCCCGGGGTTGAGGGAACTAAAGTTCCCGAAATTCAGATCACGCTGACCAACGCCTCAGGGCAAATGATTCAAACCGGAGCCTGGAGCCTTTCCGTCGGCCCGGGGCTTGGCACCGTTGCCAGCGAGCAAAAAGAAAACCCCAAGGTTTGGAGAGCCATTGGGCTTAGATTTGGCGGGCATGGTCTCAACGGGAAATTAGATACTTTTAAGCCGGGAACGCACACAGGCCCTTTTCAGTGGATGGGAATTGACAACCGTTATTTTCTGGCGGCGCTTCTTCCAAAAAACGGAGAATTTACCGTTTCAAGTCTAACGCCACCTGAGATTATCTTGACTGCCCCAAGCCTAATTTTAAATCCAAAAACTTCTCACACTTGGACCATTCCTTTTTATCTTGGAGAAAAAGGGTACACCTGGCTTTCCCGTTATCACCTGGGCCTTGAGCGTTCGATTAACTTCGGGTTTTTCGCGCAGATTGGTCATCTCATTTTGGAAATCCTGGAAAAAATTTACCTTTTGACGGGCAACTGGGGCTGGTCGATTATTCTTCTGACCATCGGACTTCAAATCTTGGTTTTCCCACTGACTCTCAAAAGTCTCAAGGCTCAAGTAGCCATGCGCAAACTCCAGCCCGAGATTACGAAACTCCAGAAGAAATATGCCTCCGAACCGGCCAAGATGAACGCCGAGATGATGGAACTCTACAAAAAAAACGGAGCCAATCCTTTGGGTGGATGTTTGCCGATGCTGATCCAAGCTCCGGTCTTTATCGCCCTCTATACGACTTTAAGAAATGCTTGGGAACTTCACGGCGCCGGATGGATTTTCTGGATTAAGGATCTTTCAGCGAAAGACCCTTACTATATTCTTCCGATTATCATGGGATCTTTGATGTTTGCTCAAAACAAACTCAATCCTCCGCCGGGAGATCCCGCCCAGGCCCAGATCATGACCTGGATGCCGGTTATTTTTACGATCATGTTTCTTAATTTTCCGGCCGGGCTTGTTCTTTACTGGATGACCAACAGCCTATTTAACGCCGTGATCCAAATAGGGCTTAAAAAATATTACAAGTACTAAAACATCATGAACACTTTATCTCCAAATCCAAAAGCTGGAAAAGAAATTCTCCCGATCGCGGAAAATTTAATAAAAGAACTCTTAGGCAAAATGGGTTTTGAGGACATCCTCGTCTCGTCTCTCTGGGAAGACCAGCAAGAGCGCGCCAAATTATCTTTAAGTGGAGAAAGTGCGCATTATCTGCTTGGATTTGAAGGAAAGACTATCGAGTCTCTTCAGTTTCTGTTTAATATTTTGCTGAGCCGCGAAACGGGGCAAGAATGCGCCGTTCAAGTAGACGCGCTTGATTATTGGGAGAAAAAAGAAAAAGAAATCTTTGCCAAGGTTGAGTACGGAATTTCAGAGGTCAAGCGTTTGAAAACCCCTTATCGATTGCCTCCCATGAATGCGGCGACCAGAAGAATGATTCATAAAACCCTGGCCGCGAACCCGGAAGTTGAAAGCGTTTCGGAGGGCGAAGGAGTCTGGAGAAAAATTATCCTGCGTCCTCGCCAAAGTCCTTGAACGAAGAAACCATCGTCGCCCTGGCTACGCCGCCGGGGAAAAGCGCGCTTGGCGTCATACGCCTTGCCGGAAATGAGGCTCTTAAAAAAGCGGCAAACTTTCTTCAAATAGACTTTCAAAATCTTAAGCCCAGAACCGCTGTTTTGACCAAAGCCTTTTGGCAGGGAAACGTCATTGACGAAGTTATCTTCCTTTATTTTCCTAAAACGACAAGCCCTATTGGAGAAGACCTGCTTGAAATTACCGCGCATGGATCTCCCTTTATTCTTTCTTCCTTGATAAAAGCCGCTCTCAAAAATGGCGTGCGAATGGCCGAACCTGGAGAATTTACCCGCAGAGCGTTCCTCAATGGAAAAATGGATCTCTCCCAAGCGGAAGCTGTTTGTGATCTCATCCTTGCAGATAATCAAGCCGCTCACCGCGCCGCCCTCAACCAACTCTCGGGAGGGATATCCGACACCCTTCGTCAATTTCAAGCTCCACTCTTTGAAATGCTGGCACATATCGAAGCCTGTCTTGATCACCCCGAAGAAGAGTTGCCTCCGCCTCCGGAAAAAAAATTCCTAAGTTCCCTTCACAAAATTCATGACTCAATCTTGGATTTTGCTTCCACCTATGAGAGGGGGAAAAAAATTTTAAGCGGCCCCAAAATTTGCATCGCCGGCCTTCCCAATTCCGGAAAATCCAGTCTTTTAAACGCCCTTTTAGGACGAGAACGCGCGATCGTCTCTGAAATCCCGGGCACGACCCGAGATACCATCGAAGAGCCTCTCTCCCTCGGAAACCTAACGTCTCTTCTCATTGATACCGCCGGCCTCCGCAGCCAAACGGAAGACGCCGTTGAAAGAGAAGGAATGCGCCGAACCCAAAACGCTTTAGAAAATAGCGATCTAGCTCTGATTGTCCTTGATCGCTCAAAAGAAATTTCAAAAGAAGAAGAAAAAACCATTCACGCTATCGCCAAATTGGCCAGAGACAAAAATAAACCCGTCATTTTTGCCCTGAACAAATCCGATCTCCAGCGCCGTATTGATGAGCGTTGGAATGGAATTGAGATTTCAGCTCTTCTTAAAGAAGGCATTTCTGAGTTAAGAAAAAACCTTTCTGAACATTTATCCCGTGAAATTTCAGAAAACGAAGTTCTCATCACCAGTCTTCGCCATCACCAGGCCTTGCTTTTGTCTGCTGAAGAAATTAGCGCCGCTCAAAAATCCATTCAAAACAATGCAGGACGTTGGGAAGAAAGGGCCGCTTTTCACCTGAGAGAATGTCTGCGCTTTTTAGGCACAATCACGGGAGACAACGCCGAGGCCGGGGTTCTCGACGCCATTTTTTCCAAGTTTTGTGTTGGTAAATGAAAAACGCGCGTTCTGTTTTTATCATTCTTTTTCTCATTAATCTTTTCAATTATATCGATCGGCAAGCGCTCTATGCCGTCTTGCCGCTCATTCAAAAAGATCTTTTGCTTTCGGATGCCCAGGCAGGTTGGCTCGCTTCCGCCTTTATGATCGTTTATATGTTTGCCGCCCTTCCCATTGGATACCTGGCCGATCGCTACGGGCGGGTTTTGTGGATTACCGTGGGAACGGTTCTCTGGAGTCTCTCAACCGGGCTCACCGCTCTCTGCCGAAATTTCACTTCCTTATTTTCCGCCCGAGCCGCAGTGGGGATCGGAGAATCTTGTTACGGAGCCGTCTCGCCTTCTTTTGTCTGCGAAATGTATCCGCCGAAAAAAGCGGGGATGGTCATGGCCCTTTTTTCACTGGCCATTCCAGTTGGGAGCGCCCTGGGATATATCGGCGGCGGAATTTTGGGACAAAAATGGGGCTGGCGAAACGCTTTTATCTTCTTATCCATCCCAAGCCTCATTCTCGCAGCTTTTGCCTCGCGACTTCAAGACCCGCGAAAACAAACGACAATTCCCTTCCAAGACTCAAAAGAAAAGACGAGCCTTATTAAGGATACTCAAGCCCTTTTTTCGATTCCCAGTTATTTTCTGACCACTCTTGCGGGAGCGGCGATGACTTTTGCTCTAGGCGGGTTTGCCGTTTGGATGCCCAGTTTTTTTCATCGCCAGTGGCATTTGAGCGTGGGGGAAGCGGGAATGATTTTTGGAGCGCTGACAGTCTTTTCCGGAGTTATTGGCTCCTATTTAGGAGGTTTTCTCTCGGAACGTTTTATTCGATTAAACCCCCAGGCCTACTTTTTGATTTCCGGGCTTGGTCTTTTAATTGGAATGCCACTTGCTATTTTCTCACTCCTCGCCCCAAATCTTAAAATCGCGCTAGCAACGCTTTTTATCGCGGAAATTTTTCTTTTCCTCAATATGGGCCCCTTAAACGCCGTCATCGTCGCGGTCACGCCCATGACCCGGCGCTCGCTTGCATTCGGAGCCAATATGCTTCTCATCCATGCCTTGGGAGACGCCCTGTCCCCAACTTTGATAGGATATATCTCGGACTTGGCGGGCCTTAGAACCGCTCTTATTTGCGCAACTCTCTTTCTAGCGCCAGCCTCGATTTTTTGTTTTTTGGGAATGAAGCACTATCAAAAAGACTTATGTTAAAAATCACCCAGCTTTGCCGAGATTATCTCTTCTTTCCAGCGCGCGGAGCCGCGAAAAACAAGGAAAACGGGGAAATGGTTCTCAACACCAGTCTCTATCTTGTTTTTCTTTTGCTTTCGCTTCTCTTTTATTGGCTTAAACCCTGGAATTTTCCCGATCACTACGCGCCTTTTCCGAGCCAATCCCCGAATTTTTATTTTTGGTTGAAAGTGATGCTCTGGCAGCCGCCATTAGAAATCGTCTGGATTCTTTGCCTTTTTGGACTGATGCTATGGCTGGAAAAGGGAAACCTTCTGTTTAAGCTCATCACCTCGGTTTTTTGGACCGCCATGCCGTTTATTTTAATTATCTTTTATGTTAAAAAAAACGGAATTTCAAAGGTTTGGTTTGACCTTGGAGAAATCCTTTGTTTTGCCCTTTTTATTTTTCCGCTTCTCAAAATTAAAAAAGCCGAGGCTTGGCCGATTGCAGGATTCATGCTGGGGCTTAACGTGATTGGAATCGTTCTTTTGCTTCCGATGGTCTTATCAATCTTTCTAGACTCAAATACTATTTTTAACGGCTCTCAAGTCGTTGGAGGGTTATGGATGCTCTGGGCTGGAATGATGGGACTTAGAGAGCTCAGAGGAATACGCCTTTCCCGCGCATTCTTGGCGGTTTTATTTTCTCTACTGTTTCAAATCGCCTTTGCCTTTGCGCTTTATTTTATGGGACTGGTTCCCAAAGAAATTCTCAAGGCTCTTCTCTATGCCTGAATTTATCTCTTTTCCTAAAAAATACCAAGTCATTGTTCTGGGTGGGGGACACGCCGGATGCGAAGCCGCCTTGGCCGCATCCCGCATGGGAATGCAAACCCTTTTGATGACTCAAAATCTCGACACCATCGCCGCCATGTCTTGTAATCCTTCCATCGGCGGAGTGGCCAAGGGCCAAATCGTCCGCGAAATAGACGCCTTGGGCGGAGAAATGGCGAAAAACACCGACCGGTCCGGACTTCATTTTAAAATTCTCAACATCAGCAAGGGCGCCGCTGTTCAATCGCCCCGGGCTCAATGCGACAAAAAGCTCTATCAATTTTCCATGAAAGAAGTTCTGGAAAATCAGGAGAACTTAGATTTAATTCAAGACGAAGCGACGCGGCTTTGGATGAGCGAAAATTCAAGCGTCCAGGGAGTCATCAGTCTCAGAGGCACTCTCTATCAATCCCAAGCCGTCATTGTCACAACGGGAACATTTCTCAATGGTTTGGCCCATATTGGACTCAAATCCTTCGCCTCAGGGCGTTTTGGAGAAAAGCCCGCAACCGAACTCACCCCCAGCCTTGAGTCTCTCGGCTTTGAAATCGGACGAATGAAGACCGGCACCCCCATGCGCATTCAAAGCCGCTCCATTGATTTTTCAGAATGCCAAGTTCAAGATTCTGATAATCCGCCGCGCCCTTTTTCTCATTCTAACGCTCAAATCGAAAACAAACTTTTGTCTTGTTTTATTACCTATACGAATCAAGACACCCATCAAGTTATTCAACGTTCGCTTGACCGTTCTCCGCTCTACTCCGGAGTCATCAAATCCATCGGCCCGCGTTATTGTCCGTCTATCGAAGACAAGGTCGTCAAATTTCCGCATAAGGAAAGACACATTATTTTTCTTGAGCCCGAAGGCTATCACACAAAAGAGATTTATGTTAATGGCTTGTCCACCAGCCTGCCGGAAGACGCGCAAAGAGAAATATTAACGACCATTCCAGGACTCAAAAACGCGCACATTATGCGCCCAGGTTACGCCATTGAATACGATTACTGTCCACCCACCCAACTTCATCCGACCCTTGAAACGAAAAAGGTATCCGGACTTTATTTTGCCGGCCAAATCAACGGAACGACCGGCTATGAAGAAGCCGCGGCTCAAGGTCTTATCGCGGGCATTAACGCGGCCTTAAAAATTCAAGAAAAGCCGCCTTTCATTTTATCCCGTGATGAGGCTTATATCGGAGTTCTCATCGATGACTTAGTCACTAAAGGAGTCGATGAACCTTACCGAATGTTTACCTCCCGCGCGGAATACCGCATCAGCCTTCGCGCCGACAACGCGGATTTAAGACTCATGGAAAAAGGTCATCAACTGGGACTCGTTTCAGATTCCTTGTTCGCCTCTTTTGCGCGCTACCGCAACTCCGTTCAAGAAAATTGCCGGTATTCAAACTCAGAACTTCATCCCTGGTCGATGGAAACAGCGGAAGAAGAAAAAGAAATTGAAAAAAGTTACGCTGGATATCTGGCGCGTGAAACACAAATCGCCGACAAATTACAAAAACTCGAACACGTCCGCATCCCCGAATCTTTGACTTATCTCTCTATTCCCGCTCTAGGGCTTGAAGCGCGCCAAAAACTTAACCGCATTAAACCCAAGACTCTGGGGCAAGCCGGACGCATTCCCGGGCTTTCGCCGTCCGATATTCAGATTCTGTGGGTCATGCTGGAAAAAAGCCGGATACAAACCGCTGAAACCCCGGCCCAAAACTGAGAATGGCGGAAACAACCCCTCAGTCAAAACGCCTCTACGATTGGACTCCGCTGGCCGCCTCGCTGACTCAATGGAATATTTTATTGACGCCCAAACAAAAAAATCAAATTGAAAACTATCTTGATCTGGTCGCTTATCACGATCTTAAAGCGGGGTTGACCGCCGATATTGCGCCTCAAAACCTTCTCTTACGGCACGCGGCTGACGCCTTAGCCTGCATTCCTGCACTTAAGTGGGTTAAAGAGAGCCTTCCGACGCAAGAAGTTCTGCGCGTAGCCGATCTCGGTTCCGGCGCGGGCTTTATTGGACTTGTTATCAAAATTGCGTATCCTGAAATAGACATGACCCTCATTGAACCTTTAAAAAGGCGCTTTGATTTCTTAAATCTTGCCCTCCTCGCCTTAGGACTTGAGGGAATCCATCTGATTAAAAAACCAACCCTGCTCCAAGATTCGAGTATTTTTGACATCGTCATTGAACGAGCCCTGGCCCCGTTTGAGAAAGCGGTAAAAATAGCGCAACCTCTTTTAAAACCAAACAGTTTCTTTATCGCCTATCAAAGCCAAGACCCGGTCTTTGAAAAAACGTCAAATGGAATTTCGCCGTCTATCGAACCAATGACGGTCAAGGAAAAATTCGCTTACCGTCTTCCTTCTGATGATAAAAACCGCTATCTTATTCTTTGCCGGAAAGGGGATTAAACCATGCAAATGCTCAATCGCTATTTTACGCCGTTCGCTCTCATCTTAATTTTATCGGCCATTTATTTTAGCCAACCCGATCCACGCGACTACAAGTTGTCGCTTCTCATCTTACTCAGTTCTATTCTCATCAATTGGTGGCTGTCAAAAAACGTTTACCGAATTCCTTCTCTCGCTCGGCATATCCGTAAAATCCAGGTCTGGATTAATTTTATTTGGGCCATCCCGCTTTTCTATCTTCTCCAGCCCTATTGGGGACCTATGTGGCTTCTTTTCGTGATGGCGCCGGTGACCGCCGCTCTCTACTTTACTTTCTGGCAAACATTTTCCACCGCAACATTTGTCTCTTCGACTATGCTTGCCATCTATTGGAAACGCGGGGTTTTTGACGGAGGGCCCGCCGCCGGAATGGTTTTTGTCGAGGCGGCTTTCATCGTCATTTTTTCTCTTTTTGTTCACGGCCTTGCACAAGCGGCCTTAAGGCTTAGAGACGCCAATATCGGACGCTAATTTGCCTCTTCAATGGACATCTCTCTCCGGCTAAGAATTCTCATTTGGATTGCCGTCATTTCCTTGTGGGGAGGAATGCTTTATCAAGACGTCGGACAAAGCTCTCATTTAGGAACGGAAATTTTTTCAAAAGGCGTTTCAAGAGGGTTACCCAAAGAAGAGTCCATCGATCCGGAAAAGCTCGCCCAAGCGGGATCGGCGGCGGGAAAAGCTCTTGCTCAAGCCGAACAAGCATCCGGAATTAGTTCTCCTTCCTCACTGGACCTCATCACCCCGATTAAAGGCGCACAGCCCGCCTATGAACAGACCTCACAAACGCCTTCTCGCTCGCGTTCAAGGCCCGTGGAAGACGAGTCTTCTTCTCTTTCCAGCGTTCAACCAGCCGCTCCCAATGGGTTCTTCCTTATTAAAAGCAAACATTTCAATATCTATTCCGAAGGCCGTCCACCCAGCCAAAATTTTATTTCCATGGCCGAAGACCTTCACAAAAATCTCATGCTTGATCTGGCCGCGTTTTCTCCTTGGGCGGAAGAAGGGCGCGTCAGCATTTTTTTATTTCAAGACGCCAAAAGTTATCACTTAGTCACCGGGCGTCCGGAATGGTCGGGGGGAGCCAGCGAAGTTTCCGAGAGAAAAGTGTATGTCTATAAAAGCCAAGAGCTCACAGGAATTTTAGCTCATGAGCTTTGCCATATTTATTATGACGGTTTTTATATCGGCGGTCATCCCGATCCAATGTGGCTGAGCGAAGGAATGGCGACCATGATTCAAGTCGAAAGAGGTTTCGCCAGACCCCAGTGGCTGAGAGACAATCTTCAAATCATCGGAGCGGGGGGAGGGTATGCCTTAAAAGATTTGATGTCTGTCACCACTATGGGAAACGCGCCCACCTCCGAAATTCAACTGTGGTACGCCGAGTCCTACAGCCTCGTTCATTATTTATTTCGCGAACACTATCCCAGCATGTTCTACCGATTTTCTAAATATATCCGAGACGGATATCCCGTCCGTTTAAGCTTGTACCAAGCTTACGGAATGCCGTTTAACAAAATAAAATCTCTCGAATACGCCTGGCGGGCAAGTCTCATGGGTAAAATTCCTTCCCTTTCCGCGACCGATTAAGAGTCAGACAAGTTTTAAGAACTGACAAGCGCAAAACTAGGCCTTGACAAAAATGAGTTTGTCCTCTATACTGATTCCGTTGTGGGAAATAATGTTAAAAAAATAAATAAAGTGGTAAATAGTGTAAAATAGTCCATCCCATGATTTTACTCATCGGCCGTTACGAATATACTCTCGACCCCAAAAACCGGCTTGGGATTCCGCCTAAATTCAGGGAAGCCTTAAACGCCGAGCAAGGAAACCATTTCTACGTCACCAGCGGCCTTGAAGGATGCCTTTATCTTTTTTTGCCGTCTCAATGGAACCGGCTTTTGGAAAACGATCTCCAAGCGCTTTCCCTGGCGAAGACGGAAGAAGAACGCGCCTTTAAAAGAAAATTTTTCTCGGAGGCGGTCGAAGTCGATCTAGACGGGGTCGGAAGAATTCTCATTCCTCAGTATTTAAAGGAACACGCAAACCTCAACGGACCGGTTCTGGTCCAGGGAGCGGGAAACAGAGCCGAAATATGGAGTCTTTCGAATTGGAAAAACTACAACCATAAAAAGGCGGAGCCCGCTTATCGGCTCGCGACCAAGAGCCTGAAAATTTAAATGGAATCTGAAATCTATTTTCATAAGCCGGTCATGGAGGAAGAAATTTCTCAAGCTCTTCTTACCGATCCGGATGGACTCTATCTTGACGCGACAGTGGGACTGGGAGGGCACTCAAGCCGAATTCTTAGCTTTATTAAAAACGGAAAACTCTTAGGTCTTGATCAGGATTGTGATGCCTTAATCTCCGCGCAAAAAAGGCTCTCGCCTTTTAAAGAAAAGTTTTCCCTGACACAAGCCAACTTCAAAGAAACGGGATCAATCTTAAAAACAAAAAAGTTTTTTCCGTTGACCGGGGCTCTTTTTGACCTCGGAGTCAGCTCATTGCAATTAGATAATCCGCTCAAAGGTTTTAGCTTTAGAGAAGACGGCCCCCTGGATATGCGCTTTTCCCGGGAAAACTCCTTGACCGCCGCCCTCATCGTCAACCGCTGGCCGGAAGATCAAATCTATCGAGTTCTCGTTGAATACGGGGAAGAGCCGCAAGCTCGGAGAATCGCAAGAAAAATAGTTCAAGAACGGGCAAAAAAACCTATTGAAACGACCGGCGCTCTTGCCTCCATAATCTCTCGCTTGGGCTTCCATGGAAAGACTCATCCCGCGACTCGTTCTTTCATGGCCCTTAGAATCGCGGTCAACGGAGAACTCGACAATATCGAACCCGGAATTAGAGGAGCATTGTCTTATCTTAAAATAGGCGGACGCATCGCGACGCTCACTTTTCATTCCTTGGAGGATCGCATCGTTAAAAATCTCTTTCAATCTTTATTTTCCGAAGGAACAGCCCGATTTGTCGGCCCAAAGCAATTACCCCCAAGCGAAGAGGAAATCCAAAACAATCCGCGAGCTAGAAGCGCTAAGCTTCGCGTTATGGAGAAAATTAATGAAAAATGAGAATTCGCTGTCTGAGTCCCTTCCCTCAAAAATCTTAAGGTCGGGACAATGCCGACCTTATGGTTATGAGGAAAGGCATGAGTCTTGTCTGATGCCGCACTTCTATTCACAATACAAAATGCGCCCCATTATCAGTCTCATTCACTGGGAAAGCGCAGGGCACAGCGCCTATGTTTGGAAACGGATATTTCTCAAGGGATTGGGGAAAATACGCTAATCCCTTTCTCCAAAATCCTAGGGCCGGCATTGTCCTAGCCCTAAGATTAATAAGGAAAGGGACTAATAATCTACAATACAAATAAGCGTTTCCGTCCTATAAAAGCGAGGGACAAAAACGGGGAGAGATGGGATTGATGAACAAAAAATTTATTTCGGGAAAATTATTATTTTTGGCGGCCTTGGGAATTCTTTTGATCGCCTGGGAAAGAATCGAGGCGACAGAATTAGGTTACCGCGTGGAAGAAGGAAGGAAATCTTTGGAAGCCTTGGAATCTCAAGCCTCAATTTTAGAAAAAAATCTTGAAACCGCCTCTTCGCCCGAGACTCTCTCTCGCCTGGCGGGAGAAAAGCTCCAAATGATTCCGGCGCCTTTAAAATCCATTAAATTCATGGATTCTCCGCCGCCTCAAGAGGTGGCCTCATTCCAAAACTTTCCCAGCCATTTCTGGAGAAAGCTTAAGTTTTGGCGCCGCTCGACTTAATCTCAGAAATACCGATGCCGACTAAAAAGAGAATTTCACTCGTTTCGCTTTTCTTTCTTTTTCCCGTTATCCCGCTTATTCTCCGATTATTAGACCTTCAAGTTCGCGACCACGCAAACCTCAGCATCAAAGCCAATAAGGAATTTTCTCGAACCTTATGGGAAATCTCTCCCAGGGCCGATATCACCGACAGAAACGGCGATATCCTGGCGCAATCCCTTCCGGTTTGGCGTCTTTTCGCGGACAAAAAAATGATTCAAAATCCCAATTTTGTCGCCCAAAAACTCGCGCGTCTATTAAAAATGTCTCCCTTGGAAATATCGCGGCGTTATCAATCCCGAAAGCGTTTTCCCGTTTTGGCGGATTCTCTTTCCTATGACCAAGCCGAAGCTATCGAAAAATTGAAAATTGGGGGGCTTGGACTTTCCTTGAGAGAACGCCGCTTCTATCCCAACGGCTCTTTGGCCAGCAATGTTTTAGGAAAAGCCTCCGATGGACAAGGCCTCTCCGGCGTGGAATTATCTTGGAACAAGCGTTTAACTGGAAAGCCGCGAAGATTGCGGGTTATTCGAGACGGTTCGGGGAAAATGATTTATCTTAACGCCGATAATTCCGGGTTTACCCCCAAGCCTTTGCCTCTCACCATTGACCGTGATATACAGTATATCGCCGAAGAAGCTCTTGATTCCGCCGCGAAAACCCTTTCCATTAAAAGTGGAACCGTTCTCATCGAGGATCCGCAAACAGGACAAATTCTGGCCATGGCTTCCTACCCACGAACCCCGCTAAAAAACCCCGCCATTCAAGACACCTATGAACCGGGCTCTGTCATGAAAATTGTGACGGCCACTGCCGCTCTTGAAAACAAAGTCGTTTCGACCGCCGAACAGATTTTTTGCGAAAACGGGAGTTTTGCCATTACTCCCAGAGTCACCATTCATGATGACGAACCGTCTCAATATCTCACTCTTTCCGGAATACTGGAACGATCTTCCAATATTGGAATTTCAAAAGTGGTCTTGCGCGTTGGGAAACCCGCTTTCTACCGTATGCTCCGCGCCTACGGCTTTCTCAACAAGACCGGCATTCGCCTTCCCGGCGAGGCTGCGGGGGACTGGAAGACTTTTAACAAGCGTGGAGAAATTTCGCTGACCTCCGCCTCCTATGGTTATGGAGTCGCCGTCACTCCCCTTCAGGTTCTCGCGGCCTACAATACCGTCGCCGCCGGAGGAATTTTAAGACAACCCTTGATTTCAATAGAAGAATCTCCCGATAAGATCAGGAAAGTCGCGTCCTCTTCGACCATTGAAACCCTGACTCAATTTTTGGAAAACGTCGTGGAAAAAGGAACCGGAGCTCTCGCACAAATTCCAGGATATTCAGTCGCGGGAAAAACAGGAACTTCCCATGAAATTAATCCTAAAACCAAAAAATATTCGCGCACAAAATATAACGCCTCTTTTGTCGGATTTTTACCCGCAAACCATCCATTATGGAGCATCCTGGTCGTTCTTAATGGACCCAAAAAATACTACTACGGGGGCCAGGCCTCCGCTCCTGTTTTCTCCGAAATCGCTAGACGCCTGATCGCCCTTAAGGGTTTGCCGCCCGAACCAAGTTCCACGATTCAAAACGCCAATCTATCTAAAAATATCGTCCCCGCGGCTTCTTTCCGCTAAGATGAAAAACAATTATTCTATTTCTCTTGGAACTCTCGTCAAATCCATACCCGTCACTGGAGAAATCAATCCGAATGTCTTAATTAGACATTTGACTCATGATTCCAGGAAGGTCGCTCCAGGAAGCCTTTTTTTTGCCTTGCCGGGAAGTCGAACCAACGGCTTTTTACACGCGCGTGAAGCCATTAAAAAAGGCGCAGTCGCTGTCTTAAGCGAAAAGCCAAAGCCCCTAGGCGTCAAAACCGCTTGGATTCAAACTCCCGACCCTGTCTCCGCCATGGGAAAAATGGCCGCTGTTTTCTTTAAAAATCCTTCCGCCGACATGCGAATCATCGGAGTCACCGGAACCAATGGAAAAACAACCGTCACTTATTTTTTAGAATCAATTTTGAAAGAAGCCAAAAAAAAGACGGGAATTATCGGCACGATTTCTTATCGCGGCCCAGGAATATCTTCTCAGACAGCCGTAAACACCACCCCTTCATCCTTAGAACTCCTCGCCATTCTCTCTAAACTTCGAGACTCCGGCGCAACCCAGGTGGCCATGGAAGTTTCTTCCCACGCCCTCGCTTTGGGAAGGGTGGAAGAAATCTCTTTTGACGCCGCCATTTTTACTAATCTTAAGCGCGACCATCTCGATTTCCATAAAACCATCAACGCCTATTTCAAGGCCAAGGCTCATCTGTTTGAACTCTTGGCACGCTCAAAAAAACCTTCCAGAACCGCCATTATTAATGCCGATGACCCGCGCGCAAAAAAACTCAGACCCTGGGCGCGAAATTGCGAGGTTTTATCCTACGGCCTTAAGGGGACAAGGGATGTTTCAGCTGGCCATATTCATTCAAATCTGGATGGATCTCGGTTCACTCTCAAAATAGGGGGAAAAAATTTTCCAGCTTTTATCAAACTTTTAGGACAACACAACATCCTCAACGCCCTAGCCGCCGCCGGAGCGGCCCATTCTCTGGGAATACCGGAAAAATTTATCCTCTCAGGACTCAAAAAACTCAGTTGCGTTCCCGGTCGTCTTGAAGAATTGCCGGTCCGCAAACCTTTCAAAATCTTTATTGATTTTGCCCATACCGACAGCGCCCTTGAAGCCGTCCTCAAAGAGCTTCGCCCGTTCTGCCAAGGCCGCCTCATTACGGTTTTTGGGTGCGGGGGAGAACGCGACAAAACAAAAAGAGCGCCCATGGGCGAAATAGCGGCAAAACTCAGCGACTGGGTCATTCTGACCAACGACAACCCCAGAAGGGAAAATCCTTTTAAAATACTGGCCGACATTGAAGCGGGAATCAAGAAGGCGGGCCAAAAAAATTATAAAATGATTCCTGACCGCGCCATGGCTATTCAAGAAGCCGTAGCTTTAGCCCAAGCGCGAGACATTATTCTCATCGCGGGGAAAGGGCACGAGACCTATCAAATCCTCAATGATCAAACGATTCCATTTAATGACAAAGACGTCACAAAAGCCGCATTGAAAAAATTATGAAACTAGATATAAGCTGGGGCGACGTTGCGAGATTTGCCGGGGGGCGCCTGGTCTCGGGTTCCCCTGATGACGCCTTTGATTCCATTTCCACCGATACGAGAACGATTAAAAACGGGGAAGCTTTTTGGGCGCTTAAAGGCGAAAAATATGACGCGCATTCTTTTCTAAACGCGGAATTAGCCAAAAAGGCTTCCGGGTGGATCGTGGAAGAATCTAAAGTAGCAAGCCTCAAAATCCCTTTTCCGCCGCGCCTCATCGCCGTTTCCAATTCCCTCCGGGCCCTCCAGGCTCTTGCGGCCCATCACCGAAAAAAATTTGATATCCCCGTAATTGGTATTACCGGTTCGAATGGAAAAACGACCACCAAAGAAATGCTCAAGTCTATTTTAAGTGAATTAGGCCCCGTCTGCGCAAGCCCCGGAAACTGGAATAATCAGATAGGAGTTCCGCTTTCCGTTCTCCAGCTTGATTCCACCCACCGTTGGGCGGTTTTTGAATTGGCGGATTCTCATCCCGGCGATATTAAAGAAATTTCTCAAATCGCGCAACCCACTCTGGCTGTTTTTACCAACATCGGCCCCGATCATATTGAGTTCTATGGAAGCATGGAAGCCAATTTTAAAACAAAACTCGAGCTTTTGGACTACGTCTCTCAAGACGCGCCCGTGGTCATCAACAGCGATGACCCTTGGCTCTCCAGCCTCGAAGGCCGCCTGGGAGGGCGAGCGGTCACTTTCGGCGAAGCGCCGTTATGCCGCGTTCGTTTTTCTGGGGAAGAAATTGTCATTGATCGTCACAAAATTATCGTCCATCTCAAGGCCTTGGGAAAATTAAGCAAATACAACGCAGTAGCGGCTACGGCAGCCGCTTTGGCTTTAGGAATCACTCCGGAAACCATCCGCTTGGGACTTGAAAAATATAAGCCTTTTGCCATGAGAATGGAAAAAGTTTCTCATCTCTCTGGATGCGAAATTATTTTAGACGCTTATAACGCCAACCCCGCCTCCATGAAGGCTTCCATCGAATCATTTATTTCAGAATTTCCAAACAAAAAGAAAATTCTCATTTTGGGAGACATGAAAGAGCTTGGGGAACAGTCCGTCAGTTTCCATACGGAGTTGGGAGACTGGTTGTCAACTTTACCCGTAGATAAAATTTATTTGGCCGGCCCCGAAATGAAAGCGACCGCTGAAGCCCTCTCCAAGAGAAAACCGCCTTTTGCCTTAAACTATCAAAAGAACCCGGCGGACTGGATTGATGAACTTAAAAAATCAATCCATAAGAACTCTGCCTGTCTTTTTAAGGCTTCGCGCGCAATGAAATTTGAAGATGTCTATGCTGGCGTTAAAGATGTGAAATAAATGCTTTATCTTCTCATCGCCCTCAAAAGAACCTCCGGCGTTTTTAATATTTTCGAATACATTACCTTTCGAGCCGCCGGGGCTGCGGTCACCTCGTTTATTCTGTCTCTTTTGTTTGGCTCGCGCTTTATCGCTTTTCTCAAAAATAAAAAGCTCGGACAAGTCCAAAGAAAAGACGGCCCTCAAACACATCTTCCAAAACAGGGAACCCCGACCATGGGAGGAGTTTTGATTTTTTTTGTCGTTTCCCTTTCGGCGATTTTATGGATGCGTCCGGATGACCGTTTTACGCCTCTGATGTTAAGCGCCTCAACCATCTTGGCCGCTCTTGGATTTTGGGATGACTATGTCAAATTTTCGGCCAAAAACCCATCGGGAATCAGTTCTCGCTCAAAATTCTTAATTCAATCCATCAGCGCTCTTCTTATTGTATTTTACCTCGCCGTCTATCCTCCAAGTCCGGAATACGCGACTATTCTCAGCGTCCCTTACAGCAAGGAAATCTTCATTAATTTAGGCCGTTTTTATTTTGTGCTGGCTACGATTATGATTGTCGCTTCCTCAAATGCGGTTAATCTCACCGACGGACAAGACGGTCTGGCCATCGGTTCGGTTATTCTCTTTGCCGCGACTTACGCCATTTTAGCCTATGTCGCCGGAAATCTTAAATTTGCGTCTTATCTTCGAATTATCCATGTCGAAGGAGCGGGAGAAATCGCGGTTTATCTATCGGCCATCGCGGGGGGAAGTCTTGGATTTTTGTGGTTTAACGCCTATCCCGCGGAAGTTTTTATGGGAGACACTGGTTCTCTTTTCTTAGGCGGCATGATCGCGCTTTCGTCTCTTTGCGTCAAACAAGAACTTCTACTTCCCATCGCGGGCGGAATTTTTGTCCTTGAAACCCTATCCGTCATCCTCCAAATGGGTTCTTACAAACTCAGAAAAGGAAAAAGAGTTTTTAAAATGGCGCCCATTCATCACCATTTTGAACTTCAAGGCGTGCCGGAGCCCAAGGTGACCGTTCGATTTTGGATCATGGGCATTGTTCTGATGTTGGTTGCCCTCTCATCGCTGAAGATGCGCTAACGCCATGGTCCACCGATTTTCCGCATCTCATTTCCAAGGGCAAAAAGCCTGCGTCATAGGGCTAGGCCATTCCGGATCTTCCGTCGCAAAACTCCTCATCAAGCAGGGTATTGACGTTCTCATGACCGATAGCCGCAATTCAAGAGAAATCGCCGATTTAATCAAGGGCGTTCCCACCTCGGCGTCCTGGGAAGCGGACGGCCCCAGCCAAGAAGCTTTGCGTTGCGGCTTTGCCGTCAAAAGCCCCGGGCTTTCTTGGTCTTCGCCTTTCATCAAAAAAATTCAAGACGCAAAAATTCCCATTTTTAGCGAAATGGAAGTCGCCCTCTCTTTTTCAAAAACCGAAAACATTATCGCCATCACGGGCACCAACGGAAAAACCACGACCACAGCTCTCACCGGAGATATTTTCAGACAAGGCTTGCCCTATGGGCAAAACGTTTATGTCTGCGGCAATATTGGAACCCCCGCGTCTGATTCCGCCCCAAACGCTAACCCAAAAGATTTTTTAGTCATTGAGTCCTCCAGCTATCAGTTGGAAGACAGCAGTTTTTTTCACCCCAAGGTCTCAGCCATCCTCAATATTCAACCGGATCACCTTGACCATCACGGGAGCTTTGAAAATTATATTCAGGCGAAAGCCCGCATTTTTCGCGATCAAAACCCATTGGATTTCTGCATCTTTAACGCTCTCGATCTTGAGACCGTGAGGCTCGCCCGAGAGTGCCCGGCCCAAAAACTTTTTTTTGGGGACGATCCCAAATCCAGTCATGCGTGGGTTAAAGAAGGAAAAATCTACGCTCGCCTCAGTCTTAAAGACGCTCCCATTTCCTTTACGCCGCCCCGTCTTCCCGGCCGCCACAACCAAGAAAATGCCATGGCGGCCATCCTCATAGGCCTCGCCTCGGGAATTTCCACAGACTCAATTCAAAAAGCCCTCACGGAATTTAAAGGCGTCGAACATCGCTTGGAGGAAGCGGGAACTTATCATCAAATTCGTTGCGTCAACGACTCAAAAGCGACTAATGTCGACTCAACGCTCGTCGCCTTAAAAGCCTTCACAGAAAGCCAGAAAAGACTTATTTTAATTCTCGGCGGGATCGACAAAGGCAGTCCCTATGCGCCGCTCAAACCCTTCCTCTCCCATTCGGTTAAAGCCCTTCTGACCATTGGAAGCGCCGCGCAGAAAATCGAAAGCGAATTAGACGGGATTGTCCCCATTTCTCATTGCGAAAACCTGGATAAAGCCGTCGAAAGAGCCTTTGAAATCGGAGAGGCCGGGGATATTTTACTTCTCTCTCCCGCCTGCGCATCCTTTGACCAATTCAAAAATTTTGAAGAGCGCGGGGAAAAATTTAAAAAAATCTTAAAACGCTATCAGAACTAATGGCTACCGAAAAAAATTCTCCCTTTGACTTTTCCCTTCTATCAGTGGTTCTTATTCTGATGTTTTTCGGCCTCATCATGATTTACTCCGCCAGCGCCATCTGGGCCGAGCAGCATCTTGGGCAATCCTTTTATTTTTTGAAACGGCAATTATTCTGGGCTGTTTTCGGAGTCACCGCCATGGGGCTCATCAGCCGAATTGACTACAATCGTTATCGCGAAAAAATCATGCCTATTCTCTCCGTCACAGTCATCGGCCTTTTATGGGCGCTTCTTGGACATAAAGTGGGGGGAGCTCGAAGGTGGATTAAAATCGGCCCCTTAGGGCTTGAGCCGTCAGAATTCGCGAAAATCAGTTGCATCGTGATTCTTTCTTATTATCTTGACAAAAAAAGAAGCCGCCTTCGCTCGCCGGTAGCGGGGCTTCTCATGCCGGGAGTTCTTCTTGCGCCGATTATTTTTCTTATTTCCAAAGAACCGGATTTGGGAACCCCCGTTCTTATTTTCACCGTCTCCCTGGGTCTACTTTTTACAGCCGGAGTCAAACTCAAGCACATTCTCTCTCTTCTTTCATTGTCTATCCCCGTGATCGCCTATGAACTCATCCGTTTTCCTTATCGAAGAGCCCGAATTTTAAATTTCCTCTCTCCATTTCACGACGCAAAAAACACGGGATACCAACTCGCTCAATCGTTAATCGCAGTCGGACGAGGGGGAGTCTTCGGGCAAGGCCTTGGGGCCTCCAATATCAAGCTCATGTATTTGCCGACCCCGCACACGGATTTTATTTTTCCCATTCTCTGTGAGGAATTAGGTCTTCTGGGAGCCGTTGGGCTTATAGGCCTTTTCGTCTTTTTCGCCGTCAAGGGAACTCAAATCGCAAAAAACGCTCCCAATTTATTCGGAAGCCTTCTCGCCGCCGGAATTACCTGGCTGATTTCGCTTCAAGCTTTTTTTAATATGGCCATGTCCATTGGCCTTTTACCCACCAAGGGAATTCCCATTCCTTTTGTCTCTTTTGGAGGCTCTTCTCTCCTGGCCAGCCTCATCGGTATCGGAATTCTTCTCAACATCTCCAGGCAGACCAAAACGGCGTGAAAAAAATCTTGATTGCCGCAGGCGGAACCGGAGGACATCTCTACCCCGGCCTTGCAATCGCTCAAGCCTTAAGAGCGGAAAACTGGCGCGTTCTTTTTATTGTCCGCCAAGAAGACCCGGCCCGCAAGGTTTTAGACGCAGAAGACTTTCCTTATGTCGAAATCCCCATGAAAGGAATGCCCAGAGGCCCTCAAGGCTGGTTTTCATTTTTAATCCGCCTATTTTCCTCGTTTAAACTTTGCCTCAACATCGTTTCAGACTTCAAACCTGAGGTCGTGATTGGAATGGGGGGGTACCTTTCGGCGCCGGCGATTCTTGCCGCTTTAATAAAAAGAAGACCGCGCTTCATCCACGAGTCCAATGTGATTCTTGGATTATCAAACCGCTTCTGCCAATTTCTAGGAGCCAAACTCCTCAGAGGACTTCCTGGACCAGAAGGGGAGCTCATTGGAACGCCTATCCGCCAATCTTTATGGGAACCTCGAGACTTAACCGTTTCGAAAAAAAATCTAGGCTTTGACCCACAAAAGCCGGTTCTACTTATTTTTGGCGGCAGTCAAGGCGCGCGAGGAATCAATCTCCAAATCCCCGCAGCGATTAAAGACCTCTCTATCCGTTATCCTCATCGTCTTCAGATTATTCATATTTGCGGACAAGACTCAAAGGCTGTTGAGAAAAACTACGAAGATCAACCTCTTAAGGCCCGTGTGTTTCCTTATTTTGAAAAAATGGAGGAACTCTACGGAGCGGCCGATCTTGTTTCATGCCGAGCAGGCGGAAGCACGCTTTCAGAACTTTGCGCCCAAAAAAAACCCGCCCTCCTTATTCCTTACCCCAGCGCGACTCATGATCACCAAACGGAAAACGCCCGGGTTTTGGAAAAAGCAGGTTGCGCCGTCATGGTCCCTGAAAATGAAATTCAACAAAAAATTCCAACTCTCCTTGAGAGTATGCTATTGGAAAAACTGAATCAAGAAAGATTAGCCCTCATGAAAGACGCCTATCAACATCTCAATATGCCGACCCCCTCTCAAACCATGGAGAGACTTCTATCGAAGATTAAAAATTTAGCTCCGTCAAAATGATAAAATGAAATCTATGCTGAAAACGCATTCTTGCGGGGAACTGAAAATTGAAAACGAGAAACAAACCGTCACTCTGTGCGGTTGGGTGGATTCGAGGCGCAATCACGGCGGCGTTTATTTTTTCGATTTGAGAGACCGCTCCGGGCGTATTCAAATCGTCGCCAGTCCCCAACAGAAGGAAGTTTTTAAAAAAGCGGAAGAATTAGGCTCTGAATACGTCGTTCAAGTGACAGGCCTTGTCCAGAAACGCCCGGAAGGAACGCAAAACCCAAAAATCCCAACGGGTGAAATCGAGGTCACGGCTTCTGAAATTAAAATCCTCAATACTTCTAAAACTCTCCCTTTTGAAATTGACGATGCTCAAGAGGTTTCAGAAGAAACCCGTCTTAAATATCGCTTTCTTGATCTCAGACGCCCGCGTATGCTTAAAAATATGCTTTTGCGCCACCGTATTACCACAACCGTCAGAAGAGAATTAGACCGAATGGGCTTTCTTGAAATCGAAACCCCTATTTTGACCAAAGCAACCCCGGAAGGAGCAAGAGATTTTCTGGTCCCATCTCGTTTGTCTCCGGGAGAATTTTACGCTCTGCCGCAATCGCCCCAAGTCTTTAAACAAGTTCTCATGGTCTCTGGAATCGAGCGCTATTTTCAACTAGCGCGGGCCTTTAGAGACGAGGATTTAAGAAGCGATAGGCAACCGGAACACACCCAAATTGATCTTGAGATGTCTTTTGTGACAGAGAGAGACGTTCACGCCGTTGTTGAAAATTTCTTAAAAATCATCTTTAAAGAAGTTATGGGCATCGATATCCAAACGCCTTTCCCGGAAATTGAGCACGCCGATCTGATGCGTCTTTACGGATCGGATAAACCCGACCTGCGTTATGGTTTTCAAATTAAAGACCTCACCTCTTTATTGAAAGGAAGCTCTTTTAAAGTGTTTTCCGAGCCCGCCTCAAGCGGAGGCGTTGTCCGCGCCCTCAGCGCAAAATTTGACTTTTCTCGCGCGCAAATCGACAAACTGACTGAACTTGCAAAATCCCTGGGAGCTAAAGGCTTAGCCTGGATTAAGTGGGAAAGCTCAGGCCCCAATTCTCCCATCGTTAAATTCCTAAGCGCCGAAGAAATCTCTAGTCTCAAGTCTTCTCTTGAAGCGAAACCTGGAGATGTCACTTTTTTTGCCGCCGATAAAGAAGAAAACGCCGCAAAAATTCTTGGCGCCATTAGAAAAGAATTAATCTCAATTCTAAAACCTCAACCCTCAACCCCTTGGAGCTTTCACTGGGCTCTCCATTTTCCGCTTTTAGAATGGGAACCGGATGAAAAACGCTGGACTTTTGCCCACAATCCCTTCACTTCTCCTTTAGAAGAAGAACTCTCCATGCTGGATACAAATCCGGGAAAAATGCGCTCTCATCAATACGATCTTGTTTTTAACGGAGTTGAACTTGCTTCAGGTTCCATCCGCAATCACCGCGCGGAAATTCAGCGCCGCATTTTTTCCTTAATGGGGTTTACGCCTGAAGAACAAGAGGAACAATTTGGAATGCTTTTGCGCGCCCTTGAATTTGGCGCCCCGCCCCACGGAGGCGTCGCTCTCGGCCTTGACCGTTTAACCGCGATTCTCGCGGGCGAGGATTCAATCCGCGAAGTCATCGCTTTCCCAAAAACTCAAAAGGGAACTTGCCCCTTAAGCGAATCGCCCTCTCCCATCAACCCTAAAAAACTCAAAGAAGCCCATATTCGCTTAGATATTCCGGCTCTCCAAAAAACCGCCGCATAGTTTTACTTTTTTCTCAAAAAAAAATTGCTTGACAAGTTCTCTTCCTTTTTGTAGTTTTATTTGACGCGCGAAAATTTTACGGAGGAAATTAAAAAATATGCGGCATAAAAACATTCTCGCAGACTCAATTCTAAAATCCGTTTTCATTTCTACTTTGATTGTTTCAACATCCGCTTGGGCCGATGGGGGGCTTTCCGGAAAAATCACCTATCCCGGTCATTCCTCAAAAGAAACCGTTGATATGAAGGCGGATCAAACCTGCGTCAGCATGCACCCCAAAGGATTTGAATATAAAGCGATCGCGGTTGATCACAATGGGGGCCTTGCCAACGTTTTTATTTACGTCAAAAAAGGTCTTGAAGGAAAAAAATTCCCCGTGCCTAAAAGCGCCAAGGTTATTTTGGATCAAAAGGGCTGCTGGTATCACCCTCGCGTATTTGGAATCATGGCCGGACAAACCTTGGACGTTCAAAATTCCGATCCTCTCCTTCACAACGTCAACGCCGAACCCGAGTTCAACGCGCCCATGCCTCCGGGAACGCCCGATCTCGTGCGAACTTTTAGAGAGCCTCGCGTCATGTTTCCCATTCACTGCAACATCCATGCCTGGATGCACGGCTTTGTGGGAGTCGTGACTAATCCTTATTACGCGGTTTCCTCCGAAGACGGCTCCTACGAAATTAAAGATCTGCCGCCTGGGCACTATACGATTGAGGCTTGGCAAGAAAAATTGGGAACCATTTCCAAGGAAATTGATGTCGCTCCTAACGGCACAGTTCTTAATTTCCGTTATGACAAGGGCGGCGGCGGGAAGGCGGAAGTGGGGGGCGGCAATTCCGACATGGCAACGACATCGAGCCCATCTTCCCATCACGCGCATAAAGCGCATAAAATGGTCGCTATGAGCCAGCCCCATCACTCAAACCATCACCATGGAAATAAAAAAGTTCTTTTCTTGACGACTCCCGATGGTAATAAAACCCTTAAATGCCATGTTCTCTCAAATAATGGAGAAGGCAACGTATCTTTGGACTGTTCCGTGCTTGAATCTCAATGACCCCCATTAGCCTGACAACAAGCCCCATGGAGAAAAAAGAAACGATGACTGAAAATTCAAAGAGGAAAATCTTCTTAAAGGTTGCCCGCGTCGGACTTGTGGCCTATTTTGTTCTTTTCGCCCTTTGGCAACTTCCGCCCTTGATTCATGGTTTGAGACATCTCTGTCCCTTGCGCTCGGACGGAATTCAAGAAACGCTCGCCGTTCCCAGCTTCGCCCGCCAAACCGGATTCGCGTGCGAAGTCTGCCACACCGTGTTTCCGGAATTGACTCCCTTTGGAAGACGATTTAAACTTAATGGTTACACGCTGACGACAAAACCCGCGGATGTTTCCGACACCAGCGTTACCTCCAGCACGGAAGCAGCCAAAAGGAATCTGACTCTCAGCTACGTTTCTCCTCTTTCTTACGACGTTCAAATCGCTTATTCAAAATACAACGTAGCTCCGCCGGATAAAAATGCTGGAACAAAGGGCGGACCGCCCGCCGGAGCCCAGACCGCGGGAGACGCTTTCCTTTTCCCCGAGCAAATCAGCCTCTATTACGCCGGAAGAGTGACTGATGACATCGGAACCTGGATTCAAATGACCTACAGCCAACCGGCCGGCTCTTTGGGCATCGACAACACCGAACTTCGCTACACCCATCACAGTGCGGACCGAAAATGGTTATGGGGAACCTTTGCCAATAACACTCCAGGGATGGAAGACGTTTACAACACCGCATTATCGGCTTTTGGGGTGCCCATGTTCAATGTCCCCAGCCTGTACAATTTCGGCGCCGGAAGTAGCGCTGCATCCGGCGGCTTGCGCGGCCCTCTTTATCAAAGCGGAACTTTTACCAATTCCGCCGGAGGCGGCGAATACTTATGGTATAACGATTCCCTCTATGTGGAATTTGCCGGTTATCACTCCGGAGTCCCTGGAACAATCGCAACGGGCAATACAGCTCTCAATGCGACCGGAGCTCTAGGGGCCATCAGCGGAGTCGCTCCTAAGGCACGCGTGTCTTACGAAGAAGATTGGGGACGCAACGCCCTAGAAGTCGGAGCCATGGCCATGGATACGGAATTTGTTCCGCCCGCCATCGGAGTGGCCAGCATGAATTCTCCAACAACAGCCAATCAATACATGGACACCGGGTTTGACTGGCAGTATCAATATATTGGAGACGAAAATATCGTCTCCTTTATTGGAAGCGGGGTTAACGAAAGGCAATCTAATAATCCTCTATTTGTCGAGTCGGGCCTCTATTCCAATGCAATCGACAATCTCTACCAAACTTCGCTCACAGCGGAATATTATTACAAACGAAAATATGGGGCCTTGGTGAATTTTGTCAACACCACCGGCACTAAGGACGCCCTCATGAACGGCGCAAATGGCGCGCCCAACAATCAATATTGGGTTTTTGAACTCGATTATATGCCCTGGCTGAACACTAAATTCATCTTGCAATACGACGCCTATACCATCGTGGATGGAAACCAAAGCCCCTTTTACGGAACGCCCGCAGCTTCCAAAGCCTCGGCTAATAATACGCTGGTTCTCGGATTATGGATGGATTTTTAAGGAGGCAAAATGGAGAATATCATGAAAAAATTTAAAATTTTGACTTCCTTTGCGTTACTGGCTTTTATCGTATTTGGAACCAGCTTTAACTATTCCGCATTTGCCGATGACAACTTTTCATCCCCTGATGAAAAGCCTTTTAACCCGGCTTCTTATGACGCTCATTTGCTCATTGACCGCGCTTGTTCAGTGTGTCATGGGGTTAACGGCATCAGTAAATGGCCGTTCATTCCCAATCTTGCGGCACAAGACAAAACGTATTTGGAAAGCCAACTCAAGGCTTTTCGAATGCGCGCCCGCGCGGACCGTTACGCCCAAGCCGAGATGTGGGGCATGGCTCAGCCTCTCACCGATAGCGAGATTACCGCCATCGCCGATTACTTTTCAAGCCTCAAAGCTCCGACAGGGCGAACCTCCGAACTTTCCTTGGCTGCGACTTATTTTGGAGAAAGTATTTTTAAAACCGGATTTCCGAAGCGCTCAGTTCCGGCTTGCAATACCTGCCACAAACTAAACGGGGAAGGCGACGTTGATATTCCCAGACTTGCCGGTCAACACGCCGATTATATAGAACGGGAACTAAAAGAATTCCGCAACGGTTTTCGCTCCAACGATATCATGCATTTCATCGCTCAAAATATGAGTAATAATGAAATTAAGGCAATCTCATTGTACCTTTCCTCCCTCCACACCCCAAATCCGAATATGCCACCACAAACACAAGCAGCTTCAACAAACGCTCCAGCGATTGCAATGGCGGCTGCTCCTGCCGCCCAAGTAGCGGCAGCTTCTTCCACACCTACGCCGGAAGCGACCCCTACGCCCTCTCACAAAAAATTCATGTTTTTTACCACCTCGAACAACCAGAACCTCAAATGTCAAAAGGTCTCGGGATCCGACAAAAAGATGAAGCTTAAGTGCTCCTTTTTAAAGAAGAGCGTCAATCTCTAATTTAGGGAACTAAAATACCCGGTTTTCATCTCTTTTTGTATAATGAGAGAGATGAAGCTGTTTCGCCCGCTTGGATATATCTGTTTAATATTCTCCTTTTTCGCCTGCAAAGGAAAACCGCCTTCTGTCTCCATTTATAAAACTCCCAAGGGAAATACCGAATTACAAGCCGCAAAGTTTGAGCGCATGGCGGCCATGCTCAAAGAAAAAAGACTCCATGGCCAAAATTAAATTCTTCGCGAAAGAAATTATCAAGCTTCTCTCTTCTCTTGAGCTGACCCTGGCGGGGCTCAGCGCGCTCGCGCTGCTGGTCTTCTTATGCACTTTAGGCGAGGTTCAGCTTGGCGTTTACGATTCCGTAAAAATTCATTTTAACAGCTGGTTTCTCTACTCGCGTCCCGTTCTTGGCGGATACCGCATTCCGCTTTTTCCAGCAGGAAAAATCGTGGGAATTGTTTTAATCCTGAATCTTCTCTTTGCGCATTTCAAACGTCTAACTCTGTCATACAAGAAAATAGGCCTTTGGCTGACTCATTTTGGGCTCATCATTCTTTTTGTGGGCCAATTTCTTTCCGGCCGCTTCGCGCGCGAAAGCCAGATGACTATAAAAGAAAACTCTTCCAAAAATTATAGCGAAGACCCAAGGCATTCGGAAATTGACCTTATCGATGCCACGAACTCTAAGACAGACACCGTCTATTCCATCCCCCAAGGGCTTTTAAAAACGGGACAAGTTATTTCTTTGCCGAACCAAATTACGCTTAAAATCAAACACTACGCTCTGAATGCGGCCGTTGATATCCGGAAAAATAGCGATGCCGCATTTCCAGATTATGCGCTGATCCAAGGCCCGGGGAAAAATCTTGAAATTATCGATATGCCTTTAAGCCATGACGATAATCAGCCCAATATGCCGGCGGCCCTGGTCCAGGTGTCAAGCAATGGAAAGGTTTTGGGCAATTGGCAGATGTCCGAGATGATTCCACTTCCGCAGGAAATTCCAGTCAAAGGAAAAGCGCTCTATCTCGTCCTTCGCCCTAAACGCTATTATTTTCCGTTTTCTCTCTTTCTCAAAAAATTTACCCATAAAATTTATACCGGGACCACCATTCCCAGCCGCTTTTCAAGCCTCATTCACATTGACGATCCGGCCTCTCCCACGGAAAACCGGAATACTTTAATTTCAATGAACCATCCACTTCGTTTTCAAGGCCTCACTTTTTATCAAGCCTCCTACGCCCAAAATGATACGGTTTCTATTCTCCAAGTCGTCCGCAACCCCAGCTGGACAATTCCTTATATTTCTTCTTTTTTGGTGGCATTAGGGCTCATTTTCCATTTTCTCATGCGTCTTAAACAGGCAAAATTTTTGTCATGAAAAAAGAAACAATGCGGGGAAAAAATCCTATTTCTTTTAATCTTCTGGTATTGGGAACTCTCACTTGGGCTTTTTTTCCGTTTTTTCCTCACTCTCACTCCGGCGTTGATTTAACCTTATTTTCCCAGCTTCCCGTTTTACAAGAAGGCCGCATAAAACCCCTAAGCACGGTCGCCCGCAGTTCTCTTTTAATTCTCAGCCATAAGGAAAAAGTCTCAACTCCGGGAGAAGAATTGCCCGCATCTCAATGGCTATTGGATTTAGTCAGCCGCCCTGAAATCGCGGACATGGAAAAAGTTTTTTGCATCGACAACTTAGATGTTTTGGGATTTCTCAATTTGCCGCAAACCGCCCAGCGTTATTTTTCTTTCAATCAAATTGCTCCTTCATGGGACCGATTGGAGAAAAAAGCGGATGCGATAGAAAAGGTTCCCGCTAAATCCCGATCTTCTTTTGAATCGGCCTTGTTGGAAGTTGAGGAACAAATGGTGGTCTATCAGCGACTAAAATTCAGCCTTGAAATTCCGGATCTTCCTGATTCTTTGCCGAATCTTCTTCTTAAAAATCCGCGAGCCATCGCCCAAAACAAAGGTCTTCAGAAAGAACTCTCCGACATTCTAACACGCTCCAATTTCATCGATCAATCGGCCTATTTCTGGGCTATTCCCATTTCTTCTGGGACATCCTATGCCTGGATTAGTTCCGGAAAAGCCATCAACCAACTGTTAATCCAAGGAACTCTTTCCCAACCGCTTCTCTTTTATCACCGGATGGAAGACGCCCGAAAAAATAGCGATCCGGCCGCGTTTAACTCCGCCGCTGACTCTTATCAGAAATGGCTGAAAAAAAATCTGCCATCTCAATACCGCTGGAGCCGTTATGAGGAAATTTTTAACGCCGTATCTCCCTTCTGGAAGGGAATTGTTCTTTATTTTCTCGTATTCCTGTCCTTAGCGGTTTCTTGGGTTATTTGGCCCGAACGTTTGACCCAACTCGCGATGCGGCTTTTAGTTGTCGCTTGGAGCGTTCATTCTTTTGGAATTCTTTGCCGCATCGTCATCCAAGGGCGCCCGCCCGTGACCAATCTTTATTCTTCCGCCGTGTTTATCGGTTGGGTCGCGGTTTTACTTTGCTGGATACTCGAAAGAAAATTCCCGAAAGGTTTTGCCGCGATGACCGCATCCATCATCGGTTTTACGACCCTCATTATCGCTCATCATTTAGCCATGACCGGAGACACCATGGAAATGATGCGCGCGGTGCTCAATTCCAATTTCTGGCTTTCAACGCACGTGTCATCCATCACCATTGGATACGCCTCGACGTTTGTGGCCGGGACATTGGGAATACTTTATATTCTCAAGGGCGTCCTGACGCCTTCTCTGGATAAAGAAGCGGCCAAGGCCTTGGTCCAAATGACTTATGGAATTATTTGCTTCAGCCTTCTTTTTAGTTTTGTCGGAACCGTTTTAGGCGGAATTTGGGCGGATCAATCCTGGGGAAGATTTTGGGGATGGGATCCGAAAGAAAATGGAGCCCTCTTAATCGTTCTCTGGAACGCCATCATCCTTCACGCGCGCTGGGGGGGGTTTATTCGAGAACGCGGGTTCATGGTTATGGCGGTTTTAGGAAACGTCATCACCAGTCTTTCATGGTTTGGGGTCAATATGCTTGGAATTGGGCTTCATTCTTACGGCTGGATGGATAAAGCGTTTTTTTGGCTTTCCATTTTCATCCTCAGCCAACTCGCCATCGCGGCTTTAGGCGGCCTCCCTTTGCCTTATTGGAAAAGCAAGTTCCAGTCTTAATTTCTCATTTTTTTACTTACAAAATTTCACAATCATTTCTCTTGACAACCCTGGGAATAGATGTTATATTCATTAGGAAACTAATTGAGTAAATAACTCCCTATTTATGGCGAAAATATTAGTCGTTGATGACTCCAATCTCATGCGCCAATTAGCCATGGGCTATTTACATAAATTTGGGCACGAGGTAACGGAAGCGTCTGACGGCCAAGCGGCTTTGGACCTCCTAAGAAGCAAGTCCTTTGATCTCATTCTTCTTGATCTTAATTTGCCCCGCGTCTCCGGATTCGAAATATGTCAAACCGCTCGTAAAGAAGGGAAGTCTTGCCCTATTTTGATTACCAGTTCCTCCCAAGGATATAGCCCTTGGGTTCATCAACTGGCCAACGGTTTTTTGTTCAAACCTTACTCCGAAGCGGTTTTGCGTTCGAAAGTCGACGCACTTCTTGGTTCGGAAAATATTGCGCCCATTTTTCCAACTTCTGCCTGGAATTCTCCGGAAACCTTTCTCCACCATCTTCGCGGTAATATCGGCAGCATTCCAGGCCTCCTTGATTTTTTTTCGACAAAAAAAGAGGACAAAGCTCTTGGAGAAAGAACTTTTCGCTTGGTTAAACAGGCTGTCGAAGAAGCCATTAAACTCCTCGACAGCTATTCCGAAATCATGCGCCCCATCCTTTTGGAAAAATCCTCCACTTCTCTCGACGCTTATCTCAAAGACATCATCTCCCGACACGCGGTCTCCCAATTGCCTAAAATAGCATTGCGATGGGAAATGGATACGGTCGACCTTTCTCCCGTTAACATCGATACAAAGTGGATGGAACGCGCCATCAAAGAAATACTCAATAACGCTCAAGAAGCCCTGGAGGGATCTGGAGGAACTTTGAGCATCGGAGTTTACTCCGACCGCATGCACTCCTCGGTTTACATTTCCATTCAAGATCAAGGCGCCGCCATCACCGCTTACGCCCAAGAACACTGCTTTGAACCGTTTTTCACGCTCAAGAAAGACCACCACGGTTTGGGTCTTAGCTGGGCTGAAAAAATAATTTTGGCTCATGAGGGAGCAATTAGCGTCTCTTCTTTAGACAATGCCGGCACCTGCGTTCTCATTCGATTGCCTCATTCGCAGAATTTAAAAGCGCCGCCGAAAAAGCTTGAATAGCAGCAGGGAGGAATAAAATTATGGCTTGGTTTCAAAACAATCGCACAAAGCCCGTAGTCTTACATGTTGATGATGAACATATTATTTTGTCGACAGTAAAATTAATTCTAGAAAGCTTGGGGTTAGACGTCATTCAAGCGACCACCGGCCCCGACGCCCTTAAAATGGCGGAAAAAGAAGCCCCCTCGATTATTCTGCTTGACGCTCGAATGCCGGTCATGGACGGTTATGAAACCTGTATTAAATTAAAAAGAGAACCTAAAACCAAGGACATCCCGGTCATCATGCTCACAGGGCTTGATGCCGTTAAAGATGTTGAGAAAGCGATGGCCGCCGGGGCCAATAGTTATTTAGTCAAACCTATTGAAAAAAACCGTCTTAAGGCCAAGCTTGAAAATTTCATCAAACTCGCGCCTATGGACGAGCAAAAAAAAGTTTAAGAAAATGGTCAAGAATATAAGTCTTTTTGATAGAATTTGGCTAATCAAAGCGTAAGGGGAGGAAAACACCATGGCGTGGTTTGGAAGCAGCAGTCGCACAAGGCCCTTGATTGTTCATATTGATGATTCCCAGACAGTACTAGCCGTTACAAAGCTGATGCTTGAATCTCTCGGTTATGACGTCATCCAAGCGACCAACGGCCAAGAAGGCGTTAAACTCGCGGAAAAAGAAAAACCGGCTCTCATTTTGCTTGACGCAATGATGCCCGGAATCGACGGCTTTGAGACCTGCGTGTCCATTAAACGAAACCCTAAACTTCAAGGCGTTCCCGTCATCATGGCCACAGGAGCGGACGCCGTCAAGGACGTTGAAAAAGCAATGGCTTGCGGAGCCGACAGCTACATCGTCAAACCCTTGCAACAAGACAGGCTTAAAACAAAGCTGGAAAATTTCGTTAAACCGAAGCCTTCTCAGGCGGCATAAACCATGGCGGAGAATAAAGGCGACGGAGTTCAGTGGGTTCAATTTCGCTTGGGACATGAAGAATACGCCGTCATGGCGACCCAGGTCCAGGAAATTGTCCGTTCCGCTTCAATTACCTTAATTCCCAATATGCCGGAATTTGTTAAAGGCATCTGCAATCTGCGCGGAAAAATTATTCCGCTTTTGGATCTCAAGGAACGCTTCTCCGTCCAAGGCGAAACTGACGCCCAGCAAGCCCGCATTATCGTCGCCCACGTTGAGAACCAGATGGTTGGTTTTACCGTTGACGCGGTACTCGGAGTCGTTCGCATTCCACCCGATGTCATTGAAGCGGTTCCTGAGAATCTCCCTAAAATCGATGTCGAATACATCACCGGGGTCGCAAAACTCCAGGGACATCTGGTTCTTCTTCTCAATATGGACAAAATTCTCAAGAGTATCGAAAAGATGATTCTTGAAAACGCAGAGTGGAGCAAAAAATAGCCCCCGATGGATCTCGCTAAACTCCGCGCCCTCTTTGTCGGGGAATGCGAAGAAATTTTAGGACGCCTCGAACAAGCGACCTTAGCGCTTGAAAAAAGCGCTTCTGATGAGAACAACCTCCGCGATATTTTTCAAGCCCTCCATACTCTTAAGGGAAACTCCGCGACCATGGGTTTTGATAAAATGGCGGAATTAGCGCATCACTTGGAAGACGCGCTTGATGATGTTAAAAATGGAAAAGCGCCGTTTACCCCCAAGAGCGCTCAACTTCTTTTAGACTCTCTCGATATTTTTAGGGCCTTAGTCAAAGAATTTCAAGAAGAAAAGGATACGATTAATATTGATGAATTTTTGGCGCATCTTAAAAATTTTTCATCCGAGGAAGCCGCTCCCAGCACGACTCCAACGTTAGTCCCACAGGCGAGCCAAAGCCAAACGGAAGTGCCCCAAGAAATTTCTCATCAAACCTCCGCGGCGCCCTCGCCGCCAACACAGAAACCAGAATCCGAGCCGATGCCTCTTCCTGAAGCGATTTCTTTTTCTATTCAACCTACTGAATCCCAACCACCGCCCGCTCCCGCAAACCCCGCGCTTTCACCCATGGAGGCTTCCCAGTCCCAACAAGAGACGAGGGGAGAAACAGCCGTTCTCACGGCGGAAAAAGCCGAGCAGCAACCCGCGCATTCCGATACCCTCTCAAAAATGACCGTCCGCGTTCAACTCTCCCATTTAGACGCGATGATGAATTTAGTGGGGGAACTCGCCATTTCAAAAAGCCGTCTCATTCAATACAGCAAGGAACTAGGCGCTTCCGCTTTAGAAGCGGAAGTTAAATTCGTCGAACGCCTCAGCGGACAACTTCAAGAAGAAGTTCTTCAAACTCGACTGGTTCCCGTTGACGACATATTCCAGCGTTACGGACGAGTCGTCAGAGACGTCTCCCATGAATTAAAAAAAGAGGTCAATTTCATCATCCAAGATAACGGCATCTCGGTTGACCGAGTACTCTTTGAGAAAATAAATGAAGCCGTTGTGCATCTCCTTCGCAATGCCATCGATCATGGAATTGAATCAAAGGAAGCGCGCTTAGCCGCCGGTAAAAACCCCGCCGCGACCCTTTCGTTGGTTGCGCGCAAAGAAAAAGGCTACGCGGTGATTGACGTGATTGACGATGGCGGCGGCATTGACGTCAACAAAGTTAAAAATAAAGCGCTTTCCATGGGCATCATTACGCCCGAAGCCGCGGCAAAGATGGAGGATCAGGAAGCTCTTTATCTTATTTGCCGTCCCAACCTCAGTACTAAAGAAGAAATAACCCAATATTCCGGCAGAGGAGTGGGCATGGACGCGGTGCAAGAATCCGTCGAATCAGTCAACGGACATCTTGAGATTGAATCTACTTTGGGAAAAGGCTCTCGTTTCTCCCTATTTCTGCCCCTAAACCTCGCCATCGTTCAAGCGCTTCTTTTTGTCGTGGGAGAACAAACTTTTGCCATTCCTCTATCGGACGTGGTTGAGCTCATTTCTCTGGAAAATATAAAGCCCATCGTTATCGATAAGAAAGAAGTCGTGGTTTTGAGAAATGAAGTTTTACCGTTGGCCCGTTTGCGGGATATTTTTCGGATTAAAGCTCAACAACTTGTTTCCAATGGCCGCGTTTTGGATGAACATGCCCTCATCGTTCATTCCCGTAAATCCAAATTCGCATTGGCGGTCGATCATCTCTTGGGCCGACAAGAAATCGTGCTTAAGAACTTAACTGGGTTTCTCAAACAACTTCAAGGAATCGGCGGAGCAAGCATTCTGGGAGACGGACGCGCCATTCTCATTTTAGACGTTCAAGAAGGATATCTCTAAATGCAGAAAGAAACTCCTTCCGAAATTTTCGCTCTTGACATTGGAACCCGCAAAGTAATGGGGCTCATGGCCCATATAACCCCAGTGGCGGGCCAAAATCTTGAAATTGAGATTCTGGATGCGGAAATACGCGAACACCCCACGCGTTCCATGAGCGCAGGACAAATTGAAGATGTTCGCGCGGTCGCTGAGACTACCGCCCAAGTCGTCGATTCTTTATCCCAACGCCTCGGCAAAAGGCCTCAAGAGGTCGCCATCGCAGTTGCCGGACGAAACCTCAAAACCGCCAAGGGAAAATTCGTCGTCAACTGTCGTCCAGATGGAAGCCCTTTTGGAAAACATGAAATTGATGAAGCAACCTGGAAAGCCTTGGAAGAAGCTCTTTCAAAATTTTCTCCAAAAGAGGAAGATGTCCGTCCTCAGTATTCCTGCGTTGGATATGTCGTCAGTAAGACTTCAATTGATGGGGAAATAATTCAAAATCCTCTGGGACATTATGGCCAAGAACTCGAAGTGGAAGTTTTGGCGAGTTTCTTGCCTTACCGCATCCTTGAAAGTCAAATTGACGTTTTGGAATCATTAGGGCTTTCGGTCTCTTCAATCACGCTTGAACCGATTGCAGCTCTTCAAGCCGTTGTCAGCCGCGATTTAAGAAGGCTGAACTTGGCATTGATAGACGTCGGAGCTGGAACCTCGGATATCGCTTTTGTCTCTCAAGGTGTAATCCAATCTTTTGGAATGGTACCCCAAGCAGGTGATTCCATCACGGAAAAAATCGCGGATTCATTTTTGCTTGACTTTCTACACGCTGAAGACATTAAGCGAAATTTCTCTATCGAGATGAAACGACGCGATGAATATTCGGATAATGTTCTCTCTCCTTCTCGCGTTCAAACTATTGATTCTTCTGATATTTTTGGAAGAAATGTTAGCATTCCAATCAAAGATATTCAGACAGTTATTAATCTTGCTTTGATTGAATTTACAGCCCGTATCGCAGGGGCGATTCTCGAGGCAAGCTATGGCAAAGCCCCACAAGCAGTACTCTGTGTTGGTGGAGGAAGCTTGTTGCCAGGGTTTACGCAAATGTTGGCAGAAGCCTTGGAGATATCTCCACTCAAGGTTGGAGTCTCACGTCCTCTTTGCGAACATTATATTCAAAAGCAAAAATCCAATTCATGGGGGCCGGAGACCGCAACACCTCTGGGAACGCTTGAAATTGCCGCCGCAAACCGAGGGCTCCGATTTAAAAAAGTTTTCGTAAATGGGAGAAGAACCTTTGTTTTAACATTAGGAAATAAACATCCGACTATTTTTTCCGCGTTGGTTGCCGCAGGAATTCCTCCTAAGAAAATTTTCGGATGGCCTGGCCCTTCCAAAACTTTTACGTTGAATGGAAAGTTTCGCATTTTCAAACCGCATAACAACCCTCTTCCGGAAATCACTCTCAATCAAAGAGCCGTCTCCATCGAAGAACCAATCAATGAGCTATATTCCATTTCTTTTAAAACTCCAACCAAGAATCAATTCATGGATGGAACGGTCGGCGAAGCGATAGGATTTTCTCGAACGACGGTTCTTGTTAATGGAGTCATGAGGGAAATTCCCTTGCGCGTTTTTTCGGACGGCATTCCTATTTCGCTCAACACTCCGATTAAAGACCGTATGCGTCTGACCACTTTGCGCGTTCCCTTAGGAGACATCCTTACTCCCGCCGAAAAGACACAAGGTGGATGGCGCGTCAACGGAGAACTCGCCTCTTTAAACCGAGTCGTTCAAGACGGGGACAAGATTACATTAACTCCCATTCCTCCTCTTGCGCATTTATCAACTGGAAAAGTTTTACCCTCCTCTACCTTATCAACTCCCAATGAACCTTCAAACACAAAAATTCACGGCAATTATTTTACAATTCCACTTGAAACCCCGGCTTTAAATAAAGCCTCAAAAACACCGCTCAATCCAGGGACGCCTGAGTTGCAAAAAATTGTTCCCGCAATGAATCAAAAAATAAATATTTGGGTCAATGGACAAGCAATCTCTCTTGATAATACTCCCTCTCATGCGCCTCTTTTAGCCGACGCGCTGAGATTTGTTGAAATTGACACTTCTTCCGCGTCTGGGAAAAAACTTCACATTCTACTTAACGGGCAACAGGCATTCTTTACGTCTTCACTCCAAGATGGCTCAAAAATCGAGGTCTTCTTTGAATAATTCATCCTCAGCAACTCCTCAGCCTATTTGGGGCATTAAAGAAAAACAAAAAGTCGAGGAAAGGTTAAGCCACGCCTCTCTGGGCGGATGTTTGGCTCTTTCAGATTTGCTTAAAACCTCGGTGAGAACCGTGCGCCATGGAATCCTTGAAGCGAATTCTTCTTCTTCATTACCCCTCGGCTTTTTTCCATCGCATGAACTCGTCTATAGCGTTTCCGTCTTTATTCAAGGCGACCTCAATGGAATCGCGACTTTCGGATATTCCCAATCCCAAGCCAAACCTCTTCTGGATTCCATTCTAGCGGCCAACGGTCTTGCTGGAAACATCAACAACGACGCGATGAGAAAATCTATTTTAGAAGAGGCGACCAATATATTCGTCAATGCGCTTTTAAAAGATTTTGGGGCTTTATTTAGAATGGAGTCCTATTCTTCCGTTCCGATCTTGGAAGTCCTTGAATGGCAAAAAAGCTGGGAAAAACTCTTGCGGATTCAAAGTTTCGATAAAAAAGGGACCATCCTGTATTCCGATCTTTCATGGGGACTTTCCCAAAAATTCGGTTACTTTCTATTCTCTCTTTCCCATGACGCTTCAGAGAATTTAAGGTTTTGGGCGCAGGAAGGGAAATCCGCCTTGGTGCCTGTCTCTATTGGCAGTCTTGAAATCGCGACATCCCCCACGGTGCTTCGGGCCAGCGATCTCGGTTCTTGCGTGGCGGCAATGGTTTACGATCCCACCCAAAAAAAAGGAGGAATGGCCCACGTCATGCTCGCCCAAAACCCCTCCAAAGACGCCGTCATCCTCAGGCCTGGAAAATACGCCGATACCGCCATTCCAGCGCTGGTCAATCAAATTCGGGCCAAAGGAAAATTGTCCGCTTTTATCGCGGGGGGAGCGTCCATGCCGATGGCCAGTTCCGTCATCAATGGAACCATCGGCCCCTCCAATGCCGAGGTATTAAAATCGGAAATTCGGAAGGCGGGAATTTTTTTAGTCGGAGAAGAGATAGGCGGTTCGCAAGCGCGAACTGTCGAACTCTTAACTAACACCGGAGAAGTGCGCATCACTCAAGGCTCTAATCAACGCATAAAAAAGCTAATATAAATAAAATATAGAAATGGGGGAAAGAACTAAATGAAAAGTGTTCTCTTAAAAAGAATTATGCTCGGGGTTTTCGGACTCATGGCTTTTATCATTTTTGTTTTAGGCTTTAACACCATGATGTCCATGAAGGTCAAATCCGTCGTCCAAGACATGGATCGCGTCATGGTTCTTAGAACGGAAGTAAGTACTCTCATCAACCAAGTCACTTCTTTCCCCATGAGCTGGATTAACGACAAGGAAAAAGTCGATCCTCAGGTTCAAGATATATCAAAAATAATCTCCGATTTAATGAATCACTACCAAGGGAACATGAACGTTCTTCCCAAGCTCAAAGAAATGAATCGGCTTTTCCAAAATTTCCAAACACAAGGCCAAGCGATCGCCGAAGCTTATTCAAAATCTGAAACCAACATCGGAAGCAGCTATGCCGACAATCAAAAAACGACCGATCAGCTGTCTCAAACTTCCAGCGATCTCATCACGATCTTTGACCAGGAAACGGCCAAAGCCATTAACAGAGGGATCTACGCTTCAGCGGCGGCTTTGATTCTGGTTATTCTTATTGTCACTCTCCCTACTTATTTTTTCACGACCGCGACCGTTCAACAAATCAAGGAGCTCATCCAATTCGGCAACGAGCTTGGAGAAGGCGACTTAACGAAGGAAATCGCAATTTCTCGAGACGACGAGTTAGGGCTCTTAGGCCGATGTTTTAATGATTTCACCCATAAACTCGGAAGCGTGGTCGCAAAGCTTGTCGACGCCGTCTCCCTTTTGTCTCGCTCGGCCCAAGGCATGGGACAATCGGCCACGACCATTAAAGACAGCGCGATTAAACAATCTAATCAAAGCGCACAAGTCGCAAAAGCCTTGGTCGAACTCAATAAAACCGTCGCTGAAGTCGCCCGGAATTCTCAAAGAGCGGCGGAATCCGCTCAACAAGCGGCTACGGAAGCCCGCTCGGGAGGAGAAATCGTCGATCAGACAGTGCATGGAATGCAACTCATCAGCCAAACCATGCAAGCTTCCACCCAAGTGGTTCACACCTTGGGAAAATCCTCGGATCAAATTGGGGCAATTATCAAGGTCATTGAAGACATCGCGGATCAAACCAACCTTTTGGCCCTTAACGCAGCCATTGAAGCCGCCCGGGCCGGAGAACAGGGACGCGGTTTTGCCGTCGTCGCCGATGAAGTGAGAAAACTCGCCGAAAGAATTACTCAAGAGACTAAAGAAATTTCCCAAATGATCGGGAAGATTCAGGCCGACACTAAGGGCGCGGTCAAAGCGATGGAAGAAGGCGGTCTTGAAGTGACCAAGGGAGTGGAACTCGCCAATAAAGCGGGTGAGGCCCTCAAGCGCATCGTCCTTGTCGTTGGACAAATGACGGATATGGTCAGCCAAATTGCGGCCGCAGCCGAAGAGCACTCGGCAACAACCGAAGAAATATCCGCCTCCGTTGAACTCGTCACCAGCCTCAGCCAAAGTTTCGTGGAAGACGCCCAAAAAACCTATTCATCTTCTCTTGAACTTCAAGAAATGTCTGATACGCTCAATAACATCATCAAGACCTTTAAACTCAGAGGACAAGCTGGAGAAATGGAAACTGCGCGCGGTTAAACGCTCAGGGCCGTCCTATGGCGACTTCAAGCCAGGATTCTTCAGAGCAAATTCTCCTACGGATTTTAGGGCGCCTTCAAAATAAACGCGGGCTTGATTTTAGGGAATACCGTTCCACCTTTATCCAACGACGAATTCAATCGCGCTTTCTCTCTGTTAAATTAAAAGAAAATGATTACGCCGCTTACGAGTCATACTTAACGGCTCATCCCGAGGAATGGGACATTCTCTTTGACACCCTCACCATCAATGTCACCGAGTTTTTTCGTGATCCGCCTATTTGGGACTACATTGAAAAAAATATTTTTAGGCCGCTTTTCTCACGTCCTCACCCTTTAACGATTTGGTCGGCCGGATGCTCTATTGGAGAAGAGCCTTACAGCTTGGCAATTTTGGCCTATGAGATGAGTCTTTTAAGCACAAACCCGCCGCCCATCACGATTTACGCTTCTGACGTGGACCCCATTGCCTTGGCTAAAGCCAAGGCCGGAATTTATCCCGAGAAATCAGTTCTATCCCTTTCCAGTAAACGCGTTAATTTATTTTTTACTCAAGAAAAAAATGGGAGTTATAAAATCTCACCCAAAATAGCCGCGATGGTCCGTTTTCGCGAACACAGCTATATTAACGAGCCTTTTCTCACCAACTGCCAAGTTATCTTGTGCCGGAACTCCATGATTTATTTAGCGCAAGAAGCCAAAGACAAGGCTTTGCATAATTTTCATAAAGCTCTCGAAGTGGGGGGCCTTTTAATTCTAGGGGCGTCGGAAGTCCTGGTTGGAAACACCTATGATCGCTTATTTGATACATCAGGAATTCACCCGGGAGTGCTCAGAAAAGCAGGGCCCACGTAATGTATAATATCGAAATCAAAAAGGATTTTTGTATCTCGCTTAGATAATCGCCATGGGTCCAGAGGGTCTAGAAACTTCCCCACGAGTGGCTAATCAACCATCAAACGAAATTAGCCAGCCTCGAGTTGCGATCGCGACCGAAACGCAGGAGTTTCAAAATAAATTATCCCAAGCTCTTCAAAATTTAGGAATCTCGGTCGTCGCACGAATGAGTAGCAGTTCTGAAATCATGCCGATGATTCTTAAATATTCTCCGCAAGCAATCATTCTCGATTTTTTTCTAAAACCGCATGACGCTCTCTACATAACCGAACAAGTAATGAGGGAAAACCCCATCCCGATTCTTCTTTTTTTACCGTCTAATTACCCGACGTCATCGGAAGTTTTTCAAGAAGCCTCTCGAATTGGGGCCACAGTTCTTTATTCAAAACCAGCCAGCGATTTATCTCTTGGCTGGCTACTTCCGGAATTAGGAGAAGCTATTTTCCGATTGGCCAAAAGTTCAAAAGAATCGCTTCTCTCCCAATATCAGAAGAATCGTTTCGGACATGCGCTGAGTCAAGCCGCCCTTCCATCTCAAAAGGCCTTGGGAATAGTGGGTTCTACCGGAGCCGTTGAGATACTTAAAGACATCCTTCTTAAGCTTCCCAAGAATTTTAACGCAACCACTCTCGTCAGCCAGCACATGAGCGCCCCGGTATGGGACGGATTTAAGGATTTCTTATCTAAAAGTCTTGGCAAACCCGTCGCCATGGCCAAAGGCGGAGAAATCTTAAGAGAAGGCAACGTGATTTTATCTCCGGTCCAGAAAACATTGATGTTTCAAAGAAGCTATATAGGAAAAATCGCCATTTTGGAAAATGCCCGAAAATTTAAGCCTGGACAAGTTCCGCTTCAGCCCAATCTGGATGAATTTCTGATCTCTCTTGCGGAAAATTTCAAAAGAAACGCTTTGGCCGTCATTTTATCCGGTATGGGACTGGACGGAACCGAAGGAGCCAAGGCCATTCTCGCCCAAGGTGGAAAGGTCTTGATTCAAGACCCCAAAACCGCCATTATTCCGTCCATGCCGGAAAACGCCATCCATGGAAACCCTCAAGCGATTGTTTGTAAGGCGGAACAAATAAACGAAGAAATCGCGCAGTTTGCCAAGCAGTAATACAAATAAAAATCCCAAAGGATTAGGAGGGTTTCATCAACTTATCAATCGCGGCGTTGAGATTATCCCATTCTGGAGGCTTCCCGACGTATTCACAGGCTTTCCATGCGGTATATTCATCATGAACCAATTTTTGATCCACCGCGCTGACAATAATGAACCGGGCATTAGGATCTATCTTTTTAATTTCCTTAATGGCTTCTAACCCCGAGCGGCCCGGCATATTGAGATCCATGGTTGTCAAATCAGGTTTTTTGGCTTGGTACTGCTGAACTGCTTCCTCGGCGTTACCCGCCTCGGCGATCACTTCATGGCCTTTTCCTTCCAAAAAACCTTTAATATGCATTCGCGTAAAGACGGAATCATCCACGACTAAGAATTTATATCCAGCCATAAACGCCTCCCTTTACTTTTTCTTTGGAAGGATACGGTCAAGACAATCTTCCCGCACCATGAGTATCGTCTCGCAAGACGCATTCCATTCAAGACACGAAAAACGAATATGAGCGGCCAATATTTTTTTCGCGACATCGCTAATTTCAGAAGAAGCCTTGCGAATGGCTTCTTCAACCGAGGAATCAACCACTTCAGGAGGAGTGCTCATAACCGCATAGCCCAAGGCGTCAGCAAACGTATTTAAAAAATTAGTAATGATGATATTGGCCCATTCCAGAATCATGAGTTTAATGGCGCTGTCTTTATCCGTCAAACTTGAAAAATGGGCTTCCAGCATTTTTTGCGCCATTTTCACGAATTGATCATGGGGAGCCCCAAAAAGCCCAATAACAGGAACATCCGTAGATACAGACATCTGAACAAAAACGATATCCTTGACTTCCGGAGGAAAAGCCTGCATATCATAAGATGTTCTTTCATAGACATCCATTCCAGTCATGACCCACTTTGACTGAGATAAAACATTGAGGGCTTCCACACATTTTTCCGTCGCGGGTTTGAGCATATCACGAAAATCATTCCAGCCCGTATGGTTTCCGTTGCCATTGACGGGAGGGGGAGGCGGAACAATTTTTGAGGATTTAAACGCTGCGACATCGGTCTTAGCCAAAGCTTCCGTGATCTTTTGAAGCGTCACCGGTTTATTGACGATGGTCCTAGCTCCGATGGACATTAACTCCTGGGTAATTTGATCTTGGGAAACGGCGCTGATGATAATGACGTTGGCCTTGGGATTAGAAGTCATGACGCTTTTTAGAACGTCAATGCCGGACCCTCCCGGCATGACTAAATCCAAGGTCATAAGATCCGGCTTTAAATCTTGATAGGCTTTGATTCCGCTCGGCACATCCACGGCTTCGCCAATGACCTCGCACCCCGCTTTTTCAAGAAAATCTCGAACCAAAACCCGCATCATCATGGAGTCATCCACAACCAAGGCCTTGGGCTTGGCTCCGGAGACGGCTTCCAGACGCCCCTCAATGGCCGCTTTGAGAGAATCTTTTCTGACCGGCTTATAAATGACGGATGCGGCTCCCGCTCTAAGAGCCTTTTCGACCACCGGTTCTTGCCCGAAATCAGTAACGATTAAAATTTTAGTTTGATGCTTTTGAGGCGAAATCGCCTCTAAGACGTTTATTCCCGATTCTTCCGGCATGATGATATCGAGAGTCATTAAATCCGGCTTATGTTCATTGAAAGCCGCGATGGCTTCTTTAGCGCTGGCCGCTTCCACAATTTTTTCAAAACCTTCGTTTTGGAGAAGCTCTTTAAGATAGGTGCGAACCAGACGAGAATTGTCAACTATTAGCGCCGTTTTACTCATAATATTCTACTCTTGAAAAGTATAACACAGAGAGAAGCCTTTGTCTAGGCCTCCTCCATTTCCGTTTTTCGCGGCGGGCGTCCGGCCGCAAGCCAGGAAAGATAGGCCTCAATAAACGGATCAAGATCGCCGTCCATGACATTTTGGATTTGAGAAGTTTGATACCCGGTTCTTAAATCCTTGACCAGTTGGTACGGCATAAACACATAACTGCGAATTTGATGACCCCAGGCGATGGAACCCATTTCGTCATAGCGTTTTTCGGCGCTTGAGCGTTTTTTGTCAAGCTCGATTTCATAGAGCTTGGCTTTCAACATTCTCATCGCGTTCAGCCGGTTTTGCATTTGACTTCGTTCCGTCTGACAACTGACGACAAGCCCCGTCGCAAGATGAATAAGCCTTACCGCCGTTTCAACCTTGTTCACGTTTTGGCCGCCGTGCCCGCCGGCTCGAAAAGTTTCAAGCCTTACATCAGAATCAGAGACTTCGATTTCAATATCATCTTCGATATCGGCTAAAACATCCACCGAGGCAAAAGAAGTATGGCGGCGCTTATTCGCGTCAAATGGAGAAATACGCACTAAGCGATGAACCCCGATCTCTCCTTTTAAAAGCCCATAGGCATTGGTTCCACGGATAAAAGCGGTCAAACTCTTCATTCCCGCGCCTTCGCCTTTAAGAGAATCCGTGACCTGCATCGTAAACCCGCGATTTTGCGCCCAGCGGGTGTACATCCGAATCAGCATTTCATTCCAGTCGCAAGCTTCAGTTCCGCCCGCGCCGGCGTGAAAGCTGATAATCGCATCAGAAGAATCGTGTTCTTCGGAAAGCTTTAAAGTCGCGTCTAAAAGATGAAACCGCCCTTCTAATTTTTTAAGATTTTCTTCGATTTCCAGAAACTCGGAAGAATCCTCCGCTTCATGGGCCAAATCCAAGTGAACCTCAAGGTCTTCCAACCCACGTCGAAGAGACAAAAATTCCTCAAGCTTTTTTTTAAGCTCGTTAAGTTCTTTTGATTTTTTTTTAGCGCGTCCGGAATCGGACCAAAAAGCGGGCTGAGAAGCTTCCGCCTCACGGTGAGAAATCTCCGACTCTAATTTCCGAGGTTCGACTAGTTTTTCAAGATTAGAAAGCCATGTTTTAAGTTTTTCGACTTGACCTTTCGTTTCTTGAAACATGGTTTTACCTTACGCGCTAGTCATTCTACAAAACATAAAAGGGTCTGGACATGAAGAGAAGCCGTCTCTTCGATTTCCCGGGAATAACCGCCGCCCAAGGTCACAGCCACGGGAACCTTGAATTTTCGGCAAAAATCGCGAACCATTAAGTCTCGCTTTAAAAGGCCTTCTTGCGAAAGGTTGAGAGAACCTAAAATATCTTTTTGATAGCAGTCAACGCCCGCTTGATAGACAATGAATTCCGGCTGATGCGCAAAAACAGCCGGCAAATTTTTTTCTAATAAACTGAGATATTCTTCATCTCCGGTCCCGCGAGCGACAGGGATATCCAACGAACTTTTCTGTTTGATTTCCGGATAGATGTCTTCTTGATGGATTGAAAAAGTAAAGACCTTGGGAGTTTTCGAGAAAATTTGAGCCGTGCCGTTTCCCTGATGGACGTCCAAATCAATCACCGCCGCCCTTTGAATTTTGGCTTCTTTGAGCATCTTGAGTATTCCACAGGCGAGATCATTTAAGACGCAAAAGCCTTCCCCATGATCGGAAAATGCGTGGTGAGAGCCGCCGCCGATATGAAGCCCCGTTCCGCACTCCAGGGCATCACGGCAAGCGAGAATAGTTCCCGAGACGGAGAGTTGATGAGACTCAGAAACTTCCCGCGTAAACGGAAGTTCCATAAGCGTCTCATCTTGGAGAGTCATCCGAATTGAGACCACTTTATCCACCCAATCTTCAGTATGAGCTAAAAGCAAATCTTCTCGAGAGGGCATTTCCGGCTCCACAAAGGGCAACCATTTTTTGAGCTTCTCCGCGGTTTCGGCAAATTTTTTCGTTGGAAACACATGCCCGCCCAAATCCACCACATAACGGGAAGAATAAACGAAGCGCATATTATGAGAGGGAGAAAAGAACGCTTCTAAGACGGCTAAGAACCAATAAAAGTCCAAGGCCCAAACAAAGAACCCCAAACCAATCTCCAAAGCGGGCATAAAGTGAACGCTGCGGAAATGGATCAGCGAGGGGGAGTTTCACCTCGAGTCGCCCGCGAAAATTTAAAGGCAAACGACCAAGAATGCGGCCCCAAGGGTCTATTTCGGCGGAAATGCCGGTGTTGGCCGCCCGAAGAACATAAAGGCGGTTTTCAACGGCACGAAAACGGTTGATATAAAAATGTTGATAAGGACCCCAGGTTTCTTTATACCATCCGTCATTAGTGATATTGACAATCGCACGCGCCCCTTTTACGGCCTCACTCCGGGATAAAAACGGAAACACCGCTTCATAACAAATAGTACACCCAATTTTCCCAAAATTAGTTTTAAGTAAACGCGGAGAAGAAGGCCCGGGAGTCATATTTCCCAACTCATCTAAATACCCAATAAATTTTCGTAAAAAATCCCAGGGAACATATTCGCCGAAAGGAACTAGTTCTCTTTTGGCGTAAAAACCTTGAGTTTCGCCTTGGGGATTAAGATAATAAGCGGCATTGTAGAGGTGAGTAGAATTTTGAACGACCGCGCCAATAACTTGATAGCTTTTCCAACGAAAGCCCGCGGAGGAAGCCTCCAGAATTGTTTTCTCCTGACCCAAAAGTCTCGGTAAAGCCGCTTCCGGCCACAGAATTAACCGGGGTTTTTTTGCCCAAGGCCCTAAGAGAAGATTTTCTAAATTAGCGGTAATTTCCGAAGCGGAGTTGGAACTCCATTTTTGATATTGGTCTATATTGGGCTGCAAAATAGCGACTGAAACCGTGGATGTTGGCTCTGGCCCTTTGGAAAGACTGAGAGCTCCGTATCCCCAAATTCCAATGATGAAAAACCCGCTCATGATGACCCAGGTCAAAGCCCAACGCCGTTTTGACTTTTCGCAGTATAAAAAGTAGGCGACAGCGGCGTTAAAAAAAAGAACAAAAAAACCAAGTCCCAAGGGCCCCAACACGGAATCAATTTGAATGAGAGAAAGATAACGATATTGAGTGTAGCTCAGAAGATCCATAGAAAGCCGCGGAGTTTTGAACCATAAAAACTCTAAAGCCGACCATACAACCCCCCAAATCCAGGGAATGAATACGTCCAGGGGTCTTAACGAGACCCAGGAGGTCAAGGCGGAAACAAAACCCCAATGGATTCCTAAAAATCCAGCAAGCAAAACCCAGGATAAAATCGCGAGAAAAATATTAATTCCGGCAAAACGGCAGGTCTGGTAAATCCAGAAAAGAGAAACCGCATGAAAAGAAAAACCCGCCACCCAACCAAGCCCAAAAGATTTTTTAACCGAGGAACCCGGACGGCAAACCAAACAAAGCGGAATGAGAGAAATCCAGCCTAGAAAACACATCCCCGGACGAGGAAGGCAAAGGGCGGTTAAAACGCCGCTGGAAAGGGCAAGGAAAAGTTCTTTTAAGCCCCGTGACACTTTTTATATTTTTTCCCGGAGCCGCAATAACAGGGATCGTTACGGCCTATTTTTGCGACTTCAGGTAAAGAATCATCGCCGGATTCTTGTTCAAGAGCGTTTCTAGACGATACGCGCTCGTTTTTCGCCTCCTTGGATGAAACTCCCTCTTGGTGGTTTAAGGTCACTCTCTCTTCGGGGTGCGGGGGGGGAATTTTAGGAGCCTCAACTTTAAAGAGGTATTCAATGACTTGCTCGCGAATTTTAGCCAGCATCGCCTCGAAAAGAACGAAGGACTCTCTTTGATATTCGATTTTCGGATCTTTTTGTCCGTAAGCGCGAAGGCCGATGGATTTTTTGAGATGATCAAGATCATAAAGATGCCCTTTCCAGGAGCGGTCGATCATCTGAAGCAAAATCATACGCTCAATTTCTCTAAAATCAAAACCGGCAAACTCTTTTTCCCGTTCAAGATAAAGAGCCTTAACGGCTTTGAGCGTCTCATCTAAAAGGGCGGCTTTGTCGTATTTGAGAATCTCATCTTGGCTCACGCTCCAATTAACCCCAAACACCCGCTCGAGATAGGCTTTAAAGGTGGGGATGTCCCAAGTTTCGGCATGAGAGTCTCCGGGGGCGATTTCCTCGATTTTATCCCGCAAATCTTCTTCCATCATCAAATGAATTTGAGGGGTGATGGTTTCATTGTCTAAAACATCGTTGCGGAGGCGGTAAATCACTTCCCGTTGCTTATTCATGACGTTGTCATAATCTAAGAGTTGCTTGCGAACGTCAAAGTGATGCGTTTCAACGCGCCTTTGGGCGCTTTCAATTTGGCGCGAGACCAAACGCGATTCAATGACCTCGCCTTCCTTCATGCCCAATTTTTCCATGATGAGGGAAAGACGATCGGAACCAAAAAGCCGCATGAGTTCGTCATCTAAGCCTAAATAGAAACGGGAAGAACCGGGATCCCCTTGCCGGCCGCATCTACCGCGAAGCTGATTGTCGATTCTTCGGGCTTCGTGTCTTTCAGTGCCTAGAACGTGGAGACCTCCGAGATTTTTGACCAGCTCATACTCTTCTTTGTCTTGAGGGTTTCCGCCCAGCAAAATATCCGTTCCGCGGCCCGCCATGTTGGTCGCAATCGTCACCGCGCCTTTTCTGCCGGCTTGAGCGATAATATGGGCTTCCTGCTCGTGATACTTGGCGTTTAAAACCTGATGCGGAATACCCTCGTTTCTCAGTATCGCCGACAATTTTTCCGATTTTTCAATCGAACGGGTTCCAACCAAAACCGGGCGACCTGCTTTCCACAGCTCTTTTATTTCATCGGCAATCGCGCGGTATTTTTCCCGTTCGGTTCGGTAAATTAAATCGGGAAAGTCCTGCCGAATCATCTGCTGGTGAGTGGGTATCTCGTAGACGGGAACGCCGTAAATCTCCAAGAACTCGTCTTCTTCCGTCATCGCGGTTCCGGTCATGCCGGCCATTTTCTTATAAATCTTAAAGAAATTTTGGAACGTAATCGTCGCTAAAGTCTGATTTTCTTCTTTCGGGGGCAAATGTTCCTTGGTTTCAACCGCTTGGTGAAGCCCATCCGACCAGCGGCGTCCCGGCATCAAGCGCCCAGTAAATTCATCTACAATGACGACTTCGCCGTCTTTAACCACATAATCAACGTCTCGTGAATACAGGTGATGAGCGCGCAAGGCTTGGGTAATGTGATGAACCCATTCTCCTTCCAAATCATCATAGAGATTTGGAATACTCAGAAGCTTCTCGCATTTTTGTACTCCGTCTTCGGTCAAAACCGCGGTATGATTTTTCTCATCCACAATCGCGTCATAACCCTTGCTCAAATCTTCCCCGGTGTATTTAGACTGAATCTCTTCTTCCTCGGTAATTTTTCGGACCTTAAGGGCGGGAATAATACGGTTAATGATGGCGTAGCGATCGGTTGATTTTTCAGCGGCTCCAGAAATAATCAAAGGCGTTCGCGCCTCATCGATAAGAATAGAGTCCACTTCGTCGATAACCGCATAATGAAGGGGACGAAGAACACGCTCATCTTTTCTGACGACCATATTGTCACGCAGATAATCGAAACCAACTTCGTTATTGGTGACGTAGGTCACATCCGAAGCATAGGCCGCTCGCCTCTCTTCATTGGGCATATCATGCTGAACATATCCGACCGTAAGCCCCAAAAAGCGAAAAACCTTTCCCATCCATTCGCAGTCGCGCTTGGCCAGATAATCGTTGACCGTCACAATATGGGTTCCACGACCGAGCAAGCAATTGAGATAAGCCGGGGCCGTGGCAACCAAGGTTTTTCCTTCGCCGGTTCTCATTTCGGCAATAGCCCCATGATGCAAAACGATGCCGCCCAAAATTTGAACGTCGAATTGACGAAGCCCGATGGAACGCCGGGAAGCTTCTCGAGTCAGCGCAAAAGCCTCGGGAAGAAATCCGTCTAAAACTTCCTGCCAAACGGCTTTGATCATCTTTTCTTTCGATTCCTCGTCTTCTGGCAATTCTCGCGGCATTTTTTCTTCTACGGCCAGCTTTACTTTTTCTTTCAGTTCAGCCGTTTTTTGGGGAAATGCGCTATCGGGAAGAGCCTGAACCTCTTTTTCAAGAGCGTTCACAGCGTCAAGCAACGGACGATATTTTTTCAGCGTCCGCTCGCTCGGCGTTCCGATAAGAGAATAGATTAAGCTCTGAATCATAGAAGGAGAATAAGAATAGTTTAACAAAAAAAGAAACCCGGGCGGACACGAAGCCCAACCCGGGTTTTTGTTTAATTTAGAAGTAGTAGCGAAGTCCGATGGTGAAGTTCATGATTCCGCCCAAAATCCCCAAGCTGGTATTTGTGGAAGCACCGCCGCCTGCGGAATATATATCAATGGACAAAGGTTCCCATTCGGTGTAGAAACTAACGGGCATATCCTTCACCGCGTGTTCAAGGCCGACTCCGCCTTGAATTCCCCAGAAAGAAGTGCTGCTTCCGGAACCGGAAGTAAACATGGGAAGAATTTCCGCATCGGCATAGAAAATATTCTGACGGGTTTCCTTAAGCGCCATCATTCCCTCCGCCCGCAAGGAAATCAAGGTCGAACTTTTAGGGCTGATCTGCGGAAAACCCAAGCCGTAACCTCCGTCAAATCCGAATTTATTGTTGACCCAATAGCGGCCATCAAGAGTTCCCCATTGCACGGACTCGCCTCCTTCGGTCGTTAACGGAACCAAGGCCGAATCCATGGAAGGTCCGAACCCGACCTTCCCGACATTGACATAGGTGTCTCCGGAACTTTGACTTTGAGACGCGGGCGCATCGGAAGACTGCGCGACTTGGGCTTTATGCTTTTTCTTATGCTTGGCCGCATGAGCCTGGGATGCGTTGACAAAAAGGCAGAACGCGCCCATCGCGGCGACGACCAACCAACTATTTTGTTGTTTCATTGTATCTCCTTTTTTTGAATTTTACGTCCCTAGAATTTTATTATCAATGCCGCATCTTTGTCAATGAGAAAAATTGGCGGTTTGTTTTTCTTTATTTTTCCGCACGGCTTCCTTAAACAATTCCTTATTGCGCATATGTTCTTCATTGGTCGCGGCAAAACGGTGACCGCCTTCCCCGTCCGAGACAAAATAAAGAGCGTTTGTCTGGGCTGGATTTAAAGCCGCAAGAAAAGAACTGAGTCCAAAGCTAGAAATCGGGCCGGGGGGAAGACCGTAGTAAAGATAGGTGTTATAAGGCGAATCAACTTGCAAATCTCTCTTAGTCAATTGTTTTTTCCACCGCCCCAGCGCGTACTGGACGGTGGGATCGGCCTCAAGCTTCATGCGCAACTTCAAGCGATTAATATAGACCGCCGAAATCATCGGCCTTTCTTTGTCTAGGACCGCTTCTCTTTGAATAATGGACGCCAAAATTACGGCTTGACGAAAGTTTAAATAAGGCTTTGGATTTGCTTTTTGATAGGCCGCCCCAATCACGTGAAAAAATTCATCTTCCATTTTTTGGGCGATTTTAACGGGGGGAGTATTGGGATCAAAATAGTAAACGGAAGGAAACAAAGAACCTTCCAAATTTCTAGTCGCCACGTAGTTCTCAAAGTCAATCGCCGGACAAATGCCTAAGGCTTCTAATCTTTCCGCAATCTGCCGGGCAGAAAACCCTTCCGGAATAACCACCTTGATGCCCCGGGTTGAACCCTCATCTAAAATTCTTAAGAGAGAAAAAAGCCACATATGTTTTTGAAGCTGATAGACCCCGGCTTCGATATGGCGGTCCACTCCCGTGAGCTTTGCCGCCGCGCGAAAAACTAATTTAGAGGTAATAATGTCATTCTCTTTAAGAATGTTCGCGGCCTGGGAGGCGGAAACCCCTTGAGGAAGATTGACCAACACTTCTTCTTTGGGTTTGCGAAAAACAAAAAGGAAAAGGGAAATTAAAACTAGGATAACGGCAAAGCCGACGAGAACTCTTTTATGCTCTCTCAAACTAATCATAAAAACGGATTTGTCCTCGCCTTATGATTGTCCTTCCGGCATTCCTTGGTCGTCACTCTGGCGCAAGCCGGAATCCAGATCATCATAAAGACCTGGACCCCGGCTCTCGCCGGGGTGACGAATGCAAAATGATTCCTGACTCACAACCCTAATTCCCAAAAACAGGACATTCTCCGAAGGAATCTTTAAGGGCGGAGACAATTTCACCGACCGTCGCATAGGCTTCCACCGCCTCCATAATGGATGGAAGAAGGTTTTCCGTTCCCTTGGCCGCGTTTCTAACTTGAGCAAGGTTTTTTTCAACCAGCGCATTATCCCGCGACTTTCGCAATTTCTTTAAAGACCGAACCTGGCGAGCCTCGACGGAATTTTTAATTTCTAAAATTTTCGGTCTTTGAGAATCCGAAGCGAAAACATTAACTCCCACGATTTTTCTTCTCTTTTCGGACAAATCTACTTCAAAACGATAAGCGGTTTCGGCGATTTCTCGGTGGAAAAACCCTTTTTCAATGGCAGGCACCACCCCACCCAACTCCTTGATTTTTCGCATTAAAGCGGAAGCGCGAGAAAATATCTCATCAGTCAAGGATTCCAGATAATAAGATCCTCCGAAAGGATCCGGGGTGTCGGTAGCCCCGCTTTCAAAAGCCAGAATTTGTTGGGTTCTTAAAGCCAAACGCACCGCCTGATCGGTCGGCAAGGACAACGCCTCATCATAAGAATTGGTGTGCAAGCTTTGCGTTCCACCCAAAACCGCGGCCAAAGCCTGGTAAGCCACGCGCACGATATTGGTTAGCGGCTGTTGCGCCGTGAGACTCACGCCTGCCGTTTGACAATGCATGGGAAGCATCCAGGAAATTTCCTTTTGAGCTCCAAATTCTTCTTTCATCATCGTCGCCCAAATCCTACGCGCCGCCCGCAATTTCCCAATTTCCTCGAAAAAGTAATTGTGAACATCGAAGAAAAACGAAAGGTGGGAGGCGAAATCATCTACCTGGAGCCCTCTTTTGATCAAGCGTTCAACGTATTCGCGCCCATCCGCCAAGGTAAACGCGAGTTCCTGAACGGCGTCAGCCCCAGCTTCCCGGATATGATAACCGGAAATGGAAATAGGGTAGAAGCGCGGAACTTCCCTCACGCAAAATTCAATCGTATCTAAAACAATGCGCAAAGACGCTTCCGGGGGGAAAAGGTATTCGTTTTGAGCGATATATTCCTTGAGAATATCCGTCTGACAAGTTCCTCTAACGCGCTTAAATGGAACGCCTTGTTTTTTAGCCACCGCCAAATACATACAAAGAAGAATCGGAGCCGGCAAGTTAATCGTCATGGAGGTCGAAACCTTAGCAATGTCAATGCCGGAAAATAAGGCCTCCATATCGGCAAGAGTATCCACCGCCACGCCTTCCCGTCCGACCTCTCCCAAGGAACGCGGATCATCGGAATCAAGTCCCATCAAGGTTGGTAGATCAAAGGCCGTGGAAAGACCGGTTTCACCATGCGCAAGCAAATATTTAAAGCGCTCGTTCGTATCTTTGGCGGTCTTATGTCCGGCAAACTGCCGCATCGTCCAGTGTCCCGTGCGATACCCTCCGCTCTTAAGCCCCCGAGTATAGGGATAACGTCCGGGACGCCCAATAGCCGTCTCAAAGTCAACCTTAGATATATCTTCCGGCCCGTAAACTAAACGGGCCGGAATTCCCGACAAGGTCGAAGGAGTGAAAGCGGCTTTTTCTTCTGTTTTTTCCAAAACAGGCATAATTATCTACTGTTGATGCCGCATTCTTGGATGACCTGGATTTCCATTTTGGAACCGTTGAAGACGACGCCGTCCAGTTCTCGCCAATTTTTTCATTTTTTGCATGAGGTTCTTACGAACTTGATTGCGATTAGAACCTTGCTGTCTGAAAACGTTTTTATGTTCTTGTTTCCAAGTTAAACGTACCGCCGCCAAGGATTTTCGAAGCCCGGACATTTGCTTGTCGTATCTCAAAAAATAGTGAAGAGAACGCACATGAGGCAGTTTTCCGTTTTTCGATTTCACCGCTAATTCTTGATGCGGCTTTAAGAACTCATGCCCGGAATGGTTCGTCACTTCGACTTTTCCCTCGTCAAAAACTCCAACCTTCGCTCCGGAGGATTTGGAAAAGCTCACGCCAAACTCCGTCCCGCGAATAGCGGCGACTGCCATCGGAGTCTGAACCTGGAGGTTTTCACCGGATAAGAGGTGATCAAACTTCGCGATGATGTTCCCCAGTCCCAGAAAAAGAGAAGTTTTAGATTGACTGAGCGCTTTGACCGTAAAACTGGAATTGGGAGTCAAAGTCAATACTCCGCTTCCATTAAAAGCGATTTGGGCTTGGCCGCCGGCATTGGTCACAATTCGATCACCAGATTTAAGCGGAAGACCGGCGACCGCGACATAGCCTTGCTTGGGAGAACTAGCCGGATAGAAGTTGACGCTCCCTTGAAGAAAAGTAATTCTCGCATCCCAGGAACTTGGCTGTCCCTGAGCGTTTGCCTTCACCGAAAGAAACGAAAGCCCCATCACCGCGACAACAATTAGACCTATGACTCGTTTTATTTTCATTTTATCTCCTGTTTTTCCGACATAATTTCAACCGACAAAAAATGACGCTTTCCTGCCTGCAAGGTAAACTTTTGCGGAAGATGCAAAGGTCGTTCCTCCAGCACCTTGGTCCCGTCTATTTTAACGGCTCCTTGATCCAAAAGGCGTCTCGCCTCATTTTTAGATTTGGCCGCCCCGGATTTCAAAACCATTTCGATAAGGCTGGCTGAAGGGGAGAAACTGGCCATGGGGATGTCTTGAGGAATATTCTTTTTTGAAAACGTCTCCTCAAAAAAAGCCCGCTCCTGTTTGCCCGCATCTTCCCCATGAAAGCGAGCGGTTAAGATCTGAGCCAGATTTTTCTTGGCCTCCATGGGATGGAGAGCGCGAACTTCGTCTAAATTCAGAGCGGTCAAGAGTTCATAATAATTCATCATTAATTCATCCGACAAAGACATCGTTTTTCCAAAAATATCTCGCGGAGTGTCGGTCAGCCCAATTGCATTTCCATAAGATTTTGACATTTTTTTGACCCCGTCAAGGCCGAGCAAAAGAGGAACCGTCATAATCACCTGGGGCTTTTGCCCCGCCAACTCCTGCATTTTTCTTCCCATCAAAAGATTCGTCAGTTGATCGTTTCCGCCCAGCTCGATGTCGGATTTCACCGCGACAGAATCCTGGCCTTGGAAGACAGGGTATAGGGTTTCCAGCATCGTCAAGGGGGAATTGTCCTTAAGTCTCTGTTTAAAATCTTCTCTCGCTAAAACCTGCTGAACCGTAATTGATTTGAGCGCAGAAAGAAGACCTCCACCCATAAAAGGTTTAAGCCACTCGGAGTTGTAATAAATTTCCGTTTTGTTTCGATCTAAAATTTTAAAAGCCTGGGATTTATAAGTCTCGGCATTTTTTTTAATCTCGCTCGCATCCAAGGAGGGTCTGGTCGAATCACGCCCGGAAGGATCTCCAATTGAAGCGGTAAAATCTCCAACAATCAAAACCGCCGTATGGCCCAAATCTTGAAAAGCCCGCAATTTTGACAAAGCCACGCTATGCCCTAAATGGAGGTCGGGAGAAGTTGGATCAACTCCCAGCTTAACGCGCAGGGCTCTTCCAGAGTCAAGCAAAGACTCCAACTCTTGAGCGTCAACTAAAGAGACACAACCCCGTGTCAAAGTCGCCAATGAATCTTTGGGTGACATTACGCTCATTTTAGCATTAAAAAAGATCGTAGGGATCGCTGTTAATTTTCAGATAAACCCCTTTGGGAACTTTCAAGTTTCTCGCTACGGTCAAAGCCTCTTCCCAGCGTTCAGAGGGAGATTTAATTAAAAGGTGTTCGCGGTAAAGTCCTCGAAGAGTCGACAAGACGCAGGGAGACGGGCCGACGCATTCATGCCCTGAAACCTTAAGAGCTCTCAATATTTCAGCGGCCTCCATCGCCGCCTGCCTGGCGGCATTTTTTTCCTCGGACTCCCAAACAAGCCGGGTCAAATCGCAATAAGGAGGATAACGCAGTTCTTTGCGTGTTTTTAACTCTTCCTTGGCAAAGCGCGTATAATCTCCGGAAATCGTTTCAGAGACAGCCGGATGAGAAGGAGAAAGCGTTTGCAAAATGACCTCTCCCGGCTTATCGGCCCGACCCGAACGCCCGGCCACCTGGGCCAAAAGTTGCATCGCTCGTTCCGAAGCTCTAAAGTCTGGCATCGACAGCATAAGATCCGAATCGACCACTCCCACCAAGGTCACTTGAGGAAAATGAAAACTTTTGGCGATGAGTTTGGTTCCAACTAAAATATCCGCCTCTTGATCTAAAAACCTTTCGTATATCTTTTTTTCTTCTTTCGCGTCCTCGCTTAAAGAATCTCGGTCCAGGCGCAAAACCTTAGCTGCCGGTAAAACCGATTGAAGCTCGCTGACAATTTTCTGGGTCCCTGCGCCCAGGGAACGCAAAACGGCATGGCCGCATTTCTCACAACGCTCCGGCAAAGGACTTTTGGCGTCGCAATGATGGCATTGGAGAATCATTGTTCCGCTTGCGCTTTCGTGGGCGATTTTAGCGACCCCGCAGGAAGCGCACCGGGCGGCCCAACCGCATTTGGCGCATAGAACCAAAGTCGCAAACCCCCGTCTATTAACCAGCAAAATGACTTGCTCTCGCCTAAACAAGCGTTCTTGAATTTTGGAAATAAGCGTATTTGACAAAGTCTTTCCCTGACTAGGGGGGACCGTCATAACCACGGGACGCTTAACCCACGAAACGCGCCGGGACATCTCGATAAGCTCCATTTCTCTTTTTTCGGTTTTACTCCAAGATTCCAAGGAAGGCGTGGCCGAACCTAATACAAGAAGAGCCTGTTGGGATTTCGCCCTCACAAATGCCACGTCGCGGGCATGATAATAAGGAATCTGACCTTCCTGTTTGAAGGACTCGTCTTGCTCTTCGTCAATGACGATAAGCTTTAAATTTTTAAACGGCAAAAGAACCGCCGAACGCGCGCCCACAATAAGACGAGGCTCTCCTTTTCTAAGTCCCATCCACGCCTCCCGTCGTTTGCTCGCCAAAACTTGGCTGTGCCAAAGATCCACGGGAAAATCAAACAAGCTTGAAAATTCTTTAAAAAAAGGCCCCGCTAAGGATATTTCAGGAACTAAAAATAAAGCCTGAGCGCCGGAATTTAAAGTCTCAAGAATCAAGCGCCGATAAACCTCGGTCTTACCCGAAGCGGGAACTCCATACAAGAGAGCGGCATGGAATTGATTGAGCTTAAGCCTTTCGGAAAGTTTTGAAAAAGCCGTTTCTTGGTCCGGAGTCAAAACAAACGCGGAACAAACTTCCGGCGTTTTTTTCTCGGGTTTAAGAATCTTCTTTTTCCCTCTGGATCTTGAAGTCGGAAACTTAATAAAGCTCGGCAAAACCGCTCTCAGACACTCTCCCAACGGAGCCCCGTAACGTTTGGACATCCACAAGGCGCAATTAAACCCCTCCGCGTCAAGAAGCGGCTCTGGATCCAAAATTTCTTCAATGGGTTTAAGCGGGCGAGCGGGTTCTCCCTCAAATACGGAAACGACAAAGCCGATCAGTTTTCGAGGCCCGAAAGGGGCCCTCACCCGCATTCCTGGCTTTAAAGAATCAGAATCTCCAATTAAGTAATGGAAGGTGCGATCAAGCGGAATGGGAAAAGCAATTTCAGCGATACGCATTGCCACCTAAAAGAAAACGACGACGCCTCTTTTCAGCCTTCTACTTAAACGCGGTAAAGACGAAATGAGGGGGAATATTCCGGATTTCAAATTGGATCTTAACTTTCTGGAAATGGTTTTTAAGAATGGGAATTAAGTGCGTGGTCACTTGGTAGGCCACGAAACGACCGCCGGGTTTGAGGAGAGCGGAAGTTTTCCTCAGCAATTCCGCTCTTCCCTCGCATCCTAAAAAGGCGAACGGAATTCCGGAAACGATGACGTCGACTTCGCCCATGGAAAACCCATGCTCTTTCGCGATAGAATCAATCTGACGGACATCTCCGTGATAAAGACTCATCCTGGAATCGGATTTCAGAGACTTCAGTTTTTCATAGAAACCATCATTGAGCTCAATGGACAGAATTTTGCCGTTTTCGGGCATCTCTTGCAGAATTTTCCGCGTCATGACTCCGGCCGCGGCGCCGTATTCAATGATTCTTTTAGCGTGCTTGACATCCATCGCCCGCAGGGTTCTCCCTACCAAATAGCGGCTGCTCGGCATCACGGCCGCGACGCCCTTATCATCCGCGAAGGTTTTAATGTAGGCAAGGCTGTTTTTAATTCCCGCGGCAAACGTCGTTTTCGTCTTCGTCGTTCGTTTTCTGTCCATAAGAATACTCAAGCTCCTTTTTCAAGTTCAGATCTAAGATTTTTCATATCCATCCATACAAGTTTCTTAAGATCAGGGTTGCGTAAAAGCGCCGCCGGGTGAAATGTGGGCAACAATCTCACCACGTTCCCCGATGCGGTTTTGTATTCGCGCCAAATACCGCGAACTTTCGAAATAGGCTCTTCATTATGAAGCATCGCTTTTGTGGCAACGCTTCCCAAAGTCACGATAAAAGCGGGGGCAATCAAATCAATCTGTTCATCCAAATAAGGCCGACAAGCATTTATTTCTGTCTCATCGGGGGGGCGATCATTAGAGCGAGCGTCAGGAGTCGCCGGATTTTTCATCGGATGACATTTAACTGTGTTAGCGATATAAACCGTTTGGCGAGAAAGGCCGATGGATTCAAGAATCTTATCCAACAGTTGTCCCGCCCGCCCCACGAAAGGTTCGCCTTTTCTATCCTCAAAATAACCCGGTCCTTCTCCAATAAACATAATCTTGGCCTTTGGGTTACCCACTCCAAAAACGGCTTTAATGCGGCTTAACCCCAACGGGCACCTCCGACAAGATTCAACTTCTGATTTTAATTCTTCAAGCGTCCTCCGGCGATTTTCTCTGAAATTCCAGTCCGATTCATCCGCTAAAACGACCCGGCGACGGAGCTCCGTCGAAAGACAAGCAAGTTCGGCTTTCTCTGACTTCATAAAAAATTCTCCACCTCTTTTAAAATTTTCCTCGCGCAAAGCCTTTTGGAGAGAACCGGCAGTTTTTTCTTGGCGCCGTTTTTTAGGAACAGAGTCGCGCGAATTTTCTCGGACGCCAAGGAGGCGGGGGAATTGGCCACAATCATATCCAAATTTTTCTCCCGCATTTTTTTCAAGGATGAACGTTCAAGGCCGTCGGTTTCCAGCGCGAAGCCGACCAAGACGGGAAATTTCCGCGCTTGGGCGTCTTTCTTTTTTTTAATTTCTCCAATCTCCCGGATGATATCCGGATTAGGGACAAGCGTTAAGCACGCTTCGCCTTTTTTTCGCTTAATTTTAGAGGGGGAAAATTTTTTAGGGCGCCAATCCGTCACCGCCGCCGCGGAGACGATCATATCCGCCTTTTTCGCCAGTCTCAAGACTTGACTTCTCATTTGAAGAGCCGTCCCAACCCATTTGACCGCGACTTTTCCGGGCGCGGGGCTCGAAACCGGCCCGCTGACCACCGTGACCTTGGCGCCCAAGCGCCGAGCCTCCTCGGCCAAGGCCCACCCCATTTTTCCGCTCGAGGCGTTCGAGAGAAAACGCACCGGGTCAAGAAATTCCCGCGTCGGCCCGGAAGTGATTAAAACGTGAAGGCCGTTCCAAGAAACGCCCATTACCGGGATTTCCTCGCCCGCGTTTTTTCGGAACCCCAGAGACCCTTGACTCGCTCAACCATTGTTTGAGGGTCAACCATTCGGCCAATTCCTATTTTTCCGCTGGCCAACTCTCCTGTTTCGGGGCCCCAAACCTCATAGCCGAACCCGCGAATCGTCTCGACGTTTCTTCGCGTCGCCGGGTGTTCCCACATCCCGCCATCCATCGCCGGACAAATAATCACTTTACCTCTAAAAGCCAAGGCAAGCGCCAAAAGCGCATTCTCTCCAAACCCCGCGGCCAACTTGGCGATAAAATCCGCTGTCGCTGGAGCAATCAGCAAAACCGGAGCCCAATCCGCCAAAGACAAATGGGCCATCTCCCAAAGATGAGAATCATTCTCGTTTTCAACGGGCGGATAATGAGACAAAGTCGCCAAGGTCAAGGATGAAACAAAATCCTTAGCCTTCGGAGTTAAAACGCAACGGACCTCAAAACCAGTTTTAGTCAGACCCCGGACAATTTCAGGAGATTTATAAGCCGCAATGGATCCTGTCACGCCCAAGACGATTCGACGCGGACGCGGCGGGAAATATTGATTGCCTGACTTATTTAGACTTATCTGCGCCGTTAAGGAGGGCATCAGGCGACTCTTCCGGAATTTCGGCGCTCGCTTTGCGAACGTCTTTCCAGGTAATTTTCCCGCTCAGAACATCGCGCATGGACATCTCAAGAATTTCATTGGGAGTCATGTGTCGATTTTCTTCTTTACGCCGAAGTATCTGCCCCCACTCCGCCGCCAAGGGAATGGCCTCGTATTTGCTCTTTGGGAAATCCAAGATCAAAGACTCAATGGGTCTATCAGCGCTTGTTTCTCCCTTTTCGGATTGAGCGCTCACCTTTTCTTTTTCCATTTAAGACACGCCTCCTCTTATCTAAGTGTAAGCCGGTAAAATCTTAGACAAATCATCCTGTCGTGAAACTTTCAGTTTCTCGGCTGAGATAATCAAATCTATCTGCGAAACGGCTTTGTCTAAATCATCGTTGACGACGATATAATCGTAATTTCCCGCCGCCAAAATTTCATCCCGAGAATCGGCCAAGCGTTTGAGCATATCCTCCTTAGCCTCATTTCTTTTCTCCAGCCGAACCTTCAAAGATTCCATCGTGGGAGGAGCCAAAAATATCAAAACCGAATCCGGCATTTTCTTTTTAATGGATGCCGCTCCTTGGACATCAATAGCTAAGAGGGGGCAAAGCCCCTTCCCAAGAAAATCATCAATCATACGACGAGAAGTTCCATAATAATGGTCGTGCACCGTCGCCCATTCCAAAAATTCCTGGGCTTGAATTTTGGCCTTAAATTCATCCACGCTTAAGAAATAATAATCTTTCCCCGATTTTTCTCCCGCCCTCGGCGCGCGCGTCGTCGAAGAAATGGATTGAAAGACATCTTTTCGCTTCTCCATTAATTGGCGGCAAACCGTGGATTTCCCCGTTCCCGAGGGCGCGGACAAGATAATCAAAAAAGGCTTCACAGATGTTTATTATATCAAACACGACACGCGGGAAACTCAAAAAATTGTAAACTATGCCTCTTCCTCGTAACTCCTAGGGACGGCATTGTCCCGACCTTAAAGATTGTGGCGAGAGAGGACTCATTCAAATAAAATGCGACAAAACCGGTTTTTAACTCCTTCAAGACTATCCTGGGTCGTTTTTTTTATTTTAAGTCTCACCCCCATCTTTTTTTATTTCGGCTATTTGGCGGCTTACGGGGTTAATGTCCCTCTCTGGGATGATTGGGAAATTGTCTCCCTGATGGGACATTTCTATGCCGGGAACCTCAAATTCGCGCACCTTTGGGCTCAACATAACGAAAACCGGATGCTGATTCCTAATCTTATTTTTATCGCCCTCTACCGTCTAACGGCTTTTAACGTCAAAGCGGCCATGGTGGCCAGCGGGATATTTTTAACGCTCGCTTTCGTTTGTTTTACTTATATTTTTTTAAAACGACATTCCTTGAACTGGAAGTTTGTTCCCTTGGCGTATCTGTTTTTCAACCTCGCCGACACACAGAACATCCTCTGGGGATTTCAAATGGCCTGGCAATGGATATCTTTTTGTTTTTTTGGGTGCATTCTCTGCCTTGAAGAATCAGGAAACAGTCAAAAGGCTTTTGCCACCGCCGTCCTATTTGCCATCCTTGCGTCTTTTTCTTCCCTTCAGGGACTTTTTGTTTGGCTCGCGGGATTTATTTATCTTTTGTTTAATGATTTCAGTCCACGACAAAAAAAAATTTGGATATCCACCGCCCTCATCTGCGGAATCATCTATTTCACCGGCTTTAATTTTCACTCAACCGGGGGACCTCCGATTTTTTATGCCTTTAACCATCCCCTCTCAATGCTTGAGTATCTTTCCATGCTCTTGGGCAGGATTCTCCTGTTTCCAAATCTGTATACGTATGCGGGAAATACATTTTTTATCGCCAGAGAGTTCGCCGGTTTTTCTCTTTTTTTAATCGGCTTGTTCTCAACTGCAAAAGCGTTCATGGAGTCGAGGAGAAACAAAGCTCTCCTTCTGCCCGCGTCCCTTGGGACTTTTTCCCTCCTTTTCTGCGTATCGGCGACCATTGGACGCACTGGATTCGGCCTCGAACAGGCCCTTGAAACGCGCTATGCTCTTTACGGAATTTTCCTTCTTATTTCCATCTACCTAACTTTACTGGAAATGATTAAGACCCGTCGCGAAGAGTTGAAACTTATTTTTAGATTTTTCTTGCTTCTCCTCATAATTCAAATTGGATATTCTCTCCAGTGGGGAATTTTCGTTGGGCAAGGATATCTCAATCGAGGACTCAAAGGGCAGGAAATACTCATCAACTATAAGGCCGCCTACCCAAATTTGATATCACATTATCTCTATTATCCGCATCCTCAAAAAGTTATTCCCCGAGCAGCCATTCTCGAGAAGCATCGTCTAAATATTTTTGCAAACTGGAAAGCGCATACGCTTTTGCCCGCGCCAGAATCATTAAAACGCTTATTTCAAAAGCGTCCAACCGATTGGCTGATTTGGAAGCTCCTCTCGACTATTTATTTTTATCGCCCAGACTTGCAAGAAAAATATCCGCCGATTCCGTCAGAGAAAAAGTTCGCGCAAGAAATCGCGTCATGGGCCGATCGTCGTGGGATAACAGACGACCAAGATAGGATATTTCTAATACCCTGGAAAGCTCAAATTCTCCAAATCAACCGCGCACTTAAGTAACAAGAGAATATATTTTTTCTCAGATTATTGAGCTATTTTCCCGCCGTTTAAGACCGCCTTGGAAGCGGCGTTAAACCACAAGTCGGTCTCAGAGTTATTGAGTTCGCCTTGAACCTGGGACAGATATTGAATCGCGTCCCGCAAATCAACCAACGGACCGATATAATTAAGATAACGCTGCCTGGCTTCCGAAAAAGCGTTTTCGGTCGTCTTGGCCAACGGCCTTAACGTCTTAATACGCGCCTGATCATAAAAGATGGACTCGTCATAACGGGCATTGGCCTCATCCACGTAGAGTTTAAGGCCCTTAATCTGCTCTTGTCTTTCAGTCTCAAAGCCCTGGGCTTTTTTAACACCGCTTTGAATTCTAAAACCTTCAAAGACCGGCATATTCAGCCCGACGCCCACCGAGGTATTGTTAATAGGCAATGAGCCCTTGGTATCAGTCATCGCGCCGATTGAACCCATGCCGACGATCGTGGGATAATTTTGCGCTTTATTGGCATTAACCAATGAATGAGCGCTTTCCGCATCGGCCACCGCTTTAAGAATAAAGGCGCTGGCCGTCCCAGGAGCGATTTTTTTCAAGGATGATTGGTCAAAATTTTTAAATGAAGGCACCCCGATATTATCCGGCTTTTTTCCGATAAAAAGGGCCAAATTTTTGAGCGAGGCCAGATACCGGGCGTGATAAGCTTTCTCTTCCGCCAAGGCCAAACCCGCCTGGACCTCGATTAAATACTCATCCGAAAGATTATGTTGCCCGGTCTTAACCAAGCGCTCAACGAGATGTTGAAGAACGGTCGCACGATGGGTAATGTCTTTCCAAATGATATAGTCGCTCAAATAGCGGATGGAATCAAAATAATAGCCGAGGGCTTTCCAATCCACTTCATAGCGAATAATCTCGGTGTGCTGCTTGGTCGCCTGTAAATAATAACGCGCCGATTTGACCTTAAAAGGAATGGTCAGATCCAAAATATTGAGTTGGGAAACCAATCCGCCCGCCGGAGTATCGGCAAACGGAGAATTAATCAAGCCGCCGACATCAAGAATCCCATGCTGGTTTGAACCGGGAAACCCGGAATTACTTTGACCTTCCAAGTTTAACGTTGGGTAGTAAAAGGATTGCTGGATTTTAACCTCTTGGCGCGCCTGCGCTTCTTGAGCTTGAGCCGCCTTGAGGTCCGGGTCGTAGCTTTCGGCCATCTGCAAAACCTGCGGCAACGTTAAAGAAGAGCTTGTGCCTGCGTTTCCAAATGCCGAGGATGAAGCGGCATAAACGGAAGGGAAGTTCGCTAAAACGGCTCCCGCGATCAATAGATAAAAAATTTCTCTTAATTTATTCGTGCGCATGACTTAACTCCTCTTCCGCTGAATGCGCGGAACCTGTTTTTCCTAAATCATATTGAACGCTCTTGGGATCATCGGGATCCAAGGAGGGGGACTTAAGAGCGGCCTTTCCTTGAATGACGGCAAAAGCCATGGGAAGTAAAAATAAAGTCGCGATCGTGGCTACGCTGAGCCCCCCGATGACGGCGCGGCCCAAGGGAGCGGTTTGAGAGCCTCCTTCGCTAAGCCCCAAGGCCATCGGGACCATTCCTGCCAACATCGCCAAGGCCGTCATGAGAATGGGGCGTAAACGACTGGCGGCGCCGTCCACCGCGCCGTGTATCGCGCCCATTCCTTCCATTCGGAACCTTTCCGCGAAATCAACCAGCAAAATAGCGTTGGCGACCGCGACTCCGATGGACATAATCGAACCCATGAAGGATTCGATGTTAATCGTCGTATGGGTCAAAAGAAGGGCAATGGCCACTCCGGACAAGACCGCGGGAACCGTCGATAAGACCGTAACCGCCAATTTAATCGACTGGAAGTTGGCCGAGAGAACCAGGAAGATGACGATTAAAGAAAGAACCAAGCCGAAGGCGAAGCCGCCCATCATCTCGTCTAATGGAGTGATCTGGCCCCTTAAGAAAACCGTGACGCCCTTGGGGCGGTCTTTCGCGATGGAGGCCATGGCGCGCTTGACTTCCCTTGACACCTTTCCCAAATCCGCGCCGTAAACATTGGCCGCGACGCTCACCATGCGCAACATATCGTAGCGGTCATATTCGCCGACTGAAACCGTCGAGGTGACGGTGGCGAACTTATTGAGAGGAATGACCCCGGCGTAGCTTGAGCTGTATTTGACCGGAATCGGCAATTTTTCAATGTCTTTAACCGAGGTGATGTGCTTCTGCGGAACTTCCACTTGAACTTGATACGCGATTCCACTTTTCAAGTCGGCCCAAAAAGCCGGAATCGTATAACGAGAGGAAGCCGCGGCGTCCGCCAAGGTCTGCCCGACCTGGTTGACCGTTAGACCCCGAATTCCCGCCTGTTCTCGGCTCATATTGACGGCTGCCGTTGGATAGTTGAACTGCTGTTCAATTTCTAAATCCCTCAAGTACGGAATTTTAGCCAAGACCTGTTTAATTTCTTCTCCGTATTTTTGATCCGAATCGAAATAAGGGCCGGCGGCCGCGACTTCAATGGGCTTGGTCGCCCCTTGACTCATGACTTTACTGATGATGTCGTTGGGCTCGAACGAAAATTGAATATTAGGGAAAAGCTTCGCGAATTTCTTGCGCAATTTTTCTTCGAGAGGAATGACGGGAATATTGCACCCGTGCCTGAGCCCTACGTCCAAGATCGCGTATTCCGGTCCCGACGACCATAAATAAATGTTATTGATCGCGTAATCGGGAGACTGCATGCCGACGATTCCGACCGAAATCGCCAGATTTTTCGGCCCTACTTCCTGCTTAATCGCGTCCAGCGCTTGTTGGGCGTAGACTTCGGTCTTTTGGAAGGTCGTCCCGGTGGGCGCGCGCAGAATCATCGTGAATTCTCCGTTGTCGACCTGCGGAAAAATTTCAAGCCCCAAGTGCATTCCGGCGTAAACCAAAATAAGCGCGGCGGCGGCGAAATAGGCGATCAAAATGGGAATCCTAAACGGCATCAAGCGTTTCAGCGCATGACGATATCTTTCCCTAAACCAGGCAAACCCGGTCAAACCATCGCTTCCGAATTCATGGTGTTTGTGGTTCAATATCCAACTGGAAAGAATGGGAACGAAGGTGTTGGACAACAGATAAGACCCCATCATGGAGAAACCGACCGCGATGGAGAGCGGCACGAAAAGCCCGCCCGCGACGCCCTTCATTAAGAAGGAAGGAATGAACACGGCCAAGATGCTGATCATGGCCATGAATTTGGGAATGATGATTTCGCTGGTTCCTTCAAGAGCGGCCCGGGCGACGCTTTTTCCGTCTCCCATATGGGTATGAATATTTTCGATGGTCACGGTCGTTTCATCAACCAAGACTCCGACGGCTAAGGCCAGTCCTCCCAAGGTCATGATGTTGACCGTCTGCTTGGTCAGCCACAAAACGACCACGGCAAAACCCAAGGCCAGGGGAATATTCAAGGTGACGATAAAAGCGCTCTTCAAATCGCGAAGAAAGAGAAGAACCATCAAACTCGTCAGCAAAGCTCCCATCGCGCCCTCGAATACGAGAGACCCAATCGCGCGTTTGACGTAGCCCGTTTGGTCGAAGGCATAGCTGACTTTCACGTCATTGGGCAGAACGTCCTGGAAGTTGGGGAGATTTTTCTTGACCAAGGCGGCGACGGCCAAGGTCGAAGCGTCCGGACGCTTGGTGACCGGAATATAGATCGAGCGGCGGCCGTTAATCAAGGCATAACCGACCGTAATATCGGTTCCATCCTCGACTTTAGCAACGTCTCGAACAAAGACGGTGGGATAAGTTCCCAGGCGAATCGGAATATCTCCCAGTTCCTGAATATTGCTGACGACGGAGTTAAGAGGAACGATCGGATAGGTATTGCCTAAATAAATATTGCCGGCGGGAATGACGACGTTTCCTTGAGTCACGGCTTTGGCGACGTCCTCCGGGGAAACGTTGTACGTTCTCATCGCCTGCTCGTTCATGCGGATGACGACGGTTCTCTGGGAGGCGCCAAACGGCGGGGGAGAGGAAACTCCCGGCAGGGTGGCGAACAAGGGCCTGACCCGGTTGAGAGCCAAATCCGCGATATCCCCAAGGGAGCGCGTCTTGCTCGCGAAAACCAAATCTCCGATGGGCAAACTTCCCGCGTCGAAACGCAAAATAAACGGCGGCACCGTCCCCGGCGGCATGAAGGCTCTCGCCCTATCGGCGTAATCGACCACCTCGGCCATGGCTCCGGCCATATTGGTTCCGCTGTGGAACGTCAATTTAATCAGAGCGGTTCCTTGAATATTTTTAGATTCAATAGACTTAATTCCCGTGGTATAAAGGAAGTGATATTCGTAGTAATAAGTCAAATAGCCTTCCATCTGTTCCGGGGTCATGCCGCCGTAAGGCTGGGCGACATAGATGACGGGCAAATTAAGGTTGGGCAAAATATCGCGCGGCATTTGTTTGATCGCCCAAAAAGCGCCTAAAATAAGCGTAATGACTAAAACGACGACTGTAATCGGACGGCGCATCGCACCGCGAACCGCGGGAACAATTTCGATTTTAGGACCTTTCATTTTTTCCTCTGAACGCATTTATAATTTATATCACGACATTCTACAAAAACAAAAAGCGAGAGACGTCTCTCGTCAGCCAAGGACCGCGGCGGGAGGGGGATAAAACGGAGCGGGGCTCACCGACAACGTTCTTTGAAACGTGTTAAAGTCAAAAGAAGTTCGAGCCAAAGCGAAAGCGCAATTTTTTGACAAAACGGCGCGAGGGCTCCTGTGAGTCTGATGGCGGCTGCCGGAGCGTTTATGATGCGCGGTAAAAACGGAATAAATGAGGCACAAATCCTGGGAGGAAGAAGTCGTAATGCTTGGAGAAGAACCCTTAAGCCGGGGCAAATCAAATCCGCGGCTGCTGAAAATAACCGGGCTCACAAAAAATTGAAAAGCCAGAAGCAAAGAGAAAAAACTTCTAAGCGCCAAGGACCTTTTTATGACCCATGTCATACTCAGTAATTACACAAAATATTTTTTTTGGAGTCAAATAGATCGACGCGTAACCGTAATCATTGCGTGGAAGTTTTCTGCCGAGACAAACGGCCAGCTCCATTTAAATCATGATGCGGGCTGTGCGGGTCATCCGGGTGCAAGGACGGCGGATGAGGAGAAGCCGACTTTTGGAGAGTCGCAATCGCCAACGGCAAAATGAGCAAGGTCGCCGCCGTCGCCAAACTCATGCCGCCGATAACGGCCAGCCCCAAGGGCGCGGTCTGTTTCCCGCCTTCGCTAAGGCCCGAGGCCATCGGAATCATTCCGGCGATCATCGCCAAGGCCGTCATTAAAATCGGGCGGAATCTTGTCGTCGCGCCCTCAAGAGAGCCTCCCACCGCGCCCATTCCTTGCCTTCGGTACCTATCGGCAAAATCAGCCAACAAAACGGCGTTGGCAATGGCCACGCCCACCGACATAATCGCTCCCATGAATGATTCGATGTTAATCGTCGTATGCGTTAAAAGAAGCGCCGCGACCACCCCGGACAAAACCGCCGGCACCGTTGAAAGAATCGCAAGCGTTAATGTCACCGACTGAAAATTGGCCGAAAGTAAGAGGAAAATGACCACGACCGACAAGGCTAAACCGAATGAGAAACCGTCCAAGATTTCTTCCAGCGGCAAAATCTGCCCGCGCAAATGAACGGTCACGCCCTTGGGCCTTTCGGAAGCGACGGAATTAAGCGCCTGGCGCACGAGTCTTCCCACTTTTCCCAAATCTGCCCCGACAATGTTGGCGGCGATATTGACGCTTCTTTGCATATTCAAGCGATCGTAGGAGCCGACCGTTTCCGTCGAAATAACTTGCGCCATGTCGGACACCCCAATCCAGCCATGGGAATCCTCGACTCGTCTGACGGGAACCGGAAATTTTTTTACATCCGCGAGAGTTTTTATTTTATCCTGCGGGACTTCCACTTGAACCTCGTAGCTGATTCCCGTTTTTGGGTCGGCCCAAAAAGAGGGAATGGTGTAGCGGGAAGAAGCCGCGGCGTCTCCCAACGATTGCCCTACGTCCTTGGCCGTTACTCCCAAAATTCCGGCCTTTCGCCTGTCCATATTAACGGCAATGGTCGGGTAATCAAACCCCTCCACGGTTTCCATATCCTTTAAATAAGGAATCTTTTCCATCGCCGCCTTGATTTTCTTGGCGTAGCTGATATCGCGATTAAAGAAAGGGCCCGAGACAGAAACGCCGACAGGCTTAGGTTCTCCCAAACTCATGGCTACGTCTAAAATGTCATTGGGTTCGAAAGAAAACCTGGTATCGGGAATGAGTTCTTTAAATTGTTGTCGTAACTTTTCCTCCAAATCAAAGACCTTGACTCCCGAATGTTCGCGCAAGGCGATGTCAATATACCCCATCTCGGGACCCGGAGAGTACTGATAAATATTATTGAGCGCGTAATCGGGCGTCTGCATTCCCACAAGCCCAATCCAAATTTTGACGTTCTTTGCGCCGACATCTTTTTTAATGATGTCCATCGCTTGTTTCGTTATCTTTTCCGTGTATTCGATGGTTGAACCCGTGGGGCAACGCACGACCATTCTAAATTCTCCGGTGTCAACCTGGGGAAAAATCTCGAGGCCCAAGCGCTTAAACCCAAAGAATAAAAAGAGCCCCGCCGCAACAAAATAGGCCATTAAGACCAGCCCTCGCCAAGGCATCAAGATATTTTCAAGAAATTTGCGATACCCGTTGCGGATCTTATCGAAACTAAAGCCTTTTGAAGCTTCTTTAGTTTCTCCATGTCCGTGGGATTTAATAAGCCAGGTCGACAAAATAGGAGCAAGCGTAGATGAAAAAATATAGGATCCAATCATTCCCGATCCAACTGCGACTGAAAGCGGTAAAAAGAGATGCCCCGCCACGCCTTTCATGACGAAAGACGGAATGAAAACGGCCAGAACGCACAAGACAGCCAAGAAATTGGGAAAGAGAACTTCCGTCGTTCCGCTGAGGCTTGCGCGCGCGATGGGTTTGCCCTTGTCCAAATGGGAGTGAATATTTTCAATGGTCACGGTACATTCATCAACCAGGATTCCGACGGCCAAGGCCAGCCCGCCCAAGGTCATGATATTGACCGTCTGCTTCATTAAATAGAGGAGAACCACCGCAAAGGCAAGAGAAATAGGAATAATGACCGCGACAATCAAGGCCGAGCGCCAATCTTGAAGAAACAAAAGAACCATGAGACTTGTTAAGAGAGCCCCCAACCCGCCTTCAAAAGCCAAGGACCCAATCGCGCGTTTGACATATCCCGATTGGTCGAAAGCATAGCTAAGTTTAATATCTTTCGGCAAAACCTCGCGAAAACGCCCTAAATTGGCTTTAATCTCATCAACCACCTTCAGCGTCGAAGCGTCCGAATGCTTGGCAATTGGAATATAAACGGAACGTTCTCCGTTGACTAAAGCGTAACCGGTCGGAATATCGGTCGTGTCCCTAATTTTTGCGATATCTTTAACAAACACGGTTGGATAGGTTCCTAAACGAACGGGAATGTCGCCTAAAGTCTGGATATCGGTGACCGGAGAGTTAATCGGAATCAAAGGATATTTCGTTCCCATATCCATGTTCCCAGAAGGGACGATGACGTTTCCGCTGGTCACCGCGCGCGCGACATCCTCGGGAGAAACGTCGTATTCCCGCATTTTTTTCTCGTTCATCTCAACGACAATCGTGCGCGGGCTCGCTCCAAATGGCGCCGGGGCCATAACCCCCGGCAAATCGCCGAACATCGGTCGAACGCGGTTGAAAGCTAAGTCTACCAATCGGCTCAGCGGTTCATTCTTGGATTCAAAAACTAAATCTCCAACAGGGAGGTCGCTGGCGTCAAAGCGCAAAATAAAGGGGGGAAATGTTCCCGGAGGCATGAAAGCGCGGGCTCTGGACGCATAAGCGATGACTTCTCCCATTGCTTGCGTCATATCGGTATTTCCCGTAAAAGTCAGCTTAACCACGGAGATTCCTTGCGCGGAATGAGATTCCATGCTCTTAAGGCCCGTCAAATAAAGGAAAAACTGTTCATAACGGTAAGTGAGATATCCTTCCATTTGGGCCGGCGTCATGCCGCCGAAGGGTTCGGCGACATAAATAGTGTTGAGACCCAAATCCGGGAGAATGTCCCGGCGCATATCCCTAATCACGCCCGCCGCGGCTAAAAGAACGGATAAGACGATGATGACAATCGTCACCGGACGTCTTAAAGAGAGATCGACAATTCCCATTATTTTCGCACCTCCCCGCCGTTGAGGATCACTTTAGAAGTTAACGCCAAGAGTAAATCAGTTTTATCATCAACAATTTGAGTCTCGACGCGCTCCAAATCTCGAATCGCTTCCCGCACGTCCACCAAGGGACCGACGTAGGTTAAGTAGCGATGAAGAGAAACGTTATAGGCCGCGATATCGGTTTTGAGTTCGCGATCAAGATATTTAAGCTGCGCGCTATCATAGGCAATCCGTTCATCATAAGTCTTATTGGCGACCGCGACGAAAAGTTTAAGAGAGTCAACCGCCTCATCTTTCTCTTTCGCCCGCGCCTTGGCCTGCTCGATCCGGCTTTCAATTCCAAAACCTTCGAAAATAGGAACGCTGACCCCAACGCCGGCGGCATAATCCTGAGTTCCCACGAATCTGGCGCCGGTCGCGCCGCCGATGCTTGCTTTCGCGGTTACGCGCGGGTAATTCTCGGCTTTTCTCGAAGAAAGAAACTCATGAGCGCTGGTCGAATGAAACTCGGCTTGCGAAATATAGGCGCTCACCGAAGTCGAGGTTAAAACGGTCAAGACGTCCTCGCTCAAAGAGGAAGGGTCCGCGACCGCCAAATCCGTCGAATCTTTTCCTATATAAATGCCCAACTTCGCAATGGCCTGGCCATAGAGCGCATGATAAGCTTCTTTTTCTAGCCGCGCTTCCTCGACCATATCGCGAATCAAGAGTTCGTCAGCCATGTTGTGTTGGCCTCGATTAACAAAATGAATCACTTCGCGAGAAACTGGCTCGGTCTTTACCTGAAGAATCTCATCCCAAACTCTTTGAAGGCCGATATCCCGAACGGAATGAAAATAAAATTTAAGCGCGCTCCAATCCACCTGATAGCGAACGATCTCAGTTCGGGCTTTTTCCGCTTGATAAAGGGCTTTGGCTTGCCTAATGCGAAAAGGAATTTTGAGATCCACGACATCCAACTGGGAGGTCAGGCCTCCGGCCGGCGTCTCGGCATAGGGCGAAGCATACATCCCTTGAGCGCCCAAGTCATTGTTGTAACCAGGCCCGGAAATCGACATTTGATTGTTAAACCCGGGAAAACCCGTTGTCGCCACGCCTCCCGCGTCCAAAGTGGGATAGAGATAAGCCTCTTGGATATGAATGTTTTTTTCGGCTTCGATTTCGCGTTGACGCGCGACTCTCAAATCCGGGCTATAGTCCTCGGCTAAAATCAAAACATCCTTCACATTGAGCGGCTTTTCAAAAGTCGCGGCAAACGACTCGGAAAGCGAAAAAAGTCCGAAAACGAGACTAAGAAACAACCATTTTTTCTTTATGACCCAGATCATAAAACCCCCATCCCAATCATTTCAACATAAATCCTAAAACATTGTAAATATAATATTTTTCTATAATACTATTGGATTATAAATATGAATATAGACCAGCACAATCTTCTCTACTATTTCTTTAAAACCGCTCAAACGGGAAGCCTGACGGCGGCATCCAAGGAATGCGGGCTCACGCAACCAACCTTAAGCGTCAAGATTAAATCCCTGGAACAAAAGCTAAACGCCAAACTTTTCCATCGCAAAAGAAGCGGCATGGGCTTAACCCCGGAAGGACTTAGAATTTTTGAGTCCTGCCAAGAGGTGTTTTCCCGCATGGAAGACGTTCTCTCTCCCATCATCGACAAAAAATCATCTCTTGCGACCCTCAAGATAGGAACGTCTTTTTCCGTCGCTCCACACGAAATTCTCAGAATTAAGCGCGTCATTGAGGAGAAAATCCCCGACGTCTTTTTGCGAATTTCTTCTCATTCCTGGGAAGAACTAAGGCAAAAATTGGAACGCCGTCAAATTGATCTGGCCATCTGCGACTCAAACCTAAATCCGGAGCCTCTTTCCTTATATAAGAGCGCGCTTCTCTCGCGATCTCCCGTTTATTTTGTCGCCGCCCATTCGCTAAGGACCAAACGTCCTTCTTTCCCTCAAGTTCTTAAAGAAGCTCCTTTTCTATTGCGCGCTCCCGGAAATCCCATCCGCCTTCAATTGGAAAGCTGGCTAAAAAAAATGCGGATTACGCCCCAAATTAAAGTCGAAGTCGAAGACCCTGAACTCATTCGCGCCATGGCTCTTGAGGGAGACGGCATTGTCGCCATCAACCCCTTAAATATCAAAGAAGATCTCCAGCGCGGACGCTTAAAAAAACTTCATCCCAAACCTCTAGGCCTTTATGCGGATACCTGGTTGATTGCGCACAAGATGCCACTTGGAGGAAATAAAATTATTTCCTCCATCAACGCCTGCTTTAATTTAAAAAGAAAATCACTTTTGCATCCTGCGCCGATAAAGAGATAGAATGAAGTTGTCCGATACGCGGGCGTAGTTCAATGGTAGAATAGAAGCTTCCCAAGCTTCGGACGTGGGTTCGATTCCCATCGCCCGCTGGGTTTTAAGATTTTTGCTAGAATCTTCCTAGGTGCAATTCGTTTGCAATCGCCGTCATCATAAAAAAG